>CAZKZP010000018.1:55073-57055 GCA_964557295.1 uncultured Chromatiales bacterium | reverse complement strand
GTTCGGCGGCGGTGTGACCCACAATGGCGTGCCGATCCTCTCCGGATCGGTGGAGGCGACCAAAAGTTTCGATGGCGCGGGCGACAGCAAACAGAGCAACAGCCTGAGTGGCACCATCGCCGTGACCGTTTCCGAGGTGCTGCCCAACGGCTATCTGATGGTGCGGGGCGAGAAGGTGATCAGCCTGAATCAGGGCAACGAGTATGTGCGCTTCTCGGGGATCATCCGGCCGCAGGATATCTCGGCGCGCAACACGGTCTTCTCGACCCAGGTGGCGAATGCGCAGATCGTCTACGGTGGCGAAGGGGTCATCGCCAGCGCCAATTCCATGGGCTGGCTGGAGCGGTTCTTCCAGAGCTCCTGGTGGCCGTTCTGACGCGGGAGGATGCGGTATGAGCTATGCACACATCATCGTTTTTGCGCTCGCGGCGCTGAGTTTCACCGGCGCGGCGTCGGCGGAGCGGATCAAGGACATAGCCTCGGTGGCGGGCGTGCGCCACAACCAGCTGGTGGGCTACGGGATCGTGGTGGGCCTCGACGGCTCGGGCGATCAGACCAGCCAGACGCCCTTCACGGTGCAGAGCATCAAGAGCATGCTCTCGCAGTTCGGCATCACCGTGCCGGCCAACGTCAATCCGCAATTGAAGAATGTGGCGGCGGTGAGCGTGCACGCGGATCTGCCCGCGTTTGCCAAGCCGGGGCAGACCATCGATGTGACGGTCTCCTCCATCGGTAACGCGACCAGCCTGCGCGGCGGCACCTTGATCATGGCGCCGCTGAAGGGCGCCGACGGTCAGATCTACGCCATTGCGCAGGGCAATCTGGTGGTGGGCGGTTTCGGCGCCGCTGGCAGCGATGGTTCGAAGCTGTCGGTCAATGTGCCGAGCGTCGGACGGATTCCCAACGGCGCGACCGTGGAGCGCGCCGTGCCCAATGCCATGGTCATGCAGCGTCATGTCATCCTCAATCTGCACACCGCGGATTTCACCACCGCATCGCGCGTCGCCGAGGAGATCAACAAGACCCTCGGCGATCAGACGGCGGTCGCGCTGGATGCGACCTCGATACAGGTGGCCGCCCCCCAGGACCCCGGACAGAAGGTGAGTTTCGTCTCGGTGCTGGAGAATCTCGAGATCAAGACGGCCGAAGGGCCGGCCCGCGTGATCATCAACTCACGCACCGGCACGGTGGTGATCGGGCGCAATGTCCGCGTGGATGCGGCGGCTGTCAGTCACGGGTCGTTGACCGTCACCATCGTGGAACGGCCCGTGATCAGCCAGCCCGCGCCGCTTTCCGAAGGCCAGACCGTGGTGACCGGGGTTTCCGGCATCGAGGCGAAGTCGGAAAACAATCGCATGTTCCTGTTCCAGCCGGGCGTCTCGCTCGATGAGATCGTCAAGGCGGTCAACGAGGTCGGTGCGGCGCCAGGCGATCTGGTCGCCATTCTGGAGGCATTGAAGGAAGCCGGGGCCTTGAAGGCGGAACTGGTGATCATCTAGTCATGACCGGTGCACCGATCAAAAGCAGCGCCTACACCGATTTCACCCAGTTCGGGCGCTTACGCAATCAAGCCGCCGATGATCCGCAACAGGGCCTGCGCCAGGTCGCCGAGCAGTTCGAGGCGCTGTTTCTGCACATGATGCTCAAGTCGATGCGTGATGCCAGCATGGGGGATCCGATGTTCGACAGCCAAGCCGGCGACACCTATCGCGATCTGATGGATCACCAATTGGCTACCGATCTGGCCGCCAAGCGCGGCGTCGGGATCGCCGACATGCTGGTGCGGCAGTTGTCCGGACATCTGCCGGGGGCGGCTTCCCCGCCAGCGCCTATGTCCGCCGAGCCCGCGGCGCAGAAAACCCTGTGGCCGGCCACGCGGGCTTCAGCGCCGGTGGCGGGGCAGATCCCGGCGCGCGCCGCGCAGGAAACCGCCCGCGCCGAGGTGGAGCCGGCTGCCTTTGGGTCACCGGAGGACTTCATCC
>CAZKZP010000018.1:398-55063 GCA_964557295.1 uncultured Chromatiales bacterium | reverse complement strand
CCGTCACATGGCGCCACTGGCGGAAGGGGCGGCGCGCGAGCTCGGGGTGGACCCGAAGGCGCTGATCGCCCAGACGGCGCTGGAGACTGGCTGGGGCAAGAAGATCCTGCGTCGCGACGATGATCGCTCCAGCTTCAATCTCTTCAATATCAAGGCGGACCGGCGCTGGCAGGGTGAGCAGACCGTGGTCTCCACCTTGGAGTACGAAGGCGGCATTCCGGTCAAGGTCAACGCCGCCTTTCGCGCCTATGGCTCATACGGCGAGAGTTTCGCCGACTATGTCGATTTTCTGAAGAATTCCCCGCGTTACGCCCAGGCGCTGGAAAGCGCCGCCGATCCGGCGGAGTTCGTGCGGCAGTTGCAAGAGGCCGGTTACGCTACCGATCCAGAATATGCGAAAAAGATCAGCGAAATCATGGGGCGGAACCTGTTCGCCCAGGCGCGCGAGGCGGGTATAAAGGTTTCCATGCTCACGGACGATATGGAGTGAACGCACCGGCCAGACCGGTGATCGGGTATGTGGAGGTTATGAATGGGGACAACCGGTGATATCTTCAGAACAGCCTTGAGCGGGCTGTCCTCCTTCCAACGCGCGATCCATACGACCTCCAACAACGTCGCCAACGCCGCCACGGAAGGCTACACTCGCCAGCGCACCGAGCTGGTGAGCAATGTTCCGGTCAACGTCGCGGGGTTCAGTCTGTCGCAAGGCGTGCGTGTCGCCTCCGTCTCGCGTGTGCATGATGAATTCATCGACCGGCAGATCCTCAGTTACTCCAGCCGCTTCAATCACGCCGAGACCATTCTGGATCGCACCTCGCGCCTCGACGAGATCATGGCCAACGAACACTCGAACCTCTCGATTTCGCTGCAAAACTTCTTCGACAGCATGCAGGATGCCAGCACCAATGCCATCTCCGCGCCGGTGCGCCAAGTGCTGCTCGATGACGCCAAGATGTTCATCGAGCAATTCCACACCCTGACCGCGCATCTCGACGACACCCGCTTCCTGGTGAACAATGAAGTCAAGGCGCTGACGGTTGAAGTCAATGAGCTGGCCGGCTCGATTGCCGATGTCAACAACGCCATCATCGCCGCCGGCGGCATCAACGACGTGACCCGCTTGCCGAATGATCTGCTCGATCAGCGCGATCAGCTGGTCAAGCGCTTGTCCGAGCTGGTCAATGTCAACACCTTCGAGACCAACGACGGTGCGATCAATGTCTTCATCGGCAACGGCCAGAATCTCGTGCTCGGTGTGCACGCCAACACCATCGCGACGACGAAAAACGCCTATGACGCCACCGATGCGGAAATCGTGTTCCGCAGCGCCACCGGCGAATCCGTGGTCACCGGCATGATCACCGGCGGCAAGCTCGGCGGTCTGCTGGATTTCAGGTCGGATCTCACCAATGCGCAGAATTCGCTGGGCCGGATCGCCACCGGATTCGCCTATTCCTTCAATGAGCAACACCGCCAGGGTATGGATCTCGACGGCAATGTGAATGTGGATGCCTTCATCGAGCCGGTCCCGCAGACCGCCGCCCGTTCGAGCAACACCGGCGGGGCGAGCCTCACGGCGTCGATCACGGATATCAGTGTGCTGACCGCCTCGGACTACACGCTTGCGTACGACGGCGCCAATTACACCTTGCAGGACATGAAGACCAAGGCGACAACCTCGATCGCCGGTCCGGTCGCCTTTCCCTACGACACCGGATTGGGTTTTTCCATCGATCTCACCGGCGCCATGAACGCGGGCGACAGTTTCATGATTCAGCCCGCCCGGCGCGGCGCGCATCTCATCGATCTGGCGCTGACCGACGGCCGTGAGTTCGCCTTGGCCGCGCCAGTGCGCCTGGAGACCGACACCAATTTGAACAGCGCGCTGAGCGCGAGCATGACTGTCGCCGACATCAGCGATCCCAATCTGCTCATGCCGGTGGATATCAGGATCACCTCGGACGCGTCGCCGCAGTATGGCGTCTACGATGTCAGCGGTGGACTGCCCGGCACCTTGCTGGCGCCGATTGCCGCCTATCCACCGGCGGGTCCAGTCAGCTTCAATGGCTGGGAAGTGACGTTGAGCGGAAGCCCGGCGGTGGTGGGCGACACGATTTCCATCCGGTCGAACGAGGATGCGCGTTCGAACAACGAAAATGCGCTGAAGCTGATCGATCTGCAAACCGCCGATCTGATGGACAACGGCACGGCGAGTTATCAAGATCTTTATAGTGGGCTGGTTTCCAATATCGGGGTGCGCGCGCGCGAGGCCAATACCAGCCGTGATGCGCAGGAGGCCTTGTTGCATCATGTGGAGACCAAGCGCGAGGCCATCTCCGGGGTGAACCTCGATGAAGAGGCGGCGAACATGTTGCGCTTCCAGCAGATGTATCAGGCCTCGTCGCGGCTGATCACCACCGCCAATACGATGTTTGAAACCTTGCTGAATGCTGTGCGCTAACTGACGGGTGTGTTATGACAGGTCGAATCTCTTCCAATCTTCTTTACCAACTCGGCGGGCGGGCGATGATCGATTTGCAGGCCCAGACCGCCAAGACGCAGCAACAGCTCGCCAGCGGCAAGAAGATCCTGTCCGCCTCCGATGATCCCAATGCCATGGCGCTCATCATGAATCTGGAAGTGTCTTTGAATCAGAATCAGCAGTTCCAACGCAATGGCGAAACCTCCGACAGCCGATTGGCAGCGCAGGAAGGATTGCTGGGGCAGGTGACCAGCGCCTTGCAGCGGGTGCGTGAACTGACCATCCAAGGCAAGAACGACTCGAACAACAATGACTCGCGCAGTTACATCGCCACCGAGATCAGCCGCCTGAAGGATCAGATCCTCGATCTGGCCAACTACAGCGATGCCAATTACGGCCATATCTTCGCCGGCAGCAAGAGCGAATCCACGCCGTTCATCGCCTTGGCGGCTGGCGGTTATCAGTATCTCGGCGACGATTCCCAGATGCAGGTGAAGATCAGCCACGGCCAGAAGATGCAGGTGAACGCCTCGGGCCGGCAGATCTTCATGAACATCGCCAATGGCAACGGCAGCTTTTATACCGCCTCCGCTGCGACCAACACCGGGACCGGGGCGATTGACGCCTCGTCGATCAGCGGCGCCTACATCCCGGATGATTACACAGTCACCATGACTCAGCTCCTTGCCACGGACCCCATCACCTATCAAGTGACCGACAGCGGCGGGGGTGTGGTCGCTTCAGGAACCTATGTGGAGGGCGGCGCCATCAGTTTCAACGGCGCGACGGTTTCGATCGATGGCACGCCGAAGAATGGCGATCTTTTTTATCTCAACAAAAGCCAGTATCAGGACGTCTTCACGACCTTGCAGAACATCGTGGATGCGTTTTCGCTCAATAGCGACGACCCCGTGAACACCGCGCGCATGCACAGCACGATCCACAATGAAATGCAAAGTCTGGATCAGGCGATGTTCAGCATCGAGCGCGCGCGCGCCAGCACCGGCGGGAAGCTGAATATCCTCGAACGGCAGCAAGATATCAACGACACCGTCATCCTGGCCAACCAGAAGAACATCTCGACCCTCAAGGATCTGGACTACTACGAGGCCGTCACCCGGTACCAGCAACAGGTGATGAGTCTCGAGGCCGCGCAGAAGTCGTTCATGCAGATCCAGTCGATGAACCTGTTCAGTTTGCTGTGATAATCGTTTAATATCGTGCGCCATGCACGATATCGACGAACTATTACGCATCATGGCGCAACTGCGCGACCCCGAAGCCGGCTGTCCCTGGGATTTGCAGCAGGATTTCAATTCCATCGTTCCCTTCACCCTGGAAGAAGCCTACGAAGTGGCCCACGCCATCGAGACCGGCGACTTCGCCGAACTGCGCAGCGAGCTCGGTGATCTGCTGTTTCAGGTGGTGTTCTACAGCCAGATGGCCAAGGAGCGTGCGTTCTTCGACTTTTCCGATGTGGTCAATGGCATCTGTGAGAAGATGCTGCGCCGGCATCCACATGTGTTCGACCAGAGCCAGGCGCATGCCCGCGAGATCGATGCGATCAAGGAGAACTGGGAGCGCATCAAGCGGCAAGAAAAACGCGTGGATGAAACGGACCCGAGCCTGATGGATCATTTGACTCGCGCCTTGCCAGCGCTGACCTATGCCAGCAAGATGCAGAAAAAAGCCGCCAAGGCGGGTTTCGACTGGGAGCGGCCGGGGCAAGTCCTGGCGAAGCTGGAAGAGGAACTCGCTGAATTCCGGGCCGCGCAAGGGCAGGGGGACATCGCGCAGATTCAGGACGAACTGGGTGATCTCCTGTTCACCTGCGTCAATCTCGCGCGCCATCACGGCCTCGATCCGGAGCAGACCTTGCGCCGCGCCAACGCGAAATTCGAGACACGATTCCGCGCCATGGAGGCTCGGATAAAGGCGCAGGGCAAGTCGATCGCCGAAATGACCTTGCCGGAGCTGGATGAATTCTGGCAGGCGGCGAAGCGGGAAATGTGAAGTAGACCGCGACAAGTCGCCGTGGCGCGTGCTACATATGCGCTGCCAAAAATCAAACGCACTGCTTGATAAGAATTCGATGATGATTCCTAAAACCCAACGCAAATCGGAGATGAGAATGAAACAGAAGAAAATCCTGGTAGTTGTAGCGGCCACACTCGCAGCCGCGCCCATGCTGAGCCATGCGGCGAACCTCGAGGTCTATGGCCAACTCAGAATGGCGGTGAACATCGCGGACAACAATGACTCCAACCCCTCCAATGAAGACAGCACCGTGGCCATCAGCAGCAATGATTCCCGCATCGGATTCCGCGGCGACGAGAAGCTGCGGGACAATCTGACCGGGCTCTTCCAGGCGGAGATTCAGTACAACGTGGATGAAACTAATGGATCGAGCTGGAGCTCCGGTCGTGACAGCTTCGTCGGCCTGAAGGGCGACTGGGGCACGGCCCTGATCGGCCGCCTGAGTACACCCTATAAGAATGCCACTGGCCTGTTCGATCCCTTCGCCGATACTGAGGCTGATTTCAACGGCTCCGGCGACCAGATCATCTCGAACAACACCCGCGCCAACAATGCCATCGCCTATGTTTCGCCGAACCGCAAAGGCCTCAATTACGCGCTGGCGTATGCCACCTCCGTACAGAATGATGAATTGCCGCAGTCCACGGCTGACTCAGAACAAGACGCGCTGAGCCTGAGCGTCACCTACGAGGAAGGCCCGCTGATGGTGATGGGCGCGTACGAAAAGATCGAGGGATGACAAGGCCTTCGCCTTCGGCGCGCAATTCGCCGTTTCCGACAAGACCCGCGTCGGTCTGCTGATCGATGATGTCGACGACCGTGACAACACCGTTTACGGCAGTCTGACCCACAAGCTCCGCGAAGACTACTCCCTGAATGCGGCCCTGGCCTTCCGCGGTGATTCGGGTGGCGGCGCCGACGATGGGATGGAATATTTCGCCCTCGGCGTCAGCCATAACTACACGCCAAACGTCTCGGTCTTCGCCCAGCTTGCCATGGTCTCCAATGACTCCGATAGCGATGTTGGTCTGAAGAAGAATGAGTCTGTGACGGGTGAGGATATCAGCGCCGTCTCCGTCGGGATGAACATCAGCTTCTCGTCGAAATAACGTCCCTCACGTTCCTGGAAAAACGCCTCCGTCCCACTGGGCCGGGGGCGTTTTTTTGTGGCCGCAAGAATTGCGGTTGAACTACGCGCGCTGCGTGATTGGCGTGTAGGAAAATCCTTAAGTTGGCGTAGGCGTTCATGGAATTTTTTGTCAACGCACGCACATGCTTGAATTCAGTCATTCCATATCCAGTGACTAAGCGACTGATCTTAATCTGGATATTTTTGCGTGTATCCGCTTTGGACCCCGTCTAATGCCCAACGGCCGAGGTTGCGGCGGGTTCAAGCTTTTTCTAAGCTGAGCCGATGGATATGGAAAGGGAGTTCGGAAGGGACACTTTACTCAGGGATCGACTCAGGGATGAGACTCAAGGGACTTCGGCGGGCATGATGCCCCAAGGATGTCAAAGGCGGCTTCGGCCGCCTTTTTTATTACGCGGTGCCCGCCGCATCGGCCATGCTAGAATGCCCGTTCCACTCCACCAGCTCATGAGATCGGATGTTACGGGTTTATCACAGCAACAGACTGGAAGACCTCGCCCAGGCACTCGTGGCGGTGATGAGCTCAGCGCCGTTGTCGTCGGCCCTGGCCAAGGAGGTGGTGGTCACCCAGCATCAGGGCATGGCACGCTGGCTGGCCCTGCAAATCGCCCAATCCCAGGGCGTGGCCGCGAACCTCGATTTTCCGTTTCCCGCCGCCTTTATCTGGCAGCTCTACCACAAGCACTTGGACGAAGTGCCGGAGCGTTCCGGCTATGACCGCGAGATCCTGACCTGGCGCATCATGGCAGCACTGCCTGCGCATCTGAAAACGCCGGCATTTCAGGCCCTCAAGCACTACCTGAGCACGGGCGCCGGTGCGCTCAAGCTCTATCAACTCTCGCGCCACATCGCGGATACCTACGAACAATATCTGATCTACCGCCCCGACTGGATCCTGGACTGGGAGGCGGATAAAAACACCGGCTGCGCCGGGCAGCTCTGGCAGGCGATCCTGTGGCGCGCGCTCACGCGCGGCCAAGCGCCGCGGCACCGGGCGCGGTTGTTACACGAGTTCCGCATATTGGCCGGGCAGGACAAGCTCAACGCCAAGCGGCTTCCCGAGCGGGTGATGGTCTTCGGCGTCTCGACGTTGCCGCCGGCCTATCTGGAGGTGCTCGCCGGGGTCGCCCAGCAGATCGATGTGCACGTCTTCACGCTCAATACCTCGCTCGGGTACTGGGACGACATCGAGGACGAAAAAACACTGGCGCGGCTGCGGCAGCGCTGGGAGCGGCAGGGAAAACAGGATGTGTCGACGTATTACAGCTCGGGCAACAGCCTGCTCGCCTCGATGGGCAAGCAGGGCCGGGATTTTCAGCGGCTGCTGCATCATGACGCGCGCCAGGCGGAGGACATCGATTGTTTTGCATTCCCCGGCGAGGATACGCTGCTGAGCTGCGTGCAGGGCGACATCCTGCAATTACAGGAGCGCGGCCTCGATGCGCCTGCGTGGATGTTATCTCCCGCTGATCGCTCGGTACAGATACATAGCTGCCACTCGCCGATGCGGGAGGTGCAGGTGTTGCATGATCAGCTGCTCGATCTGTTCCAGCGCCAGCCGGGATTGCAGCCGCGCGATATCGTGGTGCTCACGCCCGAGATCGACACCTATGCCCCGTATATCGAAGCCGTGTTCGGCACCGCCGCCGAGGGCCGCAAAATCCCCTGGTCGATCGCCGACCGCTCCGCGCAGGCCGAGCATCCGATCCTGCAAACATTTCTCCAGTTATTCCGTCTGCCCGGCGCGCGCATGACGGCCTCGGAGGTGCTGGGTATCCTGGAGGTGCCGGCGGTCTACCGTCATTACGGGCTGGAGGAAACCGCGCTGGAGCGCATCAAGCAGTGGGTGCAGGAAAGCGGCATCCGCTGGGGGCTGGATGCGCAGGGGCGCGCCGACATCGGGCAGCCCTGCGGCGAGGACTTTACCTGGTCGTTCGGCCTGCGGCGCATGATGCTGGGCTTTGCCATGCCGCCGGAGGAGAGGCGCTATGAGGAGCAGGTTCCCTACATCCATATCGAGGGGCTGGAGTTTCAATGGGTCGGCAAGCTGCACGCCTTTCTCGATGACCTTGGGGCGACGCGCGCGCAGCTGCACCGGCCGCAAACGGCCGGGCGCTGGCAGGAGATCATCACCGCCATGCTTGCGCGCTTCGAGGCGGCAGACGAAGACGAAATCACCGCGCTGCAATTGGCGCGTGATGCCACCCACAGCCTGCTTGAGCACACCGCGCAGGCGGGCTATGAGCGGCCGATCGCGCTGGAGGTGGTGCTGGATTATCTCAAAGGGCACTTGGTCACGCCGGCCAGCCCGCACCGGTTCCTGAGCGGGCAGGTGAGCTTCTGCGCCATGATGCCGATGCGCAGCATCCCGTTCAAGGTGGTGTGCATGATCGGCATGAACGACAAGAGTTATCCGCGCGCCCGCCCGCCGCTTGGCTTCGACCTGATGGCCGATACCCCGCGCCCCGGCGACCGCTCGCGGCGCGATGATGACCGTTATCTGTTTTTGGAGGCGTTGCTCTCGGCGCGCGAGGCGTTGTACATCAGTTATGTCGGCCGCTCGATACGCGACAACGCCTTGATGCTGCCGTCGGTGCTGGTCAGCGAATTGCTCGATTATATTGAACAGGGATACGCGCTGCCCGCGGGTCGCCTGCGCGCGCATCTCGTCACCGAACATCCGCTGCAACCGTTCAGCCCCCGCTATTTCACCGATCAGCACGGCTTGTTCAGTTACGCCGAAGAATGGACCGGCGGCAGCCAGGCGTTGTTCGGCCCCGCCGCCCCCACGCCACCGTTCATCGATGCGCCGCTGCCGGAGCCCGAGGCGGAGTATCGCACCGTGGCGCTCGAGGAGCTCATCAGTTTCTTTCACAATCCCGCGAAGTTTTTTTTACAGCAGCGCCTGGGCATCGCACTGCGGCGCGCGCAGGAAGCGGGTGAGGATGTCGAACCCTTTGCGCTGGATAAACTCGATCAATACCAACTCAAACAAGCGCTATTGCAGCAGGCGATCGCCGGCGCGGATCTCGATGAATATTTCAAGATCCTGCGTGGCAAGGGCGAACTCCCGCTCGGCGCCTTTGCCGGGGCGGAGTATCAGGTGCACGTCGCCGCCGTGCGACCCTTGGCGGAGAAGATCAACAGGCATCTGGCGTCGGGTCTTGAGACCGGCGAGATCGATCTGGTGATCGGTGAATTCAGGCTGCACGGCTGGCTTAAAGACATCACGCCACACGGCGCGGTGCAGTACCGCTTCGCCAAGGTCAAGGCGAAGGACCGGCTGCGGCTCTGGCTCACGCACCTGGCGCTCAATGCGATACAACTCGGCGCGCGCAGCCAGCATTTTGGCGAAGACGAAGAGATCGTGTTGGCGCCGGTCGAGCGCGCTGTACAGATCTTGCACCAGTTGCTGGAAATCTATTGGCGTGGCTTGTCGAAGGCGCTGCCGTTCTATCCCGAAGCCAGCCTGGTGTATGCCCGGCAGTGGCTGGCCGGCGAGGCCGCGAAGGGCCTGGAACAGGCCATCCGCGCCTGGGAGGGCAGCGACTTTGCGCTAGGCGAGGGGATGGATCCCTACATCCATATGGCCATGCGCGGGCGTCACCCCTTGGATGACGAGTTCGCGGAACTCGCCTTGGCCGTGTATGAGCCGCTGCTCACGGCGAGCGAGGCGGGCTGATGCAGATCCTGGACATTCCAAGCTTCCCGCTCCGGGGCGCGCGCTTGATCGAGGCCAGCGCCGGCACGGGCAAGACCTACACCATCGCCTCGCTCTATGTGCGCCTGCTGCTGGAGCAGGGCCTCGGCGTGCAGAACATCCTCGTGGTCACCTTCACCAATGCCGCCACCGAGGAGTTGCTCGATCGCATTCGCAAGCGCCTACGCGAGGCGTTGAATGCCCTGCAACGCCCAGCCGCGGCGGACCCGGTGCTGGAACGGATCTTGGCCCAGGTAACCGATGCCGACCAAGCGATCCAACGCCTCAAGGATGCGCTGGTGTGCATGGACGAGGCGGCGATCTTCACCATCCATGGCTTCTGCCAGCGCATGCTGAGCGAACACGCCTTCGAAAGCGGCGCCTTGTTCGAGGCGGATTTCATCACCGACGAGACCGAATATTTGCGCACCATCGCGGAGGATTTCTGGCGCGCCCAGTTCTACGGGCTTACAGCCGCCGAATCGTTATGGGTGCAGAAACATTGGCCATCGCCCCATGACTTGCTGAACACCGTGCGCCGCTATCTCAATCGGCATGAATTGCGCGTCGTGCCGGAGATCAGTGCCGAGCAGGCCATGCAACTGCGCCGCGATCACGATGCCTTGCGCACGCAAGTGCAGGAAATTTGGCGGCGCGATCGAGACGAGATCAAGGACATCCTGCGGACCTATCCCGGATTTCACGGCAATAAATTCCGCAAGACCACATTGGAGCAGGCGCTCACCGCGTTGGAGCCTTATCTTGCGCGCGCGGCGGACTATGGATTGCCGGAGCGCTTCGAGATGTTCACCTCGTCCAAGCACGCGCAGGCGATGAAGAACGGCTTTGATCCGCCGATGCACCCATTCTTCGCGCTGTGCGAGCGGTTCCAGACCGTCGCCGGGCTTTTGGATGTGCAATGGAAAATTGCCATCCTGCGGCAATTCCTCCAATTCGCGCGCGAGCAACTGGCGCTGCGCAAGACCGAGAACAATGTCATCGCAACCGATGATCTGTTGCTAAAGTTGCGCGATGCGTTGGCAGGCGACGCCGGCCCGGCGCTCGCATCCCGCATCCGCGGCCGTTACCAGGCGGCGATGATCGATGAGTTTCAGGACACCGATCCGGTGCAATACGAGATCTTCCGCCGCATCTATCACGGTCAGGAGGAGTGCGGCTTCTATCTGATCGGCGATCCCAAGCAGGCGATCTACAGTTTTCGCGGCGCCGATATCTTCACCTACATCAGCGCCAAGCATGATTTCCGCGCGGATGAGCGTTACACTTTGCAGACCAACCGGCGTTCGGTGTCTCGTCTGGTGCAGGCGGTCAATGGGCTATTCTCCGCCGCAACGGCACCGTTCGTGTATGACGCGGACATCGCCTTTCATCCGGTCAGCCCTGCCGAGGACGCGGATCGCCAACCGTTGCTCGTCGATGCGCAGCCGATCGCGCCGCTGCAAGTCTGGCTCTTGAAGCGTGAAGCGGAAGGGCAGTTTTCGAAATCATCGGCAAAGGAACTCCTGGCACAACGCTGCGCGCAGGAAATCGCTGGTCTGTTGAATCTGGGACAGGCGCAGCGCGCCTGCCTCGGTGAACGGGCGCTGGCGGCGCAGGATATCGCCGTGCTGGTGCGTAGCCGCCGCGATGCGGAGACGGTGCAGCGGGCATTGCGCGCCCATGGCGTGGCGAGCGCCTTCATCAGTCGCGAGAGCGTGTTCCATACCAATGAGGCGCGCGCGCTGGGGCAGTTGATCTTGGCGTTGCTAACCCCCGGTGATGAGCGCATCTTGCGCGCGGCGCTGTGCGATGATCTGCTCTGTGGCGATGCCGCGCAGGTGTACCACTGGCAGCAGCACGAATTGGCCTGGGAAGAGAAGCTCGAACAGTTCCGCCAGTATCATGAGTTGTGGCGCGATGGCGGCTTCATGATCATGTTCCAACGCCTGCTGCACGAGCAGGCGCTTCCCGGAAAGATGTTGCAACGAGAAGGGGGCGAACGTGCGCTGAGCAATCTGCTACAGCTGGCCGAGTTGCTACAGAACGCGAGCAAGCGACTGCACAGCATGGAAGCGCTCGCGCAGTGGTACTTCGAGCAGATCGAGGAAACCGCCGAGGACGAGGAGCGGCAGATGCGGCTCGAGAGCGACGAGTCCCTGGTGCAGATCGTCACCATCCACAAGAGCAAGGGACTGGAATACCCGATCGTGTTTCTGCCATTCGTCTTCGACGGCATGCCGGTGAGCCCGAAGGATTTTCTCCTGTTTCACCACGCCGAGGGCAATCGGCTCACGCTTGATCTGGGCTCGGATGCGCAGGCGCGGCATCATGCGCTCGCTGACCGCGAACGCCTCGCCGAAGAATTGCGCCTGCTGTATGTGGCGCTCACCCGCGCCAAGCACCGCTGTTATCTGGCCTGGGGGCAGATCGCGGGTGCGGCGGACTCCGCGCTGGCGTATCTGCTCCATCGCGCGGACGTGAACATGAAGGATCTCGCCGCCGCGACGCTGGAGGAGACTTGGCTGAGCCTGGCGCGGGCGCTGCCGGAGTGCATCGCGGTGCAGGAATTGCCGCCGGTGCGTGAGGTTGTGTATCGCAATCACCTGCCAGAAGCGATGCAGGCGCGGGCGTCGAAATTCACTGCAACGATCGATCGGCGCTGGCGCATGACGAGCTTCACCGGCTTGACCCGGCAACGCGGCGCAGCGGCGCGCGCGCAGGATTTTGATGCGGAGATGGTCGCGGAAGGCGCGCTGCCGGAGTCTCGCGGCGGAGATAAAAATATCTTCACGTTTCCACGCGGCGCCAGGGCCGGTCAACTGATCCACGCCGTCTTTGAAACCATCGATTTCACCCGCGAAGACCGCGCAGCACTGACGCGCGCCATCGAAGTGCAATTGCGCAGGTTTGGCTTCGATCCGCAGTGGCAGCAAACGCTGGAGCGACTGGTGGATACCGTGCTCGCCGCCAAGCTTGATGCAGCGGGGACGCTGAGCCTCAATGCCATCGGCAATGAGGCGAAGCTCGTCGAGCTGGAATTCCACTATCCGCTGGCACCGTTGACCTCAGAGCGCATGAATGGGCTGCTCACCGATTTCGCCGGCTATTCCGCCGATGAGCATGGTTTGTCGTTCGCCCCGTTGCGCGGCATGATGACCGGCTTCATCGACCTGGTCTTCGTGCATCAAGGCCGGTTTTATCTGTTGGATTACAAGTCGAATCATCTCGGCGCGCACCGTGCGGATTATGGCGCGGAGCGGCTTGAGGCCGCGATGCGCGAGCACCGTTATGATTTGCAGTATCTGATCTATACCGTGGCGCTGCATCGGTACCTGAAGATCCGCGTGCCTGGCTACGATTATCACAGCCATTTCGGCGGCGTGTATTATCTGTTCGTGCGCGGCATGGATCCGAGCGATGATACGCGCCCTGGTGTTTATCATGCGCGTCCTTCCACCGAGCTCATTGATCGGCTCGATGCGTTGTTCGTCGGTGGAGACGTGTGATGGCGCTGCTCGGCAGGCTCTTGCAGTGTTATCAAGCCGGCTTGATCACCGCGCTGGATTATCACTTCGCTAAATTTATCGCCGCGCAGGCAGGGGAGGAGGCCGATGAGGTGATCCTCGCCGCGGCCTTGGTGAGTCATTACGCGGGGCAGGGCGATGTGTGTGTTCAGCTTGGGCGTTTTGCTGGCAAAGCGCTCTTTGGCAGCGAGGTGGCGCCCGGTCTTACGCCGCTCATCGCGCCACGCTTGGCACGCTGGCGCATGGCGTTGCGCGCGGCGCGCGCGGTAGGCAATCCTGGTGATTCCGTGCCGCTCATGCTCGATGACGCCGATCGCCTGTATCTGGCGCGCTTCTGGCATTACGAGGATACACTTGCGCGCGACATCCTGGCGCGGGCGGCGCAGGATGCCGAGGCCGATCGGCCGCGGCTTCAGCAGGGATTGCAGCGCTTGTTCAAGACGCGCGCGGACGAACAGGACTGGCAACGGATCGCCGCGGCCATCGCCGTGCTCAAGCGCTTCGTGGTGATCTCCGGCGGGCCGGGCACGGGGAAGACCACGACGGTGACCAAGCTGCTCATCCTGCTGGCCGAACAATTCGGTGACAAACACCCGCGCATCGCCCTGGCCGCACCTACCGGCAAGGCGGCGGCGCGCCTGAGCGAGTCGATCAAGGAGAAGAAGCGCGAGCTGCCATGTGATGAGCGCATCCGTGCGGCGATCCCCGAGGAGGCCACGACCCTGCACCGGCTCATCGGCGTGATGCCCGGCCGCGCCGTGACGCGCCACAATCGGGACAATCCCTTGCATCTCGACGCGCTGGTGGTCGATGAGGCATCGATGATCGATCTGCCGATGATGTGCCGCCTGCTCGATGCCTTGCCAGTCTCCGCTCGATTGATTCTGCTGGGCGACAAGGATCAGCTGGCGTCGGTCGAGGCCGGCAGCGTCCTGGGCGATCTGTGCGCGGCGGGATTGCAAGTGGGTTATTCCGCGGAATTGTGTGACGACCTCGCGATCTTGACCGGCGATCGGCTTGAGGCGGAAGCGACGCGCGGATCACGGCTGAGCGACAATATCGTGCTGCTGCGTAAAAGTTATCGCTTCGATGCCAACAGCGGCATTGGCGCGCTGGCCCAGCGCGTCAATCAGGGCGAGGCGCGCGCGGCGTTCGAGCTGTTCAACGATCTACTCTATCAGGATCTCGATTGGCACAGTCTCACGCGCGCCAACATCGAATCCTTGCTCGTTCAAAGCGCCGCCCCAGGCTATCGGCGTTATCTACAGGCCAAATCTCCGCTGGAAGCGTTGCAACGCTTCAACGCGTTCCGGGTGTTATGCGCCTTGCGCGAGGGGCCGTTCGGTGTGGCACGAATCAACGAGACGATCGAAAAGATCCTGCGGCTACAAGGCGCGATTGCCGGTGATGAACGCTGGTACGCAGGCCGGCCGATCATGATCACGCGCAATGACTACGGCCTCAAGCTCTTCAACGGGGACATCGGCATGATCTGGCCTGATGCGGAGCAGGACGGCGTGTTGCGGGCCTTTTTCACCCTGCCCGACGGCGCGGTGCGCAAGGTGTTGCCGAACCGGCTGCCGGAGCATGAAACCGCGTTTGCCATGACGGTGCACAAGAGCCAGGGATCGGAGTTCGATGAAGTGGTGTTGATCCTGCCGGATGAATCATCGCCGGTGGTTAGCCGCGAGCTGATCTATACGGCGATCACCCGCGCGAAACGCTGCACGGCGATCTGGGGCACGCGCGAGATTTTCGAGCACGGCGTCAGCCGCAAGCTGGAGCGTGCTTCCGGCCTGGTCGACCGCCTGCGAGCGGAAACGGTTTAATCAGAACTTCCATTCGACGGTCACCGCGGTACCGTAGAAGCGAATCTCGGGTCCGCCGTCTTTCTCATCAGCGGTGTCGCCGGTGTCGGTGCGGCGTACGGCATCGGCACTGAGGTAGGCCAGTGACCAGCCGAGGATGACCTGTGATAAAAAGTGTTTGTCATCGTTGATGCGGGAGAGCCCCGGCAGTGCCGAGGCCGTATAAAGCGAGTATTTGAGCCAGGGATCCTGACTTATTTGCGCCGCGGTAATCAATGGCAGCGCGCCGAAGAAGGAATGACCGCTCACACCGTTGTTGTCATTGAATGCCCACCACTGAGCGTCCCCCTCCGTGGGACGCCCGCCTCCAGTCAATCCCGCGAGTAAGACATGTTGCGGCCCGCCGAGGAGCATTCCACGCAATGAACGTGTGCCCCACGTGCCCAGGGCATTGTCAGGCTGAGAGCTGCCGGTGAAGCCGATCAGGGCGCCCACGCTCAGATAAAATGGCAGGCTGTTTTTCCGGTCGCCCAAGTGTGTCCAGATGGCGGATTGATGATTCGAGTCATCGCCGCGAAGATGGTCTTGTACCAATTCCCTGAAGTCGTCGTCGGCGCCCGAATTTGCCAGCATGCCTGCCAGGCCGAGCGACAATCCCATGCCTTTGACCGAACTGCTCGAATAGTAGTGCTCGTAGTCGGCTTGTACAAGGTTGAAAAAGCCGCTCTTTCCATCAGGGCTGCCGGGATGGGTCTCGAACCAGGCCATGACCGAGCATGGAAATGACGCGCATATCGCGAAGGCAACAGCAATAAACCTGAACATCAAAACTACCTACAGCCTATGAACCACGCGTGCCCCGCCTGTACTGTACAGTCATTCCGGTGAATCGAACCGACAGTCCATTCGGGGTGGACACGGAGTTCTGTTGATTGCTTCAATTATTTAGTTATCGGCATACGGCGTTGATAACATTAAAAAAAAGAATAAATAAAATGATATGAAAAACAATAAGATGAGATTCCGCTAGTTATTGGCGGCAATGGCAGGGGAAGGGATTGTGAGTTAACCAATTGTTTATTGAGGATAAATTGACTCGTACGGTCTTCTTACTGTTTATAGTGGAAATATGGTTTGATCTTGAATTCTCAGAATAATTTTCTAGACAAAGGGCTGAAGCGGATATAAATTTTCATCGGCTCGTGACTCGGATGGCAATCTGCCGCCTCGCGGCATGAGCACCCTGCTTGATCGGTGCGATCCGAGTTTGACTACGGCAATCAACCTTACGTCATAGAACAATAAGGGTTAAATCGCAAAATTTTCGTGAGGAATCAGTTAAATGGCGAAGCAAAATGTTTGGATGGGCTTTCTTGAGGCGGGTCCCAAGAGCTCTCCCGTCGTGAGGGATGATAAGTTTGACACCGGCAATCCCAAGACCATCTACCTCTTCAACTTCAACAAAGGTGAGATCCTTGAATACAACCGTGCGCTTGTCGAGCCCAAATTGCGTGACCTCACAGCCGCGGAACAGTCGAAATTCGCTGATGAAATGCAAACTCGCTTCAATAAAGTCAGCGCGGAATTTCAGCCCAAAGGCAAGAATCTGAATGCCATACTCCGCGCCAAACCCATGGCGGTAAAAGAGAGCAAGCGTTCGGACGACGTTGAATTGGATGAAGGCCTTGAGGATTTTCCAGCCTTCGAGGATGAGTCCGATGAATAACCATACGCCAATCGGATATTAAGCCCCACAATGTGGGGCTTTTTTTTGGCAGTTTCAAATTCTTGTTAAGAAAATGACTTGGATGTCGAATAATTCCTTATGACGCAATGGCTCCATGGGATATAAATGCTCGTTGAGATTCGGGAATCAGAACAAGTGAGAATGAAGATAATTTTTGCGGTATCAGTATTGCTGCTCGGCGGGATTACAGATTTATTGGCGGCCGAATACGTGGTAACTCAGCGCAACAAGAGCTTCGAATATCATGGCAAGGGTATTGAAAGTTTGACGATCAACGCGGGTGATACTATTCGCTTCAAGAACGAGGATGAATTCTTCCACGCCATCTTTTCTGAGTCTCCGTCCAATGCATTCAAACTTAATCGCATTACGACCGGGCAAAGTGAAGCGGTGAAGTTTGATAAGCCTGGGGTGGTTGAGGTCGAGTGCATGATTCATCGCAGTATGTATATCGAGGTGAAGGTCAAGTAAACGACACCGCTCATTTGCGGTCGATATTTTTTATGATAGTAACCCGGCGATCAATTGCATCTGATGCGGGAGCCATCTTTTAGATGGCGATCATCACGGCGGTGGCTGATCGCAAGCTGAAGCTTGCTCCTACAGCAGCAGGCATCTTTATCCGCCAGGTTGATAATAATTACAAGTGAAGGGGTTCGTATGAAATATGAAGTGGTCGATGCGCGCATTACCCCTGAAGGTCGCCTGGACGTTCTTTCCCAACTGGAGGTGAACAAGCTGCTCGATCGGAGTACGGGGGGGCTGTATACGATCTTTCGCAACTGTTCGCTGGCGGTTTTGAATTGCGGCAACACGCTCGATGACGGCAAGGAGCTGTTGGAACGCTACAAATCTTTCGATATCCGCGTGATTCAACAGGAGCGGGGGATCAAGCTCGAGGTGTCCGGGGCGCCGGCGCATGCCTTCGTCGATGGCAAGATGATCAAGGGCATCAGCGAGCATTTGTTCACCGTGTTGCGCGACATCATCTATGTCAGCGATGAAATCGCTGATAATCCAAAATTTGATTTGAACATATCCGATGGCATTACCAATGCCGTCTTTCACATTCTGCGCAATGCCAATATCCTGGTGCCTTTGGTCAATCCGCGGCTGACGGTTTGCTGGGGCGGGCATTCGATCAAACGCGAGGAGTATGATTACACCAAGGAAGTGGGGCATGCCTTGGGACTGCGCGGTCTGGACATCTGCACCGGCTGTGGGCCGGGCGCGATGAAAGGACCGATGAAAGGCGCGACGATCGGGCATGCAAAGCAGCGCATCAGAAACGGTCGTTATATCGGCTTGTCGGAGCCCGGCATCATCGCGGCGGAGTCACCCAATCCGATCGTCAACGAGCTGGTGATCATGCCGGATATCGAAAAACGCCTCGAGGCCTTTGTCCGTGTCGGGCACTCTGTGGTGGTGTTTCCCGGAGGCGCCGGCACCGCCGAGGAAATCCTGTACTTGCTGGGTATCCTGCTGCACCCGAACAACAAGGAAATACCGTTTCCGCTCATTCTCACAGGGCCGAAATCCTCCGAAGACTACTTCAAAGGCATCCATCAATTCATCGGTGACACACTGGGCGCGGCAGCCCAACAGCGCTACAAGATCATCGTCGACGACCCGAATCAGGTGGCACGCGAGGTTGCCGCTGGCATCGAGCGGGTGCGGCAATATCGCCGTGACGCCAGTGACGCGTATTACTTCAACTGGCTGCTGCACATCGAACATGAATTCCAGAAACCGTTTCAGCCCACGCACGAGAATATGCGCAATCTGGAGCTGCACAAAAATCAGGATGTGCATCTGCTGGCGGCCAATCTGCGCCGGGTGTTTTCCGGGATCGTGGCCGGCAACGTCAAGGACGAGGGGATTCGTGCCATCGAGCAGCACGGTCACTTCGAGCTGCGCGGGGATGCCAGCATCATGGAGCCGATGGACTCGCTCCTGTCATCCTTTGTGGCCCAGCACCGCATGAAACTGCCGGGAAAAAAATATACGCCGTGTTACAAAATCATCAAATGAATGATGGCTGAAGCGCTTATTTCTTGACGGAGTGGCAGCGGTTGCAGTTGATGGTGGGTGGGAAGGCCACTTTCCCGTGGCATACGCCGCAGTATTGACCTTTCAGGATAGCCTGCATGGTGATTTTGGCCGTGCCGGCCTTTTGTTTGAAGATTTTCTCATGACAGTTGTCGCAGGCCAGCCAGAGGGTGTGCTGCTTGTGCGAGAATTTCACCGGGGGCAGGGAGCCCGTGTTCTTCATGATGACGTCGAGATCCAGACTTGTCATCTTGCCGGTGCTGGTTTTCTCTGCGCGCGGAAGGATATGTCCGTTTTCGATGGTCTTCACCCAGTCGACGATACCCTTGTCGTCGCGGGGAAATTCCTTCATCGCTTCTTCCGGATTCTGTAATACGTTGACGGCTTCGTTTTTGGTGTCGTGAATGCCGTCCTGTTTGATCGGCACTGGCTTTCCATCGATCTGCATCGTTTTGTTTGCGCCCGCGGCGTTCACGGTTCCGCTCACACCGC
This sequence comes from uncultured Chromatiales bacterium, assembly GCA_964557295.1. Lineage (GTDB taxonomy): Bacteria > Pseudomonadota > Gammaproteobacteria > RBG-16-57-12 > RBG-16-57-12 > JBFMHP01. The sequence continues at coordinate 36,071 of CAZKZP010000018.1, read as the reverse complement.
TGAGTAGAAAGAGGACGACAAGCGCGGGGGTGAATCGAAGCGGATTACACACGATCATTAGCTGTTCTCTGATGTCCTGGTTCCAGAAAGCCCGAATGTTGCGCCCATTATAGTACCCGCTCAGAAGGTTCATGTGTATGCGATCCAATCGTCAAATTCTTGAATTGGCATGACTGGCGGGTATCGAAGGCCGTTTGGCCGAAGTCAACACGCTGGTCGTGGATTATCTTATATCCATTAGAATCTATCAATAAACTGGGGGAAAATGGGCGGGGGCTGCTGATATTTCTTGTGGTATCCCATGCTTGGGATAACTATATGCATGTAGATACCCTATGGTGTTGCCAGGAATCTTGATGCGAGGGCCAAGGCACTTCCGACTTGAGCGAGATTTTGAGCACCTGGGATGTGGTTGGACGCGCAATGGGGTATATGATGGCACGTTATCAAATGCGCCCGAGAGTATCACCACCGTGATGGATCATATATGAATGGATTAACGCGTACGTTTGCATTTCCCGCCTTGTGCAGCCTTTGTTTGGCGATCGCTGGCATGGCATCGGTCACCTATATCGCGGGGGTGGAAAAAAGCCGTGTTCATGTGGAGCAGCTCAACCAGGTGGTCCGCGAGGCTGCGATCATCCGATCGAACCTGGAGCGTGAACTCAATTTCACGCGCCAAATCACGACGGCCGTGCTGGATGATCTTGCGGCTAGTGAAAAGGTAGGGGGCGAGAAGGTAAGCCTGCTTCTGCCAATACTGTACCGTAGTGGTAGAAATGTCCGCAGTATCATGGTCGCCCCGGAAAATCGTATCGGTCTGATCTATCCGCCCGGCGGAAAAGAACGTCTGATCGGTCTGACGCTCCAGGGGATACCCGAGTACTCACACTGCATCCAGCCCGCAACCGACACGCGGCAGTCCGTTCATGACGGCTCGTACCGACTGGTTCGGGAGGGCGCGGGGATCATTGATTGCATACCTGTCGTATTTCCCACCGGCCAGTATTGGGGCATGCTCAGCATCGCTCTGGATGAGGCGAGCCTGTTCGGCAACGCCGGCTTGGTTGCCGTGAGCAACGGTGTCAGGATGGCGGTGCTCAGCAAGAACGGCTTGGGCCTGCAGGGCGGCATGATTTTTGGCGATGCCGCGGTTTTCGAGCAACAACCCTACATGCTCTCGATTGATGTTCCAGGCGATGAGTGGGTACTGGGGGCCGTGCCCGAGCGGGGGTGGCGGCAAGTCCCGGGCTCGATTGAATTCTATCGTTATGCCGGATATTTCATCGCGGGACTGCTCGCGCTGCTGCTATTTCGTTTTTTGCGCAGTCATTCGCAGATGCAGCACCTTGCTATGCATGACAACCTCACCGGCCTGCCCAATCGCCGTCTGTTCCATGATCGCGTCGAGCGGTCCATCGCCTCGGCGCAGCGCCACCGGGACAAGTTCGCCTTGCTCTATATCGATCTCAACAAGTTCAAGCCGATCAATGACCGCTATGGGCACAAGGTGGGAGACAAGGTCCTCCTCGAGGTGGCGAGGCGGCTGCTAGGTGAGGTGCGTCAGAATGATACCGTCGCCCGCATCGGAGGGGATGAGTTCACGGTGATCCTGATGGATATCCATGATGCCCAATTCGCCGTGCAGGTCGCCAATAAGGTGCTGGATGCCCTCCGGGCCGACTGCATCATCGATGGCCAGCAGATCGATGTCGATGCCTCGATCGGCGTCAGTGTCTTCCCCGAGGACGGTCATGATATGGATACCCTGGTCAGGGTAGCGGACAAGGCCATGTATTCTGTCAAGGATGGGCGTTTGGGACAGGTGAGCCATATCAGGGGGAATAATGTGCCGGATTGGAATATCTGACCACGATATTCACGGGGCAGAAAAAAATCACTATTACCACTTGATAATGTCCCAAACTAGAACTATTCTAAATCTAGGTTGGACAAAGTCTAATTCTGCCGTCGCAAGCGGATTAGCACTGTGCTCAATCTGTTAGATCCTCTCTCTACTCCCTAGTACGCAGGTAGTCAGCTGACTACCTGCTTTTTTTATGTCGAAATACCGGAAGATCGATTCCAAGTTCACAGCAGCAAGGCGATGGCGACGAGCATCCCCGCTTCGCTGAGTTCGACCACGGCCCCGGCGGTGTCGCCCGTGGTGCCGCCGATGCGCTGGAGCATGAGCCGCCTGAGGCCGGCGAATATGGCCAGGCCGGCCGCCAGACTGCCGATGAGCGCGATATCGGCTGTCGCAAGCATCACCCCACCGATCAGGATGACGACGCCCCACGCCCAACGCCTGGGCAGGTGTTGGGCCAGCATCTCTCCCATACCGCCTGGCCGAACGTACGGCGTGGTGAGAAACAGCAGTACGAGCAAGGTGCGGCCCAGGATGGGAATCAGCAACAACGCGGGCCAGTGTGAGGCGGCGGTGATCTCTTGCAGGGCGGCGAATTTGACGAGCAGCACCAAGGCGATGCAGACCACGGCGGCCGGGCCGCTGCGCGGGTCTTTCATGATCTCGAGGGTGCGCTCTCGGTTGCCGTGGCCGCCGAGCCAGGCATCGGCGCTGTCACCCAGGCCGTCGAGATGCAGCGCGCCGTTGAGCAGCACCCAGGCGGCAAGCAGCAGGGCGGCGGTGAGCGTTGGCGAGCCGTTGAGCAGCAGTTGATCGAGCAGCACCAGCAGCCCGCCGATGATCAGGCCGGCTGCAGGGTAAAACAGCACCGAACGGCCGGTCTCCTGCGCAGTGATGTCGTGGAGGTGTGGCGTGGGAAGGCGCGTGAGCAATTGCAGGGCGACGAACAGCGGGCGCAGCATGGTCAGATCTTCCCTGAGACGGTCGCCTCGGCGAAGGTCGCCATGCCGTTGTGCAGCGCGCACGCCAGGCGCAGCAGCGGCACGGCTGCGGCAGCGCCGCTGCCTTCACCCAGGCGCATTTCCAGATCGAGCAGCGGCTGGGCGTCGAGGGCGTGCAGGATCTGGCGATGGCCGGGTTCTTTCGATGCATGGGCGTAGAGCAGCCAGGGCTGGATCTCGGGGGTGATGCGCACGGCGGCCAGTGCCGCAGCAGTGGCGATGAAGCCGTCGACGAGCGCTGGCAGCCCTTCCTGCGCACAGGCGATGTAGGCCCCGGCGATGGCCGCGATCTCGAATCCGCCGACATGGCGCAGGGCATCGAGTGGTGTGCGGATGCTGGCATCGTGCCAGGCGAGGGCGCGATCGATGACGGCGATCTTGTGCTGGATGCCCGCATCGTCCAGCCCGGTGCCCGGCCCGGCGAGACGGCTGGCCGGCAGACTCAACAAGGCGCAGGCGAGGGCTGTGGCGGCGGTGGTGTTGGCAATCCCCATTTCACCGGCAATGAAAAGTTGCGCACGTCCGGTGACAGCCCGTTCGATGGCTGCCTGGCCGAGTGAAAGGGCGCGCGTGCATTGCTCCATCGTCATGGCGGGATGCTGGCTGAAATTGGCGGTGCCGGCGGCGATGCGCGCGTCGATCACGCCCGGCATGGCCTCGAGGGCGCCGACGGTGCCGCAGTTGACCACCTCCAGCGGCGCGCCCAAGGCCTTGGCCAGCACACTGATGGCCGCGCCGCCGCGGGCGAAGTTGCGCACCATCTCGGCGGTCACCGCTTGGGGATACGCCGAGACGCCTTCCGCGGCAATGCCGTGATCGGCGGCGAAGAGGGTGATGTGCAGACGTTCGAGCGTGGGATGCGCCGTGCCCTGCATGCCGGCCAGTCGGATCGCGATCTCTTCCAGCCGGCCCAGCGAGCCCGGCGGTTTGGTCAGCTGCGCCTGACGGGCGATGGCCTGCGCCACGGCGGCTTGATCGATAGTGGCAAGCGGCCTTGTTATCCAGGATGGGGTCACAGCGGATCTCCTTTGATTACCAGCGGCAGGCCGGCGACGGTCAGAACCACGCGGTCGCAGCACTGCGCGAGCGATTGATGTAGCCGCCCGGCCTCGTCAACGAAGTGCCGTGTGAGTTCCCCCAGCGGCACCACCCCCAGGCCGATCTCGTTGCTGACGAGGATGATCTCGCCGGGCAAATGCTGCACGGTTGCGACGAGATTCGCACAGGCGGCAGCCGGATCGTGTCCAGTGCAGAGTTGGTTATTGAGCCACAAGGTGAGGCAATCCACCAGCAGACAACGATCGGCGGCGGCATGCGCCCGCAAGGTGTGATCGAGCTCCAGGGGCGCTTCGAGCGTGGTCCAGTGGACGGGGCGCTCGCGCCGATGCTGTTCGATGCGGCTGCGCATCTCGTCATCCCCGGCGGTAGCCGTGGCGATATAAGTGACGGCCAGGCCGCTGTCGCAGGCGATGCGCTGCGCCAACCGGCTCTTGCCCGAGCGGGCGCCGCCGAGGATGAGGGTTTTCATATCATCGCCTGCTTCGCACCTGTTCCAGCATCCGGCACATCTCCTCGGCCGCGTGCAGGATGCGCGGGGTGGGGCGATTGATGAGATCGGCGTTCAGATAATAGATATCGCGGTGTTTCACCGCCGTCATCGTTTCCCACTTCAGCCAGTCATCCAGCCAGGCGGGGCGCTGATTCGCCATGCCGCTGGCGATGATCGCAGCGGGATCGGCCGCGATCACCGCCTCCAGTCCGATCACGGGCGCCAGCGTCGGCAGTTCGGCGAACACGTTCTTGCCGCCGCACAGTTCGATCACCTTGTTGATGAAGTGCTGTCCGTTGACGGTGTAGAGCGGCTGATTCCAGATCTGGTAGAACACGCGCACCGGCCGGCGCTGCGCATAAACCTTTTCGAGGACGCGCAGACGCAGCTCGAAGTCCTGCGCGACGTGAAGCGCCTCCCGCTCGGTGCCGGCGAGCACGCCGAAATTGCGCAAGGCGCGGCCGATGTCCGCCAGATCCTTGGATTCATTTTGATAAACCGTCATCCCCAGTTGCTGTAGCTTGGCGATCGCCTGCGGACCATTGCCGGAAGGCCAGGCAATGATGAGATCCGGCTTGAGCGACAGGATGCGTTCGTAATCGAATTGTTCATAACTGCCCACCACCGGATGCGTGCGCGCCGGCGGCGGATAATCGCTGTGGGCGACGGTGCCGACGATCTTGTCGCCCGCGCCGGCGCCATACAGCAATTCGGTGATGCCGGGGGCCAGGCTGATGATGCGCTGGGCGCTGCGGGGCAGGGTGATGACACGGCCCGCGTCATCGGTGACACGCACCTCCGCTCCCTGTGCCATGACCGCGCCGCAGACGAGCCAGCAAAGGCACAGGAGGGCGCGCACCGTGTGTGTCGGACTCAATAAAGTTGTCCGGCGATTCATCAGGGGCTGTGTTGCACGCCGGCACGGCATCAGCGGAGGGGCGGAAAAGCGCTCATCAGATGGCCTGAAGCCGCGCCAGTTCGTGCGGATTATTCTTGATTTCTTTCATCGCCAGCTTGAAAAACGGTCGCACCGTGCTCTTGAGGTGGCGTTCCGCATCCTTCGCCGGGATGTCCTTCAGCGTGCAGAACAGGGCGAAGGCATACGTGGCCTCGTCTTCGGAGAGCACGCCAAAGGCCTGGACGGAGGAGCCGCAGCCGCCGCAGGAACCCTTGCAAACGCTGAAGGCGTTGTTGGCGTAAAACAGTCCAAAGCCCATGAAAATGGCCAGCAGATCGGCCGCGTGGGCGGTGTACTCTTCCCCGCCGGGTGGCTTGGTGCTGGCGGACTGGCTCAGATAGTACCCCAACCCTTGCGCGATATTGACGATCAGCACATCGGGTGATTGGGCCTTGGTCAGGTCGAAGAAGATCGGCAGGTGGGTCGCGCCGTCAAGGGGTTTGACCTGGGCCGAATCGCTCCGCGCGCTGCCGACGACCTCGAAGCGGGGCGGTGCGATCTGCACGCCTTCGGGCGGCAGCTGCGTTAATTGCAGCGGCCAATTCTGCATGCGCGCATACGCCTGCATCCGCGCCAAAACCCTTTGCGCCAGCTCCTGCGGGTCGCTCGAACGGTCCGGAAAATGTTCATCGGTCGGTGTGACGAGCTGGGTTTGCTGATAGAAGATATTCTTGTCGAAGTTCGCCAGGGCCCAGGCAAAGGAATCATATAGCCATTGGGTAGTGCCTTCATCGAGCAGTGGATTGGGTTTGAAAAGACCGAACATGGGCGCGCTCTCGAATTGGGGATGGTTGTATCAATGATGCTTGCATTCTATTTAAAACCCGGAGCGATTGCCATCGGGCCGTCCAATGTCTCGGAAAGTGGTGTGTTTCATGCGGATGGCCGGGCGCGCAGGTGTGATTGCCGTCACAAATGCTGATCAATTGGGGGGGGGTTGCTAAATGATTCATATCAGTTTTCGATACAGTCAGTATCCTTTCCGATAGTGTGCCGCCAGGGAAGGGCGTGCCGTCGTCGATCCGGTGGGAGTGCTGATGTTGTATCAATCAAGTTTCAAAATCCTTGTATTCTTCCTGCTTGCCTTGGGTCCCGGGGGCGCGTTTGCCGTCACCGGGAAGATTGCCGTTGGGGAGTCCCATACCCTCTTTGTCGATGGCCATGCGGCCTACGGCATGGGTTCCGGGGCGCAGGGGCAACTCGGCAAGGAGCACGCCAAGCGCAGAAATCTGGTGCCGGTCGCGCTGGGTATCACCGATGTGCGCCATGTGGTGGCCGGGGGCAAGACCTCCGTGTTTATCAAAAAAGACGGCAGCGCGGTTTTCCTGGGGTTCAATCAGGGCACGCGCAAGCCCGAATTCACACCGGCCACAATTCCGTTGACCAAGGTCAGCGATGTGGCGGTAACCAATGTCGGGTTGTTGATTGTTGCTGACGGAAATCTCTATCAATGGGACATGTCGCCCAAGCACACCCCCGAGCAGATCAAACTCTATAACATCAAGCAGGTGGCCTCGGGTGATGGATACTCCATGGCCTTGGATGCCGATGGCAATGTATTTACCTGGGGCAGCAATCGCTTCGGCCAGCTCGGTGACGCCAGTTATCTGGACAGCATCGATCCGCGCCTGGTGGCGCGCGGCATCAAGTCGATCACGGCGGGAAAGCTCCACGCCGTGGTGGTCGATCAGCATGGCGCGGGCTTCGCCTGGGGCAATGGCACCAACGGCAAGCTGGGCGATGGCTCGGGCCTGGAGGCGCCATTCGCCGTGAAGGTCAAGGGACCGGCCTTGAAGTCGATCAGCGCCGGGGATGTGAATACCGTGGCGGTGACCTTCGATGGGGGATTGCTCGCGTGGGGCGAGCATCATTACAAGAGCAGCGATACCTTGTTGATGAGCTTCGTGCCCCAGCGTGTCGGCGAGCTGAAGAATGTGCGGGAGGCGGTGACCGCCGCCGGTCACGTGGTGGTGCTGACCAACGATGGCGAGTTGTTCGCCTGGGGCAATAACGATCACGGCCAGCTGGGCTTGCCCGGTAAGGCGAAGGTGTCATTTTCTCCGGTGCCAGTCCACAAGATCGCCATCGAAGAGGCGGGCATATAGCCAAGGCGTGGCTGAAGAGGAAATCGAATCTGAATCAGGATGTGAGTTGGCGGAGCGGACGGGGCTCGAACCCGCGACCCCCGGCGTGACAGGCCGGTATTCTAACCAACTGAACTACCGCTCCGTTGTGTAACAATGCGTGTGTTCCGCTAGAACGGGGCGAATAATGCCTGCCCTGAAGAAAAAAATCAAGCCATAAAATTCGGGCAAATCGACTATCACGCCCCTCCCTTCAAATCAAGGCGATGACTTGCCGTCCATCTTTGCTAGAATCACCCCCTTTCCAATTCTGTGACACGACCGGAAGACGCATGAATATCACGAATAAGATTGCCCAAGAGTTATCGGTTTCCCCGCAGCAGATCGCCGCGGCCATCGAATTGCTGGACACGGGCGCGACGGTGCCGTTCATCGCGCGTTATCGCAAGGAGGCCACCGGCGGGCTGGACGATACCCATCTGCGCACCTTGGCCGAGCGGCTGATCTATCTGCGTGAACTGGAAGACCGCCGCGCGACCGTGCTCTCGAGCATCGACGAGCAGGGCAAGCTCACGCCGGAACTCAAGGCCAGCATCCTCGAGGCTGACACCAAGACGCGCCTGGAGGATCTCTACCGCCCCCACATGCCCAAGCGCCGCACCAAGGCCCAGATCGCCCGTGAGGCGGGCCTCGATCCGCTGGCGCAGACCTTATTCAGCGATCCCACCCAGGTGCCCGAGACCGTCGCCGCGGGGTATGTGAATCCCGATCAAGGCGTGGCCGATGTGAAGGCCGCGCTGGAGGGTGCGCGTCACATCCTGATGGAGCAGTTTGCCGAGGATTCCGACTTGCTGGGCCAGTTGCGTGAATTCCTATGGGAAAACGCCGCGCTGCGCTCCAAGGTGGTGGAAGGCAAGGAGCAGGAGGGGATCAAGTTTTCCGATTATTTCGATGCCAGCGAGTTGATGAAAAACATCCCGTCGCATCGCGCGCTCGCCCTGATGCGCGGCTGGCGCGAGGGCATCCTGCAACTGGAGCTGGAACTCGAAGGCGATGCCGAGCGCATCGCCGCGCGCCAGCCGACCCTCGGTGAGCAGAAGATCGCCCACTATTTTTCCATCGCCGCCCGGGGCCGCCCGGCCGATGCGTGGTTGCTCGAGACCGTGCGCTGGACCTGGCGCGTGAAGGTCTTCACCCACCTGGAACTCGAACTGAAGAACCGCCTGCGCGAAGCGGCCGAGGCCGAAGCGATCCGCGTGTTCGCGAAGAACCTGCACGATCTATTGATGGCGGCCCCGGCCGGCGCCAAGGCGACGCTTGGGCTCGATCCCGGCCTGCGCACCGGCGTGAAGGTGGCGCTGGTCGATGCCACCGGCAAATTGCTGGAGACAATCACCATCTATCCGCACGCCCCCAAGAATCAGTGGGATCAATCGATCGCCGTGCTGGCGGTGCTGGCGAAAAAACACGGTATCGACTTGGTGAGCATCGGCAACGGCACGGCCTCGCGCGAGACCGACAAGCTCGCCGCGGATCTGATCAAGCGCCACCCGGAGTTGGGCCTGACCAAGATCGTGGTCAGTGAGGCGGGGGCCTCGGTGTATTCGGCCTCGGAGCTGGCGGCGGCGGAATTTCCGGCGCTGGATGTCTCCCTGCGCGGGGCGGTCTCGATCGCCCGCCGCCTGCAAGACCCGCTCGCCGAGCTGGTGAAGATCGATCCCAAGTCGATCGGGGTCGGCCAGTATCAGCACGACGTGAATCAGACTCAACTCGCACGCACCCTGGACGGGGTGGTCGAGGATTGCGTCAACGCCGTGGGCGTGGATGTGAACAGCGCCTCGGTGCCGCTGCTCAATCGCGTCGCGGGACTGAACAAGACGCTCGCCGCCAACATCGTGGCCTATCGCGATGCGCACGGGGCCTTCACCGACCGCAAGCAATTGATGCAAGTGCCACGGCTGGGCGAGAAGGCCTTCGAGCAATGCGCCGGCTTCCTGCGCATCGTCGGCGGTAAAAATCCGCTCGACAGTTCCGCCGTCCACCCCGAGGCCTATTCCGTGGTCAAGAAGATCATGGACAAGACCGGCAAGCCGGTGCGCGAGCTGATGGGCGACAGCCGGCTGCTCAAGTCACTCAATCCGAAGGACTTCACCGACGAGAAATTCGGCGAGCCGACGGTGCGTGACATCATCGCCGAGCTGGAGAAGCCCGGCCGTGACCCGCGCCCGGAATTCGTCACCGCCACCTTCCGCGAAGGCGTGGAGACCCTCGATGACCTCGAACCCGGCATGATGCTCGAAGGCGTGGTGACCAACGTCACCAACTTCGGCGCCTTCGTCGACATCGGCGTTCACCAGGATGGGCTGGTACACATCTCCGCGCTGTCGGACCAATTCGTCAAAGACCCGCATCAGGTGGTCAAGGCCGGGCAGGTGGTGAAGGTCAAGGTCATCGAGGTCGACAAGCCGCGCAAGCGCATCAGCCTGAGCATGCGGATGCAGGACGAGGCGCCGGCGGCCGCGAAACCTGAGCCGCGCGCGGCCGGCGGGAAGCCGCCGAAGGTCAAACCGCAGCCGCAGGCCGAGACCGCGATGGCGGCCGCGTTTGCCAAGCTCAAACGCTGAATTCAGCAACACGGCCGCGAGTGAACTATAATTGCTGTTGGTTTTTTGCAAATCGCACATGGCACATTAAATACGATGCTCAATGAATTGTTATTTCTGAAAATTCTAATGCTGGCTGATCGCGCTTCATGAGTGTCGGACAGTCAAAAGATGGCATTTACGCCACAGCCTTGGAGAAGATCGTCGATTTCAAATTCGACGAAAAGGTCGCCAGTGTCTTTCCGGATATGATCCGCCGCTCGGTGCCCGGCTACGCGACCATCATCACGACCATCGGGGTGATGGCCGAGCGCTTCTTCATCCCCGGCTCGAACTGTTATGACCTCGGCTGCTCGCTCGGGGCCGCCACCTTGGTCATGCGCCAGCGCCTGGCGGGCACGCCGGGCAAGATCATCGCCGTGGACAATTCCGAGGCGATGATCGCCCGCGCCCGCGAGCTGCTGGCCGGCGCGGAGGCGGGCCTCCCGGTGGAGCTGCGCTGCGCGGACCTGCGCGCGGTGCCGGTCGAAAACGCCTCGGTAGTGGTGTTGAATTTCACCTTGCAGTTCATCCCGGCGGCGGACCGCGCCGCGGTGATCCGGACCATTTACGACGGCCTGCGGCCCGGCGGGATCTTGATCCTCTCCGAGAAGATCGCCTTCGACGATCCGCACAAGGCCGAGCTCTTCACGGATCTGCATCACGCCTTCAAAAAGGCCAACGGCTACAGCGACCTCGAAGTGGCGCAAAAGCGCGCCGCGCTGGAAAACGTCCTGATCCCCGAGACCGTGGTACAGCATCGCGACCGGCTCCGGGCCTGCGGTTTTTCGAACGTGGATGTGTGGTTCCAGTGCTTCAATTTCGCCTCGATACTGGCGGTGAAATGATCGAGTTCTCGCATCTCTACCGCACCATCGAAGCGACCCCGCTCAAACCGTGGTGCGCGAGCCTGCCGCCGTTCCTGGAACAGGAGGCCGAGTTTGGCCGTCATGGTGATCTGCCGCGCCTGTGCGCGGTGTTGGAGGGCCTGCCGCCGCTCAAGTCGTCACAAGTAATCCTCGATGCGCCCGCCATCACCCTCGGCGGGGAAGGGGAGTGCAGCGCGGCGCAACGGCAACAGATCGAGACCGCACTGAAAAAACTGCATCCGTGGCGCAAGGGGCCGTTTTCGATCCATGGCGTGCACATCGACACCGAATGGCGCTCCGACTGGAAGTGGGATCGCGTCTTGCCCCACCTCACGCCGCTGCGCGGACGGCGCGTGCTCGACGTGGGCTGCGGCAGCGGCTATCACTGCTGGCGCGCCGCCGGCGCCGGCGCCCGCCTGGTCATCGGCATCGAACCTACCGTGCTCTACAACATCCAATTCCACGCCATTCGCCACTTCATGGCCGCGCCGCCCGAGGTCTTCATGATCCCGGCGCGCCTGGAGCAGTTGCCGGAACTCATTCCCGCCTTCGACACCGTATTTTCGATGGGCGTGCTCTACCATCGCCGCTCCCCGTTTGATCACTTGTTCGAACTGAAGTCCTGCCTCGCCCCCGGCGGCGAACTGGTGCTCGAAACCCTGGTGATCGAGGGCGCGCGCGGCGCGGTGCTGGTGCCCGAGGACCGCTACGCCAAGATGGGGAACGTGTGGTTCATCCCCAGCCCCGCCACGCTCGAAGGCTGGCTGAAGAAGGCGGGGTTCAAGGACATCCGCCTGGTCGATGTGAGCGCGACCACCACCGCGGAGCAGCGCCGCACCGAGTGGATGACCTTCGAATCCCTGAGCGACTTTTTACACCCCAGTGACGGGAATCTGACCCTGGAGGGCCATCCCGCGCCGCGACGGGCAATTTTTGTCGCCCGGAATGGCTAAGGGGGCGCGGATGTCGTCAATAACGTTTTGTTTTGAATGCGAAAGGTGTTACCTCGGTGGAGTAATAACAATTTGGCACACTCAGTGCAAAACTTAAATTGGACGCGAGAACCATCATGGGTAAGACAGTGACCGACAATGATATCCATCAACAGGGATTGAAGTACCAGGGAACCGGGGGATGCAGCCAGGTGAGCAGCCCGCTGGGTTTTCAGCCCGCGTTTCTGGATACGCAGACCCGCACGATCCATCTGTCCCGGTTTGCCGACGGGCGGCTGGCGCCGCTCCATATCCTGGACGGCCTGCCCGATGAAGTGGTACTGGAGCGTGCCGAGGATGGGCGGGTTCTCACAGTCAAGCCCTCATTGGTCTCAGGATTCACCAAGGACGGCCTGTTCTACACCCGCGATGAATGCGCCCACCTCCTGGCCGCGATGGAACGCGAAGAAATTTCACGCTGTTCGCCCGCGCCGGCGTAATAAGCGCATTACGCCGCACGAAAACTCTCCCGGTTCACCACTCGTTTATCTCGCGCCCACAGGCATCACCCGTGCTGCGATGGCTGCGTATGGCGGTAGTTGGCGATGTTTCGCATGCGGCGCAATATGGCCATCGCCTATTGCCCTACGTGCTGCCCTCTTCACGGTCTTCCTCCTCGAGGTCTTCTCGATGGAGCGGGACGATCCCGCCCTTGGGGGTGTTTTCCAGAACCTTCCGTTCGGACAAAACTTCTTGTCCTCATAGGGGTCGTAACCATCCTTGCCACCCACGGCACGGGGGAGCACGTTGAAGCCAAACACCGCCTTGACCCGGTAGCCGGCGATCTCCACCAGGAAGGTGGCGGTGTCGGGGCCGTGATAATCGGGTGAGATTGGAAAATACCCCCAAGTTCCACGATCATTCCCCTCCAATTCCCCATGCTTCGCCCCCTGCAGCTGGGTCACCTTGCCCACCTCTCCGATCTCGCGGTGCTCGAACCAGTCGAAGTATATATTGACAGCCCTAAGAGGGCTGAAGGCATTGAATGCCGTTCCCGGCGGGCTGGGTGGGTTCTCGATCAACTGACACACACCGAGGGTGCGCTAGGACTGCTGCGCGGGGGCGGCCTCGGCGATCAGCACCGGCGTATCCAGGACCGGTACCTCCGGTGGCATGTCGGGAAAGAACATGATGAGATCTCCTTGGGGGTCGAGGTTGAGATGGGGCTGCCACTGCAACCACAGGGCGATGACTTGATCGACATCCCCCGGATCTGCTTGAGTTTGACCGAAGCTGGCGCCTATGTCCCGGGAAACACGATCTTGATCTCGGCGCCGCCGAGGTGGCTGCGGCCAATCGTCAGTTTGCCGCCATATGAATTGGTAATATCCTTCACGATCGCCAGTCCGATGCCGTGGCCGCTGATGTTCTCATCCATGCGGATGCCGCGCTGGAGCGCCTGCTCGATCTGATCCTCCGCGATCCCCGGGCCGTCATCCGCGACGATGATCGTAAATCCGGGTCGGGTTTTGCCGGACTGGGGATTGGAGGTGTGGATCTCGACCTGGCTGCGGCCGTATTTGTAGGCGTTGTCCAGCAGGTTTCCCAGGATCTCCATCAAGTCGCCTTCATCGCCGAAGAAGCGGGTGTTCGGCGCGATGTCGGCACGCACCTTCATGCCCTTGTCCTTATAGACCTTGCCCAGTCCAGAGATGATCTTGTCGACCATGATTTTCACTTCGATGGGCGCGGCGAAGGCCGAACGGCCGGCGGTGGCGGCGCGCTGGAGCTGATATTCGATGATCTGGCTCATGCGTTGGACCTGATGGGCGATGGTCTTGCGCAGCACGTGCTCGGGCTCGTTGGATTCCACCGTGTTGTGCAGCAGGGCGAGCGGTGTTTTGAGGCTGTGCGCAAGATCGCCCAGCGCCTGCCGGTAGCGTTTGAGGTTTTCGTTGTGGCTGAGCAGTAGGGCGTTGAGGTCATCCGTGAGGCGGCGGATCTCCGGGGGATAGGTGCCGTCGAGCGAGAGCTTGTTGCCGGCCTCGATGGTTTTGAGATCCTCGGTGACCTTGCGCAGCGGGGTGAGCCCCCAGCGCAGGATGATGGCCTGAACGGCTAGCAGCAGTATCGTGACCGCCGCCAGCGAGCCCCACAGGCTGCGCCGGAAGCGTTGGATGTCCGCGTTCAAGATGTCGGAGGATTCGGCGATGCTGAAGGTGTAGGACTGCCAGAACGGTGTGCTCTCGTCCCAGGAGATACCAAAGCTGTAAAAATAGTATTTCTGCCCCCTGTCGTTGTCCAGGGAACCGAAGACCTGCTGTCCGCGCCGCAGCTTGTACTGGAAGGGTATCGAGACCGACATGGACTCCGACTTCCAGATCAGCTCCCCGTGGTTTTGCACGATCTGCGCGTAGAGCCCGGAGCCGGGGATCGAGAAGCGGACCTCCGGCAGGGTCTTCGGTGGAAGGATCTGGCCGTAGTTGGTGAAGTCCGTGGCATTGAGCACGTCATAGACATAACCGAGCAAGCGATTGCGCTGCGCCTGTTCCAGATAATTGAAATAGATGCGATCCAAAATGACGCCAGTAATGCCGAAAAACATCACCAGGATGAGGCTGGCGGTCAGCAGCAGGCGGCCATTGATCGAGATCATTGAGGCTTATGGGCATCCAGCGTGAAGCGATAGCCGCGCCCGCGCAGGGTCTCGATGACATTCAGGGTGTTGTCGGGATCGAGTTTTTTACGCAAGCGGCGGATGAACACCTCGATGACGTTGCTGTCCCGGTCATAGTCCTGCTCGTAGATATGTTCGGTCAGCTCCGACTTGGAGACCACCTTGCCGGCGTTGAAGATCAGATATTCCAGCACTTTGTATTCGAAGGCGGTCAGGTCGACCGCTTCGCCCTGCGCCCGCACGGTCTGGGTGGTGGTGTCCAGCTCGATCGGCCCGAAACTGAGGACCGGCTGGGTGATGCCCGATGAGCGGCGGATCAGTACGCGCACGCGCGCGAGCAGCTCCTCGATATGGAAGGGCTTGACCATGTAGTCATCCGCGCCGACCTCCAGTCCTTCCACCTTGTCCTGCCAGCGGCCGCGGGCGGTGAGGATCATAATGGGATAATCCCGCCCGGCGGCGCGTAACTGCTTGATGATCTCGATCCCGCTCATGCCGGGCAGACCCAGATCGATGATGGCGAGATCGATGTCGTATTCCAGTCCCAGGTACAGGCCTTCATTACCTGTAGCCGCGGCGTCCACGGCGTAGCCTTCACCGCGCAGGCGCGATTGCAACTGTTCCCGGAGCCCTGCTTCATCCTCAACGATCAATATGCGCATAAATCAACCTGAACCGGATCAATGTGTGGAGCACTATGTTACTTGGTATCGCCCAGACAAAAAAGAAAGGAACTATCGAGTGATCGATAGTTCCTTTAAATTTAACAAGTTGTAGCTATAAGGAAAAGACTGGAGAAATTACTGGGCAAGAATGAAGTCAGTCAGCTTGCCAATGTTTTCGTCGGAGACACGCGGAGAGTTCGCCGGCATCATGACATTGCCCCATTTGCCCTTGGAGCCGCTCTTGATGCTCGCTACCAGCGTGGCGCGTGCGGAAGCATCACCCTTGTACTTGGCAGCGATCTCTTGGAAGGAAGGACCGACCAGTTTCTTGGCCACGCTGTGGCAGGTCAGGCAGCCGCTTTGCTTGGCCAGGGCTTCGTCGGCCATGGCAACCGGGGCGCTGGCAACGAAGGCTACTGACATGATAGCGGCGGTCATGAACTTGAGTTTCATTCGTATCTCCTTTTAAATACAAAAGTTAGACAGGTGGTTAAAATTTTGAACTAATCTAACGGCAGAAAGCTGAATATCGGCTTAATAACTCTCGACTTAGACGTAATCTTTGCGTCATTTCACTCACCTCTCGCTGGAATCCCTCATTATGAAAATTGGCACTCCTTTATCGCCCAACGCACTGCGCGTCATGCTCTTGGGCAGCGGTGAACTCGGCAAGGAAGTCATCATCGCCTTGCAACGGCTGGGCGTGGAGGTCATCGCCGTGGACCGCTACCCGAATGCCCCCGGTCATCAGGTCGCGCACCGCGCGCACGTCATCGATATGACCGACGGGGCCGCCCTGCGCGCATTGATTGTCGCGGAAAAGCCGCACCTCATCGTGCCCGAGATCGAGGCGATCGCCACCGAGACCCTGGCGGAGATCGCCGCGCAGGGCGGGGTAGAGGTGATCCCCACCCCGAAGGCGGCCCAGCTGACGATGAATCGCGAAGGGATACGGCGCCTGGCCGCCGAGGAACTGGATTTGCCCACCTCGCGTTATGCCTTTGCCTCCAGCCTGAATGAACTCCAGATCGCCATCGACGGCGGGATCGGTTACCCCTGTGTCATCAAGCCGGTCATGTCCTCCTCCGGAAAGGGGCAGTCGGTGATTGCAGCCCCCGAGGATGTGGAAGGCGCCTGGGATTATGCCATGGCTGGCGGGCGCGTCAGCCACGGCCGCGTGATTGTCGAGGAGATGATCGATTTCGATTATGAAATCACCTTGCTCACCGTGCGGGCGGTGGGGGGGAGCGGTGAGGTGGACACCCATTTCTGCCAGCCGATCGGCCATCTCCAGGAACGGGGTGATTATGTGCAAAGCTGGCAGCCCCAGCCCATGAGCCAGGCCGCGCTGCGCGCCTCCCAGGACGTGGCGCGCAAGATCACGCAAGCGCTCGGCGGGCGCGGCATCTTCGGGGTCGAGTTGTTCGTCAAAGGCGATCGGGTCTGGTTCAGCGAAGTCAGTCCCAGGCCGCACGATACCGGCATGGTGACCATGGCCACGCAGTGGCAGAACGAGTTTGAATTGCACGCGCGCGCCATTCTCGGTTTGCCTGTCAACACGGCAATGTCCTGTGCCGCCGGTGCCAGCGCGGTGATCTACGGCGGCCTGGAGGCCGAAGCGATCACCTTCGACAATCTTGAAAAAGCGCTGGCGGTGCCTGAGTCTGATCTGCGGCTGTTCGGCAAGCCCGAGTCCTTCGCGCGCCGCCGCATGGGGGTGGCCTTGGCGCGCGCCGGGAGTGTGGCCGAGGCGCGCAAGCGGGCCAACGCGGTTGCCGCTGCTGTGGTGACAAGGGAAGGCTGACAGTCAGCCAGCCGAGACGGCTAACCGTTGTTGCTGGCGCGTATTGCGCTGAGATCGTAATTGCGCGGGTATACCGGCTGCATGAGTTCGCGGAAGGATTTTTTCGGCAGCCCCAGGCGGTAGTCATAAATGACGCTGTACGCCATGATGTTTTGCACGTAATCGCGGGTTTCCTGGTAGGTGATGGCCTCGATCCATTGATCCGGCTCCATGGGGGTCGTCTTGGGGAGCCACTTGTTGACCCGGCCCGAGCCGGCGTTATAAGCGGCCGTAGCCAGGATGTGATTGTTGCCGAAGTTTTTCAGGTTCGACATGAGGTACGAGATGCCGAATTTGATGTTGAGATTGGCATCGAGCAGGGCGCGTGGATTTTTCAGGGGCACGCTCAGACGTCTGCCGATTTCCTTGCCGGTTTTCGGCATGATTTGCATCAGGCCCAGGGCGCCGACCTGCGATCGGGCGTCGGGCATGAAGGCGCTCTCCTGTCGAATCACCGCCAGAATCCAAGAGGGATTGAGATTGTTCTTTTGCGTTTCCTTCAGGATTTGCTGTTGATGCACGATCGGGAAGCGCAGTGACAGATCATCCAGATAGGGCGTGTTGGCGAGGGTGAAGATGGCGCGGTCGTGCCAGCCCCATTCCCCCGCGAGACGGGCGGCCTGGGCCAGCTGATCCGAGCTCAATCTTCGCGTCGTGGCCTGCCATTCCCGGCGTGCCTCAGGCAACCTTCCTAAGTAAAACAACTCGCGCGCCCGCTGAATTCCGGGCAAGGCGCTGATCTGGTCAAGCGCCTGATCGGGGTAATCGAGCGGGGTATCATTGAGGCGATATTCAGTGCCGATGCGATTGGCTGCTAGAAAACCGTAGTAACTTCGATCCGAGGCGAGGCCTTGGTAGATCCCAGCGGCCTGCTCACTATCGGCGGCCATCGCGCTGAGGGCACGTGCGCGCCAATAGCGCCACCGCGGTGTATTTTGCGAATCCTCACTCATTCGATCCAGCCAATTGAGAGTGGCTTCCCAGTCCCCGACGGTGATCGCTACACGGATGCGCCATTCTTGCAGCTCCTGATTGACGGGATTGTCGAGCAGGTGGGAGAGTCCTGTATCCTCCAAGTCATCCTGCTGCAATAAGCGCGATAGCGCCAGGCGCTTTTCGATGGCATTGCGCTCGGTGTCAGAAAACGAAAATCGGCCTTTGATCGTGTTCTGCCACGCATCCGTTGCGGCAAAGGCATCGAAACGCGCCCAGCGCTTGAGACCGTCGGCGAGGATCAGCCGGGCGACTTCCGAATCCTCGCTCAGCGCCTTCGATTGGGCAATCATGCCGGGTTTGGTTTTGACGTTGAGCCAGAGGTTGGCCCATTTCCGGCTGTCGGCATCGAGGTATTTCACCAGATGTTGCGCAAGACGGGACTTGCTGGCCCCCATGGCCAGCTGAAAACGCTGCCATGCCAGTTCGGAGGTCAGATGGCCCTTGGCAATCCAGGTGTCGAAGAGGGCATCGCACGCATTTGGCTGCGAGGCGCCCACCAGCCAAAGCGGCGCGACCAGGTTCATCGCCTCGTTCTGCGCCCCGGACTGATACAAGGCCCTCAGGTAATAACACTGCAAGGCCATGTCATCGCTGGGCTGATAATGTTCGAGATAGGCTTTCCAGTTGCGCAGCTCGCCCTGTCTGCTGAGCCACCGTCTCTCCAATGTCTCGGCAAGTAGCGTATCAGGGTAGCTTGCGCGGAAGCCTTCGATTTCCTCGGGGGTAAGGTTCGAAATTCTGGAAGAAAGTAGCTGGTATCTTAGATAAGGATACAGCGGGTAATTGACCAAAGAGGCAGATAACTTTTTGAATAAGGCATGATTATTTTTCTCGAGAGCCTGTTCAGCCTGAAGGAACTTCTCTCGTTCCTGCCTAAATTCGGCAGTTACGGCCAGGGCATTGTAGCTGGCCATCGCGAGCGCGAGGGTGGCGATGACGTTTCTGCACCACATGAAAAGTGAATTGCCCATACTTCAAATTATAGCCGGCGCAAACGTGTGAGATTCATTAAGTCAGCACCCCTGCGCAATTGTGTCAGCGCGTTGCCACGCAGGGCAGGGGATGCGCTACTTTGCAGCGCTTCTAGCGGCCTTTGCGCAAGGACCCAATAATCTGGTCTTCGTGCTCGATGCGGTCGGCCAGCACCTCGCCCAGATATGACAAATCTTTTTCCAGGGCATTCAACGCTTCCTGGCAATGCTCGTCGCTGTCGTATTTGTCATTGAACGCCAGAATGATGTCCGTGGTCTCGGCGATCTTCGGATACACCTTCTCCGCCACATCCTGTACGCCCTTGCGGCGTTCTTTGTTTTCGGCGATGAAGCGATAGATGCTGAAATGTCCATCAGCAGTGTAATCCACCAGCGCTTGGCAGAACTCCTGCACCATCGTCAGCACGTCGGAATTGGCGTCGAATGGGCGGTTGGATGCCAGTACGCCATAGAGCGTCAGCATTTCAGTTCGAAGCGAGATCAATTCGTCGATGAGTTGGTAAGATTGTGATCGACGTTCGACTGTTGATATGTTCATGGACATGGGGACAACCTTCTACTATTTGGCCTGTGTCAGGCTCGAACCATAAAATCGAATTTCATTTTACGGATATTTCTCGCAGGTGTGAAGCTCTTGCGACCGAAAATCAAAAAAAGGTTAGAACAAGCCTAGAGTGAGGATTTTGTTGAAATAATAATTATTGGGAATTTTTCGTGAATTTCACGATTTGACGGCGATCTTTTTTGGTCGGACGGCCACTGTGAATGATACGTGCGGAGAGGCCTTGTGCGCGTAATTGCTCGGCAAGCAGGGTTCTCGTCTTAATACTTTCTTCAGTTTCTTGGTAGAGTGTGGCCGCGGTTGTTGCTGGTCCGCGCACGGCGGATAGACCGATGACGCACACCGTGATCTTGTAGGGTCCTTTGCTCAGTGTGAGGATGTCCCCGATCTTGAGGGTGCGCGAGGGTTTCACGCGTTCGTGGTTGAGATGGACCTTCCCGCCGTCGATTGCCTCGGTGGCCAAGCTGCGCGTCTTGTAAAAACGGGCGGCCCAAAGCCATTTGTCCAGGCGGATCTTGTCTTGTGTCTCGTGAGTATGCATGCCGTCACCAAATTAATCGCGCCCGCCGGATAAAGCAAGTGGCTCCTCAAAAGATGGAAAGCTGCATGGGCTCTGTTGCCATTCCGCGACTGGGCAGTTGCTCAGTATCAGAGGTGGGCTCGGTTAACATCCGCGCCAATCGAGTGGGAGTGAGCACCTCGAACCAGAGGTCATTCGAGGTTGGGTCGCGGCGCAATCTCAGGTTGAACTCGATGTCACCCGGGGTGGTATCAGTCGTGTGGACGAACAGGATACACAAGGCCTTGCCCGTCGCGGCGGCGTCGCGTAACTGCTCGATTTCTTCAGGGCTGCACTGATGGGTCCAGGCCATCACGATGCTGCAACGGCCGGTGGCCAATGCCCGCTTGACCAATCGAAAATGCTGTGACGGGTGGCCAGGATAGATTTGCAACAACGAGGTGGGAGAGATCCCGTGAGCCGCCAGCCTCTCGGAAGCGATACGACAGGGCGGGGCTATCCATGCCAACCAGCGTTTCTCATCTTGCATCAGGAGGGAGAGCGTGGGCAGCAACGCATCGTGTTCCCCTAGGTGATTGCTGGCGTAATCTCGTGGCAGCTCGATGACGACCGTCTCCCCTGGCAAAGATGGCGCGATTGCTTCGTCATGAGGGGAGTTGTTATGGGTGTTTTGCTTGAACATCGGCGTATTTTTCATCGTAAAACTCCGTTGTTTCGTATGATCCCCACGGCAATCCCTTCGATCTCGAGCTCTTGTTTTTTTAGATCAACCACGATGGGGGGGAAATCCGGGTTCTCTGCGACCAGTTGCACGGTATGCTGCTTTTTGAAAAAACGTTTGACGGTCACCTCGTCACCCAAGCGGGCCACGACGATGATCCCATTGCGGACCTCTTTGGTTTGGTGCACGGCCAGCAGATCGTCTTCGAGTATGCCGGCGTCTTTCATGCTCATTCCCTTGACGCGCAATAAATAATCCGCCCTGGGCTGGAAAAAATCGGGCAGAATTGAGCATTGTCGTTCAACATTCTGGGCGGCCAGTATAGGACTGCCAGCCGCCACTCGTCCGATGACGGCCAATCCACAGTCCTCGGCGGTGCGGTCGATGATGCGGATGCCTCTTGAGGCGCCTGGGAGGAGCTCTATCACGCCTTTTTTGGCCAGCGCTCTGAGATGTTGTTCGGAGGCGTTGGCCGAGCTGAAGCCGAGGGCCTGGGCGATTTCGCTGCGGGTGGGCGGCATGCCTGATTCGGCAATACAGGCGCGGATCAGCTCCAGGATTTGTTCTTGGCGGGCGGTCAGTTTCATGGGGCGTTCGAATCATGTATGTTTGTACAGTACTGTAATCATATACAGTTTTTTGGCGCATGCAACATTTTTTTGTATGGCATCATTTGATGATGCCGGGTCAGTCACAGACTGATGTCTGGCATATATTTAGCATTGCGCATTCGTTTTAGGCTCGAAAGGCATGGAAAGTATTGCCTGCGGTGGTCGATACACTGGATGGGTTTATGATTGTGGCACCATGAGTTACGTAATATATGCAAGGCAATAGGGCACCTCTCTCCGAATTGATCCTCACGAGTTTCAATATGCAGGTGGCGATAGGATCTCATCGACTGCATCACCTCTTCTCGCATGGGTGGCGTTACCTCATGCCGCACGGGCAGTCTTTGAGCAACCTGAATCGCATCGCGGAGATCATCGGCAATTCACATATCGTCGCGTTGAATGAAGCCGACGCCGGTTCGCTACGCACTCGTTATGTCAATCAAGCGGAGTATGTGTCTGAGCTGGCGGGATATCCGTATTTCGATCAAATGGTGACGCGCGATCTGGGCGCCATCGCTCAACACAGCAATAGTGTGCTGAGCCAATTCAAGGCCTTAAAGGTGATCCGGCATCGCTTGCCAAAACCCAACGATGGCAGGGGGGTGTTGGAGGTTCATTACAAGGTTGGTGAGAGAGACCTGGTGGTGTTGGTGACGCATCTAAGCCTGAGCCGCCGCATTCGCGATTATCAGGTGCACTATATTGCGGACATCGTGAAACAATATCGCAGCGTGGTCCTCATGGGTGATATGAACTGTACGCTGCGTGCGCCGGAGATGCGCTATTTGTTGGACCGCACCCATTTGCACGGACCGGAAAATTCGCCTGCCACGTATCCAAGCTGGAAACCGAGTCGCGCGATCGATCACATCCTGATCAGTAGCGATATGAAACTGAATGAGATTTCAACGATACATGAACCATTGTCGGATCATCTGGCGGTCAAGGCGACGGTAAGCTGGCCTTAGCGGACGGTTATTTCGCCAAAAGGGATGCCGATTTTGGAGGAAGCAAGAAAAGGACGGCCTGAATGCACTCGTCATTCAGACCGCCCAGATTCTGTTAATTGTCGGAAGAACTCGGCTTGGGTTCGCTGGGCGCAGAGGATGCTACTGCTTCCTCCCGACGCGGGGTCCGGTGTTCCTCTGGCTTTTGAGGTTGTGGCCTGGTGGGGGCCTCTGTCGGATTGACCGGCGCGGGCCGAGCCGAATCATGTTGCCGATGCTCCCTGGGCGCTTGAGATTCCCGTCCACTCACGCTGGAATGAGATGGCTCTGCTGCTCTATTCTCGCCAGCGCCTGTGGACTTGCTTGGCTCGGCTGGCGCTGTGTCAGCGGCTGGACGGTTCTCATCTTGCCCGTTTCTGTCTGACGGACGCTCAGCAGAGCTCTGGCCGCGACGGCGTCTGCCTTCGCCGCCGCGCCGCCGGTGCTGACGCTGTTGTTGCTGGCGCGTTTGACGCTGTTCTTGCGGCTGTTGCTCTGATGCAACGGCCTCTTCCTTGCCTTTCACAGGTGCCTGAGGCTGTGCGCCACCCTCTGGCTGAGGTTTGCCAGCATGCTGCGGACGGCGCGCGGCGCGACCGGCATCACTCGGGCCGGAAGGCTTGCCGCGCTGGGGTTGGCCACGGCGAGGCGGCTGCTGTTGTTTCTTGGGTTCTGCGGATTTCTTTTCCTTGACCTCACCAGCAGCGCCGAAGAGGTTGTCGAACAGGCGCTTGATGAAACTGGGTTTCTCCTCGACCTTGGTGGGGGCGGGAGTGGCCGGGACCACGCCTTTGACTGCGGGCTGTTCGGCAGCTGGTTTTTCCTGTGCCGCCGCGATAGGCAGCTCGGGCTCCACCTTGGTCACCATTTGGTAGCTGCTGGTGGGGGTCGGCTGTGTCGTGAGCTCGCTTTCCTTGACTCGGCTTACCTCATACTTCGGTGTTTCCATGTGGATGTTGGGCACCAGGATGACGGAGACGTCGTGGCGCTGCTCGATCTCGTGGATCGAACGACGCTTTTCATTGAGCAGGAAGGTGCCGACATTCACCGGGATCTGACAGATGACCTTGGCGGTGTTCTCCTTCATGGCCTCTTCTTCAATGATGCGCAGGATCGACAACGCCAGCGACTCGATGCCGCGGATGGTGCCTTGGCCATTACAACGCGGACATACTACCTGGCTGGATTCCTCGAGGGACGGGCGCAGGCGCTGCCGCGACATCTCCAGGAGGCCGAACCGCGAAATCCTGCCGACCTGGACACGGGCGCGGTCCATTTTCAAGGCTTCCTTGAGGCGATTCTCGACCTCGCGCTGATTGCGCGCCGAGGACATGTCGATGAAGTCGATCACGATCAGGCCGCCGAGGTCGCGCAAACGCAGCTGGCGGGCGACTTCATCAGCCGCTTCCAGGTTAGTTTGCAGCGCGGTTTCCTCGATATCGCCTCCCTTGGTCGCGCGCGCGGAGTTGATATCGATCGACACCAATGCCTCGGTGTGATCGATGACGATAGCGCCACCGGAGGGCAGGCGCACCTCGCGCTGGAAGGCGGTTTCGATCTGGCTTTCGATCTGATAACGGGTGAAGAGCGGAATGGAATCCTGATACAGCTTCACCTTGTTCATGTTTTGCGGCATGACCAGCTGCATGAACTCGCGTGCCTGGGCATAGACCGCGGAGGAATCGATCAGGATTTCGCTGATGTCCTGGCGCAGATAGTCGCGAATGGCGCGGATGATGATATTGCTTTCCTGGTAAATCAGGAACGGCGCCTTGCGCTCGGAGGCAGCCCGCTCGATTGCCTCCCATAGCTGCAAGAGGTAGTCGAGGTCCCACTGGAGTTCTTCCTGGGACTTGCCCACCCCCGCGGTACGGACGATCATGCCCATCCCATTCGGGGCCTCGAGGGTGCTGAGGGCGTCACGGATTTCCTGGCGGTCGTCCCCGGTGATCCGGCGCGATACGCCACCTGCCCGCGGATTGTTGGGCATCAATACCAGATAACGGCCGGCGAGACTGATGAACGTGGTCAGGGCAGCACCCTTGTTGCCACGTTCTTCTTTGTCGACCTGGACGACGACTTCCTGGCCTTCTTTCAACACCTCTTTGATGTTGACTCGGCCACCGCTGACATTCGCGTCTTCGGTAAAATACGTGCGCGAAATCTCCTTGAGCGGCAAAAAGCCATGGCGTTCCGCACCATAGTCAACAAAAGCCGCTTCGAGGCTCGGCTCTAAGCGAGTAATTATGCCTTTGTATATATTTGACTTTTTCTGTTCGCGGTGTGTTGTTTCAATATCCAGGTCGTACAGTTTCTGGCCATCAACCAGTGCCACCCGCAACTCTTCAGGCTGAGTTGCGTTAAAAAGCATTCTTTTCATTTTATTCTCTCACGCGCTCTACCAGGTCTTCGAAAGGCAGAACACAGGACTGATTCTAGCGGTCGCCATGTTATCGAGTATCGAGGGCTCCGCGTCCCTCTATGGTGGGAGGGGGGGGTGTCGAACTGACTCCGTCTGTTGTATTCGAAGCGTCAGAGAGCGTTCTTTGTTACCCTTTAGTTCGTGCTAAGGGTCTTGTTTATACCAAGCTCAAGGTGTCCGTCACTCACGCACACCTGAAAACCAGTGCTTTTTCATCTCCGTGCAGTGGCGTGCGCTCATGCTGGAAAATGAATCAGACATATTTTAACGGATGTGATTATAATAGCATCTTGATTATAAACGCAGCTTTTTTTTAGATTTTCGGCCATTCCTTTCTTTTTTAATCAAAATCAAACGACTAACCCGGCATGACTTCCCCTGGCAACGCATCCGTGCAGCTTGTGACTATCGACGAGGCGCACGACGGTCAACGCGTCGATAATTTCCTGCTTACGTTTCTCAAAGGTGTGCCAAAGAGCAGGATCTATCGGTTGCTGCGCAAGGGCGAGGTGCGTGTCAACAAGGGGCGGGTCAAGCCCGAGCACCGCTTAGCCGCGGGGGATTGTGTCCGTATCCCGCCCATCCGCTTGGGTGAGGAGACGACGCTACCCAAGGCCTCGGGCGCAATGTTGCAGCGGCTGGATGATGCCATCCTCTACGAAGACGATCAATTGATCGTCATCAACAAACCTTCTGGGATGGCGGTGCATGGCGGCAGCGGGGTCAGTTTGGGGTGCATCGAGATGCTGCGTCAGATGCGGCCGGATGCGCCGTTTCTCGAGCTGGTCCACCGGCTGGATCGGGAAACCTCGGGTTGCTTGATCATTGCGAAAAAACGCAGCGCGCTGAATAGCTTGCATGAACAGATTCGTGATGGCAAGGTCGATAAATACTACCTGGCGCTGCTCAAAGGGCGTTGGAAAAAGGGGGCGCAGCGCGTCGATGCGCCTTTGTTGAAGAACACCCTGAAGTCCGGTGAGCGGGTAGTGCGGGTCGATCCGTCGGGCAAGCCATCGTTGACGGTTTTCGAGCCTCTGGAAAGCTTCGAGGGCGCGGCGTTGATGCGCGTCGATCTGGGCACCGGCCGCACGCATCAGATCCGCGTCCATGCGCAATATCTGGATCGGCCGATCGCCGGTGACGATAAATACGGGGATCGCGATTTCAATATCGCCATGGCCCAGCTCGGGCTTAAGCGGTTGTTTTTGCATGCTGCTGAACTTCGTTTCCTCCATCCCGGGTCTGAGGTGACCATGAGTATTAACGCGCCGCTCCCCGAGGATTTGGAGGCGGTTCTGTTACGCATGAGATCAGTGAAGAGTTCATGACCCGACAGTATTCTTTAATAGTGTTCGATTGGGACGGCACCTTGATGGATTCCGCGGCGAAGATCGTCTCGGCCATGCAGGCGGCGATCGCGGATGTGGGTCTGCCGTATCGAAGTGGTGCTGAGATACGGGAAATCATCGGTCTGGGTCTGGCGGAGGCCATCCAGGCCTTGTTCCGCGATATCGAACTCATCGAACAGCAGAAACTGGTCGACCGCTATCG
Organism: uncultured Chromatiales bacterium; assembly: GCA_964557295.1. Taxonomy (GTDB): domain Bacteria; phylum Pseudomonadota; class Gammaproteobacteria; order RBG-16-57-12; family RBG-16-57-12; genus JBFMHP01. The sequence goes on along the minus strand of CAZKZP010000018.1, from coordinate 9,620 downwards.
GTATCATTTCGTGGAAGGCGACCAAACCCCGATGCCGCTCTTTGCCGGGGTTACGGAGCTGCTCGCCCAGCTCAATGCCTTGGGTTATCAGCTGGGCATCGCCACCGGCAAAAGCCGGCGCGGTTTGCAACGGGTGCTGGATGAACATGCGCTCGGCCACCATTTTCACGCCACGCGGACGGCCGATGAAACGCGCTCGAAACCACATCCGCAAATGCTCGAAGAGGTCATGGAACTCGTCGGCGCAGGCAAGCACGAAACCCTGATGATCGGCGATACTGAGTACGATATGCTCATGGCGCAGAATGCCGGCACCCATGCCCTGGGGGTCAGCTATGGCGTGCACGACAAGGATCGGCTGCTGGCGTGCGGCGCCAAGGCGTGCCTCAACGATGTGCGCGACTTGCTGGTCTGGTTGAGCCACTGAGGTGCGTTTCCACTCGCCTGAGGGTCGGGCTGCCACTATAATTAACCGTTTCTAAGCACACACATGACACACAGGTAACGATCTTCCATGAGTGACGAACAACAAAAACCAGAAAATCAAGATCCGTGGACCCAAGGAGCTGCGCGGCCGGAACAGTCCACGGCACCGGAAGCGCCTTCGCGTCCAAAGAAAGAGGCGCCGGAACAGGAGAGCTGGGAGCGCGATCTGATCAACCGACTGGCCTTTGCCACGATCAACGAACAGCGCCGCAGCCGACGCTGGAGTATATTTTTCAAGTTTCTGATTTTCGCGTACTTGTTTGCGCTGTTGTTCTATATTCCGATTGGACTGGACACCTCCTCCATCGTGCGCGGCAAGCACACCGCCTTGATCGAGGTCCCGGGCGTCATCGCCGAGAATACCCAGGCCGGCGCCGACAGTCTCGTGACAGCGCTGCGCGACGCCTTCGACGACAAGAACACCGCGGGGATCATACTGCGCATCAACAGCCCCGGCGGCAGTCCCGTGCAGGCGGGCTATGTCTATGACGAAATCAATCGGCTCAAGGAGCTCAATCCCGATGTGCCGGTCTATGCGGTGGTGACCGATATCTGTGCGTCGGGCGGTTATTATATCGCCGCCGCCGCCGATGAGATCTATGCCGATAAGGCCAGCATCGTGGGTTCCATCGGCGTGATCATGAACGGTTTTGGATTCGTTGGATCGATGGAGAAGCTGGGCATCGAACGCCGCTTGCTGACGGCGGGCGAGAGCAAGGGCATGCTGGACCCGTTTTCGCCGGTCAAGGAAGATGAGGTCCGCCACATCAAAGGCATGCTGGAAGACATTCACCAGCAATTCATCGATGCGGTGAAAAAGGGCAGAGGCGAGCGGCTGGGGGATTCACCCGATCTGTTCACCGGATTGATCTGGACGGGCGAGCAGGCGCTGGAGCTCGGCTTGGTCGACGGCCTCGGCAGCGCCAGCTATGTGGCGCGTGAAATCATCGGCGCGGAGGACATCGTCGATTTCACGGTGCACCCCGATTACTGGCAACGCTTTGCCGATCGCATCGGCATGACGCTTTCCAACACGCTCATCACGCGCTTCAGCGGCACCTTGCAGTAATCGGCAATCTCGGCCGGGTGATTGCGCGATCACCCGGTCAAGAAACTCAACCCTTCAAAACAACCCGAAGAATCGTTTCTTGCCCGCAGGCTGGTGGTCGATCAGCTCGACGATATCTTTGCGCCCCGATGTTTCGGCGATACCGCGCGCATACTCCAGGTGATTGTTTCTCAGAGCGGCATCGGCTCCCGCATCCAGTAGCAACTTGATCAGCGGGAGGTTTTGATTGCGCACCGCAAGGATCAAGGCCGAATCCCCGCTCTTGTTTTTGACATCGAGTTCAGCGCCACCGCGCAGCAGAAGCTCTGCGAGCGCGGGATCCGAGCGGGACACTGCCAGCATGAGCGGGGTGTTGCCGTCGCGATTGGGCGACTGCACGGCGTGTTTCTGCAACAGTAGGGTGACGGTGCTCGCATGGCCTTGTTGAGTGGCGATCAGCAAGGGGGTGAACCCATCCTGATCCTGGGCTTCGATGTTTGCGTGATGCTGTAGCAGCACGGTGACCGCCGCCTGATCGCCCGCGTCACAGGCATACCACAGTGGTGTGCGCCCATGGCCGTCGGCTACTTCAATCCCGGCGTTTGCCTTGATCAATGATTTGGCCAGATCCAATTCGCGCTGCCGCAAGGCAAGCAGCAGTGGAGTGAATTTCGCTTCGTTGGCGCGATTGATATCCGCGCCGGCGGCGATGAGTGCCTGCGCAGCCTGCGCTTGGTGATTCTGGATCGCCAGGAACAAGGCCGTGGAGCCATCCGGGAGGGGCGTGTCGATCTTCGCGCGGGCCTGTAGCAGGGCGTCGATTATCTTGCGCTGCCCCTTTTCCGCCGCGCGCATCAAGGCGGTGTAGCCTTGCTGATCGGCGAGGTTGGGGTCCGCCTGATGTGACAACAGCAGCTCGACAACCGGCTGATGGCCTTCGCCGGCCGCCCGGATCAGGGCGGTGGCGCCGCTGCTGTCGCGCTGATCGATGTCCTGGGGTTGCGCCAGCAGGGCTTGCACGAGATCGGTTTGACCGCGCCAGGCGGCCTGCATCAACGGTGCCATTCCGGCATAGAGACCGCCGGATGCGGCGGGATTTTCGCCGAGCGGCAGCGCGGGCTTACCCGCCGGGCTGGGTGGCGCCAGCTCTTTCTTGGATAAAAGGGATTCGTGCGCGCCCGCGGCCAAGAGTGTCTGAGCTACAGCGGTGTGCTGGTTATTTTGCGCGGCGCGCAGCGCCGTCCAGCCCTTCTTGTTCGCGAGGTCGATAGCAGGCTTATAGTTGATCAGCACGGTAGTGAGTTTTTGATCGCCCTGTTCCGCCGCGAGGATCAGTGGGGTGTTGCCATGCCGATCGCGGGAGTTGATGTCGGCGCCAGCGTCGAGCAGTAATTTGGCGATATCGGGCTGCGGGGGATTGCAGGCCAATAACAAGGCATCTTCTTCAAAGTTGTTTTTCAGACGCGCATCGGCCTTTTGATCGAGCAAGTGTCGAACGATGTCCGGATCCTTCTGCATTACCGCTTCCATCAATAGTGTGTAGCCATCTTTGTCGCGAACATCGATGTCGGTCGGTGACGACAGCAACCGGCGCAGTTGCGCGAGATCACGATTGCGCACAGCATTGCGCAACTGTTCGGCATGCGCGCTCACGTCGCCTGGCGCGATCTCGCGGCTGTTGCCTTGCTCGAGTTCACGCAGTTTCGCCAGCGCGCCTTCGTGGCCGCGTTGCGCCGCCGCCTGATACCATTGCCGCGCCAGATCAAGATTGGCGGCCACGCCGAGCCCGGTGTGGAACATCACGCCGAGCCCGTATTGAGCCTTGGTATATTCTTGGTTGGCGGATTTTTCCATCCAGGAGAAGGCGGTTTGTTCATCGCGCGGCACCCCCTGGCCATTGCGGAATAGCGTCGCCAGTTGATATTGGGATTCGGCATCGCCGCGTTTTGCCAGTTGTGTGAGGATCTGCGCCGCCTTGGAATACTGCTTGAGACGAATGGCCTTGTCGGCATCTTCCTTTGGATCGGCCAGCGCCGCCGGTACGGTTATGACGCTGGTGCAGGCGATAAAGACCGAGAAAACAAGTCTGCGCACGAGTGTGCTGCTCATGGTGTCATGCCGTGCCAAATTTCGTCTCCACTTCGATGCCGATGCTTTTCAGGAAGGGTGTGGGTAGGATGCCGCCAGCGCACACGATGACCGCGTCGTTGTCGAATTTATATATCTTGTCATGTTGTTCGATGACGATCTGTTTTTCACTGACCGATTTGATCGCCGAGCTGAGCATCACACGCAGATGGCCCTCTTTCTCGTTTTTGGCCACGCGGTCGCGATTCTTTTGCTTGGCGCGGGAGAACCCGTCAGAGCGATAGGAGAGGATGACGCTGGCCCCCGGTTGCTCGGCGATGCTCCAGGCCGCCTCCAGGGCGCTGTCGCCGCCGCCCACTACTACGACGTGTTGTCCGCGATATTGTTCGGGATCGATCAGGCGATACACCACCTTGGGCAGGTCTTCGCCAGGGACATCCAGTTTACGCGGTGTGCCGCGTCGGCCGATGGCCAGGAGTATCGAGCGGGTGCGATACAATCCTTTGGTGGTTTTCAGCGCAAAACCACTGGCAACGGATTCGATGGCGTCCATACGCTCGTTGAAGAAGATGTTGAGTTCTTGTTCGGCGGCGATCTTGCACCAGAACTGCAACAATTCCTCCTTGCTGGTTTCGGTGAAGCGGACCTTGCCGACCAGGGGCAATTCCACCGGCGCGGTCATCACCAGTTTGCCGCGCGGGTAATGCGACACGGTGCCACCGAGCGAGTCCTGTTCGATCACCAAATAGCGCAAGCCGAGTTGCTTGGCCTTCAAGGCCGCGCCGATGCCGGCGGGTCCGGCGCCGACGATCACCGTATCGTAATCCGTGCCCTTGCCGATGCCGTCGAGCTTGGCGATGGAGTCCAGCGCTTGCTGGCCCTGGGTGACCGCGTTGCGGATCAGTCCCATGCCGCCGAGCTCACCGGCAATAAAGATGCCGGGCACATTCGTTTCGAAATTGGGCTTGAGCAGCGGAATGTCCACGCCGCGCTTTTCAGTGCCGAACACCAGGGTGATGCCTTGCGTGGGGCACGCGGTGCGACAGGCGCCGTGTCCGATACATGAGGCGGGGTTGATCAGTTCGGCCTTGCCGTGGATGAGTCCCAGCACCTTTTTCTCCGGACAGGCATCGATGCAGGAGGCACAGCCGATGCAGCGCGCATGATCGATCACCGGGTGGAGCGAGGCGGGCTCTGAGAGTCCAGCGGCCTTGGCGGCTTCGAGTTGCGCTTTGTTGCGGCCGGTTTGTCGTTTACGGAACCAGGCATACCCCATCCAGATAGCGAGCATGAGCAGGGCATAGAGGGCGATGGGGAGGGTGTCTTCGTTTAGCATGCGACTTGTTTTTCGTTGAATACCAAATTAACTCATACCTTATAAATGATATGTGATTAAACTCTCATATCGATAACGGCATACCTGGCAAAATATGCAGCATGCATTAAGACATGCTTAATCATGCTCGCGTATAGTCTTACAAAAATGAAGAAGATGTCGATATAAGTGACATGAAGAGGTTTGCATGTTGACAGCGGAAAAACTTAACACAAAGGTCGGAAATGCCGCGGTGAAGGCCGCGCCATCACGCATTGATGCTTTGCGCCAACACGCCAACGGCTTAGGCACGATGGCTTTCTTTCTGTTTGTGCTGGCGGCTTTGTATGAAGGCTGGCGGATCAGCGGGGAGCATTTCATTTCAGCGGAAAACGGCCTGGGCTACGCACTGGGGATCATCGGTGGGGTGATGATGCTGGTGCTGCTGATTTACCCGTTACGCAAGCGCAAACCGTCATTGCGTGTTCTTGGTCCCATCAAACATTGGTTTCGCATCCATATGTTGTTGGGTGTGTTGGGGCCCAGCGCGATCCTTTTTCATTGCAATTTCGAATTGGGTGCCCTCAATAGCAACATCGCCTTGATCTGCATGGTGATCGTCGCCTCCAGCGGACTGGTGGGACGGTATTTCTACAGTAAAATCCATTCTGGCCTGTACGGCAGCCGGGCGAACTTGCAGGAGTTGCAGCAGGATTCCAACCGCCAACTGGATCAGGTGCTTGCCGGAGTGGCGAGTTTGCCTCAACTCAAGGAGAAGCTCCAGGAATTCGAGACCGCCGCGAACCAGGCGGCGCGCGGAGCATTGAGCTTCATCAAAATGCCGATGTTGAGCCTTTCCAGGCAGCTGGCTTATCTGCGCTTATTGCGCGAATGCAGCCGTGTCCTGAGCGCCGAGATTGCCGATGACAAACAACGCCGCGCGCATCTCAAGCAAGTGAAGCAGAATCTGCGCAGCTATTTTCGCGCAGTGCAGAAGGCGGCCGAACTCGGTTTCTACGCGCAGCTGTTCTCCCTCTGGCATGTGCTGCATCTGCCGCTTTTCATCATGATGCTGATCACGGGGATCATCCACGTCATCGCCGTTCATATGTATTGATTGTCCACGATGAGACTTATGCGCGGTTGGTGGGTATTGTCGGTGGGGCTGTTGTTGTTGGCAGGTGGTGCGGAAGCGGTGAATCTGGAAAAGCTGGTGATGCCGGGCAAGCTGATCGAGGGCCACGCCAAGTATGAAGAGGACTGCGACAAGTGCCACGAGTCCTTCAGCAAGAAATCCCAGCGCCGCCTCTGTCTGGATTGTCACAAGGAAGTCGCCGTTGATATCGAGAAATCCACCGGTTTCCACGGGCGCGACAGCGGCATCCGCCAGAGCGAATGCAAGACTTGTCACAGCGATCACCTCGGCCGCGACGCCGACATCGTGCAATTCAACCGCAGCCTGTTTGATCACAAGCAAAGCGATTTCGCGCTCAAAGGCCGCCACGAAAAGCTGATCTGCTCGGCCTGCCATAAATCCGGCGAACCCTACCGCAAGGCGCCGGGGGATTGTTATTCCTGCCATAAATCGAGCGATGTCCATCAGGGGAAATTCGAGCGTGATTGTGGCCGCTGCCATACGGAGGACGGCTGGCGGAAAACCCGCTTCGATCACGACAAGACCCGCTACAAGCTGACCGGCAAGCACCGTGAGGTCAGTTGCGAGCTGTGCCATCCCAATCAGCGCTACAAGGATCTGCCGCGGCAGTGCAATGATTGTCATCGTCTCAACGATATTCATCGCGGCGCCTATGGCCAGGGCTGTCAGGATTGCCATTCCACCCAGGGGTGGAGGTCGTATCTCTATGATCACGATCAAAAGACCAAATTCCCGCTGCGCGGCAAACACAAGGACACACGCTGTGATAATTGCCATCAGCAGGATTATCAAAAGAAATTGCCGACCGATTGTTATTCCTGCCACCGTGAGCAGGATGCGCATCAAGGGATGCTGGGCAAGGAGTGTCAGGCGTGCCATGGCGAAGCCGTGTGGCGCGAGCACGCCTTCAAACACGAAAGCTTCAAGAACACCTCATGCAATGACTGCCATCGTCACGATGACGTCCATCAGGACCGATATGGCAACAAGTGCGGCGATTGCCATCAGGTGCAGGCGTGGAAAGAGGACAAGTTCAATCACGATACGATCATCAAGTTCCCGCTGCGCGATAGCCACGCGAAGGTGGCGTGCCTGCGTTGCCACCAGGGGGAGGCGGCGAACGAGCGCGGGAAGACCGCCTGCCACCAGTGCCATGCCCTCGATGATGTGCACCACGGCAAGGAAGGGAAGGAGTGCCAGCTTTGCCATAGCGAGGTGCGGTGGCGCGAGACCATCAATTTCAATCATCAAGTCACCCGCTTTCCCTTGATCGGGCTGCACGCTACCACGCCGTGCGAAGAGTGCCATGTCGGAGCGGGTTACAAAGATACCAAGCGCGCGTGCCATGATTGCCATGAGAAGGATGACAGCCACAAGGGCCGCCTCGGCGCCAATTGTGCGTTCTGCCACAATCCCAATAGCTGGAAGTTCTGGCAGTTCGATCATGACAAGCAAAGTGATTACAAGCTGGAAGGCGCGCACCGCGAGATCGCCTGCGAGGCCTGCCACAAGACTGTTGTGAAACAACGCATCGAACTCTCGCACGACTGCAACGGTTGCCATCGCAGTGACGATGTGCACGGCGGCGATTTCGGCCGCCAGTGCGAGCGCTGTCACAACAGCCGCGATTTCAGGGAAATCACGCTGTAAAGCCGGAAAGGGGAATGCATATGAATCACGAACGCTTAAGCTGCACGGTCGCCGCCTTGATTGCCGTGTTGCTGTTCTTGCCGCTGGCGGGGCTCCAGGCTCAGGAGAAGCTGGATCTGCGCAAGTTTGATCACACCACCACGGGATTTGCGTTGCAAGGCGGGCATGCGCGAGTGGATTGCGCTGGCTGTCATCAGCGCGGCGTCTTCAAGGGCACCCCGCGCGAGTGTGGTCTGTGCCACAGCCGTGGCGGCATGGTCGGTGCCACCGGCAAGCACGCCAAGCACATTCCTTCGAGCGAGCATTGCGGCGAGTGCCACAACACCAGCGCCTGGTGGCCCGCGCCGGGCATGAATCACTCCGCAGCTATCGGCGCCTGCGTCAATTGTCACAATGGCTATTACGTGGCCGGCAAATCGAGCCAGCACATGCAATCGAGCAACGAGTGCGCGGATTGTCACAAGACGCGCCGCTGGTCACCGGCGCTGTTCGATCACGGCAAGATCACACAAGGGTGTTCCGTCTGCCACAACGGCACCACCGCCATGGGCAAATCGAGCGGTCATCCCGCCACCACGGAAGAGTGCAATGCATGTCATAACACCCGATCCTGGGCCTTCGATCATCGCAATCTCACCGGGAATTGTTCTTCGTGCCATGATGGTACGAAGGCCTCGGGCAAATCGAATGATCACTATGTCACGACGCTGGAGTGCAATCTGTGTCACAGCACAAGCGCCTGGAGCCCCGCCACCTTTGATCATCGCAATAACACCGCCAATTGCTCCTCATGCCATGCCACGGATGTGCCCAACGGGCATTTCAAGTCGACGCAAGAGTGCAATCACTGCCACAACACCACCAATTGGGCGACCATTACCTTCACGCATAGCTCGCCGAATTATCCCGGCAGGCACAATGCCCCGCTGACCTGCAATAATTCGTCCTGCCACGGTGGTAATGCGGATGCGGTGACTTGGCCGAATGCGGCCTATATGAATAGCTGCGCGGGTTGTCATGCGAATGATTTCAAGGTCGGGTCGCCGCATGATGAAACGCTCAGCCAGTTGCGCGATTGCAGTGGCAGTTGTCATTCGGAAGGGAACTTGCGCAACGGCGAGCACAAGGTGGGTGATCGTGAGTTCTGACCGTCTCGCCTGTCTCATCTTGTGCGGATGGTTGGGGTATGCGGCCGCCGGTGTGGCGGCCGATGGCCAGGTCACGGCTGCCGGCGCGAAGACGCAAACCGATGAGGTCGCCGAACTGATGACGCAGGCGCGCCAGGCGATGAAGGAGGCGCAATATAATATCGCCATCAAGGCCTATGCTACGCTGGTGGGCATGCCGGACAACGCCTATCGGCAGGATGCCTTGGAGCTGCTCGGGCTGGCCTATGAAAGCAATGCGCAGCTCGCGCAGGCCAAGTCCACGTATCGTGAGTATCTGCAACGCTACCCCGAAGGCGAGGGGTATGAGCGC
>CAZKZP010000018.1:0-388 GCA_964557295.1 uncultured Chromatiales bacterium | reverse complement strand
GAGCCTAGTGCCTAACTGGGTGCGCTCGCGGTGGGCGAGGGGTATGAGCGCGTGCGCCAGCGGCTCGCTGGGTTGGAGACCGCAGCCTGGGATGCGCCCAAAAAATTGCGCGTGTTCGAAAAAACCGACGATCCCAAGGCGTGGCAACTCGATGGCAGTTTCTATCAAGACCTGCGCCGCGATGCCAGCCGGTTTGATAACCAGGACGAAACGGTGCAGCAATTTTCACTCGATACCGGCCTCGAACTCTATGGCCGGCGCCGCACCGATCGTTATGACATCAAGACTCGTTTCTCCGGCAATTATCTCCATGATTTGGACGACAGCGCCCGCAGCGACTTTGCGCTCAGTTATCTGTATCTGGATGTCAATCCGCGCGGCACCGGCT
>CAZKZP010000017.1:58696-59593 GCA_964557295.1 uncultured Chromatiales bacterium | reverse complement strand
CCTACGGCGGCATGGCCCGCCACGGCGGCGGCGCGTTCTCCGGCAAGGACCCGACCAAGGTAGACCGCTCCGCGGCCTACGCGGCGCGTTATGTCGCCAAGAACATCGTCGCCGCCGGCCTGGCCGAGCGCTGCGAGATCCAGGTCTCCTACGCGATCGGCGTGGCCGAGCCGACCTCGATCAGCGTCGAGACCTTCGGCACCAGTGCCCTGGACGAATCACGCCTGATCGGCCTGATCCGCGAGCATTTCGACCTGCGTCCACGCGGCATCATCAACATGCTCGATCTCCTTAAGCCACGCTATGCCGGCAGCGCGGCCTACGGCCACTTCGGTCGCAACGACGAGATCTTCACCTGGGAGCGCACCGACAAGGCCGAGATCCTGCGCGATGCCGCGGGGTTGTGATTGGATAGATAATAACTACACAAAGGAAAGTCTCACGCGTTACGAGATACAAAAAAGCTGATGGGTATGTTCCCTCTCCCGCAGGCGGGAGAGGGGCAGGGTGAGGGGGCGTGGGGTGAGCGCTGCAATAACAGCGGCTAGCCCATCCCCCCCCACCCCCTCCCTCTCCCGCCTGCGGGAGAGGGGCCAAGATGCAGATAAGCCAAGTAGGCCGGGATAAGGCGCAGCCGTTCCCGGTGCTTGTGATCTCAGAGAGGTTCGAGATATAGATTCAGGCCCCGGTTCTCGGGGCCGCCTCCCAACTTCGAGGAGCGTTGCAACAGGTCGTCGAAAAAACACCTGCCAGGCTCGAAGGACGGAGTAAAACAAGCAACGACGCTCGGTTCATTCGGAGGACGCTATGCCTGAATTTACCGACTATAAAGTTGCTGATATCTCCCTGGCCGACTGGGGCCGCAAGGAAATCCGCATTGCCGAAACCGAAATGCCG
>CAZKZP010000017.1:41485-58686 GCA_964557295.1 uncultured Chromatiales bacterium | reverse complement strand
GCGCGAGGAATACGCCGGCAAGAAACCGCTGGCGGGCGCGCGCATCGCCGGCTGTCTGCACATGACCATCCAAACGGCGGTGCTGATCGAAACCCTCGCGGAACTCGGCGCCGAGATCCGCTGGTCGTCCTGCAACATCTTCTCCACCCAGGATCACGCCGCCTCGGCCATCGCCGCCGCCGGCATCCCGGTGTTCGCCTGGAAGGGCGAAACCGAAGAAGAGTACTGGTGGTGCGTGGAGCAGACCATCCACGGGCCCAACGGCTGGACGCCCAACATGTTGCTCGACGATGGCGGCGACCTGACGCAGGTCATGCACGAGAAATATCCCGAGCTGCTCAAGCAGGTGCGCGGACTGTCGGAGGAGACTACCACCGGCGTGCACCGTCTGTATGAAATGGCGAAGAAGGGCGCGCTCAAGGTCCCGGCCTTCAACGTCAACGACTCGGTCACCAAGAGCAAATTCGATAATCTTTACGGTTGCCGCGAATCGCTGGTCGACGGCATCAAGCGCGCCACCGATGTGATGATCGCCGGCAAGATCTGTGTGGTGCTCGGTTATGGTGACGTCGGCAAGGGCTGCGCGCAGGCGTTCCGCGGTTTGGGCGCTACGGTGTGGATCACCGAGATCGATCCGATCTGCGCCTTGCAGGCGGCGATGGAAGGCTACCGCGTGGTCACGATGGATGAGGTGGCGTCGGTCGCGGATATCTTCGTCACCGCCACGGGCAATGCGCGCGTCATCACCCACGCGCACATGCAAGCGATGAAGGACCAGGCGATCGTCTGCAATATCGGGCACTTCGATTCCGAGATCGACGTGGCCGCGATCCGCAAATACCGCTGGGAAAACATCAAGCCGCAAGTCGATCATGTGATCTTCCCCGACGGCAAACGCATCATCCTGCTGGCCGAGGGGCGCCTGGTGAATCTGGGTTGCGCCACCGGGCATCCGAGCTTCGTGATGTCGGCGTCGTTCACCAATCAGGTGATGGCGCAGATCGAGCTGTGGCAGAACAGCGGCAACTATGAAAACAAGGTCTATGTGTTGCCCAAGATCCTGGATGAAAAGGTCGCCCGACTGCATTTGAAGAAGATCGGCGCCGGTCTGACGCGGCTCACGAGCCAGCAGGCGGAGTACATCGGCGTGCCGGTGGACGGGCCCTACAAGCCTGGCCACTACCGCTATTGAAGACCGTGAATGTCCAGGGACGGACACGCCACATGGATAGCCACATGCAGACGCAAAAAATATATCCGCAACACATCAGCTGCGAGTTTTTTCCGCCCAAGTCGGAGGAAGGCAAGCAGAAGCTGCACGCCACGATCGAGGAGCTGAAGGTCATCGCGCCGCACTACATCTCGGTCACCTTCGGTGCCGGCGGCAGCACCCAGGAAGGCACGCTGGAAACCGTGCTCACCGTGATGCAAAACGGCATCAAGGCTGCGCCGCATCTTTCCTGCATCGGCTCCTCCAAGGAAAGCATCCGCCGCATCCTCGAACGCTATCGCGCGCACGGCATCACGCGCATCGTCGCATTGCGCGGCGATATGCCCTCCGGCATGCGCGAGGCCGGTGAATTCCGTTATGCCAATGAGCTGGTGGCCTTCATCCGTGCGGAGACCGGCGATCACTTTCACATCGAGGTCGCCGCCTATCCGGAGTTTCACCCGCAGGCGCCGAGCGCGCGCCACGACTTGCAGAATTTCAAGCGCAAGGTCGAGGCCGGCGCCGACGGGGCGATCACTCAGTACTTCTATTCCGCCGATGCCTATTTCCGTTTTATCGACGACTGCGAGCAGATGGGCATGGATCTGCCCATCGTCCCCGGCATCATGCCTATCACCAACTACCTGCAATTGGCGCGGTTTTCCGATGCCTGCGGCGCGGAGATCCCGCGCTGGATCCGTAAGCGTCTGGAGGCCTACGGCGACGATCTGGCCTCCCTGCGCAGCTTCGGCATGGAGGTGACCAGCGCGCTCTGCCGCACCTTGCTTGATCGTGGCGCGCCGGGACTGCACTTCTATACTATGAATCAGTCAGGACCGACTTTGCAGCTTTGCCGTAATCTCGGAATACATACAAAGGAAGCATAATGAGCAAGAAAAGCACCAACGTCGTCTGGCATCACGCAACCATCACGCGAGAAACGCGTGAGCAGTTGAATCGTCACAAGAGTGTGATACTTTGGTTCACCGGACTTTCCGGCGCGGGCAAGTCGACGCTGGCCCATGCCGTGGAAGATCGGCTGTATACGATGGGCTGCCGTACCTTCGTGCTCGATGGCGACAACGTGCGTCATGGCTTGTGTTCCGATCTGGGATTCAGCGTGGAAGATCGCACCGAAAACATCCGCCGCGTGGGCGAAGCCGCCAAGCTGTTTCTCGAAGCGGGCGTCATCGTATTGACCGCCTTCATCTCGCCCTTCCGCAAGGATCGCGAGCTAGTGCGCAGCCTGGTGCCGCACGGCGATTTTTTCGAGATCTACTGCGCAGCGCCGCTCGAGGTATGCGAGCAGCGCGACGTGAAGGGCCTGTATAAAAAGGCGCGCGCGGGCCTGATCCCAGAATTCACCGGTATATCCTCACCTTATGAGGCGCCGGTCGACCCCGAAGTCATGGTCAACACTGGAGAGGCCGAGCTGGCGGCCTGTGTCGAACAAGTGATACAACTATTGACCGAGCGGGGTGTGATCGCCAAGGCGGGATGAGTCTTGCCGGATCTCGCATGTAGCAAGCTTTTTGACCCGGCGGCCAAATATATCGGTCACGCATTCTGGAGACGACCCTTCTCCCTCTGGGATTTATGCCCTTTAGGGTAGAGGGCTAGGGTGAGGGGATAAAAACAGACGTCTTTTGCCGCCGGGTTAATAGCTTGCGAACCAACATCGGTGATATTCAATAACTAGGTAACGGAAGGGTAAGGTCGTGGAAAAGAAGGTTGCGGTTGTGGGGTTGGGGTATGTCGGGCTGCCATTGGCTTTGGCCTTTGGTCGGGTGATGCCGACGCTGGGATTCGATATCTCCGAGGCCAAGATCAAGGCCTATAAAGAGGGTTACGATCCCACCGGCGAGATGGAGCCGGAAAAATTCACGGTGGCCAAACAGATTTCATACCACACCGATGCCAGCGTGCTGAAGCAGGCCGATTTTCAAGTGGTCGCCGTGCCCACGCCGGTCGACGATGCGAAACAGCCCGATCTGACCCCGGTGGTCAAGGCCAGCGAAACCGCGGGCCGCAATCTCAAGCGAGGCGCCATCGTGATTTATGAATCCACCGTCTATCCCGGCGTGACCGACGAGATCTGCGTGCCGATCCTCGAACGTGAATCGGGGATGAAATGCGGCGTCGATTTCTTCGTCGGCTATTCGCCCGAGCGCATCAATCCCGGCGACAAACACCACACCCTGGAGCGCATCGTCAAGGTCGTTTCCGGTCAGGATGCGAAGACGCTCGAACAAGTCGCCTGGCTTTACGAGCAAGTCATCGAGGCAGGCGTGCATCGCGCCGCCACCATCAAGGTCGCCGAAGCCGCCAAGGTCATCGAGAACACCCAGCGCGACCTGAACATCGCCCTGATGAACGAGCTTTCGATCATCTTCGACAAACTGGGTATCGACACGCTCGACGTGCTCGAAGCCGCGGGCACCAAATGGAACTTCCTGCCGTTTCGCCCCGGCCTGGTCGGCGGACACTGCATCGGCGTCGATCCCTACTATCTCACCCACAAGGCCACCATGCTGGGCTATCACCCGGAGGTCATCCTCGCCGGGCGCCGCATCAACGACAGCATGGGCAAATACGTCGCCGAGCAGACCGTCAAACGCTTGATCAAGAACGGCCGCACCGTGAAGGGCGGCAAGGTGCTGGTGATGGGCCTCACCTTCAAGGAAAACTGCCCGGATCTGCGGAACTCGCGTGTCATCGATGTCATCCGCGAGTTGGAAGATTATGGCTTGACCGTGCATGTATGGGACCCGGTTGCCGAATCGCACGAGGCGGAAGAGGAATATGGCGTCAAGCTGGTCGATATCGAACAGGTCAATGGCATTGAAGCGATCGTCGCCGCCGTTTCACACACGGAAATCGTCAATTTCGATCTGAGAAAACTCGCCAAGAAAACCGGCCCCGGCGCACCCTTCATGGACGTGAAATCCGCCTTCGATCGCACTGCGGTGAAGCAGGCGGGATTTGATCTTTGGCGGCTTTGAAATCAAAGGGAAACCGAACGGTGACAAGCAAGATATTAGTAACTGGCGCAGCGGGATTCATTGGATTCCACTTAGCGAAACGACTTCTGGCGCGCGGCGATACAGTCATCGGCTTGGATAATCTGAATGACTACTACGACGTCAATTTGAAACATGACCGCCTCAATCAATTGAAGGATCATCCAGAGTTTCGTTTCGTCAAACTGGATCTGGCCGAACGTTCCGGCATGGAAAAACTCTTCCAGGAAGAGAAGTTCGACAAGGTGGTGAATCTGGCCGCGCAGGCCGGGGTGCGCTATTCCTTGATCAATCCCCAGGCCTATGTCGAAAGCAACCTGGTGGGATTCATGAACATCCTGGAAGGCTGCCGCCACAACGATGTGAAGCACTTGGTCTACGCCTCGTCATCATCGGTCTACGGCGCCAACACCAAGATGCCGTTCTCGATCCATCACAATGTCGATCACCCGGTATCGCTATACGCCGCCAGCAAGAAGGCCAACGAACTGATGGCGCATACCTATTCGCACCTCTATGGATTGCCGACGACCGGGCTGCGGTTTTTCACCGTCTACGGTCCATGGGGGCGCCCCGATATGGCGCTGTTCCTGTTCACCAAGGCGATCCTGGAAGGCAAGCCGATCGATGTCTTCAATTACGGCAAGATGAAGCGCGATTTCACCTACATCGATGACATCGTCGAAGGCGTGATCCGTGTCACCGACAACACCGCACAAGCCAACCCCGCGTGGTCGGGTGATGCGCCGGATGCGGGTACCAGCTACGCGCCGTACCGGCTCTATAATATCGGCAACAACAACCCAGTCGAGTTGCTCGATTACATCGGCGCGATCGAAAAGGCTATCGGCAAGAAGGCGGTCAAAAACCTGCTGCCGATCCAGCCCGGCGATGTGCCGGCCACCTTTGCCGATGTCGATGACTTGATGCACGATGTCGGATTCAAACCCGCTACCCCGATTGGGGAAGGCATTCAACGGTTTGTTGATTGGTACCGTGAATATTACAAGCTTTAATTGTAGGAGCGAGCTTTAGTTCGCGAAGCTGGTCGCCACGCAATAATCGCCAGCTAAAGCCGGCTCCTACAGAGCGGCAGGATTTCACAGAGGCGCCAGCATAAGTTCACAACGCGGATACTAGACAACAACACTCAAAGTTGAAATATAAATCATGAAAGGCATCATTCTCGCAGGCGGTTCCGGCACTCGGCTTTACCCGCTCACTCTTGCAGTGAGCAAGCAGCTCATGCCAGTCTACGACAAACCCATGATCTACTATCCGCTCAGCACCCTGATGCTGGCGGGCATTCAGGACATCCTCATCATCTCCACCCCGGTCGATTTGCCGCGCTTCCGCGACCTGCTGGGTGATGGATCGCAGTGGGGCTTGTCATTCAGCTATGCCGAGCAGCCCAAACCCGAAGGGTTGGCTCAGGCATTTTTGATCGGCGAGCGATTTGTCGGCAATGATCGCGTCTCGTTGATACTCGGTGACAACATCTATTATGGCCATGGCCTCGCCGATTCTCTCAAGCGCGCTGCGGCCCGGCAAAAAGGCGGCACGGTGTTTGCCTACTACGTCAAGGATCCTGAGCGCTATGGGGTGGTGACCTTCGACCCGCAAGGCACTGTCACCGACGTGGTGGAAAAGCCCGAGGAGCCAGCCTCAAACTATGCGGTCACCGGCTTGTATTTCTATGATAACGATGTGATTGAAATCGCCAAAAATATCCGACCTTCTGCGCGCGGCGAACTGGAGATCACCGACGTCAATCGGGCTTATCTCAAGCGAGGCGACTTGCAGGTCGAGTTGATGGGGCGTGGCATCGCTTGGCTCGATACCGGCACGCACGGCTCGCTGCAAGATGCGGCGACCTTCATTCGTGTCGTTGAAGAACGACAGGGCTTGAAGGTTGCCTGCCCTGAAGAGATCGCCTACCGAATGAAATACATCGATGCCGAACAACTGCGCAGATTGGCTGAGCCGCTGAGCAAAAGCGGCTATGGCGAGTATCTGGTGCGTCTGCTGGAAGGGAAGATTCTGCAATGAAATTTACAGCAACCGCCATACCTGATGTCATTCTGATCGAGCCACAGGTCTTTGGTGATGAACGCGGCTTTTTTATGGAGACCTGGCATGCGCGTAAATTCGCCGATGCTGGGATTGATTATGATTTCGTGCAAGACAATCACAGCAAATCTGCACAGAGCATTTTGCGTGGCCTGCATTATCAGATCCAACAACCGCAAGGCAAGCTCGTTAGAGTGACGGCAGGTGAGGTCTATGACGTCGCAGTCGATCTGCGTTATGGTTCTCCCACCTTCGGAAAATGGGTGGGCGAATACCTTTCGGCGGAAAATAAGCGCATGTTGTGGATTCCGCCCGGGTTCGCACACGGCTTCTATGTCACCAGTGAGTCCGCGGAATTTCTCTATAAATGCACCGATTTCTACGCCCCGGAACATGAACGCTGTGTACGCTGGGATGATCCGGATCTGCTTATCGACTGGCCGTTGGTCAATCGTCAGCCGCCCATCCTGTCGAAAAAAGATGCCGAGGGAGCCGCGTTCAAGGAGGCGGAATATTTCAGCGTGATTTGACGAAAGTCCGGTTATTAACCCGGTGATTAAATATATCTACCACGCATCATAAAAGCGTTCCTTCTCCCTCCGGGAGAAGGACAGGATGAGGGGGTAAATTAATGTGTTAATCCCCCTCACCCTAGCCCTCTACCCTAAAGGGCATAAATCCCTGAGGGAGAGGGAACAGCACACCAGATCTATTTTGTCGCGTTATAATTCGCCAGGCCGGGCGGAGCGCAGCAGACGAGCCTCGGAAGGGCGAGGTGGAATGCGCGGGAAGCAGGCGATCGAGATCAGGTTGACTGAGATAGCTAGCAGGCGACACTAAGGATTCTTCGAGGTGCATACCATTTTCTATGAAAAACGAAGCCGCAACAGTCTTAATCACAGGTGCCGACGGCCAGCTTGGCTGGGAGCTGCAACGAACCGTACCGGCCGGCATCACCATTGTCGCGACTGATGCCGGCGATTTAGATATCACGGACGGAAAATCTATCGATGCGCGGATCAAGCGCATCAAGCCTCAAGTGATCATCAACGTCGCGGCTTACACCGCCGTCGACAAGGCAGAGCAGGAGCAAGGTGCTGCATACGCCGTCAATGCCGATGGGGCGGCAAATCTCGCTCGCGCAGCGCAGGCGAACAGTGCCCGGCTCATCCATATCTCCACCGACTTTGTGTTCGATGGCACGAAATCCATGCCATATTGTCCGGAAGATGTCCCCAATCCCCTGAGTGTCTATGGCGCGAGCAAACTCAAAGGCGAACAGCAGGTGCGGGAGATCACTCAGGGCAATGCCCTGGTCATCCGCACTGCTTGGGTCTATTCCAGTCATGGCGTCAACTTTGTGAAAACCATGCTGCGGCTGATGCGTGAACGCGAGCAACTCGGCGTGGTCGCCGATCAGGTTGGCACTCCCACCTGGGCAAATGGACTGGCCATGACTATTTGGCGCTTTGTCGAAAAAGTCGAAACAAAAGGCTTGTTTCACTGGACCGACGCCGGCGTCGCCAGCTGGTATGATTTCGCCGTGGCGATACAGGAGGAGGCTATAGAACTAGGGCTCCTTGAGAAAGCCATCCCAGTCCGACCCATCAGCACAAAACAGTATCCAACGCCCGCAATGCGACCCGCATACAGCGTATTGGACAAGACAAGCACGTGGGCGACGCTTGAAGTTACGCCAAGACATTGGCGTGAGATGCTGCGCCTTATGTTGAAGGAAATCGCGTAGCCTAAAAAGCTCATACTAATAACTCGGCAACCAGATAGATCCGAGGCGAATGGCGCCGGTTTAATGCCGTCATCCCGGCGCACGCCGGGATCCAGTACCTTCCTCTGCGACAACTTCCTGGATTCCGGCATGCGCCGAAGTGAGGGAATTCGACTGCCAAAGTAAGTGCCATTCAATTCCTCCCCCATTCATTCCAGCCCAGAAGGCGACTCAGCACTCCGTCCAGAAATGTCGACTCACCAGCACTATACCCATTTTCAACTCCCTCCCCCTTGACACTTCTACACAAGAAAACGTTTAATACTGTTCATCGATTGAACGGTATGCGCGCCATGTCCAACGAAGATGTCCACTACAAGCTTTTGAAGCTGTTGCATGACGAGTCTGATCTTAGTCAGCGTGAGCTGGCCAAGCGCTTGGGCATCAGCGTGGGCAAAACCAATTACTGCATAAAGGCGCTGGCCGAAAAGGGATTGATCAAAGCGGGCAATTTCAAAAACAGCCCCGACAAGCGCGCCTATGTCTACCTACTCACCCCGCAGGGGGTGAAGGCCAAGGCTAAGGCAACCCTGGAATTTCTAAAACGCAAACAGGCTGAATATGAAGCGCTAAAAAGGGAGATTACTCAGCTCAAGCAGGAAGTCTCGGTAATGGATAGGCACCTAACAAAATGACAAGATTACACAAATCGTTACCGACCAACACGAAGCAGTAAATTATGACAACGCGTAAACTACTCATCACAGGCGGCGCCGGATTCATCGGCTGCAACTTCGTCCACTACTGGATGAAACATCACCCGGAAGACAGAGTCGTCGTGCTCGACGCACTCACCTATGCCGGCAATCTGGCAAACCTAGAACCAGTAAAAGATAATCCAAACTTCCGCTTCGTCCACGGCAATATCTGCGACCAGCCATTAGTTGAAAAGCTCCTGGTAGAGGAGCAACTCGACACCATCGTCCACTTCGCCGCCGAGTCCCACGTCGACCGATCCATCCTCGGCCCCGATGCCTTCATCGAAACCAACGTCATTGGCACCCACAGCCTATTAAAAGCCTCAAAGAAAGTTTGGCTCGACGCTCAGCACTCAGCAGGCGTCACTCATAGGTTTCACCACGTATCAACAGACGAAGTCTATGGTTCGCTCGGCCCCAACGATCCTGCCTTCAGCGAAACAACACCATACGCTCCGAATTCACCCTACGCAGCCAGCAAAGCAGCATCCGATCACCTGGTGAGGGCCTACCATCATACCTACGGACTAAATGTCACGACCAGCAACTGCTCAAATAACTACGGCCCTTATCATTTTCCAGAAAAACTGATCCCGCTGGTAATAACCAATATTCTTCAAGGCAAAAAAATCCCCGTTTATGGAGATGGTCTCAATGTTCGTGATTGGCTCTATGTGGAAGACCACTGCCGTGGTCTCGAGTTGGTATTGGATAAGGGTAAAATAGGCGAAACCTACAACATCGGCGGAAACAACGAATGGGCTAATATCGACATCGTTAAATTGATCTGCAACACCATAGATGAATTTCTATTGAGTGACGCCAAAAAGACGGCACTTAGAAATCAGCACTCAAGACCATGTCCAAGCTCCGAACTCATAACTTATGTGAAGGATCGTCCTGGTCATGATCGACGTTATGCTATTGATGCCAGAAAAATCATGGATGAGTTGGGTTATGCGCCCAAAGAGTCGTTTGAAAGTGGTATACGCAAGACTATCAATTGGTATCTGAATGACTCAGCGTGGTGGAAGAATGTGATGGATGGGCGCTATCGGGAATGGGTCGACCATCAATATGGTAAGTAAATCTACCTCATCGATTTGGGTTGCCATGATTCTGGCGCCAAACGCTGCCACCGCGTGTTGTTATGATTGAGATGCGGTCGAGAATAGCGGGGCGGTTGACATGTTATAGCTTCACAGTTGATTTATGAGCGGTATACCTAATGTATTCATGTATTGAGTGTATGAAGGATTTTAAAAAAACGATATCGACCGGCGCGAACCCTCTTGGGGCGCTGGGTAACGAAGCGGGCAAGATTAATTTCGGAGTACGTAGAAGATGAACCCAATAAGAGCTAAGGATCGATTCCTTGTTTTCGGCGCTCCTGCGATAGAAGAGCCAGAAATTGAAGAGGTCTTAGCATGCCTGAAAGGTGGCTGGATAGGTACCGGACCACGAGTTGCGCAGTTTGAAGCCGATTTCGCCGCGTACAAGGGTGTAGGGCAAGCGGTGGCGCTCAACTCATGCACAGCGGCCTTGCATCTGAGCCTCTTGGCTGCCGATCTGGGAGATGACGCTGAGGTCATTACGACGCCTCTAACTTTCTGCGCCACCGTCAATGCCATTATCCATGCAGGCGCCAGACCCGTTTTGGCGGATGTTGATCCGGCAACCATGAACATTGATCCGAACGAGATCGAGCGCCGGATCACACCGCGCACCCGCGCTATCGTTCCAGTCCACTTTGCCGGTCGCCCGTGCGAGATGGATGCCATTATGGACATCGCCAAACGGCATAATCTAAAGGTGATCGAAGATTGCGCCCACGCCATTGAGACCGAGTACCACGGGCGCAAGGCCGGCACCTTCGGCGATTTTGGCTGTTTCAGCTTTTATGTCACAAAGAACATCGTCACAGGTGAAGGCGGCATGGTGCTCGCAAAGCGCGAGGAAGACATCGCGCGTCTCAAGGTGCTCGGGTTGCATGGCATGAGCAAAGATGCTTGGAAGCGTTTCGGCGACGAGGGATTCAAGCACTACCAAGTGGTGGAGTGTGGGTTCAAATACAATATGATGGATCTTCAAGCAGCGATCGGCGTGCAACAGCTTCGGCGTGTAGAGGACTATTGGTTGCGTCGCCAGCGGATATGGGCGACATATATCGATGCCTTCGCTCATTTGCCGGTGGATCTGCCAGCACCGATGGAGCTGAATACACGACATGCATATCACTTGTTCAACATCCTTATCGATGAATCAAAAACAGGGGTTTCCCGTGATGCATTTCTCAACCGCATGACGTACCACGGGATTGGCGTGGGTGTACATTACTTGAGTATTCCCGAGCATCCGTACTACAAGAAGGCCTTTGGTTGGAAGCCTGAAGACTATCCGAATGCGATGCGGGTAGGCCGTCAGACCGTGAGTCTGCCGATTTCGGCGAAGCTTTCCAATGACGATTTGCAAGACGTTATAGCCGCAACTAAGGCGGCCTTAGTGCGCGATGACTCTCGAAATCGGTGAGATCTGGACACCATCTGCTGATGAGTGGGACCAAGCGTGGCACGATTGCCCCTATTCGACTTATTTTCAAAGCCGTGAATGGGCTGAAATATGGGCGGATTTTACTGATGGAAAGACCGCGCCCCACCCTGTAGGGGTTACATTTTCCGATGGGACGCGCATCATCCTGCCTTTCAGCAAGGAAAAAATTCTCAAGGGCCTCAGTGCTCGGTATGTTTCGTCGCCTGCAGGAACGTTTGGCGGATGGCTGGCCGACGCAGCTCTTCCGGTAGAAAAACAGACCTTGCTGTTGCAGCTGATTATCAGGCGATACAGGAATTTAACGTGGCGTATCAATCCTTATGAGCCAATAACCGATATAACTTCGCGTCACCTAATGCGCGATGACGAAACGCACGCGCTGGATCTTTTTCCCGGCTTTGAAAATATCCATCGAAGTTGGAGTAAGGGGCATGCATCGGCAGTGCGCAAAGCTCGAAAAGCCGGAGTTGAGATCAGCATAGCCGCTTCTGAATCTGAGTGGGCGGAATACTACCATGTCTACCAGGATTCTCTACGACGCTGGGGTGATGCAGCCACGAGCATTTATCCGTTGCGCTTGTTTGAAACCATTATGCGGCGTGATTCTCCGAATGTTCGGCTTTGGCTTGCACGCCATCAAGGTTTATTGATAGCAGGGGCTCTGTGTTTCTACTCCCCTGTGCATGTGGTCTACTGGCATGGGGCAGCGCTGTCCGCTCATTTCGATTTGCGGCCTGTGAATTTTCTGATGTATGAAGCCATAAAAGATGCTGCTGAACGAGGGGGGCACTGGTTTGATTTTAATCCGAGCGGTGGATTGGATGGAGTGAAGGCGTTTAAGAGCAGCTTTGGCGCGCAAGCGATTAGATCTGACGTCATATCGAGATCATCGCTATTGGTTAATACTGTCGCTGCGCTTAGAACAATCTTTGAAAGGAAACGGCATGATTAAGTCATTTTTAAAAGCGATGAAGGCGATGCGTGCTCTTGAACGAATCAGCAAGCGCTTTCCCACAACAACTATTGAGGTTGGCGTAGTTGTAAAGGGCGACTTGGATAACTTGAAGTTGGGCAAAAACGTGCAAATTCAATCCGGAGTCGTTTTACACCTCGGTGGAATGGAATGGTGCGGGCGAGAGGGGAAATTGGAGATCGGTGATAACGCGGTGATTTCGCCACACTGTGTTTTATATGGTGCCGGGCACGGCGGAATAACAATTGGCAATGATTTTGACTGTGGGCCAGGGGTCGGTATTTTTGCAAGCCGGACGGATTACCATAGAGGGCATAACAATCATTATTTTTCTCCAGTGGAAATCGGCGACCGCGTTATTGTTTATGCCAATGCTGTTATAGGCCCAGGCGTCAAAGTAGGTGAAGATTCGGTTATAGCCGCTGGCTCGGTTGTTACAAAAGATGTGCCTAGCAATACGTTGGTAGGTGGAGCGCCGGCGCGAGTTATTAAGCAGCTACGTTTATAGGTCTCGCACATGTTTGGAGTGATCAATTCAAGTCCAAAGAACATTCTGGTTCACTGGATAGTGCAGAAGAACTTAATCGAATATTGTCGACGCTACGCTCATGGAAAGATGGTCGACATTGGGTGTGGTACCAAACCTTATGCGGAGCTGCTTCAAGCATATGTAAGCGAACATGTTGGCGTCGATCACGAAGGAACGTTTCACAGCAAAGACAATATCGATCTGCTAGGAACAGCCTACGCCATTCCCGCAGTGGACGCGTCATTCGATTCTGCTTTGTGTACCGCTGTCCTTGAGCACCTGGAGGAGCCCGAACTGGCACTACAGGAGTGCTATCGGGTTCTGAAGCCGGGTGGAGTTGCCATTTATAGTGTTCCCTTTATCTGGCATCTACATGAGGAGCCCCGGGATTTCTACCGTTTCAGCAAATACGGACTCGATTATCTTTTCAAGAAAGTTGGCTTCGAAGTGGTAGAGATCAAGGCGCTTTCCGGATTCTGGGTCACATTTGGCCAGCTTCTGGTGTACAACCTCTACCGTGCAAATCGGGGGCCGCTGCGTTGGTTTCGCATTATCGACGCATTGGGGCTGCTGCTTCAAGGGGGCGTATACTTGCTTGATCGGCTGGATCGCACCGAACAGTGGACGTGGATGTACATGGTTGTAGCGAGAAAGCCGTGACAACCACAGAAAGCAAGGCTGCTTCCAGCGCGAAATGGTCGGCCGTATCACAAGCAAGCCGTGTCAGCGCCCAGTTGTTGGGAATGGTCATACTGGCGCGACTGCTTCCGGCAGAGGACTTCGGCGTGATCGCCATGGCGACGGTTGTAACTGGCTTTGCCAGCTTATTTCGCGACATGGGTACAGCGGCGGCAGTTATCCAGAAGCCTGAGCTTTCAGTCCCCTTGCTCGACTCGGTTTTTTGGTTCAATGCGGTCATTGGCTTGGCGATTGCTACGATTGTTCTGCTGTTTTCGCCGGTCATTGCATTGGGGTTTGCCGAGCCAAGGCTTGAAATGGTTCTTTGTCTATTGTCGCTGGCTTTTCCCATGGCCAGTCTGGGCGCAGTGCACCAGGCGCTGGCGGAGCGGGCCTTTCGTTTCCGTCCCGTTGCGCTTGTCGAGGCGCTCGGGGCGTTCCTTGGTTTAGCATGTGTTGTGTGGGCGGCTTTGCATGGCTGGGGTGTGTATAGTTTGGTCTTGCAGACGTTAGTATCCGTGTGCGTAGCCACCGTCGGTTTTTGGTGGATATCGGGGTGGCGGCCCTCTAGGCGTTGGTGCGGCAAGGAGATGCGCGGGCTGATAGGGTTCAGCGGAAATCTGGTCGGATTCAATATGTTTAATTATTTTGCCCGAAACGCTGACAATATCTTGATTGGGCGGTTTCTGGGTGCCTCGGAGCTTGGTTATTACACCATGGCATATCGCCTGATGCTTTGGCCTTTACAGAATATTTCGAACGTGGTGGGACGCGCACTGTTTCCCCACTTCAGCCGCATGCAGGATGATCGTCCCCGATTAACGCATGCCTATTTGCGCGCGACGGCCGCCATCGTCGTGATCACTGCCCCGCTCATGTTCGGACTTTTTGTTTTACGAGAGCCTTTCGTCAAGGTAGTGCTTGGTCAAGCATGGGCACCAGTTGCGGATGTGCTGACTTGGCTGGCGATGGTGGGATTTATGCAGGCTATCGGGACGACAGTAGGTTCGCTCTATCTGGCCACCGGCCGAACTGATGTCATGCTCAAGTGGGGTATGGCCGCCGGCATAATAGCGACCCTGGCATTTGTCATCGGTCTGCAATGGGGCATCGAAGGCGTGGCAGCGGCCTATGCCGTTGTGTCATTCATTTTGTTCTGGCCCTCCCTGGCCATACCATTTCGGTTGATCGGCCTTCGAGTGGAGACGCTGATTTGGCGCATATGGCCATCCGTTTGGACTGCGGGGGCGATGGCGACAGTGGTCGGGATCATGGGAGCTATATGGACTCACAGCGAGGGGGGGCAGCTCCTTCGTCTGATTGTGCTCGTACTATCTGGAGTGGCCGTATATTTTCTGATCAGCCGCTTCAGCCAGCGGGAGCACCTGCAAGAATTAATAAAGGCGCTATTCGCCAGGTAACGCATGACACAAAAACAATATCCCGCCGTCATCCACGCTTTTCCCGTCTGGCTCCCCCAAACACAGACCTGGATGTACTCGCAAGTGGCTGAGTTGCAGCGCCTCGATGTGGAGGTGCATGTGGTTTGCGAGCGCACGGAAAACCTGGATCAGTTCGGCGTAGACAATATCCATAGCCTTGCCGCCGAAACCAAGTGGCGTCAGGTATGGGACAAGGGTATGCGTAAGCTGCGGCTGCGCCAGCATCTGGGCTACTTGGTGAAGGTGGGAAAGGAAACAGGTGCGATAATTGTGCACTCCCATTTCGGCAATGTCGGCTGGGCCAACCTGGGCGCGGTCCGTAAACTCGGCGCGAAACACGTGGTCACTTTTTACGGGCTGGATGTAAACAGATTGCCGCAACAGTTTCCTATCTGGCGGCAACGTTACCAGGCGCTGTTTCGCGAAGCCGACCTGTTTCTGTGCGAAGGCTCGCATATGGCACAGTGTCTCGTGCGGCTTGGTTGCCCTGAGGGCAAAGTCAAAGTCCAGCATCTTGGCGTGGACGTCGATGGAATTGCTTTCCGGCCCCGTCAATGGGAAGCGGGTTGCCCACTTAAGGTACTGATTGCGGCCTCGTTCAGGGAAAAGAAAGGCATCCCCTATGCGATTGAGGCGCTTGGACGATTGAATAGAGAGATTCCTGTTGAATTGACCATCATCGGGGATGCAGGCCCAGATCTCGAAAGCCAAACCGAGAAGGTAAGAATCTTGGATGCCATCAAGAATCACGCCATGGAGTCTACGACACGACTGCTTGGATACCAGCCCCACGCAGTGATGCTGAGGGAGGCCTATCATCATCACGTTTTCGTTCAACCCAGTGTTACCGCATCGGATGGGGATACTGAAGGCGGCGCACCGGTGAGCATCATCGAAATGCTGGCGACTGGCATGCCGGTTATTGCCACCAGTCATTGCGATATTCCAGAGGTAATGGGTTCTGAACTGCAACATCTGCTTGCGCCAGAACGCGATGTGGATGAACTTTATGACCGGTTGCGCACGGCCATTGAGAATGCATCGCTGTGGAATGAATGGGCGCAGGCAGGGCGAACGCGCGCCGAGGTGGAATATCAAAAGGCAAGGCAGGCAGAGCGGTTGCTTTCCCACTATGAGGCGCTAGGAACAGCAGTTGTCACACGGTTGGAAAATCATTTGAAGCGGGGCTCCGTGAGAATATGAGAAAGGCCATGATTTTCGCGCCCTTTTGGGGGCAGCCGGGGCATGTTGGCAACAATAGGGTAGAACGCTTCGTTCGGTGGTTGGCTGAAGATGGTTTTCAGGTAACGCTGGTTCGAGCGGGCTCAGTTGACGGCCAGCGCGAAACCACGTGGGGACTTGAGATCACGGTGCGTGACCAGTTGGGCATGTACCGGGACGCTGATTCAAGTGGTAGAGCTCCCGCTCCGCGCAAGCCCAACAAACTGCGCCGGGCCATTGCCAGCTGGTTATTCAATCCTGACCCTACAGTGGTTTGGGCGCGGTGGGCGGCGGCACAGCCATCGGTGCTATGCGCGGCAGAGGGCGCGAAGTTCATTCTCTCCTCCAGCCCGCCCGAATCCGCACATCTTGGGGCGTGGAAACTCTCCCGCAGTTTGGGAATTCCACATCTGGTGGACATGCGTGATGGCTGGCTAGATGAACCGCTGAAGCCCTTGTTGCGCAGCTCGGCATTGCGACGGTGGCAAGAGGGACGCATGGAGGCGCGCATCCTCCGCGATGCGGCGGTGATACAGGTCACATCAGATGTGTGGCACGAGCTATTGTGCCGGCGGCTACCCGACATTTCCCATAAGGTGAAGGTGTTGACCAACGGCTACCCGCTCCATATGCCTACGCCTGACAATGCGCCAGGAGAAAGAGAAAAAAAACAATTATTGCTTATTCATGCCGGACGATTCTCAGGTTCGGACACGCGGCGCACACCTGATCTTCTGTTGCAGCCTCTTCTGGATGCGGTCGGCCAGAGATTCAGTCGCGGAACCATTCAACTGATCGGATCTTTGTCTGCGGACGAGTTGGCTATCATCGAGTGGCTTAAGGCCCCGTTCGCTGAAAAGGGTTGGAGTCTCGAACTCCCAGGCACCTTGGCTCGGCCGCAACTCCTGGAGCACTTGGTACGGGCTGACGGACTGTTGCTCCTCTCCACATCGTATGCGGCCATACCGAGCAAGTTGTTCGAATATATTCCGACGGGCAAGCCAATTTTTGTTGTGAGCGAACC
>CAZKZP010000017.1:9363-41475 GCA_964557295.1 uncultured Chromatiales bacterium | reverse complement strand
AACCGGATAGCGCGACATGGAGGGTTTGTAAAGGGATTTCGCAGGCATTTTTAGCTGATAAAGAGGCCAAAAAAGCGACTATCGTAGCGACCCAATTCATTGCGGAGGCAACCGATGTGAGCTTGGCGCCCATGACACCTGAAATGTATTCTGAGGCATATTTATCGAAGGTGATGTTAGATGCCGTCCAGCGGTTCAGATAATCTGATTACATATTCGCCCAGGATTCTGATAGGCACACTAGCCAAACAGGCATTTTTCTTGCTGGGTTTGTTATTTTTTCTCTTGATGCTTGTTATTCCTACGGCTTATCAGGAAGAACGTGCCGTTCTTTTGTTGGTATTGACCTTTGGATGCCTAATCTATGCCCTGCATTGCAGATGGAGCCTGCATAAAACGATTTTCCTTTGGGGGGTATTTACTGTCGCCGCCTCAATCGCATTCATGGCGCTCGGGGCGATAAATAGTGCCCCCGGTGCTCTGCGAGTGGGTACTGTCTATGTCTTATGGCCTATCCTATTTCTGTTTTTTATGGGAATGCTTAGTGAAGCTAAGCAGTTACATGCATTCATGAACGTGATCGTCATTGGAGCAATTGCAGTAGCCCTGATGGCAATGATGCTTGTCGCAGATTATCTATTTAATCTTGGTCTTGGCATGTCCGATCTTCTTGAAGCGCAAGGTGCTATTTTGAGTATTTCCGATGGCGTCATAGAGTACCAGTTGTTTAACATGACGACCGCCATCTATGCCTTGCCCTTTCTCTTAGGGGGGCTGCTCATGCCCCGCATCTGGTCGCCATTCAAAGGCCGGTGGCGGACCGTTGCATGGTTGGCTTTAGCATTAGTTGTGATAACACTATTGATTTCCGGACGGAGAGCGTTTTGGTTAACAGCCGCCATGTCACCCTTGATAGTGTGGGGGCTGTTACGGATCAGTGGTATGCAAACAAATATCGGTGGCTCAACGATTAAGGGCGTGGGTGTCGGGGTAGTAACGTTGATTGTGACGATCCCGTTGTTTGATATTGAATTGTTGCGAATATTGGAAGATTTTCGTTCTGGCTTTGATTTTTCCGATGCAAATAACATATCGGCTTATTATCGACGAGAGCAATTCTATGCTCTACTTTCTGGATGGACCGAATCGCCACTTCTGGGTGCGGGACTCGGTGCGTCAGCGTCCGGAAGTATACGCAATGAGGGGCAGCCCTGGGCCTATGAGATGACGTACTTGGCCTTGTTGTACCAAACTGGAATGGCGGGCATCCTGATTTATGGGGCAGCGGTCGCGTGGATTTTTTTTAATGGCGTTTTGATAATGCGCAGAATACCAGAGTCTTCGGGCTTCCTTGTTCCTACGCTCAGCGCATTGGCGTGTTTTCTCTTAGCTAATGCAACTAATCCTTATCTTCAAAAATTTGACTATTTATGGACACTTTTTTTGCCAATAGCAGTTCTGAATTTTCATATGCTGCGCCTAGGCCGTTAGTCGATATTATTATTGTCAACTGGAACTCAGGGGTTCAGCTTAATCAATGCGTAGATTCAATAATTGACTACGGATTTCCTCTCGTGGATCGGATTATCGTCGTTGATAACGGCTCAACAGATGGATCTGAGAGTGCTGTGGAAGCGCTACAGTCTGTAACCCTAGTTCGTGCTGGTGTTAACCTGGGATTTGGCGCGGCATGTAATTTGGGGGCGACGCATGCGAACAGTGAATTTTTGCTGTTTTTGAATCCTGACGCACGTTTGTTCTTCGATACCTTAGCCAAGGCGCTTAATTTTTTGCATAGACCTGATAATGAAAGGGTCGGCATATGCGGCGTGCAATTGGTAGACGAAGAAGGGTGTATAGCACGCAGTTGTGCACGTTTTCCAACAGTGTCCGGGCTGGTTGCCCGTGCCATTGGTTTTGATCATTTCATTCCGAAACTTGGACCCACCATGAGCGAATGGAATCATCGTCAGACACGTGAGGTGGATCAAGTAATTGGTGCCTTTTTTATTGTTCGAGCGAATATTTTTGAAATGTTGTGTGGTTTTGATGAACGGTTTTTTGTTTATTTTGAAGAGGTCGATTTTTCACGCCGTGCTTGGGAAAAGGGGTGGTCTAGCGCCTACCTTGCCGATGCGCAGGCATTTCACTTGGGCGGCGGCACCTCCCGGCAGGTGAAGGCAAAGCGGCTGTTTTACTCGCTGCGTAGTCGTGTCCTTTACGCGTTTAAACATTTTAGCCTGGTTGGGGCAATAGTAGTTCTGTTGACCACATTATTCATTGAGCCTATGTCACGCTTAGTGCAGGCTGTTGGACGGTTCTCTTGGGTATCTCTACGAGAAACTTTATCTGCCTACCGCATGCTGTTTTGTTGGATACCCAGTTGGATTTTCAGGGGAGTAGTTAGATGAAAGTGCTCGCACTTACTCGCTATGGTCGGCTTGGAGCAAGTAGTCGAGTGCGGTTTTTTCAGTATCTACCAGCATTTAGCGCTATGGGGATTGACGTGCATGTCGAGCCTTTGCTGCGCGATGACTATATCAAAAGACTTTATGGTAATCAGCCGACTAACTGGCATGAAATAATCAGTGACTATCTTCGTCAGGCGGTAAAATTATTTTGGTCACGCAAATTTGATTTGATCTGGATTGAAAAAGAGATTTTTCCAAATTTTCCGGCTTGGTTTGAGCGGGTTTTGGCCGTGTCGGGTGTTAATTATGTAGCCGATTACGATGATGCTATCTTTCATAGCTATGATTTGAGTTCTAATCCGATTAAAAAGCTTCTATCGAAAAAAATCGATTCTGTGATGCGACATGCATCTTTGGTGTTGTGCGGTAATAAGTATTTGGCTGACAGGGCGTTAAGTGCCGGTGCTCGCCATGTTGAAATTGTTCCTACCGTGATTGATCTGTGTAATTATGTGGTGAACCCAAAACACTCACATCGGCACATTGTCATAGGCTGGATTGGTTCGCCGGTTACAGCAAAATATTTGGATGTGGTTGTTCCCGCGCTACGATTGTTAGCCAGTGAATTTCCAATACAGCTGCGCGTGATTGGTGCCAATCCAACATTTTCAGATTTGAATTTTGATTGTCGGGCGTGGACTGAAGCGTCAGAGGTGAGTGAAATTCAAGGGTGTGATATTGGTGTGATGCCTCTGATTGATTCGCCGTGGGAGCGCGGCAAGTGTGGATATAAGCTGATACAGTACATGGCTTGCGGCTTGCCTGTCGTCGCATCGCCTGTAGGGGTGAACCAGGAAATCGTTAAACACGGTAGAAACGGTTTTCTGGCTGAGGTGACTGATGAATGGCTGGCTGCTTTGCGTCTGCTATGTGCTGACATAGAACGGCGTCATGCTATTGGATTTCAGGGGCGGAAGTTGGTTGAGCAGAATTACTCCTTACAGGTTACAGCGCCTCGGCTTGCTGCGCTCTTCCACGAGATGAATAAAGAGAATCTTCTCTGATGTGTGGATTTGTCGGTATTTTTGGAGGGGGTACAGAGACTAGTGGATGGGATAATGAAGTGGTCATTCAAAGGATGTCCGATGCTATTATTCACCGCGGTCCTGATGATAAAGGTTGTTGGTGGGATGAGAGTCAGCATATTGGCCTTGGTCACCGGCGATTGTCGATTGTCGATTTGTCGCCCGCTGGGCATCAGCCAATGCACTCAAGCAGCAGAAGGTATGTAATCGTCTTCAATGGCGAGATATATAATCATCTTGCGTTGCGTAAGTCTCTGGAATCATCTGGACAGGCACCAATATGGTTGGGACATTCTGACACCGAGACGCTGCTAGCCGGGTTCGATGCTTGGGGTGTTCAGGCAACGGTAGAACATTCCATCGGCATGTTTGCTTTCGCGGTATGGGATAGACAAGATTGCGTGCTCACTTTGGCGCGAGACCGCATGGGCGAGAAGCCACTGTATTACGGCTGGCAAAAGGATTTTTTCCTGTTCGGTTCCGAGCTAAAGGCGATCACAGCGCATCCCGCTTTTGAGGGGGAGATAGATCGTGACGTGCTTACGTTGTTATTGCGGCATAGCTACATTCCCGCACCGTATTCTATTTACAAAGGGATTCGAAAATTACCTGCGGGGACTTTGCTTCGGCTGGATGTGGGTTCTTTGATCCAAGGTTCAGCGCGCAAGGCTGCTGGAGGTGTTCCCCGCCATTATTGGTCCCTGAATGACGTCGCAATCGCTGGGGTTGCTGATCCTTTTAAGGGTGATGATGCCGAGGCGGTGGCGGCATTGGAGAGATTGCTTCTAGATTCAGTGCAACAGCAAATGATGGCTGATGTGCCGCTGGGCGCGTTTCTTTCAGGTGGAATCGATTCTTCCGCCATCGTGGCACTGATGCAGGCGCAGTCCGACCGGCCAGTGAAGACATTTACGATCGGGTTTAGTGAAAGCGGCTATGACGAAGCAAAATACGCTAAAGAAGTGGCTCGCCATTTGGGAACTGAGCATACCGAATTGTATGTTTCGCCTAAGAACGCTCTGGAAGTCATCCCGCGCCTGCCAGCACTTTATGATGAGCCATTTTCTGATTCTTCGCAGATTCCAACCTTTCTTGTTTCCCAGGCGACGCGCAAGCATGTAACAGTTGCACTCTCCGGTGATGGCGGAGATGAGCTATTTGGGGGATATAATCGATATTTTGTGGCGACTAATCTGTGGCGCAAATTTGGATGGATACCAATTCCGTTAAGAAAGGCGGTAGGCGGAGGGTTGGGGCTAGTGCCAGCATCTTCCTGGAATAGCATTGGGCGATTATGCGGCGTTGCACAGGGATCGGAAAAGGCGCGGAAGATTATCGAAGTTCTTAATGCTCCAAATTTGGAAATGGCTTATCGCAGTTTGGTTTCTCATTGGAAGCAACCCTCTGAAATCGTCATTGGCTCGAATGAGCCGCGAACTTTAATTGCGGATTGTTCTACTTGGCCGGGATTCGATGATGTGGAACATACTATGATGTATTTAGATGCCCTGAGCTATCTGCCTGACGATGTCTTAGTGAAGGTGGATCGCGCGGCGATGGGTGTTTCATTGGAGACGCGGGTACCTCTGCTGGATCACCGTGTGGTGGAATTCGCCTGGCGGCTGCCTCTGGCGATGAAGATTCGGCAAGGGGAGGGTAAGTGGATTCTACGGCAGGTGCTCTACAAATACGTTCCCAAGAATCTGATCGATCGGCCGAAAGTGGGATTCGCGGTGCCGATAGGCGATTGGCTGCGCGGGCCGCTGCGCGAGTGGGCTGAAATCCTGTTGAACGAATCGCGGCTGCGGCAGGAGGGGTTTTTTAACCCCGAACCCATTTTGCAAAAATGGCGAGAGCATCTCTCGGGTCGGGGCAGCTGGCAGTATCATCTTTGGGACGTGTTGATGTTTCAGGCATGGCTGGAGCAGGAGCGGGGAATGTGAAGCCCAAGGTGGTGATTGCGCTCAACACAGCATGGAACCTGATGAATTTCCGGGCGGGATTGATCCGTGCATTGGTGGGGCAAGGTTATGAAGTAGTGGCGGTTGCCCCGCCGGATGAGTATGTGGATAGGTTGCTGAGTTTGGGTTGCCGCTACATACCGCTGCCCATGGATAATCAGGGTACTCACCCGGGACGGGATCTGGCTCTGTTGTGGCGGTTTTGGCGCATCTTGCGCCAAGAGCGGCCAGCGGTATTTTTGGGCTATACAGTAAAGCCCAATGTCTATGGGTCGCTGGCGGCGCACGCGCTGGGTATTCCTGTGGTCAACAATATCGCTGGCTTGGGTGCGGTGTTCATCAAGAACAGCTGGCTGACGCGAGTGGTGCGTGGCCTGTATCGTATGGCGTTGACGCGTTCGGCCAAGGTCTTTTTTCAGAACAATGACGATCGGCGGATGTTCATCGAAGGCGGGCTGGTCCGGGCTGAAGTGACGGACAGGCTGCCGGGTTCCGGGGTGGATCTCGGAATGTTTTCCCTCACTCCAGCCCTCTCCCGAGGGGAGAGGGCGCACGTCAGATTCCTGCTCATTGCGAGGATGCTTTTAGACAAGGGGGTGGGCGAGTATGTGGAGGCGGCGCGCAAGATCAGGCGCCGGTATGCAAACGCCGAATTTTGTCTGTTGGGTTTTCTGGATGTGCAGAACCCTGCCGCCATTTCACGCGCACAAATGGATGAGTGGGTGGCCGAAGGGGTGGTGAGTTATCTTGGAGCGACAGATGACATTCGCCCATTCATTGCCGAGGCTGACTGTGTGGTGTTGCCGTCCTATCGTGAAGGTGTGCCACGCACCTTGTTGGAGGCGGCGGCGATGGGGCGGCCGATCGTAACAACGGATTCGGTTGGCTGTCGTGAAGTGGTGGATGATGGCGTGAATGGCTACTTGTGCAAGCCGCGCGACGCTGATGATCTGGCGGAAAAAATGGAGCGGATGATTGCGCTTGCGCCGGAAGTGCGCGCTGAGATGGGCCGCCGGGGGCGTGAAAAGATGGAGCAGCAGTTCGACGAGTCCATCGTGATTCGATCCTACCTTGATGTTCTGTCAAACATTGCGCAATGATCGTACTATTTTCAGGGCAGCTCAATACTCTGTAGTTCGATCAATCTGTCGACTCTTCCTTCGGGAGCGCGGTGCTCAGGGCAGCTGATTTTCTGCCTGGGTCTGTGGGTGTTGGGATATACTTAAGGGCGGCTCGGAAATTCACATTTTGTCATTCCGGCGAAAGCCGGAATCCAGTATTTTCAATGACCTGGACACCGGCCTTCGCAGCTGTGGCGAAGTATAAGAACTGCCTTTAATTCAGAATAGTGCGAAAATGAACGGACAATGATGATACCCTATTCCAGTTTCTTGGCGGCCTTCGCCGTTACCCTGCTCGCTATCTATTTCATTAAACCCGTGGCTATACGTATCGGCTTGACCGATTGCCCCGGGGGGCGGAAGTGCCATGAGGGGGTGGTGCCGTTGGTGGGCGGCATCGCTATGTTCATGGGCTTTTTGTTCTCCATTTTGGTCTTGCCTGCACCCATCGAAGAATTCCGCAGTTTCATCTCGGCCATTGCCTTGCTGGTCATTGTGGGGGCGCTTGATGACCTACGTGGTCTGTCTGCCCGTGATAGGTTCGTTGCGCAGATTGTGGCGGCGCTCATCATGGTGTTTTGGGGTGGGAACGTCCTGCTCAGCCTGGGTAGTTTGCTTTCCAGTGATCCGCTTGTGCTTGGGGTGTTCGCGATTCCCTTTACCGTGTTTGGGGTGGTGGGCGTGATCAATGCATTGAACATGTCAGACGGCGTGGACGGTCTGGCCGGCAGTCTGGTGGTGATTTCGCTGATGTTCATGTCGGTTCTGGCGCTGGGCGCCCAGAATATCCCGGATGCCCAGGTGTTGATGTTGTTGGTCATCACGATTATTGCATTTTTGTGTCTGAACTTCCCGATCCCCGGCAGGAAGGGGGCGAAGATCTTTATGGGCGATGCGGGCAGCATGTTTCTGGGATTTGCCCTGGCGTGGTTCGCGATAGAGTTGAGTCAAGGCGAGTCTGCGGTGATGTCACCGGTGGCGGCGCTATGGATCGTCGGTCTGCCGATCATGGATACTGTAGCTGTCATGGTCCGCAGAATCATCAGAAGGCGCTCGCCGTTTACGCCTGATCGTTCCCATATGCATCACATTCTGCTGTTGGCGGGTTACGGAACGCGCGGGACGGTGTGGATCATGATTGTGATCCAGGCAGTCTTCTGCCTTGTTGGGGTGTCCTGTGGATACCTTGCTATTCCTGAATATCTTATGTTCTATGCCTACCTTTTCGTCTTTGCCATGTACTATTGGATAATGATTCGGGCATGGAAGGTCATGAAGCTGATCAAACTCAAGAGTCGGCCAAGGTATTTAAAAACGGCCTGATTTAAGCATTCCGGTGAATATCGGGTGTGCATAATTAAATGAGAGATATATGCGGATTTTAGTTACTGGGGGTGCCGGGTTCATTGGCTCGAATTTGGTGGACGCACTGCTTCAGGGCGGTCATCAGATCAGGGTGATCGATAATCTCAGTAGCGGAAAACTCGAGAATCTCCCGTTAAATCATACCGGCCTGGAATTCATCAATGGCGATATCACGGATAAAGCTATCATCGATGATGTGGTTCAAGGGGTTGACAAGATTGTGCACCTTGCCGCGATCGCCTCTGTTCAGGCTTCGGTGGATGATCCCATCGCAACGCACCAAGCGAATTTTGATGGGACATTGAATCTACTCTCCGCGGCGCGAAGCCAGGGTATCAAGAAATTTGTCTATGCATCATCTGCCGCGGTCTATGGCGATGTTAAAACCCTGCCGGTGCGTGAGTCGGTGGCGCTCGCGCCATTGACGCCTTATGCCGCCGATAAATTGGCGGGCGAATACTATTTAGACTTCTATGCGCGGCAGTTCGGCATGAATGCCTTGGCCTTCCGGTTTTTCAATATCTACGGTCCACGGCAGGATCCATCGTCACCTTATTCGGGAGTGATCAGCATATTTACCGAGCGCGCCAAAAAGGAGCAGCCAATTACGATCTTCGGCGATGGTGCGCAGACGAGGGACTTTGTGTTTGTCGGGGATTTGGTGAAGATCCTTGTGAAAGGTCTTGAGCTTCCAGTCTCAGGATTTCATGTCATGAACGTCGGAAATGGAAAGGGCACCTCGCTCTTAGAGATGATTTCGGCCATTGAGTCGGTTGTGGGGCATGAGGTTGAGAAGAAGTTTGCGGAAGCACGGCCTGGGGATGTCAGGCACTCCTGTGCGAACACCGACCGGTTGCGCGAGTTGCTTGGAATGACGCCAAGCACGCCGCTCAGCAAGGGTCTTGAAATGTTGATTGCGTCCTTGAACTGACCTGGTTGCTTGTGTAGGAGCTAAGCGTTAGCTCGCGATTGATCGCTTGGCAGGTTATCGTCATCTGAAGATGGCTCCTACGGGGGCTCTGAATCAGGCTTGGTCATGGGTAGGGTTAGCATTAGCCTGGCGACAAAATAGATCTGAGGTAAGCCGCATTACTTATTTAACCCGGCGACAAAATAGATCTGGTGTACTGTTCCCTCTCCCTCCGGGAGAGGGCTAGGGTGAGGGGGATTAGCACATTATTTACTCCCTCATCCTCGGCAACCGCTCCATGCGTTGCCCTACCTCCTGCATCCATGCAGTCGTGTCCTTCTACCCTAAAGGGCATAAATCCCGGAGGGAGAAGGAACATCTTGCGTGTGCAGCAGAGGTATTTAACCGCCAGGTTAATAATAATCAAGGTTTGCCTAAAATATTCATCGCTTCATTGATCGCCTGTAGTTTTTCCTTGTCGCCACCTCGGTCGGGGTGATGTTCCATTACCAGTTTTTTGTATTGCTTTCGGATTTCTTCGTGGCTTATGGGGTCTTGCAGGCCGAGTATGTCGAGTGCGTAGGCGCGTTGATCGTTGCGCAGGAAGCGTGCCCAGAATGAATCGAGCAACTGCTTGACCTCGGCTTCGGTCGATTCGATGTTGGATAGATTCATATAGTATGTGCGCAATGGGTCGTGTGCTGCGGGGAGTGTGGTGCCGGTGGTGGTATGGGGGAGGAGCTGGATCTTCAGGCAGTGGATGTCGATGTCCGCAGATTTGCTGCGCAGTCGGGTTTGGAGCGCATAGAGGCAATGAAACAAGATGAAGTGGCATTGATACATGGAGAGGTTGCTTCTCAGTGCTTCGGGGTGGAATCCTTCGGCGGCGCTGTTTTGCAAGGTTTTTATCAGCTCGAATTCGCTTATTCCCGCGGGTGATTGCCGCAGGATTCGTAGTATGACTTCCTGCAGGTAGGCAAGTTTGTCGTCTTCGATGATGGCGGGCATGGCGATTCTGAGGGGTGAAATTGTTGTTTGGTACCATGACATAAAGTGGCTAGACTTGGGAAGCGCTGGATGATTTGTCCAGAAACCCCCGGTGCGCGATGTATGAGTGGGCGCGTCCGCATCAATCGATTTCGGGTAAAACGGTTCATTGGCGAGGATGTTGAGATGAGAAATATTTTTTTGGCGACGTTGATCGTAATCGGGCTGGTAGCCTGCAGTGGCAATACTCAAGGCCCGAGTTCGGGTGTTGTGGCGCCCGATGTGGCATGGCAGCAGATCAATTCTGGTGCCTTGGTGTTGGATGTCCGTTCAGCCGGTGAATATGCACAAGGCCACATCGAGGGTGCGATCAATATTCCTCATACCGAACTTGCCGCGCGCTTGAGCGAGATCGATTCTAATAAAGATCGTCCGGTGGTGGTGTATTGCGCGGCGGGTGTGCGGGCCGAGAAGGCCAGGGAGGTGATGATGAGTGCTGGTTACAAGCATGTTTACAATGCGCGCGGCTACAGTGACTTGGCGTCTCACAAGCCGTGATGTGATCGTTCTGTCTGCGTTCACGGTGAGATCATGGAAAAGACGCTGCGGTATTTTTGGTTGTGGTTCGCCCTGGGGGCGGGCATGGTGGTGGCAATTGCCTATCTTTCGCTGATGTCGCATCCTCCTGCGCCGGTCAATTTTCAATTTGCGGACAAGGTCGAGCACTTTCTCGCATATGCGCTTTTGATGATATGGTTTGTGCAGATTTTCGAGCGCAGGCGGCATGTATGGGTGCTCGCGGCGCTTTTGCTGTTCAGCATCATCATCGAAATGTTGCAGGGTTTGAGCGGTTTTCGCAGCTTTGACTTTTGGGATATAATGGCTAACTTTAGCGGGATGGGCCTAGGCTGGTTGCTTGGGGGGACGCGTGTTGCGCAATCGCTGGCTCAGATCGAAAACTATATGAATTTTCAGAGGAAGAGCTTCGATGACAGATAAAAGCCGGGTTAAAAAGGCGGTTTTTCCAGTAGCTGGATTGGGGACTCGTTTTCTTCCCGCGACCAAGGCCAACCCAAAAGAGATGATGCCGGTCGTCGACAAACCGTTGATTCAGTATGCCGTTGAAGAGGCGGTATCCGCCGGTATTACGCAGATGATCTTCGTGACCAGCAGCAGCAAGCGCGCGATCGAGGATCACTTCGACAAGAATTACGAGCTGGAAGCCGAGCTGGAGAAGCGCGGCAAGAAGGCGTTGTTGGATATCGTTCAGGGAATTTTGCCGAAAGGCGTCTCGTGCGTCTACATCCGCCAGCCCGAGGCCTTGGGCTTGGGGCATGCGGTCTTGTGCGCCAAGGATGTCGTCGGGGATTCACCGTTTGCGGTGTTATTGGCGGACGATCTGATCAATGGCGATGGCAACGGCAGCCTTGCACAAATGGTCGATGTATATGCCGAGCACGAGTGTAGCGTGTTGGGCGTGGAATCCGTGCCGGCCTCGGAAACCGATAAATACGGGATCCTCAGTTCGGTCGAGATCGCATCCCGTCTGGGCAGGGTGTCTGCTATCGTCGAGAAGCCAAAACCGGAACAGGCACCCTCGAATCTGGCGGTCGTAGGTCGTTATATTCTTACGCCCCGCATCTTCCAGATCCTGGAAGGTACCGGCAAGGGCGCCGGCGGTGAGATCCAGTTGACGGACGCTATCGCGGATTTGTTGCAGGAAGAGCAAGTGCTTTCATACGCCTTCAAGGGCCGCCGTTATGACTGCGGCAGCAAGTTGGGCTATCTGCAAGCGACGGTCGAGTATGGCCTGAAACATCCGGAACTGCGGCGCGATTTCATGAATTACCTGCAAGGCTACTGTCTGCCATCATTGATCATCAATGCGTGATGGATGTCGGCTGCGGTGATTCGCCGCAGCCGAGTATCCGACCGATCTGGCGCACGAGATCGTTGTAATGTGTGTCCAGTTCCGCGTATTCCTGTAGCTTCAACCTCGCCTCAAGCCGCCCGGCGGTATTTTTCAAATCCTGTGCGCCGCAGTAGCTCGCCGATCCATGCACCTTGTGCACCTGAAAATACAATTCGTGGTAGTTCACGGTCGTGAAAGCATCCTGGATGAGTGGCAGTCGCTGCTGCAGATCATTGACCAGCATGGCGTAAAGTTCTTCCGTCAGTGAGGCATTGTCCAGAAATTTAGCCAGAATCTGTTTTTTGATTTCGCTCGGGTGGTCCGAGGAGCGACTCTTATCGAGATGCCGATCGATCGCGGCGAGCAGCTCGTCATCATCGATGGGCTTGATCAAGATATCATTGATGCCTTGGGCGAGTAGCTCGGGTGAATCCCTGGTCAGAATGTCGGCGGTGATGGCGATGATTGGCGTCGCGGACGAGCCTTGGTCGGGCTCGCGGATTTTCCGGGTCGCGTGGATGCCGTCCATGTTGGGCATGTGCAGATCCATGAAGATGAGATCAAAGCGAGTCTTCGCCGCCAGCTCGACGGCGTCGGCCCCGGTTTCCCCGAGCGTGCAATTGAAGCCAAGCTCCTCCAGCATGGCCGTCAGCAACTTGCTGTTGATTCGGTTGTCCTCCACGATCAAGACATTGCCGGAATAAGGCTTGGGACTGCGTGCTGCGGTGGATAAGTTGAGAGGCAGTGTCGTTGGGCTGCTGAGATACGCCATGCCCAGCGCGCGTTCCAGTTCCGCCAAGTGAAACGGCTGCGAGAGAAACGTTGCCGCGCGCGCATAGCGGGTTTTTATTTCATCGGATGAGGTATTGGCCAGCAGATAAACCTTCAGATCGGGTGATTTTGCCTGTTCGAGCAGTGTTTCTGCCAACCCGGAATCGAGCTCATGGCGGTAGGCCGAAATGAGGACGCCAGCGAGGCCATGATTGATGCGTTGAGCGAAATCTTCTGGCTGAGTGCTGATGCTGGCGGTGGCGCCGAACTTACTCAGCATGTTCTTTAGGCAGGTGGCGGCAAATGGCTGAGAGTCATAAATCAAGAAGTGTTTTCCATGCAGCAGGCTGCGGCTTTGGTTACGCTTGGTGGTGTGCGGCGCGGTGCAGGCGATGCTGGCGGTGAACACGGCGCCGGTGTTTTCCTCGCTCGAGACCGTGACCGTGCCGCCGAGCTTTTCGGCAAGCAGCCTGGAGATCGGCAAACCGAGTCCGGTGCCTTCGAACCGACGCTTGGTGCTGGAATCGGCTTGCTGGAACAACTCGAAGATCCGCTTGGCATCTTTTTGATTGACACCTATCCCGGAGTCGGTGATCGCGAAGGCGATGTTGTAGGTGTCATGATCCATGTCTTCCAGCATGACCCGGATCTGGATGTAACCGTGACTGGTGAACTTCGTGGCGTTGCCGACCAGGTTGGTGAGGATCTGTTTCAAGCGGAGCGGATCAGTGATGATCCGCTCCGGCACATCGTCATAAATGAGATAATTGATCTTCAGATCCTTTTCATGCACCACGGGGATGAAGAGGTGGATGATGTCCTCGATGAGTTCACGCACATCGATTTCTTCATAGAAGGTATTGATCTTTCCCGATTCGATCTTGGAGAAATCCAGGATGTCATTGATGATGGACAGCAGTGACCCGGATGATTTCTGAATGATCTCGACATATTCGCGCTGTTTGTCATCCAATGGCATTTTATTAAGCAGTCTGGTAAAGCCGATGATGCCGTTGAGCGGCGTGCGGATCTCGTGGCTGATATTGGCGATGAACGCCGATTTCGCGTCGCTGGCGCTCTGCGCATCGTGGCGGGCGGCTTCCAGTTCGACGTTTTGTTGCTCGAGCAGGGACATGGTCTGCCGGAGCTGGTGTGTGGCCTTGTCGACCTCGTCCTTGAGTTCATTGTGCGAGGCTTGCAGCGAGGCGGCCATGTTATTGAACGAGGTTTCCAGGATTCCGAGTTCATCACGGGAGCGGGCGGCGACGCGCGCATCGAGGCGGCCTTCCTGAAGCTGCTTGGCGGTGTCGGCAAGATTGATGATCGGCGTGCTGATGCGCCTGCTCAGTTGCAGTGTAATCCAGGCGGTGATGATCAGAATCAACAGAGTTGCCAGCGCGGCGTTGCGTATGAAGACGGCTTTTTTCTCGAGGGCGGAGCGGTTGGACATCTCGATGATTACCCAGCCGCGCAGATTCGGACTCGACGGATGCTGACGGTACTCCGGCGTTTCGTGCATGAGCAGGTCATCGATCTTGACCTCCATGCTGGTGACTGGCGCAAGAAAGACGAGGCGCGAGGTGCTGTTGTTTGCCGGCTGTCCATCGGCGAGCAGCTGCTTGATATCCGCCGCATCGTAGGCGCCGGAGGCGGAGATGATGTTCTGCTCACGGTCGACGATGACGGCGGAGATGATGTCTTGTTCATGCAGGATCGATTCGGTGATCGATTTCAAAATCTCGTGATTTCCCGACAGCAGCCCGTATTCGCTGATCGGCGCGATATGGCGCGCCAGCGCTTCGCCGTACTCGTGGAGCGCGCCGTCGATTTGCTGGATGTGTTTATTGATGAAGAAAGTTGTCAGGCCGGTCGCGATCAGGATGATCGGCAGCAGGGTTAGCAGCAGCAATTTGGACTTGATGCCGTTGATCATCACGGAGTTTCCCCCGTGTCCAGGATCAGTTGCTTGTGCAGTTGATCTTCGCTCAGCCCGTTGAGATTCAGCGAACGGGCGACCTGGTGGTTGACCTTGACCGTGAAAGATTTTGGGTATGACGATCGAAGCTTGGCGGGCGGATATCCGCTCGTCTGCCAGTCGAGGATAATCTCCGCCAGGTCTTTTCCGATCTGCTCCGGGGTGGAGAATACCGCCGCCAAGGCGCCGGCTTTCACATACGGGGCGGAGAAGCCGAGGATCGGCACCTTATGACGGTAGGTGTTCAGGAACAGATATTGAACGTTCTGGTTGTTGAAGATCTTGGGGTCCGGGATGGCGAGCAGCAGGTTGTTGTTGGCCAGCACGCGGTTGAGTGTGTCGTCGAGACGGTCCGGGTTGTCATTGGCGGCGATATCGATTTTTTGACTCAGCTTGCCGGCGGCCGTCTCCAGCGCTGACTGGTGATGCAGCGAGGTCGGTCCCAGAATGGCGGTCAAACGAAGGTTATCTGGACGAATGAGCTGGGCCAGGCGGATTTGCCGTTCGAAGGGTTGATCGAGGAACAACGCGTTGACGGCTGTGTTGTTGACGGTCTTCGATATGATGTTGTCGAAGGTCTGCTTCGGCACCAGCGCGGTGAATACCGGATTGGCGGGCTTGGCCTGGATGACGGTGCCGGCGGCGATGCTGCCGATGGGGACGAGCAGCCTGTGC
Source organism: uncultured Chromatiales bacterium (assembly GCA_964557295.1). Taxonomy (GTDB): domain Bacteria; phylum Pseudomonadota; class Gammaproteobacteria; order RBG-16-57-12; family RBG-16-57-12; genus JBFMHP01. The sequence goes on along the minus strand of CAZKZP010000017.1, from coordinate 26,302 downwards.
TCGGCCTGCGGCAGACTCGCGATGAGGGCCTTGCCGGTTTCATCCATGATGAGGGTGTAGAGTCTGATGTCAGGATTTCGAGACTTGAGGATGCCGCTGGTGGCCGCGATGACCTCGCGGTAGGAGTCGTTCTGCTCGTGAATGATAAAAATGAGATCGAGCGCATCACCGGCTTGCGCCCGAGTGGCCATGGCGCTCAAGCACACGATGAGGTATGCCGCCCCGCATCGCTTGAGGAGCCGGAACATCTTCTTGCACATGTCACTGGGCATTGTTCTCATGACTTCCTGTCGCGCATCTCTCTGGTTAACTCGGTACGAAACGATGGGTATGTCGCATCATTCTATATTCAGCGTTCGACGCAATTGTAATTATTAACTCCGCAATTGCAGATTTAATTTTCATGCCGGGTTTATAAGAAATATCTGATCAATTCAGGACTTCCTTAATAAAAATATAAACTGACCGCGGCGTAATAACGCTTGTCGAATACATTCTGCGCCCTGAATTCCTGGTATTCGCCCTGTGCACTCTGCATGACCAAGGCGAATTCGCCTTGCACCGCGGCGTTCTTGAAGCCGATGCCGATCTTGCTGTCAAACCGCTCATAGGCCGGCACCGGGTTGCCTTTGTTCAATGCGCCCATCCAGGTGGTTTCACCCACGCGATAATAGGCGAAGCTCGCGTGCAGGTCATCCTGTGATCCGAACATGGCGAAGAGGCTCCAGCTCTGGCGCGGGGCGCTGGTGGAATAGAAGTATTCCGGTTCCCGGTCGCTGCTGTTGATGTGGAGGTAGGTGTAGCTGGCGATGAGCCGGCTGTTTTTGCTGGGCTGGTAGGTCAGCTGGCCTTCCAGGCCGCGGATGTCGGCGTGGTCATAGTTGAGCAGGGTGAGCATCTCGTCGTCGTAGTCATCGAATGCCGGGCCGGAGAGGTAGTCCGAGGTCTGCACGTCCACCGGCGTGATGATGTCTTTCAGTTTTTCAGAGAACGTGCGCAGTTCCACGGTCAGCGGCAAGGTCTGCAACTTGCCGAGATAGGCGAGTTCGATCATGTCGACCCGCTCGGAGCTGACATCCGTAAGGCTGTAGATGCCGATGTCTTGTGAGCCGCCGAGGAGCATAGCGATGTCGGGGCGGAATACGGTGCGGGCGTCGATTTCTTCCTCCAGGATGAAGGGCGGGCGGTAGGCGCGCGCCGCTGCCAGCCTCAGCGAGTGGCCCGGCGCCAGCCGCCGGTGGAGGCTCACGCGCGGCGAGACGCGGGAGGCATCGTACGGGGTTTGTTCGACCATGAAGCCGAGGTTGGTCAGCCAGTTCTCGGTGATTCGTGTTTCCAGGTTGGCGAAGGCGCGCTGGATGCGGGCGTCGATTTTTTTCTCCCCATAGAGGTTAAAGGGGGAGTCGACGCGGTCCATGCGTGTGCTGATGCCCCAGACCATGCGGGTGTTCGCGGCGGGGGCGAACGTGTGCTGGAATTCGAGGTCATAGCGTTCGCCCGCGACGCTCTTGTCGACGGTGAAGGGAGCCAGGCCGATCGCATCGAGGGGTACGTCGATGACATCTTCGAGATTGGTGTAGTTGTGGAAGAACTGCACATGGAAGAAATTCTCGCTGCTGTTGTGATGGGTCCAACGCAGCAGCTCATACGAGCGATTGACTTCGATATCGTAGAAAAGGAAGCCGCTCAGGGGCGCGCTGTAGCTGAATCGGGTGCCGTGGCTGCCGTCGGTCAGGCCGAATTCATAGAGCAGTTGGTTGTTTGTGCCGAGCTGCTGGTCGATGCGGGCGTTGGCGAACCGCATCTCGGATCGGTCATAGCCGTTTGAGGTGTTGGCGAGGGTAAACGCGCCGTCATCGCGGCGTTCGCCCATGCTCACGCGGAAGGTGCTGTTGCCCAACTGGCCGCCGAGTTGCGCCAGGTTGTCGCGCACGCCGAGATTGCCACTGCGGTGGCGCAGATAAGCGCCTTGGGTTTCGGCGCTGTGCAGGGTGATGATATTGATCACCCCCATGAAGGAGTTCGAGCCGTAGCTGGCGGCATTGGTGCCGCGGATGACCTCGATGCGGCTGATGTCTTCGATGTCGATCGGCAGATCCGCCCATTCCGGGCCGCCGAAGGTGGGCTGGTAGACGGCGCGGCCGTCGATCAGGATCTGGAGCCGGTGCGGGTATTGATCCGATAGACCGTGATAGGCCACCACATGCTGGTACCCCAGGGCATGGGCCACCTGGTAGCCGGGCACGAGGCGGAACAGATCCGCGATGTTGCGCGCGCCGCTGGCGTGGATCATTTCGCGATCGATGATGGTGACGGAACTCGGGGCGTCGTGCAGGGACTGTTCCAGCCGCGAGGCCGACAGGACGACGGGCAAGTCTTCGAAGTAAATCTCTTCCGAAACGCCGGAGTGTTCGGAGATTTCAGCCTCGGCTTGTGCCAGGGAGGCCCCCAGCATGCCCAGAAACAGGAGCGGGAAATGCACGGTGCGAGCGGTGGTGATGGATTGTCGTGTCATGGTTGTTGGTTTCGTGGTTATGTTTCGCAAGCGACCAGAATCAACCTCCATGTCACAAGAGTGGAAAGACTATACCCAATGTGGCCTGGAAATGGCAATTATCTTGAGGTAGGGTGCAACCCGGGCTGATATACTATCGAGCCAGTCAAGCCCCTTATGAACGACAGATGACGCGATGCGCATGAACATCCCGACGATCGAACAATTCATCGGCAATACCCCGCTGGTGCGCTTGCAGCGCTTGCCGGGGGTGACCACCAATCTGGTGCTGGCCAAACTCGAGGGCAATAATCCGGCGGGCTCGGTCAAGGACCGCCCGGCGCTGAGCATGATCACGCATGCCGAGGCGCGCGGCGCGATCAAGCCGGGCGACACGCTGATCGAGGCGACCAGCGGCAACACCGGCATCGCCCTGGCGATGGCCGCGGCGATCAAGGGCTATCGCATGGTGCTGATCATGCCCGAGACCATGAGCGTGGAGCGCCGTGGCACGATGAAGGCCTTCGGCGCGGAGATCGTGCTGGTCAGCAAGGCCGCGGGCATGGAGGGCGCGCGCGACCTGGCCGATCACATGCAGGCGCGCGGCGAGGGCATCGTGCTCAATCAGTTCGCCAACACCGACAACCCGCTTGCGCACTACGAGGGCACCGCCCCGGAGATCTGGCGCGATACCGAGGGCCGGGTCACGCACTTCGTCAGCGCCATGGGCACCACCGGCACCATCATGGGCAACTCGCGTTATCTGAAGGAGAAGAACCCGGCGATCCAGATCATCGGCGTGCAACCGGAAGAGGGCGCGAGTATTCCGGGGATTCGCCGCTGGCCTCCGGAGTACCTGCCCAAGATCTACGAACCGCAGCGCGTGGACCGCATCATCGACGTGAGCCAGCAGGCGGCCGAAGACACCACCCGCGCCCTGGCGGCCAAGGAAGGGATCTTCTGCGGCATCTCCTCCGGCGGCGCGGTGGCCGCGGCCTTGCAGCTGTCGGGCGAGGTGAAAAACGCGGTGATCGTCACCATCATCTGTGATCGGGGTGATCGCTATCTCTCCACGAATGTGTTTCCCGCCTGATGGCATGCAGAGCCAGAGTCAATCGAGTTGAATAAATGGCAAGACGTCGCAGCGCAAGAAAACCCCTCCCGCAACAAACCGTGCAGGCCACGATCGAATCCATGAGCCATGAAGGCCGTGGCGTCACTCATGTGAACAACAAGGTGGTGTTCGTCGAGGGCGCGCTGACCGGCGAGGAGGTGATCTTCCGCTATACCGATACCGGTGGGCGTTATGACGAAGGCCGGGTCGAGCAGGTGCTCACGGCCTCGCCGGATCGGGTGAGTCCGCGCTGCCCGCACTTCGGTGTCTGCGGCGGATGCAGTCTGCAACACATCAGCGCGCAGAAACAGATCGAACTCAAGCAACACCAGTTGCTGGAAACATTCCGGCATATCGGCAAGGTCGACCCGGAAGAAGTGCTCGCGCCCCTGACCGGCCCGGAATGGGGCTACCGGCGCAAGGCACGCCTGGGCGTGCGCTACGTCGAGAAGAAGGGCAAGGTACTGGTCGGGTTTCGCGAGAAGAGCACGCCGTATCTCGCCGATCTGGAGCGGTGCGAGGTCTTGCATCCCAGCGTCGGCGAGCGCATCTCTGAGCTCTCGGCCTTGATCCGTTCGCTGGAGGCCTATCGCCATATCGCCCAGATCGAGGTCGCGGTGTGTGATACGCATACGGCGCTGGTGTTCCGCAATCTGCAGGAACTGAACGCGGCCGATTGCGAGAAGCTGACCGCGTTCGCCCAGTCCACCGGGCTTCACATCTATCTGCAACCGGGTGGACCCGAGACCACCGCCCCGCTGTGGCCGGCGCAGAGCCGCCTGCATTATGTCTTGAGTGATTATCAAGTGGAGGTGGAATTCTTGCCGACCGACTTCACCCAAGTGAATGTGGAGATCAATCGACGCATGATCCCGCACGCGCTCGCGCTGCTCGATCCGCAGCCGGATGAAAGCGTGCTCGATCTGTTCTGCGGACTGGGCAACTTCACGTTGCCGCTGGCGCGCAAGGCCCGCGAGGTGGTGGGTGTCGAAGGCGTGGAAGGACTGGTGCAGCGTGCGCGCGAGAACGCCGCGCGTAACGGCATCAGCAACGCCGAATTTCACGTCGCGAATCTGGCTCAGGATGTCTCGCAGCTGCCCTGGTTGAAACAGCACTACGACAAGATCCTGGTCGACCCGCCGCGCAGCGGCGCGATCGAGGTCTTGCATCAACTGGCCAGCTTTACGCCCAAGCGGCTGGTCTACGTCTCGTGCAATGTAGCCACCTTGTCGCGTGATGCCGGCGCGCTGGTGCACAAGTACGGCTATCGCCTGGTCAAGGCCGGGGTGATGGATATGTTTCCGCACACCGCGCATGTGGAGTCGATTGCGTTGTTTGTGCGGGGGTGAGATTGTTCAGTGTGGATTTTTAGGGCGTGTTGAAGATTTTTTGCTCCTATCCAGGAACCTGCGGCCAAAGGCCGCACTGACTCTCCCTCTCCCGCAGGCGGGAGAGGGTGGCCCGAAGGGCCGGGTGAGGGAAGGGAACAAAAGCGGTTCCACTTTGTTTCAGACGTTACTTATAGATATGGCAAAAGAAATCGAACGCAAATTCCTGGTCAAGCACGACGGCTGGCGCCAACACGCCGCGCCGGGGGTGTTCATGAGCCAGGGTTATCTTTCCGGTTCACAGCACTCCTCGGTGCGGGTGCGGGTGAGCGGTGATCAGGCGTTTCTCAATATCAAGAGTGCCACCCTGGGCATCAGCCGCAAGGAATATGAATACGCGATCCCGGTGACTGATGCGCGGGAGATGTTGCGCAGTCTCTGCGAGCAGCCGCTGATCGAGAAGACGCGCTATCATGTCGCGCACGGCGATCACACCTGGGAGGTGGATGTGTTTGGCGGCGACAATGCGGGCCTGGTGGTCGCGGAAATCGAGCTGGCACACGAGGACGAGACCTTCGCGCTGCCGGACTGGGCTGGCGCAGAAGTCTCGCACGATGTGCGCTATTACAATGTCTGTTTGGTGAAGAACCCTTACAAGCTGTGGAAGCACGAAGCCAAGTGACGATGACGCGCACCTTCCTCGCCTTGCTCCTGCTGGTGCTGATCACAGCCGGCTGCGCCGATCCCCGTCACGACAGCCTGCGGTTTGCCTTGGCGAGCGCCCCGGTGACGCTCGATCCGCGCTTTGCCACGGATGCCGCTTCATCGCGCATCAATCGGCTGCTGTATCAATCGCTGGTGGATTTCGATCCCGCATTGCAGGCGGTGCCGGAGCTGGCCGTGTGGCAGGCGGTCACGCCGCTCCATTACCGCTTCACCTTGCGCCTTGAGCCCCGTTTTCACGATGGCGCGGTGCTGACGAGTGAGGACGTGCGCGCGACCTATGCCTCGATCCTCGATCCGCAGACGGCCTCGCCGCACCGCGCCAGCCTTGCGATGATCGAACGCATCGAAACCCCGGATGCGCAGACGGTCGACTTTTACCTCGCGCGTCCCGATCCCTTGTTTCCCGGCTATCTGGTGATCGGCATCCTCCCAGCGAACAAGCTGGCCGCGCGCCATCCCTTCAATACCCAGCCGATCGGCAGCGGCGCGTTCCGCTTCATCGCCTGGCCGGAGCAGGGGCGTCTGGAATTGGAGCGGCAAGGTGATCAACAACGGGTGGAGTTTGTGCTGGTGAAGGATCCCACCGTGCGCGCGCTGAAACTGCTGCGCGGTGAGATCGACATGCTGCAAAACGATCTGCCGCCGGAGCTGGTCGGGCACCTCGCCGAACAGGGGATGACGGTGCTGCGCGCGCGCGGCTCCAATTTCAGCTATCTCGGCTTCAATCTGGAAGACGCGGTCACCGGACAGTTGCCCGTGCGCCAGGCGATCGCCCATGCCATCGATCGTGACGAGATCATTCAGTATGTCTTCGGCGGCGCGGCGCGCACGGCCACGTCCATTCTGCCGCCGACGCACTGGGCGGGAAATCCCGACCTGCCCCTGTACGAATACGATCCGGACCAGGCGCGCGCCTTGTTGAACGGCTTGGCGCCGGCGCAGCGCACACTCAGTTACAAGACCTCCAGCGATCCGTTTCGCATCCGCCTGGCGACCGTCATCCAGCAGCAGTTGAGCGAGGTCGGGCTGGAGGTGAAGGTGCAGAGTTACGACTGGGGCACGTTTTACGGCGACATCAAACGCGGCGCGTTTCAGATGTTCAGCCTCTCGTGGGTCGGCATCAAGACGCCGGATATCTTCCGCTATGTGTTTCACAGCGCGATGCTGCCGCCCGAGGGCGCCAACCGCGGCCGCTATCGCGATGCGCAGGCCGATGCGCTGATCGAGCGCGCCGAGGGCGCGGCCACGCTGGAGGAGCGCGTGCAGGCCTACCGCGCACTCCAGGCGCAGGTGAACGCGGATCTGCCCTATGTGCCGCTGTGGTACGAGGATCACGTGTTCGTGGCGCGGCCCGGGATCGTCGATTACGCGGTCACGGCCGATGGCAACTACGATGGCTTGCTGCGCGCGCGGCGTGGAAATTGATGCATGATGCCGCGCATTGAAATCAATCTCGTCAAACAGACCTTGACGCTCTATCACGGCCGCCGGATACACCGGCGCTATGCCGTCTCCACCGCGAAGAACGGCCCCGGCGAACGGAACGGCAGCGGCTGCACGCCGCGCGGCGTGCACATCATCCGCGCCAAGATCGGGCGGGGCTGCGCGGAGAACACCGTGTTCGTCGGCCGCCGGCCCACGGGCGAGAGCTACTCCGCGGCGCTGGCGCAGGCCCATCCGCAACGCGACTGGATCCTCACGCGCATCCTGTGGCTGAGCGGCTGCGAAGTCGGCAAGAACCGCCTGGGCGAGGTCGATACCATGCGCCGGTACATCTACATCCACGGCAGTCCGGATTCGGTGCCGATGGGTGTGCCGGGATCGCACGGGTGCGTGCGCATGCGAAACCGGGATATCATCGAGCTGTTTGACTTGATTGATGCGGGAACCAAGGTCATCATCCGCTGAACGATGGCATCCTCACCGGGATGCGCATGCACACGTAGGAGCTTGCCCCGCAAGCGATTGATCCGGATGTGTCGGGACGGCTTCGCCAGCAGGGCTGGCTCCTACGGAATGCCGCGGACGAGGACATTCCGAGAATTCTAAACAATTGGATACTGGCACTCACTAAACACATGCCGAGTTTTCTGCTATCACGCTTGTTCAGCGCGCTCCTGGTGATCCTTGGGGTGTGTTGCATCGTGTTCTTTTTCATCCATCTGATTCCGGGCGATCCGGTCGAGGTGATGCTCGGGGAGTCGGCGCGACCGGCCGACCGCGAGGCGCTGCGCGCCGCGCTGGGACTCGATCTCTCGCTGTGGCAGCAGCTGGTCCATTATTTCGCGGGCCTGGCGCAGTTCGATCTGGGCACCTCGCTGCACACCAACCGCCCCGTCACCGAGACCTTGCTCGAGCGCATCCCCGCCACGGTGGAACTGGCGCTCGCCTCGCTGCTCGTGGCGGTTGCCATCGCGCTGCCGCTTGGCACCATGGCGGCGGTGCGCCAGCACTCGGCGTGGGACCGCGGCTCGATGGCAGTCGCCTTGATCGGCGTGTCGATTCCGAATTTCGTGATGGGGCCGGTGTTGATCCTGGTGTTCGCGCTGTGGCTTGGCTGGTTTCCGGTGAGCGGCCGCGAGGGATTCGCCTCCTTGATCCTGCCCGCGCTCACCCTGGGCACGGCGCTCGCTTCGGTGCTCTCGCGCATGGTGCGCGCCTCGCTGCTCGAAGTGTTGAACGAAGACTTCGTGCGCACCGCGCGCGCCAAGGGGCTGCCCGAGGGGCGCGTCATCTGGCGCCACGCGGTGCGCAACGCGCTGTTGCCGGTGGTCACGCTGCTGGGGCTGCAACTCGGCGTGCTGCTCGGCGGGGCGGTGATCACCGAGACCATCTTCTCCTGGCCCGGCATCGGGCAGCTGACCATCGAGGCGATCCAGAGCCGCGATTACCCGCTGGTGCAGGCCTGCGTGCTGCTGATCAGCGTGACCTATGTGGTGGTCAACGCGTTGACCGACCTGGCCTACGGCTGGCTCGATCCGCGCATCCGCTTAGGGCGGGGAGGCGCGCGCTGATGACGCGTTATCTGCCGCTGGGCATCATCGTGCTGTGGGCGCTGCTGGCGCTGTTCGGCGCGCTGTTCGCGCTCGATCCCAATCACATCACGCTGGCCAAGATCCTGCACGGGAGCGAGGCGGGCGCGTGGCTGGGCTATGACGATCTGGGCCGGCCGATCTGGGACCGCCTGGTGCTGGGCGCGCAGACCTCGTTCCTGGTGGCCGTCGGCGTGGTGTCGGTCTCGGCCGTGGCCGGCACGGCGATCGGTATCAGCAGCGCGTATTTCGGCGGCTGGATCGATCATCTGATCACGCGCATCATCGACATCTTCCTCGCCTTTCCCAGTATCCTGCTGGCCATTGCCCTGGCCGGCATCCTCGGGCCTGGAATCGAGAACGTGGTGATCGCGCTCAGTATCGTCAGTTGGGTCGGCTACGCGCGCCTGGCCCGCGCCCAGGTGCTCTCGCTCAAGCACCGCGAGCACGTGCAGGCCGCGCTTGCCCTGGGTGTCGGTCCGTGGCTCATCATGTATCGCCATCTGTTGCCCTTGATCATGGCGCCGCTGCTGGTCGAGGCCACCTTCGGTGTGGCCGGTGCGGTGGTGGCCGAGGCCGGGCTGTCCTTCCTGGGGCTGGGCGTGCAACCGCCGGAGGCCTCCTGGGGCAGCATGATCCGCGATGGCACGCGCTATCTCCTGGTCGCCCCGCACATGGTGCTCGCCCCGGGCGCGGCCCTGATGCTGGTGGTGCTGGCGGCTAATTTGTATGGCGATCAGCTGCGCGATCGTCTCGATGTAAAATCACGTTTCAATGGCAAGTCGGGAAATTAACAAGATGTCACTGGGTCCCCTGATGATCGATGTCGCGGGCACGGCGCTCGCGCCGGAGGATAAAGAGGTTCTGCGCCATCCCTTGGTGGGCGGCGTGATCCTGTTCAGCCGCAATTACCAGTCTCCCGAGCAGATCGAGGCGCTGGTCAATGAAATTCACGCCCTGCGCCAGCCCAATCTGTTGATCGCCGTCGACCACGAAGGCGGGCGGGTGCAGCGTTTTCGCGAAGGCTTCACCCGGCTGCCCGCGGCGGGCGTCATCGGTGCGCTGTATGACCGTGATGCGAAAAAGGCCCGCCATCTCGCCGAGACCGCCGGGTGGCTCATGGCGAGCGAACTGCGCGCCGTGGGGGTGGATTTCAGTTTCGCCCCGGTGCTGGATGTCGACCGTGGCATCAGCGCGGTGATCGGCGACCGCGCCTGGCATCGCCGGCCCGATGCGGTGGCGGATCTGGCGCATGCCTACATGCTCGGCATGCAGCACGCCGGCATGGCCGCCACCGGCAAGCATTTTCCCGGGCACGGCGGGGTGGTCGAGGATTCGCACACCGAGATCCCGCGCGATCACCGGCGCTACGAGGACATCTACAGCGACGACATCCTGCCGTTCGAGCGCCTGATCCATCTCGGCCTGGCCGCGGTGATGCCGGCCCATGTCATCTACACCCAAGTCGATGCGCAACCGGCCGGTTTCTCGCGTTATTGGTTGCAGGATGTGCTGCGCAATCATTTGAGCTTCCAGGGCGTGATCTTCAGCGACGACCTCAGCATGGAAGGGGCCGGCGTGGCGGGGGATTACGTCGCGCGCGCCAACGCCGCGCTCGATGCCGGCTGCGACATGCTGCTGGTGTGCAACAACCGCGCGGCGGTGCTGGAGATCCTGCGCGGGCTGCAAGACCGCAACGATCCGGTCAGCCACATGCGGCTGGCGCGCATGCACGGGAAGCGTCACGCCCCCACGCGCGGCGAACTCATGCGCAGCGAGCAGTGGCGGCGCGCGGTCCACGCCCTGGATCGGCTGCGCGCGGGCGAGGAATCCGGGTGGGATATCTGAGACTTCCGCAGCGTGCGTAGCTAATCGATCACCCGCCAACATAGAGGAGCCGCCATGGCCGACAAACTTCTGATCATTCTGATGAATACCGACCCCACCAATCCCGCGCAGATCAGCGCGCCGATCAAGCAGGCGCGGGTGGCCGCGGCGATGGATTACGAGGTCGAGATCATCCTGGGCGGGCGCTCGGGGAATCTGGCGCGGCGCGGCTTGGCGGAGACGCTCATCATGCGGGAAGGTGAGGCCGAAACCGTGTATGATTTGCTCAAACTCGCCTGCGAGGAGGGGGTGAAGGTGAAGCTGTGCCGCACCGCCCTGGACCTTCCCGGCAGCGAGATCATCGATGAGATCGACGAGGTGGTCGGTGATGCCTACCTCATCAGCGAAGCGATGGATGACGATACCGTCACCCTCACGTATTGATTGAGAGACTTTATGGCACCTCAAACATGCACTTTTTGCGCGATAGCGGCGTCAGCTCCGTGCTCGAATCCTCATGTATTACGTATACACTCCGGTTCTCCGCGCGGTGCTTCCTTGCTCTCGCGCAAAAATCACTATTTTTAGAGGTGCCATAATGACAAAGATGACCGCCCAAGAAGCCGCCAAGGCCTGGCGCGAGGCCGAATGTCTCTGCACCGAACAGCAGGTGCAGGCGGCCTATGACGAGCTGGCCCGGAAAATCACCGAAGATTTGCGTGACGAGGACCCGCTGGTCCTGTGCGTCATGACCGGCGGCCTGATCGCCGCTGGCCACCTGCTCACCCGCCTGGCCTTCCCGTTGCAGATCGATTACATCCACGCCACGCGCTACAACAACACCACGCAGGGCAACGAGCTGCAATGGCTGGCCTATCCGCGCACCTCGCTCAAGGGGCGCACGGTGTTGATCATCGATGACATCCACGATGTCGGCGAGACCTTGAAGCGTCTGGTCGAACATTGCCGCAACGAGGGCGCCAAGGCGGTGTACTCCGCGGTGCTCGTCAACAAGCGCCATGAGCGCAAGGCCGATTTCCAGGCCGATTACGTCGGCCTCGAGGTCGGCGATCACTATGTGTTCGGCTGCGGCATGGACTATCGCGGCTATTTGCGCAACGCGCCCGGCATCTACGCCGTGAAGGAATGAGGTGTCAACTCACCATAGGCGAAATGCCGTAGGAGCAAGCTTCAGCTTGCGATTACAGCATCGCCATCTGAAGATGGCTCCTACGAGATGATGGGGCCATCCTAAACAACTAACAGCATTGAACAGAGGAGTTTTGCTCGTGGCGGAATTGGCCTTCATCGGTGGCACTGGTTTGACCTCATTGAAGAATCTGGAGATCACCCACCGCGAATTCGTGAACACGCCGTTTGGCGAGCCCTCCGGCCCGCTGACCTTCGGCAGGTGGTGCGGCAAGGAGCTGATCTTCCTCGCCCGGCATGGCTATCAGCACACCATCCCCCCGCACAAGGTCAATTACCGGGCCAATCTCTGGGCGCTGAAAGAGGTGGGGGTGAAGAACATCATCGCCGTGGCGGCGGTGGGCGGCATCCACGCCGACGCCGGGCCGGGGCGGCTGGTCATTCCGGATCAGATCATCGATTACACCTGGTCGCGCGGCAACACCTTCTTTGAAGACGGCCTCTCCGAGGTCGTGCACATCGATTTCACCTATCCCTACGATCAGAATCTGCGCCAGAAGTTGTTGCAGGCGGCGGCTGCGGGCGGATTGGACGTGCGTGATGGCGGCACCTACGGCGCCACCCAAGGCCCGCGCCTGGAGACGGCGGCCGAGATCAACAGGCTGGCGAAGGACGGCTGCGACATCGTCGGCATGACCGGCATGCCGGAGGCCGCGCTGGCGCGCGAGCTGGAGATCCGTTATGCCGCGGTGGCGGTGGTTGCCAATTGGGGCGCGGGCCGGGCGGAGGGCGAGATCAGCATGGCCGAGATCGAGAAGACGCTTGGCGAGGGCATGGGCCGGGTGCGCGCGCTGCTGGAGCAGGTCGCGCCGCTGATCTGAAGTGGCTTATGGCGCGGGTTTCGCCGCGCCCGCCGCGGCGGGTTGGGCTGCGGTTTTCACCGGCCGGGCCATGGCAATGAGGCCAAAGCGCGGGTGATCGAAATAGTGGATCTCCTGGCTGCGCATCCGGCGGGATTCCTTCAGACGAAAGGCATTGATCAGCGCGGGCACGTCTGTCGTCTCCGGGGTGTCTTGCCCGGTCGGTGTGGAGTCGGCTTGCGCCGGCCTGTTCAGCAGTAAATCCACATCGAGATGCAGGTAGCGGCTTTTGATGAATTTCGCGGAGCCGTACACCCTGTACTGACGCAGCAGGGACGGCAGATCCGCGCCCGGCGTATCGGTGGCGGGCGGCGGCAGTTTGTCATAGGGCAAGATCAGGATTCTGGGCGCGCTCGCGGCCTCGAGCCCTGGTTGACGCCAGCCGAAATGCGCGAGCAGTTTGTAGTTGCGCCGTTTCTCGATGCGCTCGGCTTCCCGGGTCAGCTTGAGCTGGCCTTGAGACAGCAGGGCAGGTGTGTTGGCGCCGCGCGTGGCCGGATCGGATGCGAGCGCAACGGCCTCGTTCAGCTCGGCGGGGGTGACGAACCCCGGCCAAACTTCCTGAGCGGTGTCCGCGCCTTTTTCGAACAGGATGATTTCCACATCATACCAACTGTCCTGGTCTTCCTGGGCCCAGGCTTGAGCAACGGCCAGCAGCGGGAACACAATGGCAACTAAGATCCGCAAATTCATAGTGATGAACTGATAAGGTTTTGTATGGCAGTGAAACAAATCATACGGATGGGAAACCCAATCTTACTGAAGAAAGCCCTCCCCGTCACCGAATTTAACACCCGCGCGCTGGCGCAATTGATCCAGGACATGTTCGATTCCATGGCCGCTTACAATGGGGTAGGCCTGGCCGCGCCGCAGATCGCCGTGAGCCAGCGGGTGGTGATCTTCGGCGTCAATCACAGCGAGCGTTATCCCAACGCCGAGCCGGTGCCGCAGACGATCCTCATCAATCCACAGATCGAGTTTTTGACCGATGAGGTGGAATACAGCTGGGAGGGTTGCCTGAGCGTGCCGGGGATGCGCGGCCTGGTGCCGCGTTGTCCGCATATCCGCTATACCGGTTTCGACCAATCGGGAGCGGCGATCGACCGTGAAGTCACCGGCTTCCATGCCATCGTGGTCCAGCACGAGGTCGATCACCTCGACGGAATACTCTATCCCCAGCGCATCAAGGACTTGCGTGATTTTGGCTACACCGAGGAACTGTTCAACAACGCCCAGATGTAGACCGAGCGATTTAACGGATTTTTACATCCACCCCTTAAATAAATTCCGGCAAGTGTAGATACATTGTGTATGAGCTTTTGGGCTGGTTCTCGACATTGAGTTGTCCAAGAGTCGATGTATCCACAGAAATAGGTAATGCATGACCAAGAACGAGTTCCGCATCCTGGTTGTCGACGATGACGATGTCGTGGCACAGGCCTATGCCGTGTTACTTGAGATGGAGGGCTATTCGTCCACGCTCGCCAGCGACGGCACGCAAGCACTGACCTTACTGCATGAGAATCCGCTCAGCTATGGCCTGATCATCTCCGATCTCATGATGCCGAATATGAACGGTTATGAGTTCTGCCAGGCGGTGAAGTCCCGAGAGGAGACCAGGGATATCCCGTTCATCATCATTTCCTCGCTCAGCACCTTGGAGGAGAAACTCAAGGGCTTTGAGGCCGGGGCGGATGATTATGTGCCTAAACCGGTCAACGGCAAGATCCTGGCGGCCAAGATCGATCGGGTACTCGACATGCGGGTGAAAAACGTGCAACTCAACGCCCGCCTGATCGAGTCCAATCAAGTGGCCATGCAGGCCATGACCTATTCCAGCGACCTTGGATTGATCATCGAATTCTATTCCAAGTCGCTGTCGGCCAAGAGTCTGGATGAGCTTGCTGCCTGTTTATTCGAATTCATGGGGCAGCAGGGCTTGCGCAGCAGTATCCAGTTTCATACCCCGCGCGGGGTGGTCAATTGTTCCGACCGCGGGCAGATGTCGCCGCTGGAGGCCAATGTGATCGAAATGGCGCGGCAGCAAACCCGCTTTTTCGATTTCGAGGAACGTACCTTCATCAATTACGCCGAATTCACGCTGCTGGTGAAAAACATGCCGGTCGCTGACCGCGAGAAGTACGGCATGTTGAAGGACACCCTCGGCAATCTGTGCAACGCCATCGAGGCGCGGGCCAAGGCCATCTTCGCCAGCGATATCGAGCAGCGCCGGGGCGAGATCGTCAAAACCCTGCACGATATGATGGCGGAGATGCGGAAGGCCATGCAGGCGATTCAGCAGGAGAATGTCAGCGCCATCAGCGATATGTGCAACGACCTCGACGGGGCGATGATGAACTTGGGGTTGACCGGGACGCAGGAAGACGAAATTCGTGGAATCGCCGCGAAGACGCTGCAAAAAATCGATGACACCTTCGAACGCGCCCAGGCGCTGGAGCATAAGTTTGATCAGGCCCAGTTGCGCTTGGACAGTATCTTCGGCACGAAGTGAGTGGCACGCTCTTTACTAAGACGATCGGTAGTAAAGCCTCATTCAGAGCCACCCCAATGTTGCGGAACAAGGCGCAGTGCGCAGGCAATGGCAAGCCCTTGTCAAGCACTGCAACGCTGGGCTGCAACATTGGGGTGGCTCCCTTCGGGCGGACGGCTAGACGGCCATCCGCCGCGTTGCGACGGTTTGACATAGATTGACTATGCCGGCACCGCCGCGCCTTGCGGGCTGACCGTCTAGCCGCCCGCTGAATGAGGCTTTACTACCGATCGTCTTAGTATGTCGGTTTGCCACTGGAACGGTGGGTGTGATCGCAAGCTAAAGCTTGCTCCTACCACCAGACTCGCCTGTGTTGGTGGGAGCAAGCTTCAGCTTGCGATTCGTCTCCTAGATGGTATGGGTATCAAGCCGCGCGCAAGACCTTGTGTATCCGCTCCAGCGCCCAATCGATCTGTTCCTGAGTAATCACGAGCGGCGGCGCGAAGCGCACCACGGTCTCATGGGTTTCCTTGCTGAGTATCCCTTCCTGCATCAGGCGCTCACATACCTGCCGGGCACTGGCGTGCGCCGGATCGATCTCGACGCCGATCAGCAGGCCTTTGCCCCGGATCTCTTTGATCAGCGGGGTGCGGATCTTGGCGAGCTCTCCCATGAAATAGTCTCCCAGCCGCTCGGCGCGGCCGGCGTAGTCATCGTCCATCATGACCGCGAGGGCCTCATGCGCCACCGCCGCGGCCAGGGCATTGCCGCCGAAGGTGCTGCCATGGTCGCCGGGCTTGAAGACTCCCAGCACCTCGCGCCGGGCGAGGAAGGCGGAGACCGGCAGCAGTCCGCCGCCGAGCGCCTTGCCGAGGATGAGGCCGTCGGGGTGGACCTGTTCGTGATCGCTCGCCAGTATCTTGCCGGTGCGGCCCAGGCCGGTCTGCACCTCGTCGCAGATCAGCAGCACGTTGCGCTCGCGGCAGAGCCGGGCGCAGTCGGCCAGATAGCCGGGCGGCGGTATGCGGATGCCGGCCTCGCCCTGGATCGGCTCGACCAGAAAGGCGGCGGTGTTGGGCGTGATGGCCTCGCGCAGGGCGTCGATGTCGCCGTAAGGGATGCGTTTGAATCCGGGCGCGAAGGGGCCGAAGCCGTCGCGGTATTGCGGCTCGGCGGAGAACCCGACGATGGCGATGGTGCGGCCGTGGAAGTTTCCGTCGCAGACGATGATCTCGGCCTGGCCGTCCGGCACGCCCTTGACCTGATACGCCCATTTGCGCGCGGTTTTCAGCCCGGTTTCCACCGCTTCCGCGCCGCTGTTCATCGGCAGGGCCATGTCGTGTCCCGTGATCTCGCAGAGCCGTTGCAGCATGGGCCCGAGCCGGTTGGAATAAAACGCGCGCGAAGTGACGGCAAGGCGCGCGGCCTGTTCGCTCAGCGCCCTGACGAGGCGCGGGTGGCAGTGGCCGTGGCTGACCGCCGAATAGGCGCTCATCATGTCGAGATAGCGGCGCCCCTGGTCGTCCCAAAGATGCACGCCTTCGCCCCGCACCAGCACCACCGGGAGCGGCTGGTAGTTGTGGGCGCAATAGTGCTGTTCAAGCTTGATGATGTCGGGCATAGCAGATCTCTTGATCGAGTACGGCGTTGATGATGTCGTCGATCACCGCCAAGGTCTGGCCATTGCGATCGAGGTAAGGGTTGAATTCGGCGATCTCCAGGGCGATCAGTTCGGAGTCGCACTTCACGCTGAAGAGCAGCTCCGCCAGCCAGCGGCCGGGCAGTCCGCCGGGTCGGCCGCGGCGGCGGGCGGCGGGGCGGTGAGGTGCGCGTCCATCAGGAGCAAGTGGTCCATCGT
>CAZKZP010000017.1:6816-9353 GCA_964557295.1 uncultured Chromatiales bacterium | reverse complement strand
CGGGCTCGGGCGAGCCGACGCCGGGGGCATCCGCGGGGTCCACGGCGTCGAGATCGATGCTGATGCCATAGCCGACCGTATGTTGCTTGGCGATCGATAGCGCGAGATTCCAGGTGGCCTTGTGGCCGAAGCGGTTGATCTCCTCCATGGTGATTACGCGCACGCCCAGGTTTTCCAGGATGGCCGCCTCCCCGGCCTCATAACTGCGCACGCCGTACAGACAAACGTTTTGCGGATGGAGCGTGGGGGTGTCGCCATTGATGCTGCTCAGCGCGCGGTCGCCCAGGCCGAGCAGGCTGGCCAGCGGCATGCCGTGCAAGGCGCCGCTCGGGCTGGTTTCCGGGATATGGCTGTCCATGTGCGCGTCGACCCAGATCATGCCGAGCGGGCCGTCGACGACCTGGTGCACGCCGGACCAGGTGCCGATCGCGCTGGAGTGATCGCCGCCGATGACGATCGGGAAGTGTCCCTCCATGAGGGAGTTGGCCACGACATCGCTCAAGCGCGCGCAGAAGGCGGCGACGATGCCGGTGATGTTGCGCTTGTTGCGTACTTGGGGAAACAGGAGATTGATGCCGGCCGGGGAGAGACGGCCGTTTTTCTGCACGTGCAGCAATCCGCCCTTGGCGAAGGTGATGGGTCCGTCCGCGCACCGCTGATCTCGTGCCCCCCATCCCGAGGCGGCACCGATAAATTCCGCGCGTCTCATAACTGCCTCGACTCGGTATTTGGTTATGTTATCGGCGGGGTTGATGGGGACTTTTAATGTGGTTTTTTTTTATTCATTACTAAACAATAAGATAGAGGTGTATGTTGTAATTAATGCACACATTTGAAACGTGCCTCACGCTATACGTGATGAGAAAAGAACGTTCAGTTCGTGCCCTCTCCCGCGGGCGGGAGAGGGGGCTGTGAAGCCATCTTTCCAAGTGATGTTCCGTGAGACAAATCTTCACGCCCACATAATTATTTTAGGCCACATCCTTGCGCCCAAGTTCACTGAGCAGCCCGTCGAGCAGGCTGATGCGCGCGGCGACATCGGGCAGGGTGGCAGTGATCTTGAGCCGCTGTTCCTTGTCCAGCTGGTAGGTCTTGGCTTGGCGCTGGATGAGGCGGATCACGTTGATCGGTTCGATGTTCGGCGTGGGTTCGAAGCTCAGGCGCCCGCCGCCGGGCCCCATTTCGATCTTGCGGATGCCGAGCGGCTGGGCCTTGAGCTTGAGCGCGGTGAGCGCGAAGAGGTTCTTGGTCTGCTCCGGCAGCAGCCCGAAGCGATCGATCATCTCCACCTGCAACTCGCGCAGTTCCTCCGGTGTGTCGGCACTGGCGATGCGCTTGTACATGATCAGGCGCGCGTTCACATCGGGCAGATAATCGTCGGGGATCAGCGCCGGCACGGCGAGATCCACCTCGGTGCCGTGCGCCAGGGGGCGGTCGAGGTCGATCTGGCGGCCGGCCTTGAGGTCGGCCACCGCGCGTTCCAGCAGTTCCATGTACATGCTGAAGCCGATCTCCTGCATCTGGCCGCTTTGTTCCTCGCCGAGCAGCTCGCCGGCGCCGCGGATCTCCATGTCGTGCGTGGCCAGGGTGAAGCCGGTGCCGAGTTCCTCGATGGATTCGAGCGCCTCGATGCGCTTCAGGGCATCGGCGGTCATCGCGCGTTTCGGCGGGGTGATCAGATACGCATAGGCGCGGTGGTGGGAGCGGCCCACCCGGCCGCGCAACTGATAGAGCTGCGCCAGGCCGAAGTGGTCGGCCCGGTCGATGACGATGGTGTTGGCGGTGGGGATGTCGATGCCGGTCTCGATGATGGTGGTGCAGACCAGCACGTTGAAGCGCTGGTGATAGAAGTCCGACATCACTTGTTCGAGTTCGCGCTCGCGCATCTGGCCGTGGGCGATGCCCACCTTGGCCTCGGGGATCAGCTCCTCGAGTTTGGCGGCGGCCTTGTCGATGGTCTCGACCTTGTTGTGCAGGAAATAGACCTGGCCGCCGCGCTTGATTTCGCGCAGCACCGCCTCGGTGATGGTGGCGTCGTTCCATTCGCTGACGAAGGTCTTGACCGACAGGCGCCGCGCCGGGGGCGTGGCGATGATGGAGAGATAGCGTATGCCCGAGAGCGACATGCTCAGCGTGCGCGGGATCGGGGTGGCGGTGAGGGTGAGCACGTCGACCTCCGCGCGCAGGGCCTTGAAGGCCTCCTTCTGGCGCACGCCGAAGCGGTGTTCCTCGTCGATGATCACCATGCCGAGGCGGTTGAACTTGATATTGTCCTGCAACAGTTTATGGGTGCCGATGACGATGTCGACCGCGCCGCTCTCCAGGCCCGCGATCGCCTGATCGGTCTCCTTCTTGGAGCGGAAGCGCGAGAGCGATTCGATGCGCACCGGCCAGTCGGCGAAGCGGTCCCTGAAATTCTGGTAGTGCTGTTGGGCCAGCAGGGTGGTGGGCACCAGCACCGCGACCTGCTTGCCGTTTTGCACGGCGAGGAAGGCCGCGCGCATGGCGACCTCGGTCTTGCCGAAGCCGACATCGCC
>CAZKZP010000017.1:5777-6806 GCA_964557295.1 uncultured Chromatiales bacterium | reverse complement strand
CGCCGCAGATCAGCCGGTCCATCGGATGGCCGGAGGCCATGTCGGCGATCACGTCCTTGATCGCCTGCTCCTGGTCCGGGGTCTCCTCGAACGGGAAGGCGGCGGCAAAGGCCTGGTATTCCTCGAGCTGGGTGCGATAGACATAACCGCTGCGCGCCTCGCGCTGGGCGTAGATGGCCAGCAGCTCGGCGGCGACATCGCGAATCTTCTCCTTCGCCTTGCGCTTGGCCTTCTCCCACTGGCCCGAGCCGAGCTTGTGCAGCGGCGCGTTTTCCGGCGCCGCGCCGCTGTAGCGGCTGATCAGGTGCAGCGAGGAGACCGGCACGTAGAGCTTGTCGCGGTCCTGATATTCCAGGGTGAGAAATTCGTTTTCCTGCCCGCCGGCGGTGATCTTTTGCAGGCCGAGATACCGGCCGACGCCGTGGTCGATGTGCACCACCGGGGCGCCGATCTCCAGCTCCGCCAGATGGCGGATGATGTTTTCGGCCTCTTTGCCGCGCGGTTTGCGCCGGCGCCGTTGCAACACCTGTTCGCCGAACAGCTGGCTCTCGGCGATGACCGCGATGCTGGCCTCATCCAATAGCAGGCCATGCTCCAGCGGGGCGATGGTGATCCCAAAGCGCTGCTCGCCTGCCAGGAACTCCGACCAGCTCGCATAGGGCTGCGGGTGGAGGTCGTGATGCTTGAGCAGATCGAGCAGGGTCTCGCGCCGGCCGGCGGATTCGGCGGCGAACAATACGCGGCCGGAAAACGCCGAGAGAAAATCGAGCAGCGCCTTGGCGGGTTGGGCCGCGCGGGCGTCGAAGGTGAGCACGGGCGGGCGCGCCGTGGCGAAGTTGTGATGACCGGCGCCGGCCTCGAGTTCGAAGCGTTGCAGTTTGATCTGCGCATGGGGTTTGAGCCGCTCGAACAGCTCGTCCGCGCGCAGAAAGAGGCGCGGTGGGGCGAGCAGCGGGCGTTCGATGTCGTGACGGCGCTCGAAATTGTCGAACATGTCGAACGAGGCGCAGGCGGGCGAGAGCAGCACGA
>CAZKZP010000017.1:0-5767 GCA_964557295.1 uncultured Chromatiales bacterium | reverse complement strand
ATGTCATGGCGGCGCTGTTCATAGCGATTTCCGACATCCGTCCAGAAATGTTCCGCCGCGCCGTGGATGTCCTCGTTCAGGCACACCACGGCGTTCGCGGGGAGATAATCCAGCAGCGTGCCGGTGCGCGGGAAGAACAGCGGCAGGTAGTATTCGATGCCGGGCGGCGTGTGGCCCTTGCTCACCTCGGTATAGATCAGGCTGCGCTGCGGGTCGCCCTCGATGTGCGTGCGATAGGCCTCGCGGAACTGCTTGATGCCCGCCTCGCTGATCGGGAATTCGCGCGCCGGCAGCAGGCGAACCTGGGGCACGCTCTCGACCGTGCGCTGTGTTTCCGGGTCGAAGGTGCGCAGCGATTCCACCTCGTCATCGAATAGGTCGATGCGGTACGGCACACGGCTGCCCATCGGGAAGATGTCGATCAGGCTGCCGCGCACGGCGAACTCGCCATGCTCCATCACCTGGGAGACACAGCGGTAACCGCTGCCGTCGAGTTGTTTGCGGAACTCCTCGATCACCAGACGATCGCCGATATCGAGCATTAGGCTACTGGCGCTGAGATACTCGCGCGGCGGCAGTCGGTGCATCAGCGTGGCCACCGGCACGATCAGGATGCCGCGGCGGACTTGCGGCAGGCGGTAGAGCGTGCTCAGTCGCTCGGAGATGATGTCTTGATGCGGCGAGAACACGTCATAGGGCAGGGTCTCCCAGTCGGGGAAATGCAGGATCGGCTGTTGCGGATCATTGCCGGTGTAGAAACGCAGTTCATGCTCCAGGCGCACGGCGCCGGGCGTGTCCTCGGTGACGAGCAGTACCAGTTGCTCGCATGCCTTAAGGGCGCTGCTGACGACCAGTCCGTCGCTGCTGCCGTACAGACGCCCCCAGCGGAGGCGGTCCGCCGGGCCTTTGAGTGGCGGTGGAGTCAGCGGATTGTGATACGGCGATGAATTCATGTGCGAAGGCCGGCTATGACAGAATCAGGCCGGGTAGTTTACTGCGTTGTGGGGAGGGGATAAAGCGCGGTGCGGCGGGGGGATTCCGCCATCATACGGCCATGCGATGGCGGATATGAATCAGACAACTAACATATCTACGCATAATTCCTTCCCCCTTGATGGGGGAAGGAGTTACTAATAACGAGTTTTATACCTTCAGATTGAGCGATTGCAGCTCCGCCAGGTATTGGCGGGTCAGCACCTTGCTCTCTTCCACGGCCGGTTGATCGAACGGATCGATGCCGAGCAGTTCGCCGACGACCGTCGTCTCCATCTCCAGCAGGATGATCAGCTCGCCCAGGGCGTAGGCATCGCGGTCGAGCATGGCAACGGTGCGGTTGGGGCGCTTGCGGTTGGTGTGCGAGGTGCGTGTGGCCTTCATTTCGGAGATGAACAGCTCGCCGATGGTGTGGCCGGCCAGCGGGGCGATCGCCGGGATGTCCTGGAAGCGCATCGGGATGCGCAGGCCCTCGTAGCGCTGTGCCGGGTTGGTGAGGAAGGTGATGACCTTGTCATCGGGTCCGTCGAGCAGCAGTTGCAGCACGGAGTGCTGGTCGGTGACGCCGTGCGCCTCCATCGGGGTCAGCCCCATGCACTTGCCGTCGGGCGCGACCTTGCCCAGACTCTCGGCCCAGAGCTGGCGGAACCAGTTGACGATCAGGCGCATATTGTCGGAATACGGCATCATCAAGGTGATGGTGCGGCCTTTGCGCCCGTGCAGATAATGGGTCGCACCATTGAAAAAGGCCGGGTTCTTCAGCATGAGCGGGTTGGTGCAGCGCTCGGCCATGGCGCGCGCGCCCTCCATCAGGCCGTCGATGTCCACGCCGGCAGTGTAGGCCGGCAGCAACCCCACGACCGAGAGCACGGAAAACCGGCCGCCGACCGGGGGATGTTCCACCACCGGGATGTTCAGGCGCTCGGCCAACTTATAGAGCGCGCCGTCGGGGTTTTCGGTGATGACCAGGGTATTTTTCCGCACGCCGTCCTCGCCCAGATGGCGTTCCATGCGCGGCAGCACGGTCAGGAACTGGCTCAGGGTCTCGGCGGTGTTGCCGGACTTGGAGATGATCAGCAGCAGCGTTTCACGCCAGTCGATCTCATCGAGTTCCCGCAGGGTCGCCGGGTCGACATTGTCATAGAAATGGACGCGATTGCGCGGGCGCGCATGGCCCAGGGTGCGCACCAGCATCTCGCCGCCGAGCGACGATCCACCGATGCCGAAGACTACGGTGCGCTTGAAATCGCGGGCGAAGCCTTGGCCGAGCTTCTTGATCGCTTCGAGATCGGTGGTGCGCGGCAGGTTCAGGAAATGCGGGGTGGGGCTGTTGTACCAGGTGTCGATTTTCTTGCGCAGTTTGTCCAGGCGGGGGGAGAGCGCTTCGATCTCGGCCGCGGTGATCCCGCTGGCGCCGATCGCCTGGTCAAAGAGATTCTCGTTGTCGATGGTAAGGCGGGAAATGTCAGCCACGGCGAACTCCTCAATTATTTTTTTATTGCTCGGGATGGGTGAAGGTGTATATGTTTTCGTATGTTTCTTTTATAAGTTTAGTGCAAACAAGGTAATCATTACATTAAATGAAGATCGAAGAATACACGGTTTTGCTTTACCTGCCCGATTGCCCCTCGCTGAAAGAGAAGCGCCACCGCACCCAGGGATTGCGCGACCACTTCGGCCGTCTGTCGCAGATCGCCGTGTGTGAAAGCGGCGAACAGGACAACCCGGTGAAGGCGCTCTGGTCGTTTGTCATCGCCGCCAACGATCAGTCCGCGATCGACCAGACCATCAGCCGCATCGACCAATATCTCAACGAAAATGTGCAGGGGATGGTGATCGATCAGCAGCGCACGCGCCTGTGATCCACTATGCGCCCCATGAAATATGACATTCATCAGTGTATAATTTTGGTCACTGATCGTCTTAGTAATACCAATGAAGGTGCGTCGCCCCCCGAGGCAGCCGCCCGCCGTGGCGGCAGACACAATGCAGTGCCCCGCGCCGATTAAAGTTTCTGATGGTTGACTCGAACTACTTACAGATTGCGAAGCCTTGTGCAACGTAATGTTTCTCCATAATTAAATTAAGCGAATTTCTATGCCAAAGCCCAAAACGAACCGCCATGGACTGAGTACCCAGCCCAAGTTGCCCAAGCTGGCGCCGCTGGCCATGGACAAGCAGAGTCTGGCCAAGGATTTTCTTTATTATTATTCCCGAACCCTCGGCCGCGACCGCAGTCAGGCGCATGTCACCCCGCACTATCTCTACGAGGCCTTGGCGCTGACCGTGCGCGACCGCCTGATGGAGCGCTGGAAGAATACGCGCTACGCCTATGAAGAACACAGTGCGCGGCGCACCTGTTACCTCTCGCTGGAATTCCTGATGGGGCGCGCGCTGAGCAATGCCATGTTGAATCTGGGCATCAATGATGCGTCCAGCGAAGCGCTATACGAATACGGCCTGCTCATGGAAGAGATCGCCGAGTGCGAGCACGATGCCGGATTGGGCAATGGCGGTTTGGGACGCTTGGCGGCCTGTTTCCTGGATAGCTGCGCGACGTTGCAATTGCCGGTGATGGGATATGGCCTGCGTTACGAATTCGGGATGTTCCGCCAGGAGATCCATGATGGCCACCAGGTGGAGGAACCCGATCACTGGTTGCGTGATGGCAATCCCTGGGAACTGGAACGGCCCGAGTACACGCAGCGCATCAAATTTGGCGGCTACACCGAACGCTACCATGACGAGAACGGTGAGCTGCGCGTGCGCTGGGTCGAGACCCATGATGTTTTGGCCGTGCCGTATGACATTCCGATTCCGGGTTATCGCAACGACACGGTCAACAGTCTGCGGCTATGGTCGGCCACGGCCACCGATGAGTTCGATCTGAGCGATTTCAATGCCGGCGACTATGCCGAATCGGTGGCGGCGAAAAACGATGCCGAGCACATCACCATGGTGCTCTATCCCAATGATGCCAGCGAGAACGGCAAGGTGCTGCGCCTGCGGCAGCAATACTTTCTGGCCTCCGCCAGCCTCAAGGATGTGATGCGCCGCTGGGTGCGCCTGCATGGCGGGGACTTCTCCCAGTTCGCCGAGAAACAATGCTTCCAGCTCAACGACACGCATCCCGCGATCGCGGTGGCCGAGCTGATGCGCATCCTGGTCGACGAGCACCGTCTCGGCTGGGCTGAGGCCTGGTCGATCGTGACGAAGGTCATGGCCTATACCAATCACACCTTGCTGCCCGAGGCCTTGGAGAAATGGCCGGTGGCCATGTTCCAGCGCATGCTGCCGCGACTGCTGGAAATCATCTATGAGATCAACGCGCGCTTCCTGGCGGAAGTGGCGCTGAAATGGCCGGGCGATGTTGGCCGCATGCGGCGCATGTCGATCATCGAAGAGGGGCCGATGCAGATGGTGCGCATGGCGCATCTGGCGATCGTCGGCAGTTTCTCCGTCAATGGCGTGGCGGAGCTGCATTCGAAGCTGCTGATCGAAGGCCTGTTCCGCGACTTCTACGAATTATGGCCGCACAAGTTCAACAATAAGACCAACGGTGTGACCCAGCGCCGCTGGCTGGCGATGTGCAATTCGGGGCAGAGCGCGTTGATTTCCGAACATATCGGCGACGGCTGGACGACCGATTTGGCGCATTTGCGTACCATCGCACCCTTGGCCCATGACGCCGGATTCCGCACGCGCTGGGCGGAAGTGAAGCGGGCCAATAAGGTCCGTCTGGCCAAGCTGGTGGAGGGGGATTGCGGGGTCGTCTTCGCTCCCGATGCCCTGTTCGATGTGCAGGTCAAGCGCATCCATGAATACAAGCGGCAGTTGTTGAACGTGCTGCACGTCATCCATCTCTACAGCCGCATCAAGCGCGGCGATACCGCGAACTGGACCAATCGCTGCGTGCTGATCGGCGGCAAGTCCGCGCCGGGTTACGCCATGGCCAAGCTCATCATCAAGCTCGTGAACAATGTTGCAAGAGTGGTCAATGGCGACCCGGATGTCGGTGACCGATTGAAGCTGGCCTTCCTGCCGAATTATCGTGTCTCCGCCATGGAGGTGATCGCGCCGGGGTCGGATCTCTCCGAGCAGATCTCCACCGCCGGCAAGGAGGCCTCCGGCACCGGCAACATGAAATTCATGATGAACGGCGCGGTCACCATCGGCACCCTGGATGGGGCGAATATCGAAATCCGTGAAGAAGCGGGCGAGGAAAATTTCTTCCTGTTCGGCCTCACCGCCGAGGAAGTGGCCGAGGTGCGCAAGGACTACCGTCCCTGGGATATCATCGCCGGCGATCCGGATCTGCAAGCGGTGATGCAGTTGCTGCAATGCGGTCATTTCAACCAGTTTGAGCCGGGCCTGCTGGATCCGGTCATTCATTCTTTGACCAATGCCCACGACCCCTGGCTGACGCTGGCGGATTTTCGCAGTTACATCGATGCGCAGGAGCGCGCGGCGGTGGCCTATCGCGATCAAGAACGCTGGACGCGCATGAGTATCCTCAATGTGGCGTACAGCGGGAAGTTTTCCACGGATCGCACCATGATCGATTACAACAACGAGATCTGGAAACTCACGCCCGTCAAACCTTATCCCAAAAACAGCATCTGATATAAACCAGGCTGTGGCGAATTCCGCGCTTATCCCGGCCCACAAGCACCGTTCATGAACTAGGCAGACTATAAACCGGCGACAAAATAGATCTGGTGTACTGTTCCCTCTCCCTTAGGGA
The DNA here is from genome assembly GCA_964557295.1 of uncultured Chromatiales bacterium. Taxonomy (GTDB): domain Bacteria; phylum Pseudomonadota; class Gammaproteobacteria; order RBG-16-57-12; family RBG-16-57-12; genus JBFMHP01. The sequence goes on along the minus strand of CAZKZP010000017.1, from coordinate 30 downwards.
GAGGGCTAGGGTGAGGGGGATTAACACATT
>CAZKZP010000016.1:51448-64867 GCA_964557295.1 uncultured Chromatiales bacterium | reverse complement strand
CGCCAGGATGACAGTGGCGATCTCGCCGATCGGCAGCACATGATCGGCCGCGCCGATTTCAGCCGCCGCCCTGGGCATGCCATACACCGCGCACGTCTCCTTGTTTTGCGCTATCGTCAGTGCGCCGGTCATTTTCAGCTGCAACAGGCCTTGAGCGCCGTCACGCCCCATGCCGGTGAGCAGCACACCGATGGCGTTGCCGGACCAGTTGGCCGCGAGACTGTTGAAAAACACATCGACGGAAGGACGATAGACCAGCGACTTAGGCTCCGATTCGTATTTGAAGCATTGCCGCTCGGTCATTGTCAGATGATTGTTGGTGGCGGCCACATACACCGTCGCCATCCTGGCGCTCTCACCGTCTTCCGCCATCTTCACCTTGAGTTTGGTTTGTTTCGCCAGCCAATCGATCAACCCGGGCGCAAAAGATTCATCGACATGCTGCACGACCACCACTGGTGCCGGCAGATCGCCCGGAAGGTGACTTAGGATTTCCGCCACGGCGTGCGGGCCGCCGGTCGAAGCGCCGATCGCCAGCAAGACCTGTCCGCCTGGCGCACCGCCTCGAATCACGCTCTTGTTCTTGCGCCGATCCGCATTGATCAGACGTTCGATCGTGCGCAGCTTCTGAAAAAAATCTTCCTTGCCGGCATGTTGTCCGGAAAATCCGAGCACCTGCGTGCTCACGGCATCCAGGGCGCCAGCGCCCATGGCCTCGAAGACCAACGAAGCGTTTTCGTTCACCGATGAAGTGACCACCAGGATCGGGCAGGGCGTTTCGCGCATGATGATGCGCGTCGCCTCCGCCCCGTTGAGATCGGGCATCACCATATCCATCAGGATCAGATCCGGCAGATCCTTCCTGCAGCACACGATCGCTTCACGCCCGGATGCGGCGATCCAGGCGACCTGATGGATTTGCTGCTCGACGACGATCCTGCGCAGCGCTTCCACCGCCATCGGCATGTCATTGACAATCGCAATTCTCACTTCACAGCCCCGCCGATCAAATCAAACACCGCATTCAAAAACGAGTCATCATGAAAGCTTCCCTTGGTCAGATAATAATCCGCACCGGCCTCCATCCCGCGCTTTCGGTCTTCCGCCCGATCCTTGTAAGAGACGATGATCACCGGGATCGCGGCAAAACGGGAGTGACTCTTGATCATCCTAACCAGATCGATCCCGTCCAAGCGCGGCATGTCGATGTCGGTGATGATCAAGTCATAAGCACCGGAGCGCACTGCATTCCAGCCGTCGACCCCGTCAACCGCGACATCCACTCGATACCCGGCGACGGAGAGCAGCTTGCGTTCGATCTCCCGCACAGTAATAGAATCGTCAACAACCAGGATTCTATTAATGTCGACCGCCTGATCCTGGCCCTGCGCGGTGCGGATGCGGGAAATACGACCGCCTTTGACCAGGGCATCGATGGTTTTGACGAGATCATCCACATCAATGACGAAAACTGTGCTGCCATCCTCCAGCAACGCATAGGCACTGACGTCCTGATGCTTGCCGAGCCGCCGGTCGATGTTCTGCACCGCCACCTCGCGCTGGCCGGCAAAGGCATCGACCACGACGCCATAGACATGCGTGTTATCCGATATCACCACGATCGCCAACTCGCCGTGCGCCCCGGCCGTCTCGTCGAGCTCCAAGGCCTCCGCGCAGGAAAGTATCCCGATCTGCTGCCCATCGACCGAGACATACTGATGCCCCTCGACCAGCTCGACCTCAGCCGCCGGCACACGCAGGGCGCGCTTTATCCGCGACAGCGGAAATGCATAGTGATCCTGTCCAAGCTTGACCACGAGCGTCGACATCACGGACAAGGTCAGTGGGAGCTTCAAGCTGAATTTCGTGCCCCGGTCCAAGGCCGTCGTCACTTTGACCGAGCCATGCAGCGCCTGGATCGCATCGCGCACCACGTCGAGTCCGACCCCTCTTCCCGAGAGCTCGGTCACACTGTCGCGCGTGCTGAATCCGGGTAAAAACAAAAACTCCAGCAGCTCGCCATCCGACAATGAGGCTGCGACATCCGGCGAGACCAATTTCCTCTGCAGCACCTTGCGGCGGACACCCTCCACATCGATCCCGGCGCCGTCGTCCTCGATCGTTATCAGGAGCATTCCTTCGACGTGAGCCGCGGACAACACGATGACCCCGATCTCGGGCTTGCCGCGCAACCGTCGTTGCTCCGGATGCTCGATGGCGTGATCGAGGGCGTTGCGCAGCAGATGATTCAGCGATGCTTCGACCTTCTCCAGAACATCGCGGTCCACCTGGGTCGTCTCGCCGCGAATCTGGAATGAAACTTTCTTTTCGAGCGACTTGGCGATATCACGCACCATGCGGTGAAAATTCTGCACCGCATCCTGAAACGGGCGCATCTTGGTTCTAATCGCCTCTTTGTGCAGCTTGTCGGCGAGATGGCTGACCCGCTGCTCGTAAAGATCGATCTCCGACATCTGTGTGGACACAAAATGACGGCAATCGTTGACCTTGTGGGTGAGTTCCGCGAGCTTCTCCAGCACATGGCGCGGCCCATCACGCTCGCGCACCTCGTCTCGAACCCGCTCGAGCAGCGACATGATCTCGCTTTGTTGCTTCTTCACATAGGCCAGCGAATCGATATAACCATGCAAGTGGCCGGTTTCCACCTTCACCTCACCGGCCAATCCCATCATCCGATCCCAGCGTTCCGCCGTCACTTTCAAAACGCGATCCGCCTCGGAGTTCCGCGCGCGCTCCCCGCCGTTGCTTGACGCGACAACCGGAGCGTTCTCCAAAGCCGCACCTCGGCTTGCAGGTTGCGCATGAATACCGCCACCACCTGCGGCGGCCTCCGGCGCATGGCGCGGCTTGTATCTCCCTTGGGCCAAGTCCGTCAACGCCTCTACCAGCGGAGCAACCTCCGGGGTCCAGTCGGATTGTCGGGAAAGTTCCTCCAGCGGCAAGCCGGAGACATCCTTGATGACATCGACCGACTTCAGCAGCAGATCCACCGCGTCCGGCGTCAGCGTGATGAGTTTTTTCTGCGCTGAAACGAACACATCCTCCATCTGATGCGCAAGCGCCTGCGCCGCTCCGACCCCGGCCAGTTTCGCCGCCCCCTTGATCGAATGCGCGGCGCGCATCAAGGCCTGAAGTACCGATTCATCCGATCCGCCCTCGTGCACCAGCAGATTGGTAATCAAGGCTTGCGTGTGTACATCCACTTCTTCGCGAAAGAGTGCAAGCATCTGCGGATCAAGGAAAACCTCCGGCGCATTTCGCGATTTCGAAGCGGTTTTTCCCGTTGACGTATTTTCGGGCGTTTGCTTGGCTGGCAAAGACGCAATGTTCGCCTCCAGCGCCCGCATGGCGGCTGCAATTTCCTGGACTCCGTCGAACGAACCAAGTGCGATCGATGCCAGATCGTTCTCCGGCAGTGATATCATCCTGGTTATGACGTCCACCACTCGATGCAGCCAGTCGAGCCCGTCACTGCTCAGATCCGATCCTGCCTCCATCGCACGGTTCAAATAACTTTCCGCCTGAATACAAATCTGCTCAATGGCACTCACGCTGACCAGCCGCGCCGCGCCTTTGATCGAATGCACGCTGCGATGCACCAAAACGGTGTCGTTGTGGGAGCGGTAAACCCGCAGCGCCTCCTCCATGGCAGTCAGTTGCCGCGCCATTTCGGTTCGAAACAGCTCGAGCATGCTCACCGAATCCTGGCCGGATCCGCTCACATCAAACTCCTCTCGACGACCGAGAACAGCAACTCATGATCGATTAACCCCACACGTTTCTGGCGCCATTCAAAGATCCCGCTCATGAAACTCAGCTCACCATTGTTCACGGTGTCGGGCAATGGCAAGATCTCCGCCTCCGCGCACTGGCGCACTTCGCCGATTTCATCAGCCAGGAAAATGTAGCTTTCGCCCTGATAATAGCTCACCACCAGACGCTTTCGGTCAGCATCCGCCGAGTCCTCGCTCGGTCGATCACCGCCTGCCATTTTCAAGATATTCTTCAACGAAAAGCACAAGGCAATTTCTCCGGAGATATTCGTAATGCCCGCCAGATAGGGGTTGTGATTGTGTGGAATCCGTTGCACCGGACGCTTTCTGGCGATTTCCCTGACCTGTCGAGTCCATAGCGCCACCCATTCGTCCGCCACCCTGAACACGAGCACTGTTTGGCCGACTATTTTCGTGAAATGCTTCTCCGCGGCGAGCCGGCGCGTCAATTCATCGCGGTATTCCTCGGACATTTCCTTGCGGAATACGGATTGACTGCCTTCATGAAACACCTCGCAGTTGTGACAGTGGATGACCTGGGAGAGCAACGAACACTTCGTCTCGCTCCGGCCCCAGACGCCGATTCGGTTCCAACACCCATCGCCGATCAACTTCTCCATCGCGCACCTATTGCTTGTCGACATTCTTACGCCGCATCACTCGCTCGGCCCGTTGCCGATATTTATGCGCAAGCGCGCCATTCCCCTTGCCTTGCTCGATGGCATGCAGCTGCAGTAGCGCCGGATAATAATCCGGATCAAGATAAATTGATTTTTTGAAGTGCTCGCTTGCCCCATTGCTGTCGGCATTATTCATGCTCAACAATCCCAAGTAGTAAAATGCATGGCTTGAATTCTCGGGGGCGTTGGCGATGACCCACGCACACAGGCGTCCGAGTTCCGCATCATCCTTACGCTGGAAGCAGGCTTCGAGCTGTTCGGCCACGGCTTGCCGCTCGCGCAGGCCTCCACCATATTGCCCCTGACCATGCCATGCCACCGACGCTTTGCTGTCCGTAACGTTACCCTGGGCCGCCAAGCCGCGGCGCTGCTCCTGCTGGAGCCTGATAATCTCCATTCCGCGTTTGACGATGCTGTCCCGCGGCGCCATCGTCACCGGCGCAGACCTTCCACCGCCAGCGGTCTTGATATACGCGAACGCCCTGCTGGCACTGAATCTTGAAAATTCTGCCGCCGGAAGTGAAGCCGTCTCCGCATGTCCGACGAACAACATCCCGCCCTCCGCCAGCACATCCGACAATTTTCGGATGACGATTTCCTTGACATCCTTGTCAAAGTAAATCAGAAGATTCCGGCAGAATACGACATCATAAGGTCCCTCCGGGACAGTCAAGACATCATTGAGTATATTCGCCTGCCTGAATTCGACACAGGACTTGACCGCCTCCGAAATGTGATATGAATTGTTGTCTTTGGTGAAATATTTCACCTTGTAGTGATCATCACAGCCGCGAAACGAGTAGTCCGTATATATGCCTTGCCTTGCCATTGCCAGTAGCGGTTCGGAAACATCGTGCGCCAGAATCTTGAACTCCGTGCGTTTCATTCCAGCCTCGAGCAAGGCCATGGCGATCGAGTAAGGTTCCTCTCCGGTTGAACTCGGTATGCTCAAGATCTTGACGACCTTGCCTGGCTGATTAACAAGCCACTGCCGGGCATACTCGGTCAGCGCGTTGAAGGGCTCGCGGTCACGGAAAAAGGATGTCTCGGGAATGACCACGGCTTCGATCAGAGATTTGATTTCAGCGGCATCACTCTGCAACCAGGCCAGGTACTCGGCGATCGGAGTTTTCTTTATGAGCAGCATCCTGCTGTGCACCGCGCGTCGTATCACATCATGCCCAATCGAATTCGGATTCAACCCGATGGCCTTGCGCAGCATGTTGGCGATGATCTCGATTTCCGTCATATGCCGCCGCCGGGTTGGAGGTTCTGGAACAGGACCGGATAGGCATCCTCGGGCAGCACGTCGGCCAGGGTAATCTCCTGATACATCGCGCCATGGCGAATCGCCACCTTGCCGAGGTATCCGGCCCCCTCGATTTCGACCCCGGAGGGTTGGAAATCACTTTCAGAGAATGTCACCGTCTCCAGTGCGTTCTCCACCATCACGCCCAGCGTGATGCACCCATGAGATGGATGCGAGTAGTTGCACATGAGTATCCTGGTACCGAGATTGAACTCCGAACTCTTATGTGAAAGCAACAGGGTCGCATCGATCACCGGGATACACTCGCCCCGGTAATTGATGATCCCGGCGATATAGCGCGGTGCTTGGGGTGCGGCCTTCAAATTCACACATGGCACCACTTCCAGCACATTCCCGCTCGCGACCAGATAGCGATCCCCTTTGACTTCAAAGCGTACGTAGAGCATCTCGATCCAGTCAGACCTTGAACCGGGTAACCCCCGCCTGCAACAGCATCGCAGCTTGATTCAGCTTGCCGATTTCGATGTTGGATTCGCGGATGGATTCCACCGTCTGCTGCGCCGCCTCGTTGAGCTGGATCATGGATTGATTGATCTGATCCGCGCCCTCGGCCTGGAACTGCATTCCCTGGTGCACCGTGACGAAGCGCGGCAACAGCGCCTGCGCCTGTTCGATGATCTTGTTGAGCTGTTGGCTGACGGCGCCGACATCATTGACGCTGTGCCGCACCTGCTCCGAGAAGCGTTCCATGCTCATCACGCCGGAGGCGACCGCGCCTTGCATCTCCTTCACCATCTGCTCGATGTCAAGCGTAGCTACCGCGGTCTGATCCGCGAGCCGGCGGATCTCCTTGGCCACCACGGAAAATCCCAAGCCGAATTCACCGGCCTTCTCGGCCTCGATCGCCGCGTTGAGCGAGAGGAGATTGGTTTGATCGGCCACCTTGGTGATGGTGGTCACGACCGTGTTGATGTTCGCGGCCTTTTCGTTGATGACCTCAAACTTGGAGCCGATGGTGCGCACCGCTTCGACGACTTGATGTATGGTGGACTCCATTTTTCCTAGACTGTCGCGGCCATTGGCGGCGGACTGAGCAGTATCGCCCGCGACATGCGTCACCTCATCCATGGTCTTGAGCAGTTCCTTGGCCGTGGCGGATATTTCAGTCGCGGTCGTCACGATTTCATTGGTGGTTGCCGCCTGCTCGGCGACGGTGGCTTCCTGCTCCTTGGCGGTGGCAGAGATCGCGGTTGCGGCGGACGCCACTTGTATGCCCGATGTCTGCACTTGCGCCACCAGTTCGTTGAGACGTTCGATCATGCTTTGGAAGCCTGTGGCCAGTTTACTCAGGGCATCGGTTCCTTCGATATTGATCCTGCCGGTCATATCCCCTTCGGCCGCGCGGCTCACCACCGCCAGCATCATGTCCACACGCCGTTGCAGCGATTCCATGGCTTGATGCTTTTCTTCGATGGAATCCCGGATCTGATCGATCATGATTTGCAACTGATTGGCCAGCTCGCCGATGGCATCCGTGCCGGCAAATTCGACCTCGGCGTCAAGATCACCATTTGCCAGACGATTGACGACGCGCAGCAAGCTATCGACCTTGTTTTTCAGTTCGATCGCCGCCGCCTGCTCTTGCAACATCAATTCATGCTCGCGCTGCGTGGCCTCATCCATGCTGTCCGACATCTCGTTGAAGGCCAGGGAGAGCTGGCCGATTTCATCCCGCGTCCGCACCGGCGCGCGCGCGGAGGTTTTTCCCTCGGAGTGCTCCTTCATGACACCGATCAGCGCCGCGAGCGGTTTGATCACCGAAGACTTGAGCACCAGATTCAGCATCAGCAGACCGAGCAGGGCCGCGGTGAAATTGCTGATGATCGAGATATATAGTTCCCGCGTGACGGCCGCATCCATATCCTTCAAGGACATGCTGACGCGCACCGCGCCATTGACCGCCCCTTCGGTGACCTCATGACACTGCAAGCAATTCACCCCGCGCGTATCCTTGGTCGCGTGGAACGGTGTAATCACCGTGATGATTCGGCGATCACCATCTTCGCGAACTTGGGTGACTGCCTCGCCACGCAACGCCCGCATATCCAGATCATCGATGGCCGCTTCGCCCATTTCCCCGGGTCCAAACTGTTGGATCACTGGCTCGCCGCGAATGACCCGCGCATCGACCACCCCTTCGCGTGACAGCATCTTGTTGCGGAAGATCTTGCGCATGTCCATGGTGCCGGTCAGCATCATGGTGTTCAGGCTGTCGAAATAGAGCGTGGTGAGATCCTTGGCCTGGGCCTCGATCATTTCCATCATGCGGTTTTTCTCGCGCAGCACATTGTGGGTGGTGACCACGATGATGACCAAGGCAAAGATCAGGGCAACGGCAAGATTGATCTTGCCGCGCAGCGGCAAATCATCGATGTATGACGACAGTCCCCTGGACGCGGCGCGCGCGGCTTGGTTTTGCTCCATTGCTGATTCCTCGACCTGCTTTATTGTGACGGATGGATGGCCCCGCCGGGGACAGATCTCCAGCGGCGAAAAAATTCTTAAAGGAGTTTCGTCAAAAACTCACAGAACTTTAATGAGTTGGCGGATTTGGTGGCGCGGCGCCGAAGTGGGGGAAAAGACAGAAAGCAGCGGTGATTGGAGCGGAAGCTTATGGGGAAAGATGCCCCCCATCCCATCCTCCCCCCATCGAGGGGGAAGTGGATGAAGATGCGAAGTTTTCGAGGCGTGGATCTTTAGATGACCTTGGAGAACCGATGCCCGGTGGTCTTCTCGCGCAGATAGCGGTCGAAGATCATGCAGATATTGCGTATCAGCAGACGCCCGGCCGGTTGCACGGTGATTTCGGCCGCATCGATCGTCAGCAGGCCATCCGCGCTCATCTGCTCCAGGTCCTTGAGTTCACGGGCGAAATACTCATTGAACTTGATGCCATAGAGCTGCTCGATCGCCGGCATATTGAGGTGGAAGTGGCAGATCAGTCGCGTGATCACATCGCGGCGCAGCACGTCGTCCTGATCGAGCTCGACACCGCGGAGCACGGGCAGGCGGCCGGCGTCGATGCGCTCATAGTACTCATCCAGGCTCTTGACGTTCTGGCTGTAACACCGGTTGACCTGGGCGATGGAGGTGATGCCCAAGCCGATCAGGTCGCAGTCGGCGTGCGTCGAATAGCCTTGGAAGTTGCGATAGAGCGTGTCTTCGCGCTGGGCGATGGCCAACTCGTCGCCGGGTTTGGCGAAGTGATCCATGCCGATGTAGACGTAACCGGCCTTGGCCAAGCGCTCGATGGTCATTTGCAGGATATCGAGTTTTTCCGCCGCGGACGGCAGATCGGCCTCGTTGATGCGCCGCTGCGGCTTGAACAGCTCCGGCAGATGGGCATAGTTGAAGGCGGAGATGCGGTCCGGGTTCACCTGGATGATGCGCTCCAGGGTGTCGCGAAAACTCGTGGTGGACTGGAACGGCAGGCCGTAGATGAGGTCGACGCTGACCGACTTGAAGCCTTCCTTGCGCGCGGCGTTGAGCACGGCGAGGGTTTCGTCCTCGGTCTGGATCCGGTTGACGGCCTTCTGCACCACGGGGTTGAAGTCCTGCACCCCGAGGCTCATGCGATTGAAGCCGAGGCGGCGCAGCAGGGCCACCGATTCGGCCGTCGCCTCGCGCGGATCGATCTCGATGGAATATTCCCCGGTGTCATCGTCGAGCATCTTGAAGTGCCGGCGGGTCGCGCCCATCAGCTGGCTCATCTCCTCGTGGCTGAGGAAGGTCGGCGTGCCGCCGCCCCAGTGCAACTGGGTCACGGGGCGATTGCGGTCGAACAGCGCGGCCTGCATCTCGATCTCTTTTTCCAGACGCGAAAGATACGGCGCGGCGCGGCTGCGGTCTTTGGTCACCACCTTGTTGCAGCCGCAGTAGAAACACACGGTGTCGCAAAACGGGATGTGGAAATACAAGGACAGCGGCTTGGGCGCGGGCAGGCTGCGGCTTTCCTCGTTACTGCGTGCTATCCATTTTTTATAGGCTTCTTCCCCAAAGCCATCATGAAACTGCACGGCGGTCGGGTACGACGTATAACGCGGCCCCGATTTGTCGTAGCGTTTGATGAGTTCCAGATCAAATACGATGGACTGATCCATAATGATTCCTCTTGTAAACCCCTAGCGTCGAAAATCACCGGTAAATTGGAGCAACGTGAGGCTTGTGGCATTCGCCACAAACGAACGTTGCGGAAATTTGTCCGAGTGAATTTTCCTTATTAGCTTATAGCCCCATCGAAGCCACTTGAAACTTTGTGCGCATTCCTATAGCAGCGGCTTTCAAGCACACATAGTAACTCTTGTCTCTGCTTTTCAAGTGTCTCAAAATTGCATTTCGCGCTTGTTTACTAGCCCACTTGAGCGCATTGCCAATATAGAATGGCCTTGGCACCATATCCATGTACTTGCTACAGGAGTCATTTTTTCTGAGAAGCTCCTCCAGAAGCTCTAGGACATTCATGTTAATATTCCAGTGGTAGGCTTGATCTCCATAAAAATAGCTCAGAATTTCTTGAACCTCTTTCTTTTCCTCAGTTGTCAATGGTTCCATGGGTTAATTTCCTTTGGTTAGTTTTGCATTAGTGATTATTTTCTTAACAATCGCATTAGATGAGGGGCCATTTGCATAAACTTCCAAGCCAAAGTGCATCGAATTTGCCACAATATAAGCCTTTGACTCATTGGCCTTAGAAAAAACGTAGATGGTCAGTCCACTTACAATTTGCTTATGAAGTTCATATGACTCATGAGAGTTTCGAAAAGCCTCCTCTGCAATTCCTTCAGGGGCTGAGAATGACGACTCAAAAAACTCGAATACAGGCTTTTCAGAACCGGCGAACTTAAGCTCTTCTTTGCTAATAACTCTATACGTTATTAATGGATCTCTATTTGCAACAAAAAGTGGGCCATTGTCTATCCAGTATTTCCCGCTTTCCGCTACTAATGGCACCTCTATCACACCAGATATCGAGATTGTTTTTGCTCTTTGATCTAGAGTTGAACACGAGGTAAGAGTAACCAAAAGTGCCAACAATCCGAATCTAGCCAGGAGATATTTCATAGAACTTCCTTCTGTTTTCATGGAATTAAAGTCACTATAATTAGTGCTTTATGTCGCTTTCACAAAGCCAACCCCAGATAGGTAGTATAGGCCAGCGGGCATTGCCGGAACAATCCTATGGGATTGCGCGCGCTCAGCGTCCGGCCCAGGCCGCGATCAGCTCTTTGCTATCAAGCAGTTGTTCCCGGGTCAGCAGGAACACCCCGCCCCCACCGCGCTCGAACTCGATCCAGGTGAACGGCACCTCCGGCAGTTGCTCGGCCAGGGCCTCCTCGCTATTGCCCACCTCGACGATCAATATGCCGTTATCGGTCAGATACCGCTCCGCCTCCAGCAGGATGCGCCGCGCGATGTCCAGGCCATCGCGGCCAGCGGCCAGTCCGAGCTGCGGCTCGTACCGGTATTCCTCGGGCATGGCGGCGAGATCGGCGGCGTCGACGTACGGGGGATTACTGACGATGATCTGATACTGCCGCCCCGCCAGCGCGGCAAACAAATCTGAACGGATGGCGTGCACTTGTCCGTCCACATGATGGCGCGCGATGTTGATCCGGCACACCTCCAGCGCCTCGGGCGAGATTTCGGCGGCATCGACCTGGGCCTCGGGAAAGGCGTGGGCGCAGGCGATGGCGATGCAGCCGCTGCCGGTGCACAGGTCGAGGATATGATCGACCTCCTCCGGCTGGCACCACGGCTCGAATCGCTTCTGGATCAGCTCGGCGATCGGCGAGCGTGGCACCAGCACGCGCTCGTCCACATAGAACGACAAGCCGCAGAACCACGCCTCGTGGGTGAGATAGGCGGCGGGGAGGCGGCCGCTGATGCGCCGCTCGAAGAGTTCGCAGATGCGCTGGCGCTCCTGCCGGGTCAGCCGCGATTGCATCAGCGACTCGGGCAGTCCATACGGCAGATGCAGCGCGTGCAAGGCCAGGGCGACGGCCTCGTCCAGGGCATTGTCGGTGCCATGCCCGAAATAGATCCCCGCCTCGCGGAAGCGGCTCACCCCCCAGCGGATGTAGTCGTGGATGGTTTCCAAACTTTGTAACACATCATTTTGGTCATGCATGTCTCGGCTCTCGAAGCGTATTTTCAGCGTATCGCCATTCTGGAGTGTGTAACGGGATGTCCAATTGGTTATAATCGCCACATCGTAACACAACCCTATATATAGAGAGACTATGGCACAGTACATCTTCACCATGAATCGCGTCGGCAAGGTGGTCCCGCCGAAGCGCGAGATCCTCAAGAACATCTCCCTGTCATTCTTCCCCGGCGCCAAGATCGGCGTGCTCGGCCTCAACGGCTCGGGTAAATCCAGCCTGCTGCGCATCATGGCCGGCGTGGATCAGGACTACGTCGGCGAGGCGCGGCCGCAGCCCGGCATCCGCATCGGCTATCTGCCGCAAGAGCCGCAGCTCGACAACACCAAGGATGTGCGCGGCAATGTCGAAGAAGCCGTCATGGCGGTCAAATCCCTGCTCGATCGCTTCAACGCGGTGAGCAACGCCTTCGGCGATCCCGACGCGGATTTCGACAAGCTGCTCGCCGAGCAAGCCGAACTCCAAGACAAGATCGATGCCGCCGACGGCTGGAATCTGGAGCGCAAGCTCGATGTCGCCGCCGACGCCCTGCGCCTGCCACCCTGGGATGCGGATGTGACCAAGCTCTCCGGCGGTGAGCGCCGCCGCGTCGCCCTGTGCCGGCTGCTGCTGTCGAATCCCGACATGCTGCTACTCGACGAACCCACCAACCATCTGGACGCCGAATCCGTCGCCTGGCTGGAAAAATTCCTGCACGAATTCCCCGGCACCGTGGTGGCGGTCACCCACGATCGCTACTTCCTCGACAACGTCGCCGGCTGGATCCTGGAACTCGACCGCGGCCAAGGCATCCCCTGGGAAGGCAACTATTCCTCCTGGCTGGAGCAGAAGGAAAAACGCCTGGAGATCGAAGAGAAGCAGGAGTCCGCCCGCCAGCGCACCATGAAGTCCGAGCTGGAGTGGGTGCGCTCCAATCCAAAGGGGCGGCATGCCAAGAGCAAGGCGCGTCTGGCGCGCTTCGAGGAACTGAGCTCGCAAGAGGCGCAGAAGCGCAACGAGACCAAGGAACTTTATATTCCGCCCGGCCCGCGTCTCGGCGATCTGGTGATCGAGGCCGCGCACATCAAGAAGGCCTTCGGCGACCGGCTGCTGATCGACGACCTCAGTTTCAATCTGCCGCGCGGCGGCATCGTCGGCATCATCGGCCCCAACGGCGCGGGCAAGACCACGCTCTTCCGCATGATGGCGGGACAAGACAAATGTGACGGAGGAGAAATGCGCCGGGGCGAGACCGTGCAACTGGCGTACGTCGACCAGTCACGCGACAGCCTTGCCGGCGACAAGACGGTGTGGGCGGAAATCTCCGACGGGCAGGACATCATCCGCATCGGCAACTACGAGACGCCCTCGCGCGCCTACGCCTCGCGTTTCAACTTCAAGGGCAGCGATCAGCAAAAACTGGTCAAGGACCTCTCCGGCGGTGAGCGCAACCGTGTGCATCTGGCCAAATTGCT
>CAZKZP010000016.1:47179-51438 GCA_964557295.1 uncultured Chromatiales bacterium | reverse complement strand
TGGTGATCTCGCATGACCGCTGGTTCCTCGACCGCATCGCCACGCACATGCTGGCCTTCGAAGGCGAAAGCCGCGTGGTCTGGTTCGAAGGCAACTACGCCGATTACGAAGCGGACAGGAAGCGCCGCCTCGGCATCGATGCCGATCAGCCGCACCGCATCAAGTACAAACGCCTCACGACCTGACGGGCACTGCTATCACGCGGACGCCCTGCCCGGCCCGAAGGGCCGGGTGAGGGAAGAGACCGCCGGGTTCCGTGGCGCACATCGCAGACCACGGGGCCGGGCGGTCTCACCGTTTGAGGGAGGGATTTTTCAGCCGACCGTAAACGTCAACGCGCAGCCACTTGGCTCAATCGATCGATGATACTGCGCAGCTGGGCATCGATCTTCAGCCCCTGCTCGAAGTTATCCAGCGATTTATCCACGCCCTGCTGCACGACCTTCATCAGTTGATTTTCCTGATCTTCGGTGAGGCCGTAACTTAGAAACGCCGCCTCCAGATTCTTCATCACCCCGTCCATGATCGCCATCGCGGATTTTTTCTGTTGTTCCTGCATGTTCCCGATCACCTGCAATGCCTGTTTTGCATCTGCCACCACCTTGGCCAACTCCTGCACCATCTCCAGCGCGCGCAGGCGTGCTTGCGCGCCTTCCAAAAGCAGGGCGAGATGATCGCGCAGGCGGCCGCTTTTATCCTCATCATCCGGCATGTTTTTTATCAAAAGCGAGATGTCGCCGAAGTTCAGCACCAAACGCGCCCCGCTTTGCCGGATGCGCCCGGCATCCTTGAGGCGCGACAACAGCTCCTGCTCCAATGGCGAGGTTTGCCCTTGGCCCGAGGCATAAATCAATTCACGCTCGGTCCCGATCTGTACACTGCCTTCCAAGCCGTAGTGAGTGAGCGTCTCCGCAACCAGATCCGCCAGGTCGCGCAGCGTGTTCACCGCAAAACTGCGGCGCAGAAACTCGATCACCACGCCCTGCTCGCCGGCGGAAGAAATGGCGGTCATCGCAGTCTGCATGGCCATGGCTTTATCCGCCTCGACCTCAGCGCGCTCCGCGCGGTTCTTCACCGTCAGCCGAACCTTTTGCAGCAATTCGCTCGGCTGCACCGGCTTGATCAGATAATCGCAGCCGCCGGCCTCGTAACCGGAGAGTTTCTCCTCCATGGTATCGTGCGCCGAAACAAAGATGACATCGATGTCCCGGCTCACGGGGTCACCCTTCAAGCGTCGACATGTATCGTAACCATTCATGCCTGGCATGCTCACATCCATCAATATCACATCCGGATGCGGCTCCTTGCGCGCCAACTCCAACGCCTTCTCGCCACTCGTGGCGGCCAATACGGCGTAATCCTGTTTAAGATTTTCCATCAAGACATGAATATCACCTGCTGAATCATCCACTATCAAAATGCGTTTTTTCTCAGTTTGCATGACTCATTCTCCTTTGACCTCAGGTCCGTTTGAAGACCCATACCCCACCAGCATCCGGCAAGCGGCCTTTGCCGCATCGATGTCGAAGTTACTCAATGCGCGTTCCAGCGCGTCCAGATGTGAAGCAAAATTTTCTCCGAGGGTATGCGCTCGCAATCGCGCCAGAGAAGCCTGCGCCGCGCCCAGGTCGGTGTCCAGCCATTGCAGCAGCCTGGCAACCTCATCCTGCCACTCGAATGATTCTGCCGCGCCAGACGCCATAGCGGAGCCGGTGCGCGTTGCAACACTGTCATCCAATTTTCTTAGACCATGAATCACATCGGTCAAGTGGGTGTGCAGGCTTTTGATTCCTGCGGCAACTGCGGCTTCATCAGCATCTCGGCAGGCGCGCTCCATGGCAGCGGCCTCGTGATATAGCGCCATTGCGCCAATGTTTCCGCTGCTGCCCTTGATAGCGTGGGACAACTGCGCCGCCTCATTCCATTGCTGTCGTGCGATCAACTCAGCCAGTCGGTTCGCCGCGTCCCCCTGCTGATGGAGGAACAAATCCAGAATGCGTCGGTATGCGACCCAATTACCACGCAAACGCTGGAGTCCAGCGGCAACATCGATCCCCGGCAACGCGGGCAGGCTGTCCGAAACAGCCCCGGCGGTCTGTGCAATAGTGGGGGCGACCTCCGCGTGCGGCACCACGTATTGCGCCAGCGTTTTAAACAAAAGATCAGGCACAAAGGGCTTGCTGATATGGTCATTCATGCCTGCGGCCCGACTTTTGTCGGAATCGCTGCCCAAGGCATGTGCCGTCATCGCAATGATAGGCAGTCGCTCGAAAACCCCGCCTAGAGCGCGGATCCGACGGCAGGCCTCAAGACCATCCATCTCCGGCATTTGAATATCCATCAACACCGCATCATAGGTCTTCTCCTGAACAGCGCGTACCGCTTCCACCCCGTTTTCACGGATATCAATGTCAAAACCGCGAGCTGCCAAAATCTCCTTGGCGACCTCCTGGTTAATGCGATTGTCCTCGACCAATAACAACGTGTATCCGCCGAACCAGCTGTGCGGCGCTGCCGCCATCCGCATGTCCCGCACGACATCCACATCCTCACCGAGCAGATGCAGCACATTCCTGTAGAGATCTTCCTGGCGAACCGGCTTCGTCATCCAGGCATCGACTGCGTCGCTTGCCTGGCTATCCATGGCGCTGACGACCATCAATTTCATATCATGCAATGAAGTGTCGGCCCTGATGTGACGCGCAAGGTCCAGTCCCGTCATACCTGGCATATTAAAGTCCAGTAGCGCAATGTCATAGGGTTCGCCGGCAGCGGCTGCCGCGCGCAACTGGAGTAAGGCATCAGCACCAGATTCTGCGAGACCGATGCTGGCTACACGCCAATTTTCAAGAATGCGCTTGAGCAATTCCCGCAAGGTTGAATTATCATCCACCACCAAAAAACGCAACTTGCCGAGCTGTTCCGAAACACGCGATTGCTCCTTACGATCGTCATGGAATTCGAACCTTAGATCGAAGCTGAAATCCGAACCCTGGCCAGGCACGCTCTCGACACGTATCGTTCCACCCATTGCCGTGACAAGTTTCTGACTTATTGCCAATCCCAGACCTGTACCGCCATATTTGCGGGTGTGCGAGCTGTCGACCTGACTGAATGCCTGGAACAAGAGTGTTTGTTGTTCTTGTGTAATTCCAATCCCAGTATCTCTGACCCCAAAGCGGATTCGGTTGGCGCCAAGCACATCGGCGTGCAATACAATCTCACCCTTCTCAGTAAACTTGATGGCATTGTTTATCAGATTCGTCAGCACCTGGCGCAGGCGCGTGGGATCACCCTTGACCCAGCGCGGCAAGGCGGAATCGGCCAAATAAAGCAACTCCACATGCTTTTCCCGCGCCTCACTGGCAAGCAAGGCCACACTCTGCTCCAGCAAGGCCTCCAGATCGAATGGTATGCTTTCCAGATCCAGCTTGCCGGCTTCCGCTTTTGAGAAATCGAGGATATCGTTGATCACCTTGAGCAACATCTCGCCCGAACCAACGGCAGTATCCACGTAACGCTGCTGATTGGAATCTAGTTTTGTGCTACTGAGAAGCTGCAACATACCGAGCACACCGTTCATCGGTGTGCGTATCTCATGACTCATGGTCGCCAGGAATTGACCTTTTGCACTGGCCGCCTGCTCACTCTGGGCAAGCAAGCGCTTGTGAGCACTGATGTCGTTATAAGTCCAGACATGGTTGCGGTAAACACGGCCGCTGGCATCCTCGACGATTACCGGCACGTAGTCTTGCTGGAAAACCCGACCATCGCGCAACGCAAACTCCACCCCCGCCACAACCGCTCGACCGGCAATACAATCGCGCCGTGCCTGCATAAAACCGGCAGGGTCGGAAAACATCGCTTGGTTGAATTGAAACTCCTGCGCACAATCACCGCCTTCAAGTAAAAAAGGCAGTTCGACCTTATCAAACATATCGCAATACGATTGATTGGCGGCATAGATTCTGCCATTCTCATCCTCGACCAATAGACCGGATTGCAGATTTTCAAGCAATGCCGCCATATAACTGTTGGCGCGTTGCAGCTCCTGTGCCGTCCGCTTTCTGTCAAAGTCTTTTTCGACTGAATCCAGGACCTGGGCGCACGATGTCAGGATGGGGCGAAGCAATTCAATCACCTCAGACTCAAACCCGGATGCACGATTGGCGAGGCCGATCATACCCTTCAGCTGCTTGCCATAAAAGACGGGAAGTCCTAAAAAATTCTCCAACGGCGGGTGGGCGTCGAGACCGTTA
>CAZKZP010000016.1:33055-47169 GCA_964557295.1 uncultured Chromatiales bacterium | reverse complement strand
GATCGTTGATACTGCTATTAATCACCACCGGGGCCGCGCGTCGGATGCAACGGCCGATTACGTTATCAAGCTCATGTAAATCCATATATGAAAAGACGGTTTGCTCATAATAATTTCGCAGCGTCTCATCACAGAGAAGACTGAGAATAGGATAGATACGCAAAAACTCCTTGCCATTTTCATCCTTGAGTAGTTCTGCGATGAATCCTAAATCGCACTTCACAAGGCACATCAAGTCCGTGGTCATGCTCGCATATAATTCCAGCGTGGATCTGGCGGAAATAAAGCATGCCTGAATGCGACTGATGGTTTCGCTTTGTGACCGCTGAAGCAGCAATTCCTCCTCTGCGCGGCGATGCAACGTGATATCACGTATATTGCCGACAAAAATGTGCTTGCCATCATACTTGACTGTGCTCACGGCCAGACCCAGAGAAAACTTTGTGCCGTCTTTACGCAGTCCAACCACCTCACGCCCTGTACCAATGACATTCTTCCGGCCGGTCTCTATATAACGACGGATATAGTCATCATGGCGGTTGCAGTCCGACACCGGCATCAGCATGCACACATTGCGTCCGACAACCTCATTGCGTCCGTATCCGAAGATTCGCTCTGCCGCCGGATTGAAGTCCGTGATCAAGCCTCCTTCATCGATTACGAGCACGCCATCAAGCACGGCGTCGAATACCGCGGCGAGACGCGCCTCATTCAATGACGCCAGCCGTTGGGTTGCCTTATACTCACGCCGATACTTAAGTGCACAACCAAACAAAACAGCTAAGATCACAGCCAGTATTACGACACTGGCGCCAATGACGATACGCATGGATTTGGCGGAATTGCCCTGGTAGATCATAGGCGCCGGACTTGTGACTCTTGCAATATTTTTCAAGCCATCTGGAATCGCAACACCGGCCCTTGCAAGCTCGGATTCGTCCAACACGAGCTCATAATCATATTCCTCGATCGGCCTCAATGCCGCGATGGGTATGCCGGCAATATGCTTGATAAGCATTCTTGCCGCCATTTTTCCCTGGTCGATGCTGCTAGAGACATATCCACCTGAGACCCCTGGCAATAAATAACTGTCCTCCATGCTGAGAATGACTCGCGGTCCAGAATCGGCGATAGCCTTTATAACATCGGTGATCGAAACTGGAGTTCCCGACTTTGTCGAATAGGATCCAATCGTTGTCAGTACTATGACAGGGTCTTTTCTATCCCGAATCGCTGAGCGGAGATCGTCTATAGTGTTTCGGGACACGAATGTGGCGTGAATGTCAGGATGGCTTTTGATGTCTGCAATGATTTGTCTTTCCATGCCTCGATAGGTATCAGATGCATCGCCGACAAAAAGAATATGTTTATTCTCTGGGAGAAGATTTTTGGCAAGGGAAAGACTTTGTTGAATACCCTTCTTTTCGAACACCCCCGTGATCCTGGCCGGATCAATGGCACTTTTCAATTCAAGAGAATTGATCCCGGAAAATATAATCACGACATTCGGGAATATTCTGGTCAGATGTGCCAATGCAAATGACAATGCGCTGTCGTCTGTGACATATATGACGTCTGGTCTATAGTCTCTATATCGACCCGCTAGATATCGTGCTATGGATTTTTCCACCTCCGGATCATATTCGCTGCGCTTGGCATCCAAATAATTGACGGTCAGTGAATATTTGTGTTTTGGGTCGATATCGAGAGTTTTGACAAACCCGCGATGTTGCCCTACAGTCCATGGATAATCGTGATTGTACGAATGAAGAACGAAGATCTTGATATCATCCACCGCCCCTGCACTCGAGGATGATAGTGCCACTAACAGCAAAAGCATCCGTTGCAGATATTTCTTCGCCATACTTATCGGACCGTCCATAATCAGATGCTGTGTGATGATGCACGCAATGGGTAATGTCGGTACTCTTATATGATGACATCATGTTGCGTGCGCGCGTTCGATTACTGCTCAAGACTCCTGCAATTTATTCATCAAGCGAATCGCTATATCATCCAGCGGCAGAACATCTTCAATACCACCTTGTCGAATCGCCTCTTTTGGCATGCCGAACACTACGCAGGTCATTTCATCCTGCGCAATGGTATAAGCGCCTGCATCACGCATTTTTTTCATACCGATGGCGCCATCCCCTCCCATCCCGGTAAGAATAACGCCTAGCGCATTTCTTCCGACATTTTCCGCAACGGATTCGAACAGCACATCCACCGAGGGACGGTGACGATTCACCGGCGGATCCTGACCCAAGCTGCACAACAATTTGGCCCCACTGCGCGCAACCCTTAGATGACTGTGGCCAGGCGCGATATAGACGTGCCCTGGAAGGATCGGCTGGCCGTCTTCCGCTTCACACACCGACATCTGAGTAACAGTATCCATGCGCTTTGCGAACGGCTTGCTGAATGCATCCGGGATATGCTGTGCAATGACTATTGCAGGAAAATCAGCCGGAAGATCCTGAAGAATCACTTTGATAGCCTCTGTACCGCCGGTTGATGAACCAATGGCTACAAGCTGATTCGTCGTCTTGAATGCAGTCGTGAATGACTTCGGCCTGGCCACGACCCGTTCGAAACGTGCCACATCCAGCTGGCGGATGTTCGAATGCGCCGCAATGCGGATTTTTTCGACGATCTCGTCACGAAATTCGAGCAGCTGTCTCTCAAGATCGACTTTCGGCTTTGCGACAAAATCTACTGCTCCCAGCTCAAGCGCTTGCAGCGTCACCTCGGCGCCCTTCTCGGTTAGAGTCGAGACCATAATTACGGGCATGGGTCGAAGCCGCATCAAATTACCCAAAAAAGTGATGCCGTCCATCCTGGGCATTTCAACATCCAGGGTCAGGACATCAGGATTCAATAGCTTGATTTTTTCACGAGCAATGAACGGATCTGGCGCAACACCGACTACCTCGATGTCATTTGACTGCGCGAGCATTTCAGACATGATCTTGCGGACTAGCGCCGAATCATCAATGATGAGGACTTTGATTTTTTCTTGCATATTCGTGCCAACCTTTAGAACAACTCCACATCACCTTGTATCGGCTTGCTTTGCAATGTCTCGAGATAATCCGCTTCGCGCTGGAGAATAGTATCGTTGTGCATATTGACCAGCTTCTTCACCTTGACCCTGCCGGTAAGGGGAAAATACACGATCTTGCGCGGATATATCGTCCCGAGATCCTGCGATGCCACCGCGAATCCCTCGGTTTTCACGTAATTCAATGCGAATTCGATATTCTTGCGACCGATATCGGCGCTGGTGATATGGCTGATGACGCGTCCACCGCCGAACAATTTGACCTCGATATTACGGCGGTCACCACCGTTCTTAAGAATCTCGTTGATCAGATTTTCCATGGCGAAATTACCATATCGATTTTCATCACTCAGCCAGTTGTCGCTTCTTGTAAGCTTGCGTGACACTGGCAACATGAAGTGGTTCATGCCCCCGATACCAAAAACCTTGTCTCTGATGCAGGCCGAAATGCACGACCCCAACACCGTCACGATGATCTCGTCGTTCACGGTGACATAACTCTGCCCAGGAAGGAGCTTTGCCGCATACTTTCCGTGAAACCGGTCCCAATAGCGATTGATATCGCCAAACCCCTTCAATGGCCTAGGGAGCGGCGGCAATAGTTCATTGTGTGAATAGGTAGTCAATGCTAGACCTTTTTTTGATATATGGTGCCGCCAAGCAGCTTGAAGTCGTCGCAAATGTTGAACAGCGACTCTGAGTGGCCAATAAATAGATGACCGTGAGGCGCCAGAATCCGCGAGTAACGTTCAAATAGTTTTACTTTTGTTGGCTTATCGAAGTAGATGACAACGTTGCGACAGAAGATGACATCGAATGGACCTTTCATCGGCCAATTCTGAAGGAGGTTAAGCTGATTGAATGTGATCAATTCTTTCAGATCATCGTTTACTTTGACATTTCCTGCATTACTGCCTTTCCCACGGATAAACCATTTACGCTTGATGCTCGCGTCCAGCTCACTGATACGATCCTCCGTGTAGATTCCGGATCGAGCTTTCTCTACCACATTGCTATCTATGTCGGTTGCCAGGATGCGCACATCCCAGTTTGGTAGCCGATCAAAGAACTCACGTACTGTGATGGCCAAGGAATACGGCTCTTCCCCAGTGGAACAACCCGCTGACCAGATCCGGATTCGACGACTATGCTCATTCGACTTTATCAGATCGGGGAATACATGCTGCGACAAGTATTCGAAGTGATGGTTCTCTCTGAAGAAAGACGTCAGATTCGTCGTGATCGCGTTGACCAGATTGACCATTTCGCCTTCATCTCTGGCGACCAGCGTGAGATAGTCACTGAAGCGAAAGATGTTCAGGGCGCGCAGGCGTCGCGTCAGCCGGCTGTAAACCAGCTGACGCTTTGCATCCGTTAATACAATCCCCGCATGCTTGGTAATAAGCTCCTTGATTCTCAGGAAATCCGACTCGTCGAATTCGAATTCTCGATCAGGTGACTGGAGCGTTTCAGAATTCTTCCCAGACATCATCGCCTGAAGACTCCTGTGGGCGTGTTTTTTCGACCGGCGCTCTTCTAGCCGCCGGCTCACGCTTGGGTGATGCCGGCACTTTGGCGTTTTTCGGCTTAGTCACCACCGGCTCATCTTCCTCATGGTGACTCTCACCGAGATCGAATGATTTAACCATCACTTCCAGCGAATGTGTTTGTTCATCCAAGGACTCACTCGCGGCCGCGGCCTGCTCGACCAAGGCTGCGTTCTGCTGAACGGCCTCATCCATGTGCGAAACTGCCTTGTTGATCTGTTCGATACCGGATGATTGTTCCTGACTTGCCGCGGCGATCTCGGCGATGATGTCGCTGACCTTCTTGACCATGGCAACGATTTCCTGAAGGGTATCTCCGGACTCGTTGACCAGATGCGTTCCATCCTCGACCTTGGAAACGCTGTCCTTGATCAGTGATTTAATCTCTTTAGCCGCTGCGGCACTGCGCTGCGCGAGATTGCGCACCTCGGAGGCCACCACTGCGAAACCACGCCCCTGTTCGCCCGCGCGCGCCGCCTCGACCGCTGCATTCAAGGCCAACAAGTTGGTCTGGAAGGCGATTTCATCGATGACACCGATGATATCGGCGATCTTCTTGCTGCTGTTGTTGATCTCCGCCATGGCATCGATCGCGCGATTGACTACATCGCCGCCTTTTTCCGCATGTTCACGCGTACTTGCAGCGAGCTGATTCGCCTCACGCGCATTGTCAGCATTTTGTTTCACGGTACTCGTGAGCTCTTCCATGCTGGAAGCTGTCTCTTCAAGTGATGCTGCCTGCTCCTCCGTGCGCTGACTGAGATCAGTATTACCCTGGGCAATCTCGGATGAGGCGACGGAAATGCTCTTCGCCGACTTGGCGATGTCCGATATCGCGGCACTGAGATTATCCATGGTGTGATTGATCGCATCCTGCAATTGCTGGAACTCGCCCGCGAATTCACCCTGCATTCTCTGTGTCAGATCGTTTTTGGACAGTTGCAACAGCAGTCGTTTGACTTCCTGCATCGGTGTCACTACGGCATCGAGCATTTTATTGACGCCTTGCCCCAAGGTCTTCATGAATCCGTGGTAGTGATCAACATCGATCCTCTCATCGAGACGACCTCCGATGGCATTATTGATCAGCCGCTCGATCTGACGCTGCGCGTCCATTTCCTCCGTAATATCCTTCCATTCGAGGGCGCCGCCAATCTGCTTGCCGTGGTTGTCTACGATTGCGCTCAGCGTGAGCATGAACTCGAGTTCAGCGACTTTGATATTGGCTTTGTGGGGCAACTTCGACATATCGGCGATAATACTGCGCTGATGATGTGGATTCTTGTGGAATTGGTCGATATTCATGCCGACCAGTTTGCTGGTATCGAACCCTGGGAAACGCGAGCGCAGCACGGATTGATGCTTTGTCAGCAGGTTGACGACGGCAGGGTTGGCATAGGTGATATTGGCATTCATATCGCACATCATCATGGCGGTGGTCGACCCCTCGACCGCTGACATCAATTGCGCCACCTCGACTTCTTTTTTGCGAAGCTGGGTAACATCCGCCCACTCCAGCGTGTTGCCGACATACTTCCCGCTCAAATCGTGTATTGCATTGACGCGAATATGGAATATCAGCGGGCCGACGTGAATATCCGTCTCAAAAGGAAGGTTCCTCGGATCATCGAGCAGACGTCTTTGATGGCCAGGATTCTTATGGAATATATCGATACAGGTACCCACGATTTTATCGACACTGAAGCGTGGATAGAGTGCTTCAAGTTCATGGCGGTACTTGCCCAGCAGCTCCTTGGTCGACTCATTCGCATAGGTAATCACCAGGTCACGATCGATCATCATGATCGCGGTCTGCGCATTGTCGATAGCCTTTTGCAGCTTCTTCGATTGTTCCTCTTCGGCGCGCTGACTGGTGACGTCGTTCCACTGAACGACATAGCCAAGCTTGTTTCCGTTCGCGTCATATAACGGCCGAGTCTCATGTTCGAACATGAATTTCCCGGGGGTGATATATCCGTTGCGCTTATCGTCCGGACCCATGGCCTTCAGTAGATTCCGAATCGCCTGCGGATCCCTGTGATAACGATGGATGCTCCCGCCTACGACTTCGGCCGCCTTGAATCCTGGAAGATATTTTACGAGCTCCGACTCAAGCGCCGTCAATACATCACGCGCCTTTTTGTTAACGAATACGATGTTTTCGTCGATATCCGCAATCATTATATTGATCGGCGACATTTCAAGGACATTCTTCATAACGTCCAGTGTCGACATGACGTTTCCACTCTTTGTGCTCATTTTCTCTAACCTCTCACGCGGCGCATTGATCATGACCTGTGCGATGTGATTCAATGCATTTTCCCAGGCGGATGCAACCTCGTCTGTCCAAAGTTCTCCGGCCATTTCCCCCATGACATCCAACAACGTCTCCGATACCAGCGGGTAGTGTTCCGGCATGACGCCATACGTGTGGTGCCGTGTACCAAGCTCTTGCAATGCCTTGGCCAACACCTCCGGCTTGCGCAGGTTGTTGATCACGAGCACCAAGGCGGCAATCAATTTTTTCTTCTGTTGCGAGATATCCGTGTGCCGGAACAGCGGCCTGACCTGCGGATATCGATCAAAGAGCTCTTCATAAAACCGTGTGACCAGCTCGTCTGCATGCGGCGCGAGCGCATTGAATGATGACTCCAACAACCCAATATCGATTGAATCGTCTGAAGCCTTTTTCTGGCGCACGAGCTTACCCTTACCTTGGCGTGCGGCGGTACGCGCCGCGGCCTTGCCAGTCCCGGAGGTTTCGCCCTTGGCTGACCGCCTCGTGTCTGATGCCGGCTCGTTTTCGGATAATTGATTTTCCAGCCATGCCATTGGATCATCACTTGTTTTATTCTTCGCCATGCATCACTCTCCAAAAAATTTTCTGATCTAAAATCGCGCCAGGCATCAGGGCTTGAGCGCCTTCGCCGTCAAGTTGGCCAGCGCATTCATGTCGCTGGTATTGAGCAATCGGTTGATATCCAGAATGATCACCATTTTCTCGCCGATGGTCGCCAGACCTCTGACAAAGTCTGTATTGATGTCTTCCCCAAAATCTGGCGCCGGTTTCAGACTGTCCTTGTTCAGGCTGTAGACATCGGAGACACCGTCCACCACCACGCCGATGGTGCGCGTTTTGCCCTCCGCATCCACTTTCAGGACAACGACCACGGTCGTGGGCCCATACTCCAGCTTGCCGAGATTGAATCGCATCCTGAGATCGATGATCGGGACAATAGTGCCACGCAGGTTCATTACCCCCTGCACATACGACGGCGTATTAGGAATTCGTGTCGCCGTATCCCATCCCTTGATCTCCTGTACCCTCAGGATGTCGACACCATACTCCTCGCCTGCCAGCAAGAAGGTGAGATACTGTTCATTGCCGCTTTGATTTTCAATCACTCGCTCAGCACCCAGCAGTTGCGCGGTATCCATTATTAACTCCTCATGCCGCGGCACCTTTTTCGCCGCTGGCATTTTCTGACTTACCATTCATTTTGATCGACTTCGACATGGCGATTACACCGCTGATGTCCATAATCAGCGCCACGGTGCCATCGCCCAGAATCGTCGCGCCGGAGAATCCCTCGACGCGTTTGAAATTGGTTTCCAACCCCTTGATCACGACCTGTTGCTGCCCCAACAGGTCATCCACAAAGAGCCCGACTTTTTTGCCATCACCTTCGACCACGATTAGCAGACCTTCCTCGAACTCCCTGGTCTTAGGTTCGATATTGAAGATCTCGTAGAGTCGGATGATCGGGATGTATTCATCGCGCAGCCGATAGAGCTCGGACTTCCCGGCCAACTGATTGACCATGGACTTCTTGATTTGCAGCGATTCGACCACCGAGATCAGCGGGATGATGTAGACCTCCTCTCCGACTCTGACGAGTTGTCCGTCCAGGATCGCCAGGGTCAATGGCAAGCGGATGGAGAAGATGCTGCCCTTGCCTTCAGTGGAACTGATGACAATGGAGCCGCCGAGTTCCTTGATGTTCTTTTTGACCACATCCATCCCGACACCGCGTCCGGAGAGATCGCTTACCGCATCCGCCGTGGAGAATCCGGGCCGGAAAATCAGCTCATGAATCTTGTCGTCGTCTACTTCACTCCGGTTGTTGATGATTCCTTTTTGCAGCGCCTTGCTGATGACCTTTTCTTTATTTATCCCGGCGCCATCGTCGGCGATCTCGATAATGATGTTTCCGCCCTTGTGATAGGCATTCAATTGCAGCGTGCCGACTTCGCTTTTGCCGGCCTTCACCCTCTGTTCCGGACTTTCAATGCCGTGATCGAGCGCGTTTCGCACCAGATGCACCAGCGGGTCGCCGATCTTTTCCATGACGGTTTTATCAAGCTCGGTGCCCTCGCCCGAGAGCTTCAATTCCACTTTCTTGCCTAATTTCTGTGAGATGTCGTGGACCAGACGCGGGAACCGGTTGAAGGAGTAGCTGATGGGCAGCATGCGGATGCGCATGACATTTTCCTGGAGCTCGCGTGTATTGCGCTCCAGCTGCGCCAGTCCATCGCGCAGTTTGTCCAATTTTTCGATGTCGAATTCCTCACCCAGCTGGCTGAGCATCGACTGGGTGATGACCAACTCACCCACCATATTGATCAGCTGGTCGACCTTATCGATCGCCACGCGGATCGAGGCGGCCTCCTTGCTGGCGCTACTGGCCACAACCGCCACCGGTGCCGCTGTTTTGCTTGCGTCGTGCTCAGGCATCAACCCGGGCGCCGCTTCCCGTGGCGGCGCTGTCTCGATCTCCGGTCGTTTTTCCGGCGATTCTGAAGTCTTCGACGCGGCGGGGACCGGCGCTGCCGCAGTCACGATGGGCATTGCTACGGCGGGGGGTTCGTTGATGAGCGGAATGAACTCGAGGTCGCACTCATCCTCCACCCAGGCGAATACTTCCCTGATCGCGCGCTCGGTGACATCGCCGTCGAGTTTTATTTCCCACCTCAGATAAGAGTCTTCCGGATTCAAGTCATTGAAATCCAGGAGTTCGGAACAATCGGCCTTGATTTCCACCGCGCCGAGATTCGACAGCTCGCGGAACATCAGCACCGGATCATTTCCAGTTCTGAGCATGTCAACATGGGGCGAAAACTTTATCAGCCAGCCCGAGGAGCTTGCCGCCACGGAAGGTGCGTTGGCGGATTTATCCGCTGCCGGTTCCGGCTGGCCATCATCGGCGAGCAGGCGCTCCAGCTGCGACTTCACGCTCGCGACGTGTTCGGTGTTGTAACTCGAATTGTCCTGGATCGAATCGATCATCATGCGCAGACAATCCACCGAGGCCAGCAGCAGCTCGACGGCATGTTGGGTGACGGGGCGCTCGCCCGAGCGCATCTGATCGAGCAGCGTCTCCAGGACGTGCGTGAACTGCGCGATGTCGTTAAAGCCAAAGGTGCCGCTTCCGCCTTTGATTGAATGCGCCGCGCGGAAGATGTTATTGATGACATCCAGATTCGCCGTGCCCTCCCCGAGATTGAGGAGGGAGGACTCCATCACATCCAGGCCCTCGAGGCTTTCTTCGATGAAGGTTTGCTTGAACTGGGAGAGATCAATGCTCATGGCATCATCCTAATACGCGCTTGATGGTCGCCAGCAATTGCTCGGGATTGAAGGGCTTGACCAGCCACCCGGTGGCGCCGGCGGATTTTCCTTCCTGCTTGCGGTCCGTACCGGATTCCGTGGTCAGTATCAGAATGGGTACGAATTTGTAATTGGGCAGCGCTCTGAGCTGCTTGGTCAGTGCAATCCCATCCATCACCGGCATGTTCACATCGGTGACCACCAGATTGAAGGCGTGTTTTTTCGCGGCCTCCAAGGCGCTTTGTCCATTGATCGCCTCGACCACCTCGTGTCCGGCGCTTTTCAGTGTAAACACCACCATTTGTCGCATCGACGCCGAATCATCGACTGCCAGAATCTTCGCCATATCAATTCCTCATCCAATCATCTTGTCTTGCGGGATCGATGTCCTTGCTGCCACGCTCATCGGCACCCCCAGTTCATTGGCCAGCCCCGCCAATGCGACTGAGCGCTTCAACGCTTCGCTGCACCCCTGCCACTGCACCGCGATCGACTGGGTTTCCGCCTTGATCACAAAGGCCAGGAGCAGTTGGATTCCGCAGGCATCGATGCGGCTGATCCTGCTTCCATCCAGCACAACGGGCTCCTTCAACTCCAGCACCGCCTTGAGCATGGCCTTGAGATCCGCAGCTCTGGAAATATCGATGACCTCGCCCAGGGCGACGACATTGTCTTCAGACATCAGTGAATTCACCTTGTGGTTTTCTTGGTTTTTTGTTCCCTGATATTGGCGTCATTTTTTTATGTACCTTTAGGGGCAAAATATCCACATTTAGTGCTGCGTAATTCGGCGCCCTTGCTAAACATAAAAATCGACCCCGCCAATCCTGGTCGCGGCGTCGACTCTCTCGATACCCGTGTGCTCGGCAGCTTGGTGGATATCCTCATAGCTCGATGGGCGACTGGACAACGCGGGTGCCTGCTCGTTCTGCGGCTGCCGCTGACGCTGATCGGAGACATTGGCATCCGCGAGCTGGATGCCGCCCTCGGCCAGCATTTCCCGCAGGCGCGGCAATGCCGCTTCGATGACATCCTTCACCGCGCCATGGTGGGTGCTGAAATTGATGCTGGCCTGGTCATTGCTGAGCGCGATCCTGATCTCGAGCGGCCCGAGGTGTGGCGGATTCAATTTGACATCGGCCTCCATGATCTTGTGATTGACCATGAGCATGAGCCGCTGGCCCAGCCCCTCGCTCCAGCGTTCGTGATGCAGGGGCATTGGAAGCGCGGCGTTGGCGTTGGCTGTCAGCGCGCCTGGATTCGCCGCGGTGCTGTGACTGCCGAGCAGCTGCGTTTGTGGCATGGTGGTAGGCTTGGTTTCCACCGTTGCGATGACGCCGCCGTCCTCCAGCGTATCGGCGACCTCGTTTCGAGCTGTTTTCCCGGCATTCGCGGCATTCTGCACCGCTTGCGTCATGCCCTGTACTGCCGTCGCGAATCGCGCTGGCTCACCTTCCGGACTTGGGCTGGGGGCGGCGGCAGCGTTCGCCTTGGAAGTCGACTTAAGGGCAGCCTCAGTTTGTCCTTGCTCGAATGGCAGCGGAAGCTCCGAAGACTCGTGTGACACCTGCGCCTGCGCAATCACGGGGGCGGCCTTGGCGGCGCCTGCCGGCATGGCCTCCCCCTCGATAAGTGCGGGCACCTCACTCGATGCCACTGCCATCGTCGATGAGGAGATCGCCGCCATGTCGGGATTCACCTCGGGGGGCGGCACATCGATCACAGATGGATCCAGCGCAACCTCCGGCGCCGCCCCGGTTGCAGTCACCAGCGGCACAGCGGTATGCAGCTCAAGCGGCAGCGCCGGCTGGAGCGCGGCGGCATCGAGCGTCTGCTCGCCCTCCTGAGCAGTCGATGACGACTTCGCCAGCCCCTCTGTCATGAGGGGTGAGTCACCGCTCATGACGGCCAGCATCGCCTCGGCTGACATCTCGCCGGGTTCCGTCGCTGGGAGCGCCTGCGCCGTCAGCAACGGCAATGGCCTACCCATCAGCGGCATAGCCTGGCCTGGGCGCGCCTGCGCGCCAACACTCTGCACGGCATTCGGCGCGGCCGCCAGCCCGGCCGGTAACGACGCCGCGCCAAGCTGGCGCAGCTGGCCAGAGAAAACATCCTTGAATGGCGGCGCGCCGGCATCGGCCACCGCGCCTGATGGTGTTTTGATCAGGCTGAAACCCAGGTCCGAGGAGGTTGTGGTTGGCAGCAAGGCCGCTTCTTGTGTCATGGGTGCTCCGAAAATGATTCGAACTTCACACTGGATAATTCAAATTGCATGCCAGCTGAGGCGCGCACGTCCCGATGTTCCTGGCTAATCCTGACAGATTGGATGGCGCCACCGCTCAGCGTGCGTGGCAAGAAACACCGGGGGAGGAAAACTCAACCGCGCTCAGTCATCGAGCACAGCGACACCGCCGCAGCGCTGCGCCCGTTCATCGGTTTCTTTTTGTTCGCGCTTGTCGAGCATCACGCGCTCTTTCTGCTGACACTGAATGAGCACCTTATCCATGGCCAGTGACCGCATGTGCCGGGACTGCCACTGACCCTTCTTCTGCTCCAGCGCCATGCGGGCGCGATCCACCTTGTGTTTTTGCTCTTCGATGCCGAGATCCAGCCGGCTGATGAAGGCCTGATAACCCTGCATCTGACCGATACTCATGCCTTGTTTGCCGACTTCGCGCATGCGCAGGAGATACTCCTCGCGATAACTCATCAGCTGATGCAACTGCGCCTGAGCGGTATCCATCTGGCGCTGGCTGACCGCCAGCTCCTTGGCGGCGTCCATCTCGGCGGACTCGGCCAGCTTGGCCACGGACTCGATTCGTTTGGTCTTGGTCATCGGTACTTTTTTCTCATTTCAATCGGTGGCGACAGCTGGGACAATGCAAGTATGATGCCAGCCATGATGGCGAGATCACCGTCCCTCTAATGAATCGTACAAATGCCGCCAATTCCTTAGTAAAATTTTGTTTCCACCCTATCCATAAGATGCCTCTTGCATGGCGCGACTGATCCTGTTCAACAAACCCTATGATGTCCTGAGCCAGTTCACCGACGCGGAGGGCCGCGCCACCCTGTCTGATTTCATCGACTTATCAGGAATTTATCCCGCCGGCCGCTTGGACCGGGACAGCGAGGGCCTCTTGCTGCTCACCGACAGCGGTCCCTTGCAGCACCGTATCGCGCATCCGGATCAGAAAATGGACAAGACCTATTGGGTGCAGGTAGAAGGCTGCCCGGACGAGGCCGCGCTGGCGGCATTGCGGCAAGGCGTGGCCCTGAACGACGGCATGACCTTGCCAGCGCAGGCGCGTTTGATGGACGAACCGAAGATCTGGCCGCGCACGCCGCCGGTGCGCTATCGCGCCGCCATCCCGACCTCCTGGCTGGAACTCACCCTGCGCGAGGGCCGCAACCGCCAGGTCAGACGTATGACCGCCGCCGTGGGCTTTCCCACGCTGCGCCTGATCCGCTGGGCCATCGGCCCATGGAACCTCGGCGAGCTGCAACCCGGCGAATACCGCATCCTCCAGGTCCACCCCCCCGCCGCCACGAGCGCCAAATCACCAAAGGCCGCCTCCACCCCGCGCCGCCGCAAAACCGCAACCTCTCCGCGCCGCTAGCCCGGGGTGCGGCGCAGTCCGTATCCCGCCTGTGACACCAGTCACAACCCTGCCAAATTCACTCAATATCCACCGGCGCTCACCGATACTCTGCGATGGTTGCCACTAAAGTAGAGTGCCGCGCATGTCGAAGAACCTTAATGTTATCGATCTCAACGCCACGGGCCGTATGTCTCGATCCTCCAGGAAAGATATCCTCGAACATTGCCGGAAACTGGCTGAAAAACATGTCGTCGGCATCGGCAAGCACGTGCTCGACAATGTCGATGACACCC
>CAZKZP010000016.1:21080-33045 GCA_964557295.1 uncultured Chromatiales bacterium | reverse complement strand
TGTTCGAATACAGCAACAAAGCCGAGAACAACAGCGATCAGAGCGCTTTTCTGGACGCGATGCGCGTCATCCGCATCAAACGCGA
Organism: uncultured Chromatiales bacterium; assembly: GCA_964557295.1. GTDB lineage: Bacteria > Pseudomonadota > Gammaproteobacteria > RBG-16-57-12 > RBG-16-57-12 > JBFMHP01. Next base: position 32,960 of record CAZKZP010000016.1, on the reverse strand, counting down.
AGGGTTCGAGAAGGACCTGCTGCAGCGCTTCATCACTAACCACACGGACACTTTCGCGCCCTCCCAGCCAAGTTCCGCAGCGAAGGGGCAAGGCACAACGCTGGAGCTGGACCAATTCTCGCTGGTGGCCGATGACGAACTCGAAGAGCAGATTGCCATCAACAAACTGGTCGAGAAGGCGCGCAGCCGCTTCGACGACGCGCTGAAGGCCATCGCCCACCGCTACAATGACATCGTCCCAAAGGCGAGCTTCACCGAGGAAAACTCGCCCCTTGACCCCAAGACCATCTGCACGGCATTTCGCGATGCCGCCGGAAATCTCGGCATGGAAATCAAGATCAAGATCGTGCTGTTCAAACTGCTCGATCGCTATATGATGGAAAATCTGGGTGACATGTACGATGAGGTCAATCAGTACTTTGTCAGCCAGAATGTGTTGCCGAATTACAAATACAGGATCAATAAAAAGATCGTTTCATCCAACCCTGATGCCGCGCGCGCTGGTGGCTATGGCGAGAACCTCCCGGTGGGCGCCGCCCCGGGAGATGGGCACACCGCGGATGGCAACACCTTTCAGATGATGCGCAACCTTCTGGGGACTCAGGGCTTTCCCATGGGCGGATATTTCCCCATGGCCGGTCAACCTGGAATCGGCGGCGGCATGCCGGCGGGCGCACCCGTTTATATCACAAACGATGTCGTGCACGGCTTCACCCAACTACAGCACGAAGCCCTCAGCAATCCAGGCCTGCACAAACCGCAGCAGATTTTGACTGCGCTGGTTGGCGCCATTGGCGCGCAACGTGGCGATGCGGCCTCTGGCAACATCAACAAACAGGACACCGAGACGCTCACCCTGGTCGGCATGATGTTCGACATCATTTTCGACGACCCGAAGATGCCCGATCGGCTGAAGGCGATCCTGGCGCGCATGCAGATACCGCTCTTCAAGGTCGCCATCCTCGACAAGACCTTTTTCAATAAAAAGTCCCACCCGGCGCGCACGCTGCTCAACACCCTGAGCCAATCGGGTGTCCTGGTCAGCGACCTGGGCGAGGCCGGCGATGACCTCCTGTTCAATAAGATCAACAGCATCGTGGAAAACATACTCAACGATTTCGAGCAAGACATCGGCATCTTCAGCGCGGCACTGGAAGATTTCAACCAGTTCATCGCCGCCGAGCAGAATCGGTGCCGTGAGACTGAAGACGATCGGATCAAGGCGGCCGAAGCGCGTGACCGTCTCGAAAAGGCGCGGATCACAGCGGCGGCGGATCTGGAAAAGTTAGGCCACGAGCGCGATCTTCCCGCCTCGGTGATGCTCTGGCTCAGCGAGGCGTGGCAGACTTTTCTCGCCTCGATCATCGTCAGCGACGGCATCGAGAGCACACGTTATCGGATGGCGTTGGATATCACCGATGAGTTGCTCTGGACGCTGGAGCCCAAGCGCGGCACAACAGATCGTCAACGGATGGCCAAGAAGATTCCAGGGCTGCTGGCCACTATCCGCCAGGCGCTGGAAGACATCGCTTGGGACAAGGCCAAGATCGCCACCCTGTTCAAGACGCTGGAGGCGCATCACATCGCGGTGCTACGCGGCGATGCGCCGCCCGCGCATGCGAATCTCGGCGGCGAAACCGATGTCGAAATGAAATTGCCCGCGGCCTCCGCACCCAGCGCGGATGCTTTCGACAAGGTGCTGGATGAATACGACCTCGACGAGGAGATCGTGCTCGCGTCCGGCGGCGGCGACCTCGCCCCCGGCTACGATCGCGACGACGAGCACATGCGGATCGTATGCGACATGCAGGTCGGTGATTGGGTCGAGTTGACTGATCAGAATAATCGCGTCACGCGCGCCAAGCTGGAATGGAAAGGCGATATCGTCGATCAATATTTCTTCGCCAACTGGCGTTATCAAATCGTCGCCGAGCGCACCATGGGGCAACTGGCCGAGGAACTGCGCACCGGTAAGGCGCGTTTGATCGATGACCTGCCGATGGTCGACAAGGCCTTGTCATCGATCATGGACCGCCTGATGAACACCAAAAAAGCCGCGCCGCAGAACACCGTCTAATCCGGCCTCACTTCGCGGCCGCGATCTTCAAGATGCGGCCGCTGGAATGATCCAACACATAAAGCTCGCCACCGGCATCCTCGGCGAACGACGAGATATTCGCGCCGGTCTCACGTAACAGCACGCGCCGCGCGCCGTTGGCATATCCCCAGATCACACCGCTGGCGAAATCACCGAACACATAGGTGCCGGTGAGTTGCGGCAACGCCGCGCCGCGATAGACATACCCTCCGGTGATCGACTGCCCTTCATCGCGCGAATATTCCGTGACAGGATCGATCAGACCTGCTTTGTCGCAGGGCGCCGTCGGATAACAATGAGTGCCTTCACGCTGATTCCAGCCATAGTTGCCGCCCGCTTTGATGATATCGACCTCTTCCCATTTGTTCTGCCCCACATCTGCGAGCCACAGCTCGCCGTTTTGCCGGTCGAAGCTCCAGCGCCAGGGATTGCGCAATCCATAGGCATAGATCTCCGGGCGCGCGTTCGCGCTGCCCACGAAAGGATTGTCCGCGGGGATGGCGTACGGCTGCCCTTGATCGACATCGATACGCAGCAGTTTGCCCAGCAAGGTATTGAGGTTCTGCGCGTTCCCGCGGGGATCGCCCGCCGAGCCGCCATCGCCAAAACCGATATAAAACTTGCCGTCGGGACCGAAGGCGATCTGGCCGCCGTTGTGGTTGTCGTAAGGCTGCTCTATTTGCAGCAGGATCTTCTCCGCGCCGAGGACAGGCTGGGCAGCGGGCGCGAACTCCGCCTCGGTCACAAACGAACAGAGGCCGCCCGCATCACAGCGTCCGGTGTATGACAGAAACAGTCGATGGTTATCTTGATAATCTGGATGAAACGCCATTCCCAGCAAACCCTTCTCGCCGCCGTAATCCACCCGCGAGCGGATGTCGATCACTTGCTCGCGCGTGCCGCCGGGATCGGCGCGATGAAAACGCTGCACGGTGCCCGCTTGTTCGACCACATAAAACCAGTCGGGATCGCGTGGCGCCTGTATCATCGCCACCGGCGCGGAGAACCGCACCTGGGGGAAGGAATCTTCCAGCGTGAGCGCGGCGGCCGGCGTGCCCACCGCCGAGGTCGGTGAAGGACTGTTGGGACATCCCGCCAACAATAGAACCATTGCGCAAATCGTTAGATTTTTCATTTGTCTGCTCAACTCCTGCATTCCAGTTCTGCTTTCGTTTATAATAGCCCGCCCAGAGCAAAGCTGATATCCGACTTAGGTTTTTCATGGCGATGAGCCCCACCCAAAAAGCAATCCGCGTGATCGTCGGCATGTCCGGCGGTGTCGACTCCTCGGTCTGCGCGCTGCTCCTGCTCCAGCAACACTACAGCGTGCAGGGGCTGTTCATGAAGAACTGGGACGATGAGGATGAAGGCGCGTACTGCGACGCCGAGCGCGACTTCATCGACGTGAAGAAGGTCTGCAAGGCGCTGGAGATCCCGCTGTATCCGCGCAATTTCGTCAAGGAATATTGGGACAACGTCTTCCAATATTTTTTGAGTGAATACCGCGCCGGGCGCACGCCCAATCCCGATGTGATGTGCAACAAGGAGATCAAGTTCAAGGTCTTCCTGGAACACGCGATGGCGCTTGGCGCTGATTACATCGCCACCGGCCATTACGCCGGCACGGAGCCGCGCGACGGCTTTCATCGCCTGCTCAAGGCGCGGGACCAGAACAAGGACCAGACCTATTTTCTCTACACCCTTGGGCAATACGAATTGTCGAAGACGATGTTTCCGCTCTACCGTTTGGAGAAGCCCGAGGTGCGCCGCCTCGCCCAGCAAGCCGGTTTTGCCAACGCCAGGAAAAAGGACAGCACCGGCATCTGTTTTATCGGCGAGCAGAACTTCCGCGATTTCCTGAGCCGCTATCTGCCGGCGCAACCGGGTGAGATGCGCACGCCGGAAGGCATGAGCATGGGAGAGCACCAAGGGTTGATGTACTACACCCTGGGCCAACGCCAGGGGCTGGGCATCGGCGGGCAACACGATGGCAGCGGCGAGCCGTGGTTTGTCGTGGGCAAGGATCTCGCCAGCAACACGCTGATCGTCGCGCAAGGTCATGATCATCCCTGGCTGTTCAGCACCACGCTCCAGGCCGGCCAGCTGCATTGGGTCTGCGGCGCGCCGCCGGAGCTGCCGCTGCGCTGCACCGCCAAGACCCGCTACCGGCAGGTCGAGCAGGCCGCCGTCGTCACGCGCATCGTCGACGGCATCGCGCAGGTTGAATTCGAGCAGCCGCAGCGCGCGGTCACGCCGGGGCAGTCGGTGGTGTTTTACCGGGATGATGAATGTTTAGGGGGCGGCGTCATCGAATGTTCGAATGCGCCGTCCATGCGTCACGCGGCTTTTGCATAATGAAATGCAGGAACAAGCGATCAGCCGCAGCGGAGCCATCGCCATCTGAAGATGGCTCCTACAAAATGAGCGCGAAGGAACATTGGCGCAAAGGTATTGGGTTGCCAGATTGATTACGAGGTATCGAGTGGAACACACGCTAGAAGAACGCGTCATCGCCTTTGCCGGCATCGTGCAGGCCTGTAAGCTGGTGCAGCAGATCGCGCGCACCGGGCGCGCCGACCCGCAGGCCTACCAGGCCTCGATCAACAGCCTGTTGATCACCGAGGCGACGCGCACCGAGGATGTTTACGGCGGCGCCGGCGGCGTGGCCACCGGCCTGCGCGAGCTGATCGCAAAATTTTCCGGCGCGCAGCAGCATGACATGGAAATCACCCAATACCTGCTGAGCCTGCTGCACCTGGAGCGCAAGCTGGTCAAGCAGCCGCACTACATGCAGCGGATCAGCGAGGGCATCGATCAGGCCCGGATCCAGTCGACCCATTTCGAACCGCTGCACCGCAATGTCATCGCGAATCTCGCCGGTCTTTATAAAGATACCGTGAGCCAGATCCCGCCCAAGATCATGGTGAGCGGCGAGCACGGCCATCTCCAGGCAGCGGATAACGCCGACAAGGTGCGCGCCCTGCTGCTGGCCGCCATTCGCTCGGCCATCCTCTGGCGGCAGTGCGGCGGCACGCGCTGGCAGGTGCTGCTCCAGCGCAAGAAGATGATCGCGATCGCCAATCAGCTGTTGAATAGAATCCACGCGGCTTAAGAATACTAAGACGATCGCTAGTAAAGCCTCATTCAGCGGGCGGCTAGAGGGTCAGCCCGCAAGGCGCGGCGGTGCCGGCATAGTCAATCTATGTCAAACCGTCGCAACGCGGCGGATGGCCGTCTAGCCGTCCGCCCGAAGGGAGCCACCCCAATGTTGCAGCCCAGCGTTGCAGTGCTTGACAAGGGCTTGCCATTGCCTGCGCACTGCGCCTTGTTCCGCAACATTGGGGTGGCTCTGAATGAGGCTTTACTACCGATCGTCTTAGTAACTCCCTCTCCCTGAGGGAGAGGGTTGGGGTGAGGGAATAACTGCTTAATCCCTCATCGTCTCGCACACGCCCCACCTGAACGTTGGAAGTCATTCCCCATCAACTGGCGCCCCTGCGCGATCAACGCGGGGTCCTTCGCCAAGGCGAAAAACTGCTGCCACTCCCTGTAGGACGCCTCGCATTGCCCCAGCCGGGCCAAGGCGATGGCCAGGTTGCGCGTGTATTCGGCCGACCACGGCGCCATGGCCTTGGCCTGCCTGAAGTGCGCTACGGCCTGCCGGTACGAGGCCGATGGATCGATGCCCTCATCCCCCTTGCGCAGATACAGCACGCCGAAATTGGCCGGCCAGGAGTGCGTGGTCTGCCCGGCCTGGAAGGCCGCGAGGAAATACCGCTCGGCCTCCGCCACCGTCCCCCGGTTGGTGAGGATGATGCCCATCGACTCCAGCGCCGCGCTGTTGTCCGGATCGAGCCGCAGCGCCCGCTGCGCCGGTTCCAGCGCAAGATCCTGGCGATTGAGATTGATGTACTGCCGCGCCAGATTCGACCAGGCGCGGGCGGAATTCGGCGCGTGTGCGACGGAGTTCTGCACCAGGCTCAACACACTGCTCCACACGGGCAAGCGCTGCTGCGTGGCGATCACCAGCCCCGCGATAAGGACGGCCGCGAGCGCACTTACGGCAAACCAGCCATGGCGGAATCGGCCCGCCAGCCACAACATCCCGCACGCCAGCAACCCTACCAAACCCAACAGCGGCACATACATCCGGTGCTCGAAGACCATCTCCAGCCCGATGAAGCTGCTCTCCACGGCCAGGGTGAGCGGCACCCAGAGCAGCAGGAATCCGTATACGCGCCACGCGCGCCGGCACAGCAGCCACACCCCGCCGGCGATCCAGCCGATCAGGCCGAGCCAAGCAACCAAGGTGGTGATCGGCTGAATCAGCGAGGTTGAAACGGCGAAATCGTGTTCCAGCGAGAACCTTCCCGGCAAGGGCCAGAGCACTTCGGAAAGATAAAAAGCGATGACGCTCGGTTGCGTCAACACGCGCTGCCACATCGTGAAATCCCGCTGCGCGTAGTCGCGGCTGACGAAGTCATACACCGGCCCCGCCTGCATGAAGATACTGAGCAGCGCCAACGCCCCGAGCGCCAGCGGCACGCCGAGGATGACTTTATCAGCCGTGCCTTGGATCAAATCGCGCCCGTGACGGATCACCCCGTATTCGGCCAGGAGGATGAGCAGCGGCGTGATCCAGGCGATCTCCTTGGAGACCGCCCCGAGCGCGAAACTCGCGGCACAGCCCGCGAAGAACGCGAGGCGCGCCAGCGACGAGTGCGCGGTGCGCCCCAGCAGGTACAGCAGCACTGAAAGCAGCATGAACAGCGCCGCCAGCGAGGCCATGCGCTGCACGATGTAGGTCACGGCCTGGACCTGGATCGGATGCGCGGCCCAGACCAATGCGCCGACCGTCGCCACCGCCAGCACCGCCCAGCGCCGTTGCGGCGCAAGGCGGATCAGCACCTGATACAACAGTGCCAGCACCAGCAAGGCGTTGATGAGGTGGATGAGGATATTGGTGATCTGAAACGGCTTGGGATCGCCGCCGCCGCGCCACCAGTCGAAGGCGAAGGTCACGCTCGGCAGCGGGCGCGGGGCGTGATAGGCGTTGGCCCCGGCCTGTAAAAGATTGGCGAGACTCGGTTCGGTGATGTGGATCGGCGGGTGCTCGACGATGCTGAAGCGGTCGTCGAAATGAAACCCGTTCTTCGGCGCCTCCCAATAGGCGATCACCGTGACCAGCGTGATTGCGCACACCGCCAGCAGCCAGCCCAGCCACCAGGGCAATGCGCACAGCCTTGTCATCCTGCCTGTCATCGAGAAAAACGCCGCCCCTTGGTTACATCAATCCGCAATCGCCGACCTCGCTTGTAGGAGCAAGCTTCAGCTTGCGATCAGCCGGAAGATATCGCCATCTGAAGATGGCTCCTACAAAACCAACACCTTTAGGCGGCAGCGATCGGAATCACCTTGGCCGCTGTCTTCTTGTACTCCTCGATCTGATGAAAATTGAGGTAGCGGTAGACATCGGCGGCCAACGGCGCGATGTGGTTGACGGCCTGTTGATACTCGGCCGGGCTCGGGATCTTGCCCAGCCGCGCGCACACCGCCGCCAGCTCGGCGGAGCCAAGATAGACGCGCGCGTTCTTGCCCATGCGGTTGGGGAAGTTGCGGGTCGAGGTCGAGAAGACCGTCGCACCGTCGGCCACGCGCGCCTGGTTGCCCATGCACAGCGAGCAGCCCGGCATCTCGGTGCGGGCGCCGGCCGCGCCGAAGATGCTGTAGTAGCCCTCTTCGGTGAGCTGATGCTGATCCATGCGGGTCGGTGGTGCGATCCACAGGCGCGTGGGCACCGCGCCCTTGCCTTCCAGCACCTTGCCGGCGGCGCGGTAATGGCCGATGTTGGTCATGCAGGAGCCGATGAACACCTCGTCGATCTTGTCGCCGGCCACCTGGGAGAGCAGCTTCACATCATCCGGATCGTTGGGACAGGCCACGATCGGCTCCTTGATTTGATCGAGATCGATCTCGATGACGGCGGCGTATTCGGCATCGGCATCCGGTTCGAGCAGTACCGGATTGGCCAGCCACTGCTCCATGGCCGCGATGCGGCGGCTCAGGGTGCGCTTGTCCTCGTAGCCGTTGGCGATCATCCACTTCATCAGGGTGATGTTGGATTGCAGGTACTCGATGATCGGTTCCTTGTTCAAGCGCACGGTGCACGCGGCGGCGCTGCGCTCGGCCGAGGCATCCGAGAGTTCGAACGCCTGCTCGACCTTCAGATCCGGCAGACCCTCGATCTCCAGGATGCGCCCGGAGAAGATGTTCTTCTTGCCCTCTTTGGCCACCGTCAGCAGGCCCTGCTGGATGGCCACGTAGGGAATGGCGTTGACCAGATCACGCAACGTGACGCCCGGCTGCATCGCGCCCTTGAAGCGCACCAGCACCGATTCCGGCATGTCCAGCGGCATCACGCCCAGGGCGGCGGCGAAGGCCACCAGCCCGGAGCCGGCCGGGAAGCTGATGCCGATCGGGAAGCGCGTGTGCGAGTCGCCGCCGGTGCCGACCGTATCCGGCAGCAGCAAGCGGTTGAGCCAGGAATGGATGACGCCGTCGCCCGGACGCAGCGACACCCCGCCGCGCGTGGTGATGAACTCCGGCAGGCTGTGCTGCAGCTTGATGTCGACCGGCTTGGGATAGGCCGCGGTGTGGCAGAAGCTCTGCATCACCAGATCGGCGGAGAAGCCCAGGCAGGCGAGCTCCTTCAACTCGTCGCGCGTCATCGCGCCGGTGGTGTCCTGTGAACCGACCGTGGTCATGCGCGGCTCGCAATAGGTGCCGGGGCGGATGCCCTTCACGCCACAGGCCTGGCCGACCATCTTCTGCGCCAGGCTGTAGCCCTTGCCGCTGTCGGCCGGGGCGACCGGGCGCGCGAACACCGTGGACGGTTTTAGGCCGAGGGCCTCGCGGGTCTTGTCGGTGAGTGAGCGGCCGATGATCAGCGGGATGCGGCCGCCGGCGCGCACCTCATCCAGGATGGTGGTGGGCTTCAGCTCGAAGGTACAGAGGGTTGTGCCGGCCTGATTGGTGATCTTGCCGGCATAGGGATGGATGGTGATCACATCCCCCGTGTTCAATTTACTCACGTCGCATTCGATCGGCAGCGCGCCGGAGTCTTCCGCGGTATTGAAGAAGATCGGCGCGATCTTGCCGCCGAGGACCACACCGCCCTGGCGCTTGTTGGGCACGAACGGAATGTCGTTGCCCATGTGCCAGAGTACGGAATTGATCGCCGACTTGCGCGAGGAGCCGGTGCCGACCACATCGCCGACGAAGGCCAGCGGATGGCCTTTCTGCTTCAGCGTCTCGATCTTCTCCAGCGCGCCCTCCATGCGATTGATCAGCATCGCCTTGGCGTGCAGCGGGATGTCCGGGCGGCTCCAGGCCTCGGAGGCCGGGGAGAGATCATCGGTGTTGGTCTCGCCATCGACCTTGAACACTGTGACGGTGATCTGCTCGGGCAGCTTCGTGCGCGCGGTGAACCACTCGGCATTGGCCCAGGCATCGATGACCTGCTTGGCGTGCGCGTTGGTCTTGGCCTTGGCGGCCACGTCATGATAGTTGTCGAAGATCAGCAGGGTCTTGCTCAGCGCCGCGGCGGCGACCGGGGCCAGCGCCGCATGGTCCAGCAGATCGATCAGCGGCTGGATGTTATAACCGCCGACCATGGTGCCCAGCAGCTCGGTGGCGCGCTTGGCGTCGAACAACGGGCTGGCCGCCTTGCCCTTGGCCACATCGGCCAGAAACGCCGCCTTCACATACGCCGCCTGATCCACGCCCGGCGGCACCCGGTCGGTCAGCAGTCCCCGCAGGAATTCCCCTGTGCCCGAGGGCGGGTTTTTCAGCAATTCGACCAGCGCCGAGGTCTGCTCGGCATTCAGCGGCAGGGGCGGCAGGCCTTGGGCGGCGCGTTCGGCGGCGTGTTTGCGATAGGCTTCGATCATTCCGGATTCACCTTGGTTGATTATTGTGGCGTAGTTGCGCGGTATTCTAACCGATCTCCGGGGATTATGCCCACGCTTCGGGGTACGCATCGGGTGGCCAAGTGTAGTATGATTTGCCGCTTTAAACTGACCAAGCAGACCGCGGAGCGCGCATGAAACTGAATGAACTGACCGCCATCTCCCCGATCGATGGCCGCTACGGCAACAAGACCACCGATCTTCGTCCGATCTTCAGTGAATACGGCCTGATCCGCCACCGGGTACTGGTGGAGGTGCGCTGGTTGCAGCATCTCTCCCGCATCGAGGCCATCCCGGAGGTGCCCGCATTCAGCGCGCACGCCACCCATCTGCTCAATAGCATCGTCGACAGCTTTTCGCTCGAAGACGCCCAGCGCGTCAAGAACATCGAAAAGGTCACCAATCACGACGTGAAGGCCGTCGAGTATTTCATGAAAGAGAAGATCGCCGGCAACGCCGAACTGGAAGCGGTGAGCGAATTCATCCACTTCGCCTGCACCTCGGAAGACATCAACAATCTCGCCTATGCCCTGATGCTGCGCGAGGGCCGCAACCAGACTTTGTTGCCGATGGTCGATGAGATCATCGAGGCGATCAGCCGCCTCGCCCATGATCACGCCACCGTGCCCATGCTCTCCCGCACCCACGGCCAGACCGCCTCGCCCACCACGGTCGGCAAGGAGATGGCCAATGTCGCCTATCGCCTGAAGCGTCAGCGCGCGCAGCTCGCCGCCGTGGCGCTGCTGGGCAAGATCAATGGCGCGGTCGGCAATTACAATGCCCACCTCGCCGCCTATCCCGAACTCGACTGGAGCAAGATCGCGCAGGCGTTCGTCACCTCGCTCGGGCTGGAGTGGAATCCCTACACCATCCAGATCGAGCCGCACGACTACATCGCCGAGCTGTTCCAGGCCCTGGCGCGCTTCAACACCGTCCTGATCGACTTCGACCGCGATGTCTGGGGCTATATCTCGCTGGGGTATTTCAAACAGAAGACCGTCGCCGGGGAGATCGGCTCATCGACCATGCCGCACAAGGTCAACCCCATCGACTTCGAAAACTCGGAAGGCAATCTCGGCATCGCCAATGCCTTGTTCGAACATCTCAGCAGCAAGCTGCCGATCTCGCGCTGGCAGCGCGACCTCACCGACTCCACGGTCCTGCGCAACCTCGGCGTGGGCATCGCGCACTCGGTCCTCGCCTACCAGGCCACGCTAAAGGGCGTCAGCAAACTCGAGATCAATGAAAAGCGCCTGCTCGAAGACCTGAACAACGCCTGGGAGGTCCTGGCCGAGCCAGTGCAGACCGTCATGCGCCGCTACGGCATCGAAAAGCCCTATGAAAAGCTCAAAGAGCTCACCCGCGGTCACGGCATCGATCGAGAGACCATGCGCCGCTTCATCAGCACCCTGGCCATCCCGGACGAGGCCAAGCAGGAACTGATGCGGCTCACCCCGGCCACCTATATCGGGAACGCCGCCGAGCAGGCCAGGAAGTTGTGACGCCAAGTAAGCCCTGGACTGCCAATACATCAAATTTTGTGACATATTTGGTCATTCCCTGGATCACTGCAATAGCGCCACATTTACAAGCAATTGTTTTTCAACCATTAAACATGTTGGCACGGCCTCTGCAACATACTTTATCGAAGAAGCGGGATTGAGGATCTAAACTTGCTTCGGCAACTTCGGGGGAATTCCTCTCCAGCTTCTTCACCTCTCTCTTCCTCTCTTTGCACTTTCTTCGGGCGTCTTCGGGCGCCCAATTTTTTACCTTTAATCAATCACATAAACTCTCCCGCGCCTTGCAAACGTG
>CAZKZP010000016.1:7333-21070 GCA_964557295.1 uncultured Chromatiales bacterium | reverse complement strand
GTATCTGACTTGCCTCACACCACGCGTGAGGGCCACGTCACATTTCATGACTTTTTTTGTTTATTTGTGACGCATCTCGTCACCCCTCGAATAAATCACAAAATAGTTAAGTTATTGTTTTGCTGGAACTTCATCAGTTGGCACGCCTCGTGCTCTTACCTAAGCCAGAAGAAGGCGGATCTTGCTCCTTAAATGGATCACTTCTCCGGCTTCTTCATCTCTCTCCTCCTCTCTCTTCGGGCGTCCTCGGACGCCCGCTTTTTTTCCTGCGTTGTATGAAAACACGAATCCAAGGGTTATAATGCGCCGCTTTGTGCTTTCACCGCGCCGCGCAGTGTCGGGCCACCGGCAAGAATGCGTCGCGCCCCAAACCAAAAGAAAATACCTGCATCATGTTCAAAAAACAGATCAGCGATAAAGCGCTACGCGCGCGCGTCAAACTCCTGGGAACCCTGCTCGGTAACGTCTTGCGCAGCCAGGCCGGCGAACATGTATTCGAAGCCGTCGAAACGCTGCGCACCGGATTCATCAGCCTGCGCAAAAAGGACAATCCACGCACCCGGGCGCGGCTGGTCGATTTCATCAATCAACTCGATGCCAAGACGCTCTCCCATGTCGTACGCGCCTTCAGCATCTATTTCAGCCTGGTCAACATCGCTGAAGAGGAATACCAGCACATCCAGCGCCGCCTGCAGATTCGCACCTCCAGCCCGCTGTGGACCGGCTCGTTCGACGACACCATCCGCCAGCTCCAGGCGCAAAATGTCTCGCCCGAGCAGCTGCAAACCCTGCTCAATCGCCTGAACTACATGCCGGTATTCACCGCGCACCCGACCGAATCCAAGCGCCGTACCATCATGGAACTGCTGCGGCGGATCTTCGTCACCTGCAACGAACTCGACGATCCGCGCCTGAACAAGTTCCAGCGCGAAGACGTCGTCAGAAAACTCGAAAACGAAATCCGCCAGCTCTGGATGACCGACGAGGTCCGCGCCAGCCGCCCCGATGTGGCCGATGAGATCAGCCACGGGCTGCACTACTTCAACAAGAGCCTGTTCGATGCGGTGCCCACCACCTACCACTACCTGGAAAAGGCCGTAAAGCGCTATTACGGCGAGCAGGCGAAGATCAATGTCCCGAGCATCTTGACCTTCGGTTCGTGGATCGGCGGGGATCGCGATGGCAATCCGAACGTCAAGCCCGAGACGACGGTACTGGCGCTGCGCATGCAGACCCACGAAGTGCTGCTGGAATACGTGCGCCGCGTGCGCGAGCTGATGCAGTGGCTCACGCATTCGATCCGCTTGTGCAAGGTCTCCGACGCCCTGCTGCAAAGCAACACCAAAGACACCCAGCGCTTCGGTGACAAACCGTTCGCGCACAAATCCGACCGCTTCGAGCTCGAGCCCTACCGCCGCAAGCTGGCGGTGATTTGCTATCGCCTGGAACGCAACATCGAGGCGGTCAATCATCGCCTGGATAATCTGCCCCTCTCGGAGAACGCCGCCGACGCCTATCGCCTCGAAGAGGAACTGCTGCAGGATCTCGGCGTAATCCGGCAATCACTGATCGACCATGGCGATAAATCGCTGGCCAACGGCGCGCTGAAGGACTTGATCCGTCTAATCGAAACCTTCGGCTTCTACCTGGTGAAACTCGACATCCGCCAGGAATCGACCCGTCACACCGAGGCGGTCACCGAGGTCCTGCGCTCGCTCGACGCCTCGCTCGATTATGCGAGGATGTCCGAAGAGGAAAGGCTGCACACACTCGCCCGGCTGATCCGTTCCGGCCAATGTCAATCACAGGTGCTGCCACTCGGGCTCTCGAAATACACCGAGCCGACCCGCGAGACGCTGCAAGTCTTTGACGTCATGCAGTGCATGCGCTCCGAGGTCAGCCCCAAGGCCTTTGGCGCTTATGTGATCTCCATGACCCACGCCGCCTCGCATGTCATGGAGGTGATGTTCCTGGCGCATCTGGCCGGTCTTGCCGGCTTCAAGAACGGCCAGGCGTATTGTGACATCCGCATCGCGCCGCTGTTTGAAACCATCGAGGATCTCCGGCACATCGAGCCGGTGATGACCACCCTGCTCGACAACGGCACCTACGCTGAGTTGCTGCGCGCCTCCGGCAATCAGCAAGAGGTGATGCTGGGCTATTCCGACTCCTGCAAGGACGGCGGCATCCTGGCCTCCTCCTGGGGCTTGTTTCAGGCACAGAAAAAAATCACCGCCCTGGGGCAAAGCCGCGAGATCGAAATCCTCCTGTTCCACGGGCGCGGCGGCACCGTCGGCCGCGGCGGCGGCCCGACCCACGAGGCGATCCTCTCGCAACCGGCGGGCACCGTCCACGGCCAGATCAAGTTCACCGAACAAGGTGAGGTGTTGTCGTTTAAGTACTCCAATTCGGAAACCGCCACCTACGAACTGACCATGGGCGCCACCGGTCTGATCAAGGCCAGCCTCCATCTGATCGAATCTCGGCCGCCAGTGGATCCGAAGTATCTCGAAATCATGGAGGCGTTGGCGCGCGAAGGCGAAAACACCTATCGCGAACTCACCGACCGCACCCCGGGCTTCCTCGATTATTTTTACGAGGCCACACCGCTGGCCGAAATCGGCCTGATGAACATCGGCTCGCGCCCCTCGCACCGCAAGAAAGGCGATCGCTCCAAGTCCTCGGTGCGCGCCATCGCCTGGGTGTTTGGCTGGGCGCAGTCGCGCCACACGCTGCCGGCGTGGCTGGGCATCGGTTCGGCATTGGAAAAATGGTCGCAAGGCGAGCCCGCCCGCATCGCGCAACTCAACGAGATGTATCAGAAGTGGCCGTTCTTCCGCGCCCTGCTCAGCAACACCCAGATGGCGCTGTTCAAATCCGACGGTAAGATCACCGAGATGTACGCCGAGCTATGCGAGGATCAGGCCCGCGGCAGGGAAATCAACAAGCTCATCCGCGATGAACTCACCCGTACGCTCGATATGGTCCTCAAGGTCACCGGCAACAAGACCCTGATCGAGGAAAATCCCACGCTGGCACTGGCCTTGATGCGCCGCAACCCCTACCTGGACCCACTCAACCACATCCAGGTCACGCTGCTGCAGCGCTACCGGAGGGATAACATCTCCGAGGACGAACGCACCCAATGGCTCGATCCCCTGCTGCGCAGCATCAATGCCATCGCCGCGGGCATGCGCAATACCGGCTAGCCCCAAACGAAAAAAAGCCAAGGTCGAGACCTTGGCTTTTTTATGACGCGCGAATCGCGCTATTAAGCGTAAGCGGCTTGCACCGGGATCGTATGGCTGGTGCGCACAACCTTGTTGTTCTCGTCGACGTACACCAACACCGGCTTGTAGCTCGCCAGTTCCTTCTCGTTGAGCACGCTATAGGCGCAGATGATGACCAGATCGTTCGGGTTGGCCTTGTGGGCCGCCGCGCCGTTGATCGAGATCACGCCCGAGCCGTTTTCCGCCCGGATGGCGTACGTGGTGAACCGCTCGCCATTGGCGATATTGTAGATCTGGATCTGTTCGTACTCACGAATGCCCGCCAGGTCCAGCAAATCGCCGTCGATCGCGCAGGAACCCTCATAATCCAGTTCGGAATGAGTCACCCGCACGCGGTGCAATTTGGCTTTCAGCATGGTCGACAACATAGCACTCTCACTTCACTCTGTGGATTTCTGAAGTATATCACAGCAATATTGCGTCACTCATCCCTCTAGGCGTACCTGGAGATTGTCGATCAAGCGCGCCCGGCCCAGCCAAGCTGCGGCCAGCACCACCAGATCGATATCCCCCGGCTCAGGCTCCCGCAGGTCCGCGGTGCGCCGCACCTCGATGTAATCGCCGCGGAATCCCGCCGCCGCTATATTTTCAGCGGCCTGGCGGCAGAGATCTTTATAGTCGCGGCGCCCCGCTGTGATCGCTTCCACGACCTGCCGCAGCGCTTGGTAGAGCGCCGGTGCGCGCTGGCGCTCCTCCTGGGTGAGATAGCGGTTGCGCGAACTCATCGCCAAGCCGTCGGGCTCGCGCATGGTCGGCACCGGAATGATCTGAATGGGAAAACGCAGATCGGCCACCAGCGTCTGGATCACGCGCAACTGTTGAAAATCCTTCTCGCCGAACAAGGCGGCATCCGCCCCGACGATGTTGAACAGCTTGCTCACCACCGTGGCCACGCCGCTGAAATGGCCGGGGCGCGAGGCGCCGCAGAGGATGTCGGACAAGCCCGCGACATGGACCGAGGTCGCCTGGGTCCTGCCGGCCGGATACATCTCCATCACGCCGGGGGCGAACACCACATCGACCCCGATGGCAGTGAGTTTGCCGGCATCCTGTTCCAACATGCGCGGATAGGCGTCGAAATCCTCGTTGGCGCCAAATTGCAGCGGATTGACGAAGATGCTCACCACGGTGCGCTCGGCGTGTTTTTTTCCTTCCCGCACCAGGCTCAGATGCCCCTCGTGCAGATCGCCCATGGTGGGGATGAAGGCGATGCGCTCGCCGTGCGCGCGAAAGCCGCGCAGCACGCTGCGCAATTCCTCGATGGTGTGGGTGATTTTCATACGGGCGTTTTCGGTTAAGAGATCAGAAGCTGTGTTCCGGACCGGGGAACCGCGCGTCTTTCACCGCGCTCACGTAGGCGGCGACCGCGGCAGGGATGCTCCCGGCCTCGGCCAGGAAGTCCTTGGAGAACTTCGGCCGCTTGCCCGGCGTGATGCCCAGCATGTCGTAGAGCACCAGAACCTGGCCGTCGCAGTGCGCACCGGCCCCGATGCCGATCACCGGGATCGACAGCGCGCGGCTGATCTCACCCGCCAGATTGGCCGGCACGCACTCCAGCACCAGCATGTCCGCACCGGCCGTCTCCAGCGCCTTGGCGTCGGCAAGAATGGTGGCGGCCTCATCCCGCTCACGGCCCTGAACACGATAGCCGCCCACTTTATGCACGGACTGCGGCAGCAGCCCGAGATGGGCGCACACCGGGATTCCGAAACGGCTCATCAAGGCGACGGTTTCCAGCACCGCCGCGCCGCCTTCGAGCTTGACGACATGGGCCCCGCCCTCTTTCATCAGGCGCCCGGCGTGATGCAGGCCGTCCTGTGGCGAGTTGTAGCTCATGAACGGCATGTCGACCACCACCAAGGCATCGCCTGCCCCGCGCCGCACGTTGGCGCAGTGATAGATCATCTCGTCGACACTGACCGGCAGGGTGGTCTCACGCCCCTGGACCACCATGCCGAGGGAGTCCCCGACCAGCAGCACCTCGACACCGGCCTGCGCGAGGATCTGCGCGAAACTGGCGTCGTAGGCCGTCAACACCGCTATCTTCTGGCCGTCGGCCTTCATCTTCTTCAAACGGGCGGTGGAAATCGGTGCGCTCATGTTCAAGACCACTTCATGGGGATGGGGTTGAAAAAGCGCCGACCGTTTCGCATGGCGCATATCTGCTCAAGCAACAAATTATAGTCTTTTTCGTTGTCGGCAAAATCGATCTCCGCGGCATTGACGATCAGCAATGGAGACTCCTGATACGAATAAAAAAACGAGGTATAGGCAGTGTTCAGCCGTTGCAGATACTCATCGGTGATGTGGCGCTCGAAGGTGATGCCGCGCTTGGCGATGCGCCTTTGCAACACCTCGACCGGCGCTTGCAGATAGATCACCAGATCGGGGCGGATCAACTCCACCGCCAGTCCCTTGAAGACCTGGTCATAGAGCTTGTACTCCTCCTCGTCGAGCAGGAGCTGGGCGAACAGCCGGTCCTTCTCGAACATGAAATCCGAGACATACAGCGGGGCGAACATATCGCTCTGGCGCAGCGCGCTGATTTGGCGGGCGCGCTGAAACAGGAAGAACAGCTGGGTCGGCAGGGCTGCGGTGCACGGGTCGCGGTAGAAACGCTCCAAGAACGGATTTTCATCGGCCAGTTCGCGGATCAACTCGCCGCCGAAGCTCTCGGTCAGACGCCTGGCCAGCGTGGTCTTGCCCGCCCCGATCGGACCTTCCACCACGATGAAACGATGCGGCAAGGTTCTGGTCTCCACACTCATCCCCACTCTCCCGCCCCTGCCAACTTCACCAGCCCGGTGGCGGGACAACGCTTGAGCAACACCGCGAGCGCTCCGCCGCCGGGGACTTCGATCGATGGGGCGATTTCATGCAGTGGATATAACACGAAGTTGCGCTCGGTCATTCCCGGATGAGGCACGTGCAGCGCCGGCAACTCGATGATTTCCTCGCCATAGAGCAGCAGATCCAGATCCAGCGTCCGCGGCCCCCAGCGCAGCCCGGTGCGTACGCGCCCTTGGGCTTGTTCGATCGCCTGCAACCCGCTCAGCAGATCGAGGGCACCCAATTCGGTTTCCAGCTCGATCACCGCGTTGACATAGTCGGGCTGACCGGCCGGCCCCATCGGCGCACTGCGATACAGGCTTGAATGCGCAAGCTCACGCGAACGCGGCAGCTGTTTCAAAGCTGCGAGCGCCCGCGTGAGCTGGGCAACGGGATCGTCCAGATTGCTCCCCATGCCAATGAAGACGCGCACGCCCGTTTCCGGAGACACTACGACTCCTTGCTCCCCGACGGCGCCCCTTCACCCCCGCCCGGCGGGCGGCGCGGCCGGCGTCTGCGGCGCCGGGCGGTGCCGGCGGCGGGCTTGGGGGCCGTCTGCTGGGCCAGCAGCACATCCTGACCGGAGCGATCGGTGTTCTGAAAGTCGGTCCACCAGCGGCACAGCTCGGCCACTTCGTCTTTTTCCTCGCCCGCTTGGCGCAGCAGAAGGAAATCATAGGCGGCACGGAAGCGGGGATGTGCCAGCATTTCATAGGCCCGCCGGCCGCGGCGCATGTCGAATCGGGCCTGCAACAGCCAGATCTCCTTGATTTGCAGCGCGATGTTGCGCGAGATGGCCACATGCTGATTCTGCTCGCTCAACACCTCGTGCGCCGCCTCTTGCATGGCCTGGAGCTGCCGCATGCCTGCCTGAATCTTCTGATCGATCAACACGCGCACCGGCTCCCAAAGCAGTACCGCGAACAGGAAAGCGGGTATCACGGACTTCCCTTCTGCCACCCGCTGATCGGTATTCTCCAATCCCTTGATGATGAAGGTCTTGGGGAAATCATGTTCCTGGGCGGACAGGGATTGGTCGGTCAGGGGAAAGAGGTGCTCGAACAATCCGTAATGACGTAAATGTTCGAAGGTGGCGACGGCATGACCGGCCAGGAACAGCTTGCATATCTCGTCGAACAGGCGCGCTGGCGGCAGAGACCTCAGCAAATCGGTCAACTCGAAGATCGGCGTCTCAGATTCCGGGCTGATCCGGAAACCCAATTTGGCCGCGAATCGCACGGCTCGCAACATCCGCGCCGGATCTTCCTGATACCGCTGACGGGGATCCCCGATCACGCGCAACAGGCCCGCATTGAGATCGTTCATCCCGCCGACATAATCGACGACAGAATAGTCCTGGATATTGTAATACAGGGAATTGACTGTGAAATCCCGGCGCCAGGCATCTTCCTCCAAGCTCCCGTAGACGTTGTCGCGAATCAGCATGCCGTTTTTGGCATGCCGTTCACTGGCATCGCCCTCCGCCGCGATGCCGCGGAAAGTGGCCACTTCGATGATCTCCGGACCGAAAAAGATGTGGGCCAGACGGAAGCGCCGGCCGATCAAGCGGCAGTTGCGAAAGATCCGTTTGACCTCCTCGGGCGTCGCGCTCGTGGCCACGTCAAAGTCTTTCGGTTCCCGCCCCAACAGCAGATCGCGCACGCCGCCGCCGACCAGATATGCCTCATGCCCGGCCTGTTGCAGGCGATAGAGCACCTTCAAGGCATTCTCGCTAATATTCGAACGTGAGATGCAATGCTCGGACCTCGGGATCACCGTTTTTTGCGGTTTTTGCGCCGCGGGATCCGACTTGTCGAAGATCCGCTGAATTAGGGTGCGAATTGGCCCTAACAATCTGTTAACTCCTGAAAAATAATAAAATCAATCCTCTACTTCATGCACTTGTGTCTGGCCGCGGCTTGCAGCTCGGCACCCTGGCCTGAGGCCTCGATCTGGAAGGATCACTTCGCCACAGCGCCATCGTGCCATGCCCCTAAGATCACGGTTTTCCTACGAAAAAAATTTGTATTCGAAAAATACTGACCGTGAAGAATATGTAATTTTGAAGCCTACATACCCTTACATGCAAATCTTCTTTTAGTTCACGGTCAGTCTATAAAAAAACTTGCATCGAAGTGGGATGTTTGTTAACTAAAGAGGTCGGCTTTTACTCGAGGAGGACCCATGGCGAGAAATTTTGACGAAAAACGTGATTTTTTCCGCATGGCTGCGAACTGCGTCGTTACCTATAATAAAGCTGGTGAAAAGAAGCAACACCACGGCAAATGCATCAATCTCAGTGCCGGCGGCGTGCTGTTCACTTCCAAGGAAGACCTCTCCTGCGGAGAGAAGATCACCCTCAACATCACACCCGATAAAGCGATCGTACCGCCACTGAACGCCGTGGTGGAAGTGATCCGTTGCACACCGCAGGCCTCCGGTGAAAACGAGATTGCCGGCACCATCATAGAATTGCTCTGATACGCGCGTTACCACCCAAAGCGCACGACATCCCCGGGCTGGAGCGCGATGCCGTCTCCCTCAAGCTCTCCGATCGAGAAGAGCGGCTGCACCTTCCTGACCACCAGTGTGGCCACCGGCGTTTCCTGAGACCCCATGAAGCGACGCGGGCGTCCATCGTCGACCGGCAGATCGGCCTGGCGATAGGCCATCAGCACATCTCCCACCCGCACCAGGGATGCCGCGCCGGCATCGAAATAGATCTGATTGCCACTGGCGCGCATGATGCGCGCGGTAAACGGCAGCGGGCTCAAATCCGACACGATGCCCCGCGCAAGCTTATCCAAGCCGGCATCCACCGCTCGGCCGTAGTCGGTCCGCAGGAATTCGGCGCTGGCAAACGGTGCCTGTCTGGTGGAATCCAGACCGACGTCCTGGATGACATCATTGATGCGCCGTTTGGATATCACCACGCCGGAGACACCATCATAGACCGTGACGTCCAATTCCAAACGGCGTGTCTGCTTGAACCAAGATTCGGTACCGCCCATATCGCGGATAATACCGGCGATGACGAATTGCGCATCCAGCGCCTCGGCCAACCGGACCACAGACTGCTGGAGATTGACCTCGATGCCCTCCACGGCATGCGGACCCTCGGGATCGATGAGATATTGCGTGCCGTCCACCGCCAGAATCCCGCCGGTGTTCTCAATCCGCCGCAACAGCTCGAACGGCAACTCGGTGGCGATGCGCGGCAGATCGGCGATGTGGGTGCGGTCGAGGACCTGGAATTGGGTGACGGCGATCTTCTTGCGATAACGCGCCGCATTGCTCGGGACGCGCATCTTTTCCTCGACCACTTGGGCGCGGATTTTCACATAATAGATCTCATCCTTGCTCCACTCCTTGAGCACCACCACATCCTTGACCAGGCCAGCCGCGCTCACCCGGGCGCTGTCGATCACCAGTTCGTGATCGTTGATCATCGAGGCGGAATCCACCAGCGCGACCGTCTGCAATAGCGCCTGGCGGATCGCCTGCTGAATCGCCATCTCGCGGGCCTGACCCACGGCGCCGTTTCTGATCTCCGCATACCCATCTGTTTCGAGCATCCGCGCCTGAAGCGGCATCGTCATGCCCAGCATGACAAGCCCCGCCAGCGCCGTATAAAGGAATCGATATACCCGCATGGCGTCAATGATCGCTGAAATAAAAATTGGCCTGACCGTCTGAATTCGCGGACTTGGCCTGCGCCGTCGGCTCATCGGCGCGCCCCTTGCCCAGCGCGGGGATTGCCGCGCTTTCCGCCGGCACCACCAACACATCCTTGCGATGTTCGAGGGCCTTGCGCAGGAAATCCTGATCCACCTCGGCCTCCACGATGGCCTCATAGTTACCGTCCTTGTCCGGCATCACGCTCAACACCTTGGCGCCGATGACGAAGGCATCGAGCACGACCTTGAACCGGTCCTGCTCCAGCACCATCTCGCCGACCGTCGATCCGCCCCAGATCCGCAGACCTTGAATGCGCTCGGCCAAGGCGCGATAGGCGTCAAGTTTTGCCGCCCGCATGGCCATCAATCGCCGGTTGCCTTCCGGATAATACTGTTTGGGCGGCGCGCCGAAGCCCCGGGCGGTGACCGTGATGGTCTCGACCTTCTTATTATTTTCGGACTCGATGTAGAGCTTGCCGACCATGGCCTGAGCCTCTTGCAGCGGCGTCATCTCCTCGGGGGCGGCCTCTTTGCTCTCCCTGGAGACACCCCCGGCATTCACACACCCCACCGCCACACAACAGGCGGCCGCGGCCACGATAGTCTTGATTACTGTGTGTTGCATCATTCACTCCCGCAGATCTAAAGCATCTCGACTCAACCATTCGCACAGCGCGTACGATATAGCTGGTTATCTAGCCGCGAAAAATGCAATTACCGTTCCAGAAACCGCCAAGTCGTCAGCACCACATGCTTGCTGGTATGTAAATTGCTTTTTATCCGCCATTGGACTGACTTCGGACGCAACACATGAAAATGAATATCGCTCGACTCTGTTTCCTGCTCGCAATGTCGCTGGCCACCCTGCCGGCATCGGCCGTCGAACGCCTTGAAAGCTGTTATGACAAGCTGGGGCTCACCAAGCCCGAAAACAATCTCAACCAGGCCCTGTACATCATCATCGACCAGACCATGCCGCTATCCGCCAGCATGCGCCAGAACATCAACGGCCTGGTCTCGGACTGGCCGCGGCCGGGCGAACGGGTGAAGATCGCGCGTTTCTCGGCCAACACGCGCGGGCAATACAATGAACTGATATTCGATGCCATTCTCGACGCCGCGCCGAGCGAGGAATATCTCTACCACCTGCGTGACGAAGACAAGGCCAATCTGCTCGCCTGCATGAAGGAGAGGAATCAAGAGATTCATCAGGCATTCAGCGGTGCGCTCAATAAAGGCATGGCGCTGATCGACACCTCGCTGCCGAAGACCGAAATCTTCTACGCCTTGAAACAGCTTTCCGCCGCGATACTCGATGACGGCATCTCAGACAAGAGCGTGCTGATCATCACCGATGGTATGGAAAACGGTGAATTCGCCAGCTTCTACAAGCGCCGGGCGGGCATCGGGAAGGTGGAGCGGGAAAAGGTAATGGAAACGCTTAGAAAGAATAATCTCCATGCCGACTGGCGCGGGGCCAAGATCTACATGTTCGGCCTCGGCAATATGCGCGACGCCAAGATCCATGTCACACCTACGCAACTGGAGACACTGCGCCAGGCTTGGGAAGCGTATTTCCAGGCGGGCAACGGCGCTGTCCGGCATCTGGGGACACCGGCGGTGCTGCTGAGCAATCTGCGGGAGACCATCTCCGCTGCCGCGGGAAGGCCTTAAACCTTCGGAGGAACATCGCGGCGCTTCTCCAGGAGGAAATGAAACTCGGCAGCCTCCTCCCAGGTCCGCACCAGGACATGTCCGGTCATCTTGGAGAACGCAGGGAAATCCTTGGCCGAACCCGGATCGGTGGCGATCACGTGCAACACCTGGCCTGGCTGCATCGCCGCCAGGGCCTTCTTGGTGCGCAGAATGGGCAAGGGACAGTCAAGCCCTCTGGCATCGAGTTCTTGATCAAAACCTTCCATCATTACCTCGTGTGGAACCTTATAAAGCAAATCTCATCGAAATGTGGCGAGGCGCGCAGTTGGCGCGGCAACGCCCTCTTGCATTAGCAAAAACAAAACCTTATATAGGTTTGAGGGTATAATAAGGTTTACGCGATCGGCAAGAATCCTGCGCCGCGCCGACGTCAATTTCAGAGAGTTAATGAAAGTCTATCGTTTTTCGCTGCACCTTCCCGGCATCCTGCTATGCCTGCTCTGCGGCCTCGCCGCTCCGGGCCTGGCACAGGCCGAGTTTGACGCCCAAAACGAATTGCCCGATATCGGCAGTTCCTCCGACACCGTGTTGTCGCTGCAGGAAGAGCGCCGCCTCGGCGAGATGTTCATGCGCAACGTCCAGCGCTCGGCCGAGATCATCGATGACCCCGAGGTGGAACTGTACATGCAGGGGCTGGGACAGCGCCTGGTGTCCTACCTGCCCTCCATCCCCTATGATTTTCATTTCTTCGTCATCAACGCCGAGGAAATCAACGCCTTTGCCGTGCCGGGCGGCTATGTCGGCGTCAATACCGGCCTGATCCAGGCGGCGGAGACCGAAAACGAGCTGGCCTCGGTGCTGGCCCATGAAATCGCCCACGTCAGCCAGCGCCATATCAGCCGGAGTTTCGAGAAGAACCAGCGCGTTTCGCTGACCACCATGGCATCGATCATCGCGGCCATCCTGTTGTCCGGGCAAGGCGGCGACGCCAGTCTTGCCGCCCTTTCCACCGGCATGGCCACGGGATACCAAGCCCAGCTCAACTTCACCCGCGCCCACGAAAAAGAGGCTGATCGCGTCGGCATACAATTGATGTCCGAGGCCGGATATGACCCGCGCGGCATGCCGCAGTTTTTCGAAAAACTCCAACAGCAGTCGCGCTATTCCGCCACCGGGCTGCCCGAAATCCTCATGACCCATCCGGTAACGGTCTCGCGCATCGCGGATTCCACCAACCGCGCCGAGCTCTACCCCAAGCGCGGCAATGTCGATCACATCAGCTTCCAGCTGATCAAGCAGAAGCTCAAGGTGACGGGTGCGCAGAACATGCGCCAGACCCTCAAAGAATATGCGGACCTGACGCAGAAAAACACTGGCTCACCCTTGCAGTACGGCCATGCGCTGGCGCTGACGAAAGCCTTGGAGTTCCGCCCGGCCGAGGCGATATTACACAAGCTGATCGCCCGGGATGGCGAGCGCGCTGAGTACCTCCTCGCCCTGGCGGCCTGCCAGGCCGAGACGGACGGCGAAAACAAGAAGACCGCCGTCAAAACCTATGAAACCGCGCTCAAGATCTATCCGAATCACAAGGCCATCGTCATGGCCTATGCGAATTACTTGCTCAAGAGCGGGGAGGCGCCCAAGGCCCTGTCACTGCTGGAAGCCCACATGCGGCAGTCCTCGCCCACAGCCAACGTCTATGAGTTGCGGGCGCGCATCGAGGATGTCCTGGGCAACCAAGCCGAATCGCACGCAGCCATGGCGGAGGCCTATTTTCTGACGGGCATGACCGGCAACGCCATCGAGCAACTCGAGCTCGCGCTCAAGAAACTCGGCGAAAATCCCTTCCGGCGCCCCGGCCTGGAAAAACGCCTCGAGGAACTCAAGCAGATCGCCATCCAGGACAAGAAAGATCAATAAAACTCGGCAGTGTTTCCGCCGGCATTAGCGGTTATAATCCCAGGCAATCACCATCACATGACCATGCTGGAACGATGATGCGACCATTTCGCACACTGACGCTTTCCGCCCTCATCGGGCTTGGCGCGAGCCTCGTAGAGGTCCAAGCCGCCGAAGCGGTCAATGTCAAACTCGAAGAGCTGGCCGTGCCCGCGGCGAATAAACCCGCCGCAGCCGCGGCTCCCGCCGCCCCCGCGCTTAACAAACAGGCCAAAAAGAAAAAGGAAGAACCGCACGAAGGGGAACGCATCGCCTTCGATGAAAAACGCGGGAATTGCCTGGCCTGCCACGCGAATGCAACGGCAAGGCATGCCAGAGCGATGAAG
>CAZKZP010000016.1:324-7323 GCA_964557295.1 uncultured Chromatiales bacterium | reverse complement strand
CGATCGGCGCGGGGGAAAACGCGGGGAACATCGGTCCGGAGCTGATCGATCTCCAGCGCAAATTTCCAAAGGAAAAACAGCTGATCGCTTATCTCTGGGATGCCTCGGCGCAGAATCCGAAGACCATCATGCCGCCTTACGGCAGGCATCACCTCCTCACTGAGAAAGAGATCGAAACGATCGTCGACTATTTGTACACACTCACTAGCGCGCCCGCTGAGTGAGTTCGCCGGGACCGCTCGCCATCATGCATAAACTCGCTGTCAAATCCTTCTTCATCGCTCTGGCATGCCTTGCCGTTGCATTCGCGTGGCCGGCCCGCGCCGACGTCACCGATGACCTGACGAGCTTCCAGGATTACTTCCTGCGCAAACACCCCGATCTTCCCCTGGTCAAATATGCCGATGGCGCCTTCGCCTTGCGCGAGAGCGGCGCCGAGGAACTGGCGGCGCTGCGCCAATCAGTCTCGCTGCAACCGACCATCGAGCGCGGCCGCGCGCTCTACCTCGCGGCATTCGCAAACGGCAAAGGATATTTCACCTGCTTTCGCAGCAACGGCCTGGGGATCGCCACGGATTACCCGTATTACGACATCCTCGCCCGCCAGGTGAAGACCTTCGAGCTGGAGATCAATGAATGCCGCACCCGCCATGGCGAGCAACCCTACGCCTATGGCAGCCCAGAGATGACGGCGCTGCTTGCCTATCTGACCGAGACCTCGCGCAAGAATATCATCACCGTCGTGATCCCCGACAACCCCGACGCCTTGGCCGCCTTCGAGAAGGGCAAGCAGTTTTTCTTCGCCCGGCGCGGCAAGTGGAACGTCTCCTGCGCCCATTGCCACATAGAGCATGACGGCAAACGCCTGCGCGATCGGACCCTCAGCCCGGCGCTGGGCATCACCAGCCACTTCCCCGCCCACTATGCGCAGTGGTCCGAGGTCGGCACCCTGCACCGCCGCTTCAGCGACTGCATGACCCTGATCGGCGCCAAGCCCTTTCCGGCGCAAAGCGAGGAATATCGGAATCTCGAATTCTTCCTCAGTTTCATGAGCAACGGCGTGCCGCTGAGCGGCCCGGACGTCCGCCCCTGATGCAACCGGCATCTTTCATTAAACGCCTGCTGGCGATGATCTATGACAGCCTGTTGGTCGCGGCGCTCCTGCTGGCGGCCTCCGCCCTGGTTGTCGCGTTCAGAAAAGGCGAGGCCGTCGAGCCCGGTTCAAT
Source organism: uncultured Chromatiales bacterium (assembly GCA_964557295.1). Lineage (GTDB taxonomy): Bacteria > Pseudomonadota > Gammaproteobacteria > RBG-16-57-12 > RBG-16-57-12 > JBFMHP01. The sequence goes on along the minus strand of CAZKZP010000016.1, from coordinate 6,097 downwards.
CGGCTCTGTCTGGCTTGGTTTGTATCTGCTGGGCGTGGTGTTTCTGTTTTTCGGTTGGTGCTGGACCCGCGGCGGTCAAACGCTCGGCTTGAAGACCTGGAAATTGCAAGTGGTGGGGTTCAATGATCAGCCGATCACCTGGCGGCAAGCCGCTCTGCGTTACCTGGGCGCGCTCTTATCCTGGCTGTGCCTCGGACTCGGTTTTCTCTGGATCCTGGTGGACAGGGAAAAACTCGCCTGGCACGATCGAATCTCGAAGACCCGGATCATTCGAGTCCCGCCCCGTCAGTGAACACGCCTGAGCAGCCAGACACTCAACCCCGTGAACAGCAGCACCGGCACCAAGGCGCTGACGGCAGGATTGTATTCATGCACCAGCCCGACATAGTTGACCATCTGGCTCAATAGATAAAATCCCAACCCCACCAGCACGCCCACCAGGATGCGCTGTCCGATGCCGACCGAGCGCAGCGGGCCGAAGACGAATGGCACGGCCAGCGTCATCATCACCAGGATCACGAAAGGGAGCATTACCTTGGTCCACAACGCCATTTCGTAGCGGGCCGAGCTCAAGCCGTTGTGCTTGAGATAGTCGACATAGCCGTAGAGATCGCGCACCGATTTGGTTTCCGGCGAGATGTTCAGAACGTCGAGCTTTTCCGGCGTGATCAGCGAACCCCATTTCTGCTCGGGGGCGCGCACGCGCTCCACGGCGCCATTGATGAAATACTGCGTCTCCACATCGAGCAGGCGCCAGGCGTTATTGTCATAGATCGCCTCCTTGGCGGTGGTGATCTGGATCAGTTGATTGTGATTGTCGACCTCATAGATGCTCACCGATCCAAGGTGTTCGAGGGTGATGACGGTCTTGATCTGGACGAAGCGGTTGCCGTCCCGCGCCCACAGGCCTTCCTTGCCTTGACGATGCAGCTCGCCGCTGATGGCCTCGCTGCGCAACCGGGTGGCGTAGGATTCGGCCAACGGCGCCAGCGTCTCGCCGATGACCGTCGCCAGCACGATGATCACCAGCCCGACCCGGATCACCGTCCAGACGATGCGCCGCAAGCCCACCCCGGCCGCGCGTATCGCGATCAATTCGCTGTGACTGGCCAAGGCACCCAGGCCGGTGATGCAACCGATCAAGGCGGCGACCGGGAAATACAGATAGGCCTTGCTGACCATGCTCAAGGCCACATACTGGATGACCTGCCAGACGCCGTAGTTACCCTTGCCGACATTCTTCAGCTCGAAGATGAAATCGAGAAACCCGAAGATCGCCAGCAGCACCAGGAGGCTGATCGCCACGCCGGTGACCACCGCAGTGGCGAGATACCGATCCAGCGTGCGCATGTTCACACCCCCCCTGGGGCGGGCGCCGGGCGCCGCAGCGGCACACCGTAACGCCGCCAGTACATCCAAAGGATCAACACCACGATCAGCCCGTGCACCCACCACAGACCGATGACGGGATTGATCTTGCCCAGCGCCACCCAGGTCTTGGCCACCGCCAGGATGTTGACGTAGAAGACATAGATCATGATGGCGCTGAAGACCTTGGCGGTGCGCCCTTCGCGTGGCGAGCCCTGGCTGAGCAGCATCCCCAGCACAGTCAAGAGCACCACCGACAGCGGCAACGAGATGCGCCATTGCAGTTCCGCTGTGTCAGCCGGATTCTCTGAGGCCCAGAGCTTGAGCATCGACAAGGCGCGGCGACCGCGGTCCACCGGCGAGACCTCCGGTTTCTCCAGGCGCACCGCGGCCTCCTGATATTCATAGAACTTGTAATCGCCGCTGCTCCGGTCGATCTCGTAGCGATAGCCGTTCTCCAGCACCAAAAAGCGCTCGCCGGTCTGCGGATCGACATCCTGCCGCGAGCTGGGCGCGGTGAACAAATCGACCTTCTCGCCGTTGCCATCACCGCCCTGGATGAACACATTCTGCATCCGCATCCTGTCCTCGGACAGGGCCTCGACATAAAAGACCCGCTCGCCTTTGTTGATCTCGTTGAACCCCCCGGCGCGCACGCCGGTGATTTCATTGCGTGACTTGGCCTCATCGCGGATGCGGTAGTTATATTCCTCCGACCAGGGCTTGATCACGAAGGCGATCGCGCCGACCAGGACGGTGAACAGCACCAGCGGCAGCGCGATAAACGCCAGGATGCGTTGAAAGGAGACGCCGGTGGCGGCGATCACCGTCATCTCGTTGTCCTGATTCATGCGCCCCAAGGCGAGCAGGATCGACATGAACCAGGCCAGTGGCATCAGCTCGCCCAGGGTGCCGCTGATCTGAGCCCCGAGCAGCTTGTAGACCAGATCCGTCGGCATATCGCCTTCGGCCGCCGCCCCCATGGCGCGCACAAAGCTCTGCCCCGCCACGACCAGCATCAGTACCAGAAATACCGCGGCGAAGGTGGCAACGAGCTCTTTGCGAATATAGCGTTTGATAATCAAGACACAACCTGCCCGCGGGGCCGTTTTTCGAATGGAATCATGCCGGATTTGGCAGTAAGTTGGATTTCCTTGATTTATTGACCGCCGATCCGAAAACCTGGTTGGGCGCGGCATCCGATGCGCGGCTCTGACCGCCAAGCCCCCTATAATAAACGTGGATGCCAAAGATCGCATAACATAAAATCAAGACCAGACTACAGAAAGGGCATGTGATGGAATTTTTCGTAAAAAGCGGCTCGGCCAGCAAGCAAAAAACCGATTGTCTCATCGTCGCGGTATTTGAAGACGGCACGCTCAGCGCGAGCGCCGAACAGCTCGACAAGGCCGGCAAGGGTGTAATCCGCAAGCATGTGCGCCGCGGCGACATCGCAGGCAAGCACGGCCAAACCCTGTTGCTCCACGATATCCCGGGGGTCAGCGCCACCCGCGTCCTGCTGCTCGGCTGCGGCAAGGCCAAGGAACTCACCGATGCCAAGTACCGCACCCTCATCGCCAAGGCGGTGAAAACCCTGAGCGACACCGCCGTCAAACACGCCTGCATCGACATCAATGATCTGACGATCGAAAACCGCACGCCTTATTGGCTGGTCCGCCTCGGTATCGAAGCAGCCAGCGAGGCGGTCTATCAGTTTGAACAGTGCAAGGGCACAAAAACCAAACAACGTCCCTCCTTGGCCAAGATCACCTTCGCCGTCGCCACGCGCGCGGAGGAAAAGGCCTGCGCGCCGGCCATCATCCAAGGCCAGGCCATCGCCCACGGCGTGAAGCTCGCCAAGGACCTCGGCAATCTGCCGGGCAATATCTGCACGCCGACCTATCTGGCCAAGCACGCCCGCGATCTGATGAAACAGAGCAAGAAGCTCAGGGTCGAGGTGCTGGAAGAGGCCACGATGCGGCGCTTAGGGATGGGCTCACTGCTGTCGGTCTCGCGCGGCAGCCGTCAGCCGCCCAAACTCATCATCCTGAAATACAGCGGCGGCGCGCCGAAAGACAAGCCCATCGTCCTGGTCGGCAAGGGCCTGACCTTCGATGCCGGCGGCATCTCGCTCAAGCCGGCCGCGGCCATGGATGAAATGAAATACGACATGTGCGGCGCGGCCAGCGTGCTGGGCACGATCCAGGCCGTGATGGAGATGAAGCTGCCGATCAACCTGATCGGGGTGATCCCCTCCAGCGAAAACCTGCCCGACGGCAACGCCAACAAGCCGGGCGACATCGTCACCAGCATGTCGGGGCAGACCATCGAGATCCTCAACACCGACGCCGAAGGCCGCCTGATCCTGTGCGATGCCCTCACCTACTCGGAGCGCTTCAAACCCGAGGTAGTGATCGACATCGCCACGCTCACCGGCGCCTGCGTCATCGCGCTCGGCAGCCAAGCCAGCGGCCTGATGGCCAACGACCAGACACTGGCCGATCAGCTGCTCGCCGCCGGCAAGGACAGCGCCGACCGCGCCTGGCAGCTGCCGTTGTGGGAAGAGTACCAGGATCAACTGAAGAGCCCGTTTGCCGACATCGCCAATATCGGCGGCCGCGAGGCCGGCACCATCACCGGGGCGTGTTTCTTGGCGCGGTTCACCAAGAAGTTCACCTGGGCGCATCTGGATATCGCCGGCACCGCCTGGAAGAGCAGCAACACCAAGGGCGCCACCTGGCGTCCGGTGCCCTTGCTCACGCAATACCTGATCCAGCGCGTCCAGAAGCCGAAGAAATAACCGCGCCCCGGCAGTAGGTGCCGCCGGGATCGATGTATATACTATTATTAACCTGGCGGTTAAATGCCTCTGCTGCGCACGCAAGAAGTTCCTTCTCCCTGAGGGAGAAGGACAGGATGAGGGGAATAAAATCAATGCATTAACTTCCCTCACCCTAGCCCTCTACCCTAAAGGGCATAAATCCCGGAGGGAGAGGGAATGGCACCAGATTTAATTTGATGCCGGGTTAATAACCTTCAACGAAACAGAGCTGTTTTTCATTCCCTCTCCCACAGGGAGAGGGTATGTCTTGAATATGCAGCAGATGTATTGAATAGATACACTCGCGTGCAAACAGGTACTCATGACACAAGTCGATTTCTACATACTGCCGGATCAGCACGCCGGCGCGCGCGAGGCCTTCGCCTGCCGCGTGATCGAAAAGGCCTATCAGAAAGGCCACTATGTCTATGTCCACACCGAATCGACGGAACAGGCCCGGCATGTGGACGAGATCTTGTGGACCTTCCGTGACGGCAGCTTCGTTCCGCACTTTCGCGCCGAAGATGCCGGCGAGACCAATACGCCGGTGCTGATCGGCCATCAGGGCGAACCGCCGCTCGAGGCCGATGTGCTGGTCAACCTCGCCAAGGATGTGCCCCGATTCTTCAGCCGTTTCCTGCGCGTGGCCGAGATCATCGACGAAGATGAGGAACAAAAGCGCCTCGGCCGCGATCGCTTCCGTTTTTACCGCGATCGCGGTTATCCATTGAACTCCCACAAGATCGAATCGGGCAATGCCTCATGAGCGAAAACACCCCTCCCAAGAATCCGAACATCCCGCTGCTGAATGACCCGGTCCGGGAAGAGGCGGCGCCGGTGATCAGCGTCAATATCCCGGTCCTCGACGAGATCCTCACCCAGGAGGCCCTGGAAAAGATCCTCTCCTCCAGCTTCGATCTGCCGGACGCGATGCAGAAGGAACTGATCGAGCGCATCACGCAACAGGTGCAAAACCGCCTGAGCTTGACCCTGCCGAAACTGATGCTGCTGCTGCAAAAAGAAATCATCCAAGGCGTCCACAAACACATCGCCGAGGCGCTGCCGGAGATCCTCAAGGAACTCGGCAAGCCGGGTCCGGGCGAGTCCTGAAGCACATACAGCACAGCACCAGCCCGAAATCCCGGGCTGAAATCCCAGACTAAATCATAGTGCCGCCTCAACATCGCGGGTATAATGGCCGCCTGTTTTTTGAGCACGGCGAATGCCGCGCGCGCTTTCCGAACCCACGAATCGAGACACACACCAAAGCGATGGAAAAGACCTACACGCCACATTCAATCGAGCAACGCTGGTATCAAACCTGGGAAGAACACGGCTACTTTGCCCCACAGGGAAGTGGTAATGCCGCGGGAGGCACGACTCCAGGGATGGAGGAGGTAGGGCAACGCCGGGAGCGGTTGCCGACGATGCCGGGAGCGGCGGCCGCGCAAGGTGGTGAAACACCCTACTGCATCATGATCCCGCCGCCCAACGTCACCGGCAGCCTGCACATGGGCCACGCCTTCCAGGACACCATCATGGACGCGCTGATCCGCTACCACCGCATGAAGGGCGAGAACACCC
>CAZKZP010000016.1:0-314 GCA_964557295.1 uncultured Chromatiales bacterium | reverse complement strand
AGACCCGCCACGACTTGGGCCGCGAGAAGTTCATCGAACGCGTCTGGCAGTGGAAGGGCGAATCCGGCGGCACCATCACGCGCCAATTGCGCCGCATGGGCGCCTCGGTCGACTGGTCGCGCGAGCGCTTCACCATGGACGAGGGGCTGTCGAATGCCGTCACCGAGGTCTTCGTGCGCCTGCACGAGGAAGGCCTGATCTATCGCGGCAAGCGCCTGGTGAACTGGGACCCGGTGCTGCACACCGCCGTCTCCGATCTCGAAGTGATTTCGCAGGAGGAAAACGGCTACCTGTGGCACATGAAATACCCGCTG
>CAZKZP010000015.1:21326-67597 GCA_964557295.1 uncultured Chromatiales bacterium | reverse complement strand
CGCCGGGCGCATTTCCGAGGTCAGCGCGCGCTTCACCCTGGACGCGATGCCGGGCAAGCAGATGGCGATCGACGCCGATCTCAATGCCGGTTTGATCGGACAGGACGAGGCCAAGCTGCGGCGCAAGGAAGTGGTCATGGAGGCGGACTTCTATGGCGCCATGGACGGCGCGAGCAAGTTCGTGCGCGGGGATGCGATCGCCGGGATACTGATCGTGTTCATCAATATCATCGGCGGATTGGCGATCGGGATGCTCCAGCATGGATTGGATTTCAACACGGCCATCCACAACTACACCCTGCTGACCATCGGCGACGGCCTGGTCGCGCAAATCCCATCGCTGGTGTTGTCGACTGCCGCGGCCATCATCGTCACCCGCGTCTCCTCCGAGCAGGATATGAGTTCGCAGGTAGTATCGCAGCTCTTCAGTCAACCCAAGGCGCTCGGGGTGACCGCCGGCATCATGGGCATCATGGGCGCGATCCCCGGCATGCCGAACATCGCCTTTTTGTCGCTGGCCGCTGCGGCGGGCAGCGCGGCGTATCTGGTCGATCGCAAGCAGAAAACCGCGGCGGCCGAGGCGTCCGCCGCCGAACTCTTACCGCCGGAGCGGCCCGCCGCGCCCGAGATCAAGGAGCTCGGCTGGGACGATGTCACCCCGGTGGATATCATCGGCTTGGAGGTCGGCTATCGACTGATACCCATGGTGGACAAGACCCAGGGCGGGGAGTTGATGTCGCGCATCAAGGGCGTGCGCAAGAAACTGTCGCAGGAGCTGGGTTTCCTGATTCCGCCGGTCCACATCCGCGACAACCTGGATCTGGCGCCCAATGCCTATCGCATCACCCTGATGGGCGTGCCGCTCGGACAGGACGAGGTATTGACGGAAAAGTATCTGGCACTCAATCCCGGACAGGTCTTCGGTACCTTGCACGGGATCGCGTGCCGCGATCCGGCCTTTGGCCTGGAGGCGGTGTGGATCGACGCCGAACAGCGCGAGCAGGCGCAAACCCTGGGATACACCGTGGTGGATGCCAGCACGGTGATCGCGACCCACTTGAGTCATTTGCTGCAAAGCCATGCGCATGAGTTGCTTGGCCGCGAAGAGGCGCAGCATCTGCTGGACAATCTGGCGAAGAAGGCGCCGAAGCTGGTCGAGGAGCTCGTGCCCAGGGCGCTCCCGCTGGGTGGGGTCCTCAAGGTCATGCAGAACCTGCTGGAAGAAAATGTTCCGATCCGCGATATCCGCACGATCGCCGAAACTTTGGCGGACCATGCCCCGAAGAGTCAAGATCCCGTGTTCCTGACCGGCATGGTGCGCAAGGCCCTCGGCCGCTCAATTCTTCAGAATATCAACGGTCTGGATAGAGAAATCAGCGTCATTACCCTTGAGCCGACATTGGAACAGATATTGCAGCAGACCATTCAGATGGGCGGGGAAGGCGGCGCCATCGAACCGGGCCTGGCCGAGAATCTCTATCGCTCGCTCCAGGAAAACGTGCAACGGCAGGAGGCCTTGGGCAAGGCGCCGGTTCTGCTGGTCTCGCCGCAGATCCGTCCCTTCCTGGCGAGGTTTGTGCGCCATGCGCTTCCGGCGTTGCATGTGCTTTCGTACAACGAAGTGCCGGCGGACAAACAGATCAAGGTGATTGCAAGCATAGGTCAGCAGCGCGCCTTCGCATAATGCGCAAGGGGCGCCATGGAAAGGGTGGGTGCGACAATGAAGATCAAACGGTTTTTTGCCCAGGATATCCGGCAGGCGATCCGCATGGTACGCGAGGAGCAAGGTCCGGATGCGGTCATCCTTTCCAATCGCCGTGTCGACGGTGGCGTCGAGATCGTCGCGGCGGTCGACTATGACGAAAATATATTCAAAAAAGAAACCGAAACGAAAGATAGCAAAACCGGTCGTTTAAGTGACAGTTCTCAGGTGGCGGGTTTCGCCCAGGCGGCGGAAAAGGCCTTTGGCAAACGGCCGGATCTGCAAGCCGCGGTACATGGCGCATCGAGTCAGGAACCGGCCTTGGCGGCGCTGAAGAATGAGATGAAGGAGTTGCGTGGACTGGTCGAGAGCCAGCTCTCGGGACTGGCGTGGGGTGATAATGCGCGCCGTCATCCGATGCAGGCGCGGCTGTTGCGCGATGTGATGAATCTCGGCATCAAGGCCGATGTCGCGAGCCGCCTGGTCGGCGAGATCGACGAACTGACACCCTATGGCGAGGCGTGGCGCAAGGTGCTGGGGGTGATGGGGCATGCGCTCAAGATCACCGACGACGACATCCTCACCAACGGCGGGGTGGTCGCGCTGGTCGGGCCGACCGGCGTGGGCAAGACCACCACCATCGCCAAGCTGGCGGCGCGTTACATCCTGCGCCACGGCAAGGACAAGGTCGGGCTGATCACCACGGACAATTATCGCATCGGCGCCCTGGAGCAGTTGCGCACCTACGGTCGGATATTGGGCGCGCCGGTATATGTGGCGGCCAACTACGATGAATTGGAATCCGCCCTGCAGGTGCTGAGTGATAAGGACTTGGTGTTGATCGACACGGCGGGCATGAGTCAACGCGACGTCCGCCTGACCGAACAGTTTGCCATGTTGCAAGGCGGGCTCAGGCACGTACAGAGCTATCTCGTGCTCTCGGCGATCACGCAGGTCCACGGGCTCGACGAGGCAATCGGAGCCTTCAAGGGAGCGAATTTGAAAGGTTGCATCCTGACCAAGATCGACGAGGCCGTCAGCTTGGGTGAGGCGATCTCCATGCTGATCAAGCACGAATTGCCGGTCGCCTACATCAGCGAGGGTCAGAAGGTGCCGGAGGATCTGCAACCCGCCCGGGCGCACAGCCTGATCACCAAATGTGTGACCATGGCCAAAAAATACAATGCCCGGATCGATGACGAGTCGATCGAGCTCGAATACGGAAGGATGGTTGCGAATGCTGAGTGCTGAACGAAGCAATGATCAGGCCGCGGGCCTACGTCGCATGAGCAAGCCTAGACCGGTGCGCGTGATCGCCGTCACCAGCGGCAAAGGCGGCGTCGGAAAAACCAACCTCTCGGTGAACATGGCCGTCGCCATGGCGCAACTCGGCAAGGAAGTCATGCTGATGGACGCCGATCTGGGGCTGGCCAATGTCGATGTGCTGCTGGGGCTGCATCCTCAATACAATCTGTCGCATGTCCTGAGCGGGGATTGCAGTCTGGAAGAGGCGATTGTAATCGGGCCGGGAAATATCCGGATCATGCCGGCCTCCTCCGGCGTCCAGAGCATGGCGGAACTCAGTCCCGCGCAACATGCCGGCATCATTCGTTCCTTCAGTGAACTCAGCTTTGGCCTGGATGCGTTGATCATCGACACCGCCGCGGGTATTTCCGACAGTGTCCTCAGTTTCAGCAAGGCCGCGCAGGAGGTGGTAGTGGTGGTCTGCGACGAGCCGACCTCGCTCACCGACGCCTATGCGCTGATCAAGCTCCTCAACCGTGAGCATGGTATCTATCGGTTTCGCATCGTCGGGAACATGGTCGACAGCCTGCAAGAGGGCCGAGAACTCTATCACAAGCTCTCCCGGGTCACCGACCGATTTTTGGATGTGATGCTGGATTTTATGGGCGCAGTACCTTACGATGACTACTTGAAAAAATCGGTTCGAAAACAACGTTCTGTGGTCGATGTATATCCGAGGAGCAAGGCGGCGATGGCATTCAAGAGTTTGGCGCAGAAGGCCGATAGCTGGCCGATGCCGGCGGGCGCCGGCGGACATGTGGAATTCTTTGTAGAGCGATTGATCCAGGCAAGTCAAAGCGGTGGGGAAAATGTGTTATGAGTGGCGTGGCGAAATATAAGGCGACCCAGAAAAAAACACAGAAAGAAAGACCGGAAGATATGGTCAAGAAATACGCGCCTCTCGTGAAGAGGATCGCGTATCACCTGATGGGGCGCTTGCCGCCCACCGTACAAGCCGACGACCTGATTCAGTCCGGCATGATCGGGTTGCTGGAGGCGGCGCGCAATTACGACGAAACTCAGGGCGCGAGCTTCGAGACCTACGCCGGTATCCGCGTGCGCGGGGCCATGCTCGATGAGATCCGCAAAAACGACTGGGTGCCGCGCTCGGTGCACAAGAAGTCGCGCATGCTGGCCGAGGTGATTCGGGAGATCGAAAACCGTACCGGTCGCGATGCGCGCGACAACGAAATCGCCGAGGCGCTCGGAGTGACCACCGAGGAATATCACAAGCTGCTCAAAGAAACCGGCGGCCAGCGGGTGTTCAGCTTTGACGAGATCGGGCTTGATGGCACCTCGTTGTCTGAAACCTACGCCGACGACCGCTCCGGCCCCTTCGACGGTCTCCAATCCGACGGCTTCAAGGAACATCTCTTGGAGGCGATCTCCAGCCTGCCCGAGCGCGAACGCCTGGTCATGGGGCTTTATTACGACGAAGAGCTAAATTTGCGCGAGATCGGGGCGATAATAGGAGTAAGCGAGTCGCGCGTCAGTCAAATTCACAGCCAGGCGGTAATACGCCTTCAGGCGCGCCTGACGCCCTGGACCAAACCCTAACACCACCAATCCATAAAATTAGGGCAAGTATCCATCTTTTACTAAAGTGTGGATACCTTCTTGCGATATAGATGAAAAATAAGGTGAGATGAGATGCCTGCCAATCCCAACATGAAAATCCTCATCGTGGATGATTTCTCCACAATGCGCCGCATTATCAAGAATCTCCTCCGAGATCTGGGATTCAACAATACAGCCGAAGCCGATGACGGCAACACCGCATTGCCGATGCTGCAGAAAGGCGGATTTGATTTCCTGGTCACCGACTGGAATATGCCCGGAATGACCGGAATCGATTTGTTGCGCGCAGTCAGGAATGATCCGCAGCTGGCGTCCTTGCCCGTGCTGATGGTGACGGCCGAGGCCAAACGTGAGCAGATCGTGGAGGCCGCAGAGGCAGGCGTCAACGGTTACATCATCAAACCCTTTACCGCCGCGACGCTTAAGGAAAAGCTGGACAAGATATTCGAACGCATCGACGCCCAACAAAAATAAGAATCCACAGGAAAAATTATGGCGCGTGAAATCGGGATTAACGCAGAGCTCCTCAGCCTTGCCAAGGATCTGGTCAAGCATATCGAGGAAGGCAATACCGAAGGAGCTACCGGCCTGATCGACGAGCTGGCGCGCATCCGTGAAACCGAGCTGTTCCAACAGATCGGAAAACTGACCCGGGAACTGCATAACGCCATCACGGAATTCGATTATGACCAGCGTTTGTCAGAATTCGCGCATCAGGACATGCCAGACGCCAAGGAGCGGCTCAACTATGTCATCTCCATGACGAATCAGGCGGCCAATCGCACATTGACCGCGATCGAGGCGGCCATGCCGATCTGCGAATCGCTTTATGCCGACTCGACCGGGCTCAGTGTGCAATGGCAGCGGTTCGCCAAGCGCGAGATGTCGGTTGGCGAATTTCGCGTGGTCAACAAAACCTTGCAGAAGTATTTTCAGGACAGCGAAGCGCAATTGGGCCAGCTCAAGTCGCACATCAACGAGATCTTGATGGCGCAGGAATTTCAGGATCTGACCGGACAGATCATCAACAAGGTCATCAAGATGGTCGAAGATGTCGAGAACCATCTGGTGAATCTGATCCGTGTCGCTGGAATCAGTGCAACGACCCAGAGGCAAGAGAACAAAGAAGAGTTGGCAGGGCCTCAGGTGCCGAATCTGGCGACGGCGGGCGCGGTCCACGGGCAAGATGAGGTCGACGAACTGCTTTCCAGCTTAGGATTCTGAGGATTCGGCAATGGCATTTGATCCAAATGACGAAATTTTCCAGGACTTTCTGATCGAGGCCAGCGAGATACTGGAGCAGTTGTCCGAGCAGTTGGTGGAACTTGAACACAGCACCGGAGACAAGGATCTGCTCAATGCCGTGTTTCGTGGGTTTCACACCATCAAAGGCGGGGCGAGTTTCTTGAACCTGACATCACTGGTTGAACTTTGCCACAGCGCGGAAGACCTGTTCAACATGCTGCGCAACGGCGAGAGAACGGTTGATTCCGCGCTGATGGATGTGATGCTGCGGGTGCTGGATGTGCTCAATGATATGTTCAACAGCATGCGCGGCGGCAATGAGCCTCAGTCCGCCCCCGCCGATCTGTTGGCGCAGTTGCAGGCCCTGAAAGAAGGAAAGGCCATCGGCAGCAAGCCGAGCAAAACACCTCCTGCCCCGGCGCCGTCTCCCGCGCCTGCCGCCAAGGCCGTGACTAGCGCCGATGAACCACTCTTCGAAGCGGAGACGCCCGCTGCTGTTGGTGATGATATCACCGACGACGAATTCGAGCGGCTGCTGGATGCGATTCAGGAATCCAGCGGTGCGGCGAAGGCAGAGGCCGGCTCATCCAAGGCGACCGCCGTTGCATCGGATGAAATCACCGAAGACGAATTTGAAAATTTACTGGACAAAATCCACGGCAAGCCGGCCCCTGCGCTAATGGCCGCCGAACCAAAAAAGGCACAAGTCCCCGCACCGGCGCCGCAAGCCGCAGCGTCGGATGAAATCACCGAGGATGAATTCGAGTCGCTGTTGGATGATCTCCATGGCAAGGGCAAACACAGTAGCGCGCCTGCCGGAAAAGCGCCGGCCGCCACGGCGGCGCGCGGAAAAGCCGCCAGCGAGGATGAAGACGGCGCAAGCGCATCCAAAGAGAAAAAACTTGCTCCGAAAGAGGCTGCCGCCCAGGCCGAAACGACGGTGCGTGTGGACACCAAGCGGCTCGATGAGATCATGAATCTGGTCGGCGAATTGGTGTTGGTGCGCAATCGGCTCGCCACCCTCGAAGCGGTGCAGAACGATGAAGAAACGAACAAGGCCGTGGCCAACCTCGATGTGGTCACCTCCGATCTGCAATCGGCGGTGATGAAGACGCGGATGCAGCCCATCAAGAAGGTCTTCGGTCGCTTCCCGCGCGTGGTGCGCGATCTGGCGCGCAGCTTGAACAAGGAAGTCGAGCTGGTACTCCATGGCGAGGAGACCGATCTCGACAAGAATCTGGTGGAGGCCTTGGCCGATCCGCTGGTGCATCTGGTGCGCAATGCCGTGGATCACGGCGTCGAGAAACCCGAGGTGCGTGAAAAGGCGGGCAAGCCACGCGCCGGCACGGTGGTGTTGTCCGCCGAGCAGGAGGGAGACCATATCCTGCTCAGCATCTCGGATGACGGCGGCGGTATGGACCCGGATGTCCTGCGCGCCAAGGCGGTGGAGAAGGGCATCATGGATGCCGACGCCGCTTCGCGGCTCGATGACCAGGAAGCATTTCAGTTGATCTTCATGCCCGGGTTCTCGACCAAGAGCGAGATCTCCGATATCTCCGGGCGCGGCGTGGGCATGGATGTGGTGAAGACGCGCATCGTGCAGCTCAACGGCACGATCCAGATCCAGTCGCAGAAAGGGGTCGGCACTACCCTGGGAATCAAGGTGCCGTTGACGCTCGCCATCATGCCGACCTTGATGGTGATGCTCTCGAAACAGATCTTCGCCTTGCCGCTGGTGAATGTCAGCGAAATCTTCCATCTCGATCTGACCAAGACCAATATCCTTGATGGCCGCCGCGTGGTCATGGTGCGTGGCAAGGCCCTGCCGCTGTTCTATCTCTCGGAGTGGCTGACCAAGGATCATGGCAACAAGAAGTACGACGAGGGGCATGTGGTCGTCGTGAACGTCGGTTCGCAGAAGGTCGGGTTCGTCGTCGATCAGCTCATCGGGCAAGAAGAAGTGGTCATCAAGCCCTTGGGTAACATGCTGTTGGGCACCGGCGGTCTGGCCGGGGCAACCATCCGCGGCGATGGACAAATCGCACTCATTCTCGATGTGCCGAGTTTGATGAAGACCTATGCGTAGCGGGTGAGGAATAAATGACCATACGCGTCTTGGTTGTCGATGATTCGCGGTTTTTCCGCAGACGCATTGCAGACATTCTGGAAGCTGATGCCGGTCTCAAGGTGATCGATTTCGCCGAGAACGGCGCTGAGGCGGTCCGCAAGGTCGAAGAGCTCAAACCCGATGTGGTGACCATGGATGTGGAGATGCCGGTGATGGATGGCATCACCGCCGTCAAGCACATCATGCAGCGCTGTCCCACTCCGATACTCATGTTTTCATCCTTGACCACGGATGGGGCCAAGGCAACCCTCGATGCCCTGGATGCCGGCGCCCTGGATTTCATCCCCAAGCGGTTTGAAGACATCTCGCAGGATCGCGAAGAAGCGAAGGTGTTGCTGCGCATGCGAGTGCGTGAAATCGCCGGCAAGGGATACTTGCAGCGCACGCGTCCCCTCCGGCCGCCCGCAACTGATGCGATGAAATCCAGCCCGATTCCCAGGCCTGCGGCAGCAGCAGCTCGAACCGCGATTAACAAGGAAGCGACTTCCCCCAGGACGCCCGTCGTCGCGCCCATCGCGACACCTGCGTCCAGACCCCGTGCCGAGTTGCAGAATCTGAAACTGATCGCCATCGGCACCTCCACCGGCGGGCCGGTGGCGTTACAAGCGGTGCTGTCGTCGCTGCCAGCCACTTTCCCGCTGCCGATCATCCTGGTACAGCACATGCCTGGCACATTCACGACGGCGTTCGCGCAACGTCTGAATCAGATCTGCGCGATTTCGGTCAAGGAGGCGGAGGATGGAGATGCGTTGCAGCCGGGCCACGCTTATCTGGCCCCCGGCGGGAAGCAGATGCTGCTACAGCAGCGCGCCGGTCGCTTGGTGCTCAAGGTCGAGGTCGGTGATCCCGGTCTCAACTACAAGCCTTCGGTGGATCTGACCTTCGCCTCGGTGGCCACGTCGGCGCCCGGACAGGCGCTCGGCATCATCCTCACCGGAATGGGAGCGGATGGGCGTGAAGGCGCCCGCCAGATGAAAAAAACCGGGGCGCGCATCTGGGCCCAGGACGAAGAAAGCTCTGTTGTATATGGCATGCCGTTTGCAGTTGCCGAGGCAGGTTTGACCGATAAAATCATGGCGCTTGCCGAGATCGGTCCTGCGTTGGCTAACGGAGTTTGAACTTGGATTATATCGCACTGCTCGGCTTGCTGGTCGGCATTTCAGCAATCATCGGGGGACAGTTTCTTGAAGGCGGCTCGCTTTCAGCACTCATCAATGGTCCCGCCGTCTTGATCGTGCTGGGCGGCACCTTGGGCGCCACCATCCTGCAATCTCCCTTTCCGGTATTCACTCGCGCGCTGGGCAGCCTGAAAATCGTTTTCGGCCGACAGGATCTCCATGATGAGTTGGTGGTGAAAAAGATCCTCAACTGGAGCCAGATTGTGCGCAAGGAGGGACTGCTCGGCTTGGAAGGCATGCTCGACATCGAACGGGATCCGTTCACCTCGAAGGGTCTGACCTTGCTGGTCGATGGCAATGAGCCCGATATCATCCGCGACGTCATGGAACTTGAGATCCAGATGCGGGAAAACGCGGAGCTGGAAGCGGCAAAGGTCTTCCAGGCCATGGGCGGATATTCGCCGACCATCGGCATAATCGGCGCCGTCATCGGCCTCATTCATGTGATGTACAACCTGAGCGATCCGGCCAAGCTCGGCATCGGCGTTGCGACGGCGTTCGTGGCGACCATCTACGGAGTGGGCTTGGCCAATCTGGTGTTTCTGCCTATCGCGCAAAAATTGCGCAGCCGGGCGCAGGCGCATGCCCGCTTTCATGAAATGATCGTGGAAGGACTGGTCTCCATCGCCGAGGGTGAAAACCCGCGGTATATCGAAATGAAACTGCGTACCTATCAGCAGCTCTGAGGTGAGGGATGGCGAGAAGGCGTGTGCGGAGACGGCAACCGGAGCTGGAGGAAAATCCCGACCGCTGGCTGGTGTCCTACGCGGATTTCATCACCTTGCTGTTCGCATTTTTCGTGGTCATGTACGCCATCTCGTCGATCAATGAGGGCAAGTACCGCGTCTTGACCGATTCCATCGTCGATGCCTTCCACGGACCGCCGAAGAGCATCGAGCCCATCCGGCTCGAGACCCCGACCTATGCCACGGTCATCGAAGATCTCAGTGTGGTGGAAAAGATCAATCCCATCGGTCCCGGTATTACCTACGCTGCCGAAGACATGCGGGAGCGTCCGACATCCTTGAACAAGCTCCAGGATCTGGCCAGCAAGAATGTCATGGCGCAGGTGGTCACCGAGGTGCAGGGGGCGATGCAGGATCTCATCGCCGCGGGCGATATCAAGATCAGCAGTGACGAGTTGTGGGTGGAGATCGACATCAAGAGCCAGATCCTGTTCGACAGCGGTTCCGCGCTGTTGCAGCCGACGGCGATGCCGGTGCTGGAGAAGCTCTCGGGCGTGCTCAATAAATTCAACCACTCGATTCAAGTCGAAGGGTTCACCGACAATGTGCCGATTGCCAATGCTGTGTATCCCTCCAACTGGGAACTGTCGGCCGCGCGCGCGGCGAACGTGGTGCACCTGTTCATGAATAACGGCGTCAATCCATCGCGCATGGCGGCGATCGGCTTCGGCGAGCATCGGCCGATCGCCGACAATGCGACACTGGACGGCCGCATGCAAAACCGGCGCGTGGCCATCGTCGTGCTGGCTGATGATTCGGCGCGGCGGATTCTGGATCTGAACAAGCCCGCTGGCCAGGCTCCTGTCCCGGCGCCATAAAGCGCTGCGCGAATCATGCGGGTTAGCCGGCATGGTATGTGCATTGTTCATCGGAAAAATTGATACGGGATCAGGGCATTGAAGGTTTGGGCAATCGCAAATCAAAAAGGCGGCGTGGGCAAGACGACCACCACGGTGAACCTCGGCGGCTGGCTGGCCAAATACGGCAAGCGCACCTTGCTGGTGGACATGGACCCGCACGGTTCGATGACGGCCTATTTCGGACTCAATCCCGATCAAATCGAAGTGAGCGTGCATAATCTGTTTCAAGTCGAGGCCTTGGCCAGCAGCCCGCTCCCGGCCGGAATCGTCAAAAAGACCGCCCATGAAAACCTGTTTCTCATGCCGGCATCCTCGGCGATGGCCACGCTCGATCGGCAAGTGGGCAATAAGGACGGCAAGGGCCTGGTGCTGGCCACCGCATTGAAGCATCTGTCCGATTATTTCGATTATGTGCTGGTCGATTGCCCGCCGATCCTCGGCGTGCTGATGGTCAACGCGCTGGGCGCCGGCGAGCGCCTGATCATTCCGGTACAGACGGAATTCCTTGCCCTCAAGGGACTGGAACGGATGATGCGCACCGTCGGGATGGTGATCAAGGCGCGCAAAGCGCCGCTGGAGTTGACCATCGTGCCGACCATGTTCGATCGCAGAACTACGGCCTCCATCGAAGCGCTGCGCCAGCTGCGTGAGGTCTATCCCAAGGAAATCTGGAATTCCGCCATCCCGGTCGATACCAAACTGCGCGAGGCAAGCCGCAACGGTGTGCCGCTGGCGCAGATGATGCCGCGCTCGCGCGGCGCGGTCGCCTACCAATCGCTCCTCTATAGCTTGATCCCCGAGGATGTGCCGCCGCCCGAGACCATGCCCGGCGATTTCCTTCCGGCGGAGCATCCGTCTGCGTCATGCCCCGGCGGTTAAAGCTTTGATCCTGACTGACGATAATAAGGATCAAACCCTTGTCGAGATTACAAAAAGAATTGCTCTGAGGATGCGTGAATGAAAGAAGCAGCGCAACGAGTCAGTCGAGATGCCGACCGCTGGGTGACGTTCCGGCTGGAAAACGAAACCTACGGCATCAATGTCATGCAGGTGCAGGAGGTGCTCCGGGTCACCGAAATCGCCCCGGTTCCGGGCGCGCAGGCGTTTATCCTGGGGATCATCAATCTGCGCGGCAATGTGGTGACGGTGGTCGACACGCGGCAACGGTTCGGCCTGATGCCCAAGGAACTCGATGATGCCTCGCGCATCATCATCATCGAAACCGAAAATCAGGTGATCGGCATCCTGGTCGACAGCGTGGCGGAAGTCACCGAGATCCCGAGCAATCAGATCGAAACCGCGCCGAATGTCGGCAATGAAGAGAACTCTAAGTACATCCTGGGTGTTACGAGCCGCGACAGCGAACTGTTGATTCTGGTTGATCTGAACAAGTTTTTGTCAGAAGATCAGAGGCATGAAATCGCACAGTTCTAGCACAGTCTCCCGGCGGCGATGCTGATCGATCTGCTGATCCAACTACTCGCCACCTGCGTTTTACTGGTCATCGTCAGCCTGGTCATCGTCAATATCGTCAACCGGCGTCTCGCCCGGTTGGAGCAGCGGCTCGATCAGGCCTTTTCCATGCTTGCCGTTCAACAAAGCGAATCCAAGGCCCTGCTAGCCGGCGCCACCGGCGTTGGCGATAAGATTCGTCTGCTCGAAAAGCAGCTCAAGCAGCAGGCCGGACGGCTGCCGGCCGCCGATGGACGGGAAGTCGATTCCATCACCCTCAAACGCGCCCTGGAGATGGTTAAGCAAGGGGCCGAGGCGGGCGATCTCGTCACCACGCTGGGGCTCGCGCAAGGTGAGGCTGAGTTGATGGTGATGATTCATCGCTCGCAGAAGGAAACTCCCACCTCGTGATTCACTCCCGCTCGGCTCTGCGGACTTCTTCCGGCGCCACATCATTGAGCCAG
The DNA here is from genome assembly GCA_964557295.1 of uncultured Chromatiales bacterium. GTDB lineage: Bacteria > Pseudomonadota > Gammaproteobacteria > RBG-16-57-12 > RBG-16-57-12 > JBFMHP01. The sequence goes on along the minus strand of CAZKZP010000015.1, from coordinate 54,939 downwards.
TAGGCGAAGGCGATGATTTCGGCGATGGCCACATACAGCGCCTCCGGGATTTCCTCCCCCAGATCCAGCAGCACCAGCATCCGCACCAGATGGGCGTTTTCCAGCAACGGCACATGGTGTTCGCGCGCGATATCGATGATTTGGCGGGCGATGTCTCCCGTGCCCTTGGCGGTGACGACCGGGGCGTTTTCGCCGTCGTATTGCAAGGCGATGGCGGAGAGCAGTTCTTGCTGACGTTCGGCACTCATATCTTGATATCCACTAGATGCCGCGGGGGTGAAGGCGGCGTGATCAACTGCGGCGGTTTGCCGTGATGGCATTGCAGCTGCTCGACGTTCACCCCTTTTTGCCCGAGGCGCTGGCGTAACTCTCCCAGATGTTGATTGAACAACCGTAGTGCCAGCGGATGCTCGGTCCAGAGACCTGCCTGCAGGGCAGTGCCGGCCATGCGCAGGTTGACATGCACTGGTCCGAGTGTCTGGAGTTCGAAGCTGATCAAGACGTTCCAGGCGGGCTTTGCAGCCGGCGCTAGGTTATGGCCGCCGTCCCGGTGGATGCGCAGCTGCAAGGTCTCGAGACGATCTTGGTGGTGCACCGGCAGCTCGAAGGTCCAGACCACCTTGGGGTCTTCGGGGCTGGGCAAGGTGGTGAGCTGTTGGGTCTGGATGCGCGCGATCGAGGACTCCGTCCGCCGCAGCAGTTCCCGGATGAGGGCCTGCTCTGAAACATCGTCGCTGCTCTGCCCGGATCCCGGCTTGAGCGGCGCGGCAGCGCCTTTGCCGCTCTCGGGGGGCGGGGTCGAAACGCCAGTGGCGACGGCCGAGGGGACCGGCGTCTGCGCGATAGGAGTGGCCGGTTTTCCTTCACGCGCGCCGCCGCTCGGCCGAGCGGCCTGCATGCGCTGGTCCAGCTCGCGCAACTCCCGGGCGAGAGTGAGCAGGGCGACCTTCAGATCCTTGTCGAGTAGGCTGGTCATCGCACTCTGCGCCGGGGCTGCCTGCGCCAATTTCTGCTCTAGAAACAATCCTGAATCCTGCAAGGCCTTCTTGAGTCCTTCCGCGCTACCAAGCTGCTTGGCATCGGGAAGGTTGGCGAGCAGTTGCCGGATCAGTTTGAGCGTGGCCTCGGGAAGAATGGCTTGGAGTCGCGGCAATTCCTGGTGCAGTCTGACGACTTGTTGAAGCTGCCCCAGCAACTGATCGAGCGGTGCCTGCTTTGGTATCAGGTGACGCAATGCTTGTGCGACGGGCTCGTCGCCTTCGGTGATCACCAGCTTGAATTCCGGCTGGGGGGTGAGCCGTTCGAGCTTGAGTTGTATCGTTTGTCCTTCGTGCAGCGGAAGGGTCGATTTGATCAGCAGGCGCGTGCTCTGCACTTCGATGGAGTATTGCTCCGCGCCGAGCCTGGCGGTGATCTTGGCCTCCAAAACCTGCCCTATGCGCAAGGAATCGAGCCACTGCGCTGAGAGCGTTGCGCTCTGGTGCGGGATCGAGATCTGGGGCGGCGTGGCCTTGATTTCCATTGGGTTTTGGTTAAAGTCAGTGGGTGAGTGTGTCGTAATACTTTGTTATGTCGGCAATTCCAGCGGATAAATTATCATGAATAAGCCAAGCTTTTGGTATGTCCGAAGCGGCGGACAGGTGCGCGGTCCGTTTCCGGCGCGGACCGTGGCCGATTTTCTGCTGCTGGGACGGCTCACGCCCAACGACGAGGTGTCATCGGATAAAAGTGCATGGTCCATGCTCAAGGACATGCCGAATTTCGCCCTGGAGGCGCTGAACATCGATCCTTCCGATCCCCAGAGGGAGAGCAAACTCAAGTCCGCGCTGCGCCGTGCGGATGAACGTCAGTTCGATACGCCGGTTGCCGAATCCCCGGGCGAGCTTCCCGATGATCGGCGCAAGCCCGCCGATGCGGCGGCCGCGCATCGGCCGATGCCCCATGAGGAGGCGCCACGCAGGGTTTCCGCCCTGCCGATCCTGTTGGTGCTCGGTGGGCTGATCCTGGTCAGTATCGCGGCCTATCTGTTGCAGCCCGCGCAGCCCATGCTCGCCGGCGAATGTCTGGCTCCACCCGGCCCTGGCGTGAACTGGGCGAACTGCCGCCTGGCAAATGTCGATCTCAACCATCGCAATCTCAGCAAGGCCAAATTTCAGAATGCTGATTTGAGCAGGGCGAATTTGTCGTATGCGCATGTCATGAAAGGCGATCTCTCGTATGGGGTGTTTGCCGGGGCCGATCTGCGTTATGCCGACTTCTCCGACAGCGTAATGAAGGGCGCTACCCTGCGCGAGGCCACGGCGCAGTCGGCGCGCTTCGATCGCGCGGATCTCAGTTACGCCGTGCTGGAGAAGGCCAATCTCATGAACGCCTCCCTGACGGGGGCCGATCTGCAACGGGCCAATCTCGCGGGCGCCAATATCAGCGGCGCGCGCTTTGGCAACGCTAAGCTCGACGATGCCATCTGGGTGGACGGAACGGTCTGCGCCCAGGGCTCGCTGGGCAAATGCATCCGTCCCTGACTTCACTCGACCACGATCGTGCGATAACGCTGACAGCGGATCGTATTCGACCAATATTCGAGCGGTAGCCCCGCCTTGAGTTTGAGGTGTCGGACGAACTCGTGCGGCGTGGGCAGCGATTCCCAGACCGAAGGCAGAAAGGTGCCGCGGTGCATGCCATCCTGGAGTATCAAGCCGTCTTCCTTTGGGACGAGTTGACACAGCAGATCCTGCTCCGAGGCGACTTGCATCGGCTGTGGCGGCGTGAGGATCGAGATATGGATGCTGAGGGCGTCGATCTCAGAGCCGTCGACCGGCAGAAAACGCGGATCGGAGAAGGCCGCGGCGTAGGCATTGTGCGCGACGTCCTGAATGAGCGGCTGATAGGCCTCCAGCGTGCCGATGCAGCCCCGCAGTGTATGATTCTGCAAGAGGGTGACGAAGCTGGCGCGTTTTTCCAGGAGGATGGGGTCGGTCTCGCCGCTGGCGACCTCCAATTCACGATGAAACTTCAACCCGTGCTCGATGGATTGCCGCGCCACCGCGAGCAGGCGCGTGCGTTGTTCGGTGCTGTAGTCGTTGAGGTCATTCGAAGACATAGGCGCCGTATCCGACCACCCGGTCTTTCGATCCGGAGGTGTCGCCGGAATTTCGCACATCGAGGGTGTGGGCCTGCAAGTGATGACGGCGGGCCGAATGCAGCAGTCCTATGATGGGTGTGCGGCCGCAGGCCTGTTCATGACCGATGGCGGCGCTGTCCAGGGTTTCGATGGCGTTGGAGGTCAGTTTATCCATCGACTTGGCGGCGTTGTAACCGAGATAGTGGCTGAGGTCGGAGCTGATGACGATCAGGGTTTCCTTGCCGCCCCAGAGACGTTCGAGCACTTCGCTGACCTCCGCGGCGCTCGCCTCGCCCACGACCAATGGGATGAGGATGAAGTCGCGCAGCACCATCTGCAAAAAGGGCAAGTGCACCTCGAGGCTATGTTCCATCAGGTGCGCCTGATCCATGACCTGCACCTGGGGTAGCGACAGGATGCCTTTGATCGACGCCTGATCGATGCGTATGCGTCCCAGCGGGGTGAGGAACTCATCGGCCTGCGGGGCGGCCAGTCCGCGAAACGCCACGCGGTGCGAGGGCCCGAGCAGCACCACCTTCGTGATCGTGTCCTTGACCGATGCCAGCCGGGCGTAGGCCGAGGCGGCGATCGGCCCCGAATAGACATAACCGGCGTGGGGGGCGATCAAGGCCTTGGGGGTCGGGCCGTCGGGCGAGGCCTGCCGCAGAAAATCCGTGATCATCGCGCGCAACTCTTCGGGATCATCGGGGTAGAACATGCCGGCGACCGCCGGGTATCGTGTCATGCCCATCACTTGTCATCCTGATAATTGGAGCCATACTTTAGATATAGTTTTATAGCCTTTTTTACGGGTAAGACAAGCCGATGACCACCAAAGAGTACTACGAAGACGCAATCACCCATACCTGGCCCACCCGCTATTGGCACGCCCTGGAGGATGGCCGGGTGCAGTGCGATCTCTGCCCGCGTTATTGCAAGCTGCACGAGGGCCAGCGCGGCTTGTGTTTCGTCCGGGCCAATGTCGATAACAAGGTGGTGCTGACCACCTACGGACGCTCCAGTGGATATTGCATCGATCCGATCGAGAAAAAGCCGCTGAATCAGTTCCTGCCGGGCACGCCGGTCTTGTCCTTCGGCACCGCCGGGTGCAATCTCGCCTGCAAGTTCTGCCAGAACTGGGATATCAGCAAGTCACGCGAGATCGATACCCTGGCCGATGAGGCCGCGCCGGAGCTGGTGGCCAAGGCCGCCGCCGAGCTGGGCTGCCGGAGTGTGGCCTATACCTATAACGATCCGATCATCTTCCACGAATACGCCATCGATGTGGCCAAGGCCTGCCGCAAGCGCGGGATCAAGTCCGTGGCGGTCACCTCGGGGTACGTCTGCGAGGAGCCGCGCAACGAGTTTTATCAGTACATGGACGCGGCGAATGTCGACCTCAAGGCCTTTACCGACGAGTTCTATTTCAAGCTGTGCGGTGGGCACTTGCAGCCCGTGCTCGATACGCTGGTCTATCTCAAGCATCACACCCAAGTCTGGATCGAGTTGACCACCTTGCTGATCCCCGGTGAAAACGATTCGGAGGCCGAGTTGCAGGCGATGACGCAGTGGGTGGTCGAGCATCTGGGTCCGGATGTGCCGATGCACTTCACCGCCTTCCATCCCGACTGGAAGATGCTGGACAAGCCGCCGACACCGCCGCAGACGCTGACCCGGGCGCGTCAAATCGCCATGGCCAACGGCGTGCGTTATGCGTATACCGGCAATGTCCATGACGTCGCGGGGCAGAGCACCTATTGTCACCAGTGCGGGCAGAAGCTGATCGGGCGCGACTGGTATGTGCTCTCCGATTGGAACCTCACCCCCGAGGGCCGCTGCAACAAGTGTGGCACGCCGTGCGCCGGCTGGTTCGACCAGGCGCCCGGGGATTGGGGGGCGCGACGCCAGCCGGTGAATCTGCGCCAGTTCGCCGCCCACGCCGCTGTTTGAGACATTCCCGATAAATCATGCTTATAATGAGGGCTTTTCTGCGGATATGAAAAGCCCTGTGACCAATCTCTTTGAATGCGCAAAACGTTGCCTCGATGCTGACACCGTAGCAGAGAAGGTCGCGTTGACCCGCGAAACCGCCCAGGCCTGGCGCGATGGCCGCCTGTCGCTTGAATCGACCTGTCCGCCGACGCCCGAGTGTGAGGTCGGGCATCCCGCGCGTCCGCGCCTGGTGCCGCCCCGCAATGTGCCGCAACGCCCCATCCATACCGATGCCGGCCGCGCGGCCTTGTTTCATGCCATCGCGCACATCGAGTTCACCGCCATCAGTCTCGCCTGGGATGCGGTGTATCGTTTCCGGGGCATGCCCGAGCAATACTACAGCGATTGGGTGCGCGTGGCGGACGAAGAGGCCTATCACTTCGAATTGATCAACGCCCATCTGCGCGAATTGGGGCATGAATACGGCGACTTCGACGCCCACGCGGCGTTGTGGGAGATGGCGCAGACGACCGCCCACGATGTGCTGGTGCGTATGGCCTTGGTGCCGCGCGTGCTCGAGGCTAGGGGACTGGATGTGACGCCGGGTATAATCAAGCGCCTTGCCAAGTCGGGGGATGACAAGGCGGTTGCGATCCTGGAAATCATCCAGCGCGATGAGATCGGGCATGTCGAGATCGGTACGCGCTGGTTCCGTCATTGCTGCGCGCAGCGGGGACTTGCTCCGGAGCCGACCTTCTTCGATCTCATTTCCAGATACATGAAGGGCCAGATCCGCGCGCCGTTTCACATCGCGGCGCGGGAGCAGGCCGGCTTCACCGAAACCGAAATCAAACGCTTAACAGAGGTAGCATTGGGGTCATGAGAAGAATCACGAAGTTGTATGTTGCATTGGGTACATTGATGGTATTGTCGGGCTGTGCCGCGGTGCAGGAAAAAGAGGTGGATCCCGCGCAAAAGGCCGGCGTGGCCATCTATTTCAACGAGGTGGCGCCTGGGCAGAGCGCGCCGCGCACGATCCACATGTTCGTGCACAAGGATTTCATCCACTTCGGTCCAGTAGATCATCCCGAAATCTACACCTTGTTCCGCCGTGGCAGCCAAACCATCTATGAGATCGACGGAGAGCGTCAAGCCGTCAAGGAAATCCGCGGGCAGCGCGCACCGGCCGCCGATCTTGCGAAATACAATATCGAAGCCGAGACCAGCCCCAGCAAACTGCTGACGGACAGCGAGGCAAGCCATCTACGCATCAAGGTCAACGGTGAAACCTGTTTCAACGTCATCGGTGTGCCGGAAATGCTGCCGGAGGTGCGCGAGGCGCTGCGTGAATATTATTTGGTCAAGGCCAATGATCCGGTGTTTGCTGCATTGCCTGAAGGTGGTTGCGGGGAACTCATCAACGTCGCAGCCCCGGAAAAGCGCTTGGAGGTTGGCTTTCCGGCGCGGCAGTGGGGCAGCGATGGCTACTCCCTGTTCATCCTGGAGTATCGAGTCAACATCATTCCCTCGGACGAACTCAAGTTCAACAAGCTGCCGGAGTGGTATAAAAAGTAGGGTGGGTGAGGCGCTTTTTTGCGCCGTAACCCACCACACGTTGCGAAGCAACACAATAATGAATTGAGTGCCGTGCCGGCACAGGTTGGTGGGTTACGGCAGAAAACGCCTCACCCACCCTGCATTTATCTCTGAGGGTAGTGCACGAGCTGACAGCCTTGCCCATCGCAACGCAGGATCTTGGCGCCGTCCAGGTGCCAGTCCCCCAGCACGTAACGCGTCGCCATGCCGTTTCCGCGCGCCAGGGTATGCATCGCGGGTCGATGGGTGTGACCGTGGATCATCGTGTCTACCTGATAACGTTCCAGATACTCGCCGACGGTCTGTGCATTCACGTCCATGATCTCGTAGGCCTTGTGCTGTACGGCTTCCTTGCTTTTCTCCCGCAGCGCCTTGGCCTGTTCAAGGCGCGCTGCCAGCGGCAGACCGAGGAATTGCGCCTGCCACTGAGGATTGCGCAGCATGGTGCGAAGCTGTTGATATTCTTTGTCATCGGTGCACAGTTCATCACCGTGCAGGAGCAGGGTGGGGCGGCCGTGCAAATCGATGACGCAGGGTGTCTTGAGTAGCTGACAGCCGGCGTGCCGGCAAAACATCTCACCGAGCAGGAAATCGCGATTGCCATGGGCGATGTAGACCGGAACGCCGGTGGCACTGAGGTCCCTAAGCGCATCGATCACGGGTGATAACCAGGGTGCGATGGCATCGTCGCCGATCCAAGCCTCGAACAGATCGCCGAGGATGTATAACGCCTCGGCGCGAACGGCCTCTTCACGCAGAAACCGCGTGAACAGGCCGGTCAATTCTGAATCGCCGCTCAGATGCAGGTCGGAGATGAAAAAGGTCGTCATAGCGGTTTATGCAGCGTTCACTACTTCGACCTTCTCGATCAACACGTCGTCGGACGGCACATCCTGGTGCCCGGCGCGGGTAGTGGTGGAGACGTTCTCGATGGCCTCGACGATATCCATGCCGTCAATCACCCGGCCGAAGACGCAATAGCCCCAGCCATCCGGCGTGGGTGATTTGAAATCCAGGAAGGTGTTGTTCTTCACATTGACGAAGAATTGCGCGGTGGCCGAATGCGGGTCTGAGGTGCGCGCCATGGCGAGGGTGCCGCGGGCGTTGCTCAATTCCTTGCAGGCTTCATTGATGACGGGCGCACGGGTCTTTTTTTGTTTCATGTCCGAGGTGAGTCCGCCACCCTGGATCATGAAGCCTTTGATGACGCGGTGAAACAATGTGCCTTCATAGAAGCCGTCACGGGCGTATTGCAGAAAGTTTTCTACCGTTTTGGGCGCGGCATCGGCGAACAATTCGATGGTGATGACGCCTTTGCTGGTGTGGATCTTGACCATGTTCGATTACCTGCTGAGTTGTGTATGCCCCCTCTCCCTAAGGGAGAGGGTTGGGGTGAGGGGATGAAACACTCTCATTGCTCGTGATGCCCCTTAATGACGCGGTTATTTGGCCTTTTCGCTCTTTGCCGGCGCCTTGCTGATGACGGTCGCCTTTTGGATGACGACGGGCGAGAGGGGCGCATCCTGACCGAACGGCCCGCGGGCGCCGGTCTTCACTTCCTTGATCTTGTCGACGACATCCATACCGTCAGTGACCTTGCCGAATACGGCGTAACCCCAGCCGCGCGGGGTTTTGCCGCTGTGATTGAGAAAGCCGTTGTCCACCACGTTGATGAAGAATTGCGCCGTGGCCGAGTGCGGATCGTTGGTGCGTGCCATGGCGAGGGTGCCGCGATCGTTGGTCAGGCCGTTGTCGGCCTCGTTCTGCACCGGGGCCTTGACCGGCTTTTGCGCGAAGTCCTGGGTGAATCCGCCGCCCTGGACCATGAAGCCGTTGATGACGCGATGGAAGATGGTGCCCTCATAGAAGCCGGAGTTCACATAATCGAGAAAGTTCTGGACGGTCTTCGGGGCCTTGTCCGGATACAGCTCGATGGTGATCGGGCCCATATTGGTTTCCAGCTTGACCTTGGGATTGTCGGCCAAGGCCAGTCCGGCGGTGAATGCAGCACCGAGGCCGAGCGTAATGGCCAAAATAGTTGTTTTCATTTCTACCTCCTCCGATTTAACTAGGGCATAATATACGTCTTTTTGCGGGGTTGAAAGTCTTCACTCCCAGGCCGCGCGCCGCTTGAGTATAGGGGTGAAGACGATCAAAGAATGCGTGTCGGATTCACACTTTTGAAGCAAGCGGATTAGACGATGTTACAGATCCACAACAACCTGTCCAGAACAAAAGAGCTCTTCAAGCCCATCGATCCCAAGAATGTGCGGATGTATGTCTGCGGGATGACGGTCTATGACTACTGCCACATCGGCCATGCGCGCGTGATGGTGGTGTTCGATGTGGTGTACCGCTACCTGCAGCACATCTATGGCGCGCAACACGTGACGTATGTGCGCAATATCACCGACATCGATGACAAGATCATCAACCGCGCCAACGAGAATCACGAGCCATTCACCGCGCTGACCGAACGCTTCATCGCGGAGATGAAGCGCGACGAAGCCGCCCTCGGCGTGCTCGCGCCCAACATCGAGCCGCGCGCCACGGCGCACATCGAGGGCATCATCCAGATGGTCCAGCGTTTGATCGACAATGGCCATGCCTATCCGGCGCGCAACGGCGATGTGTATTACGACGTCTCGAGTTTCGCCGACTACGGCAAACTCTCCGGCAAGAATCTCAAGGATCTGCGCGCCGGCGAGCGTGTGGAGGTCGACGAGGCCAAGGACGATCCGCTCGACTTCGTGCTGTGGAAGGCTGCCAAGCCCGGCGAGCCGAGCTGGGATTCGCCGTGGGGGCTAGGGCGCCCCGGCTGGCATATCGAATGTTCCGCCATGTCGACCTGCTGCCTGGGCAATCATTTCGACATCCACGGCGGCGGGCTGGATCTGCAATTTCCGCATCACGAGAACGAAATCGCCCAATCGGATGCCGCCACCGGCGAGCACTTCGTCAACGTCTGGATGCACAACGGCTTCGTGCGCATCAACGAGGAGAAGATGTCCAAATCGCTGGGCAACTTCTTCACCATTCGCGATGTGCTCAAGGTTTACGATCCGGAAGTGGTGCGCTTTTTCATCATCAATAGCCACTACCGCAGCCCGCTGAACTATTCCAATGCCAATCTGGATGAGGCGAAGAATGCGCTGACCACCTTGTACACGGCTCTGCGCGATGTGCGCATCGATCCCGCCGTGGCGCTGACCGGCGCACAGGTGGAGAAGTTCTTAGCCGCCATGGACGATGACTTCAACACCCCGACGGCCATCGCTGTGCTGTTCGAGCTGGCCAATCACGTCAATAAGACCCGCGCCAGCGATCCGCAACAGGCCGCGCAGCACGCCTCGCTGTTGAAAAAACTGGCCGGGCTGCTCGGCATCGGGCAATGCGATCCGCAGGTCTTCCTGCAAGGCGGGGGAGGGCAGGCGGGCGGGTTGAGCAATGCGGCGATCGAGGCATTGATTGCGCAGCGTCTGGCGGCCCGCAAGAACAAGGATTGGGCGGAGAGCGACCGCATCCGCGATGAGTTGAAGTCTCAGGGCATTATTCTGGAAGACGCCCAGGCGCCGCGAGTAAGCATGTGAAAGGGCGGTCACATCGACCGCCCGGTTCAGATCATTTGTGCAGCTCTTCCGCCGCTTGCAGGGTGTTCTCCAGAAGGCTCGCCACGGTCATCGGCCCGACGCCGCCCGGCACCGGCGTGATCCATCCGGCGCGGTCCTTCGCCGTTGCAAAATCGACATCCCCCACCAGGCTGCCGTCGGCGATACGGTTGATCCCGACATCGATCACGATGGCTCCGGGCTTGATCCATTCGCCCGGGATGAAATTGGGTTTGCCCACGGCCACCACCAGGATATCCGCGGCCTTCACGTAGGCTTGCAGATCAACGGTAAAACGATGGCAGGTGGTGACGGTGCAGCCGGCCAATAACAATTCCAGCCCCATCGGCCGACCGACGATGTTGGAGGCGCCGACGATTACCGCGTGTTTGCCCTTGAGGGGCTCTAGCGTGGAGGCGAGCAAGGTCATGATGCCCTTGGGCGTGCACGGGCGCAGCACCGGCTGGCGCAGGGCCAGGCGTCCGATGTTATACGGATGAAAGCCGTCGACATCCTTGCCGGGGTCGATAGCCTCGATGATCGCCTCCGCGTCGATGTGCACGGGCAGCGGCAACTGCACCAGAATCCCGTCGATCTCCGGATCGTGATTGAGCTTGTCGATCAGCGCCAGCAGATCGGCTTGCGCGGTGTCGGCCGGTAGGTCGTGCGATTCCGACTTGAATCCCGCCTCGGCGCAGGCCTTGCGTTTGTGGCTGACGTAGACCTCGGAGGCCGGGTTGTTGCCGACCAGGACCACGGCCAGGCCCGGAACTCTCAGACCATGCTGGGTGCGCCGAGTGACGCGGTCTTTGATCGCCTGGCGCAGGGTGGCGGAGATGTGCTTGCCGTCGATGATCTTGGCGCTCATTGTGTTCACAACTGGCTGTTTTTAAGGGCTGACATGATCGCATGTCGCGAAAAATTAGCCAAGTCCGCGACTTGTTTCGCCAGGAGAGTGACTCGGGCAACAAGTTCATTGCGCCCCGCGGAAGATTTTAGTACCATTGCCGTCGTTCGATTTGGGGGCGGACGGCCACAGGATTCCGGTCTGGCTGGTCTCAAATCAAGCGCCGCCTGGATATACCGCGGGGCATAGCGCAGTCTGGTAGCGCGCCTGCTTTGGGAGCAGGATGTCGGGGGTTCGAATCCCTCTGCCCCGACCACTTTCGAACAGATTGCGCCCGTAGCTCATTCGGATAGAGCATCGGCCTTCTAAGCCGAGGGTAGCAGGTTCGAATCCTGCCGGGCGCGCCAATGATTCCGTGATGGCAGACGATAGTATCTGCGATTACAAGCAGTTTCAGTGGTGGGCGTAGCTCAGTTGGTAGAGCCCTGGATTGTGATTCCAGTTGTCGTGGGTTCGAGCCCCATCGTCCACCCCCTTTATTCAGGGCTTGCGCTGGTCGTTAAGCCCTTTTTTATTGGCTGCTGAATTTTTCCTTCCAGATACAAGCAGATCTCCACACCCGTGTCCCGATTCCGCGACACTGCATCAATATCCTGCTGCGCCAGATCGTACTGGCCGAACGCAAATAGACGCGAAGGGGAGATGATGCCCCAACATGCCACATTGCCACTTCTCGGATCATTCAATTTTTGGCGGTTTGAATTGAGCGAGCAGTTCACTGTGGTGCCCGCGTAAAACCTTGATCAATTCGGCTCGGGCGACTTCCCGGTCAACGCCCTGGCCGACGAGGAATTCGAGCAGGGCGCCGAAGCGCTGACGGCGTTTGATGCCTGCCTCGGACTGGTCGCGCCGGTCGGTGAAAAAGTCCATTAACGTGGAGCCGCAGGGACAATTGCGGAACAGCTCAACGATGGGGCGGTCGTCATCGTCGTAAGACTGCTTCAGTCCGCTCCGGTTGGCGCTGATGGGCATCGTGGCGTGCAGGAACTCTTCCGCTGTGGCGAAGGAGCGTCCGCAGGTCGGGCAGTGTTTGGGAAAGGCGCTTTCCGCCAAGGCCCGCAAATCTTGAAAAAAATTGTCATTCCACTCGGGTTTGTTTGTCATATCAACACTCTAAAACGTACCACCAGTCGCGTGTCTCCATGCCCATAGATTATTCCGCTACTTGTGCCCCCAGCACACGTAATACTTCGTCGACGGTGGTCAGACCCTGGTCGACCTTGTCCCGCGCGTCACCAAGCAGGGTGCGCATGCCGCCGCGCTGGGCGGTTTCGCTCAGCGAGATCAGATCGGCACCTGAGGCAATCAGGTGGCGCAGTTGCTCGTTCATCACCAAGACTTCGTAGAGCGCGACACGCCCCTTGTAGCCGGTGTTATTGCATTTCATGCAGCCAGTGCCTTTCTGCACCTGGGGCGGCTGGGCGGAAAATGGCGCGCCCAGGCGGTGCAGTTGATCCGGATCCGGCTCGGCGGGTGCGCGGCAATCGCCACAGATGCGCCGCACCAGGCGCTGGGCGACGATGGCCTCGAGCGCGGAGGCGACTACGTAGGGTTTGAGCCCCAGGTCCAGCAGCCGGGCGATGGTCGCGAGCGCGGAATTGGTGTGCAGGGTGGAATACACCATGTGGCCGGTGAGTGCGGCGTGAAACGCCACCTCGGCGGTCTCCACGTCGCGGATCTCCCCGAGCAGGATCACGTCCGGGTCCTGGCGCAGGATGGCGCGCAATACCGAAGCAAAATCCAGTCCGACCTTTTCGCGGATGGCTACTTGGCCGGCCATGTCGAGGTAATATTCCACCGGGTCTTCGATGGTGACGTAGTTTTTCTCTGGCGAGGCGTCGTGTTGCAGCAGGGAGTACAGGGTGGAGGTCTTGCCGCTGCCGGTGGGGCCGGTGGTGAGGATCATGCCCTGCGGCTTGCTCACGGCATTCCTCATCTTCCTCAGGTCTTGCGGCATGAACCCGAGTTCTTCCAGCGTGCGTATCGAGGCATTGCGATCGAGCAGACGCATCACGATCTTTTCGCCGTTGATGGTGGGCAGCGCCGAGATGCGCAGGTCCACGATCCGCATCGGGGTCTTGACCGTGATGCGGCCGTCCTGCGGCTTGCGCCGTTCGGTGATGTCCATTTCGGCCATCACCTTGATGCGCGAGACCAGTGACATGTGCAGGTTATTCGGAATCTGGATCTTGTCACTCAATACGCCATCGATGCGGTAACGCACCACCACGCTCTTGGTGCGTGGCTGGATGTGGATATCGCTCGCGCCCAGGCGCACCGCTTCGATGATGATGGCGTTGACCAAGCGAATGGCAGGAGGTTCGTCGGTACTGCTGAGCAGTTCCTCCATCGAGACCAGATCTTCGTCCTCGATGACGATCTCGACGCTTTCATAGGGGTCGGGGGAGGAGATCAGGGTCTCCAGTTCCTTGAAATTTACTCCTGACTCGCCGTGGATCTCGGCGATCTTGGCGCGGATGTCGTCGATGTTGGCCATCACCGGCTGGATCTCCAGGCCGATGCTGAAGCCGAGATCCTCGATCACCCCGCGATCCATCGGGTCGGCCATCACCAGCACCAAGCGCCGGTTGACCTGTTTGAGCGGCAGCAGAATCTGGCGTTCACAGAAACTGCGCGGCAGTAATGCGGCTATCGACGGATCGATCTTGAATTCGGCGAGCGCGACCTCTTCGATCATCAGATCCTTGCGCAGCAGGTCGCGGATCTGTTTTTCGGTAATCCATTGCCGTTCCAGCAGTAGCTTGATCACCGGCTGCTTGCTGCTCTGCTGCAACTTGTAGATGGCCTGGACCTGCTGGTCGTTCAGCAGGTGGCGCTTGTGCAAGATGATCGCAAGCTGGCTGCGATTGGTGACCGTGAGTTTGGACAGGGCCTGAATCTCGGCGGATTTCTTGGCATTCTGTTGTTGCAGGTCGCGGTTGCGCCGTTGCAGGTCGTATTGTTCCAGCGCGAGTGCGACGGTGACGCGCAGATCATCGTCGTTCCAGGGCTTGAGGATGAACTTGTAGACCGCGCCTTGCTTGATCGCGGCCATCACCGCGCTGGTGTCGGCGTGGCCGGTGAGCATGATGCGGATGGTGTCCGGGTAGAGTTCCTTGACCTTGATCAACAGCTCACCGCCGTTCATGCCCGGCATCTTGAAGTCGGAGATGATCAGCTGGCACGGCTGCTGCGCCAGCAGGGTCAGTGCCTCCTGTGCGGTGGCGGCGGTATGGATCTGGTAATTCTCCTGCCGGAAGATGCGCTTCAAGGCGCTGAGCACATTGGGCTCATCATCCACGAACAGCAGGCTGTACGGCTTGATCTGCGGCTGTACCGACGGGCTCATCGCGTTGTCCTCCGCCCCCTTGCCCGTGAACAATGCGGAAAAATTGGACATCTCAGCTCCTGATCGGCAAGGTGAGGATGAACGTACTGCCTTGGCCCACACTACTCTCGACGCCAATATCACCGCCGTGGGCGCGCACGGTATCGCGGCTGACGGTGAGACCCAGGCCAGTGCCGTGTCCGACGTCCTTGCTAGTATAGAAGGGGTCGAAGATGCGGCTGAGCTTCTCCGGCGGGATGCCACAGCCGGTGTCACGAAACTGGATGAAGATGCTTTGTCCATCCGCCCAGCTGCGCAGGCGGATTTCACCGCCCGCGGTTGTGGCCTGGATGGCATTGAGCAGCAGGTTCATGAACACCTGTCCCAGGCGCCCGGCGTGGCAGCGCAGCGGGGGCAGGGGGGTGAATTCCTGAAGCAGCGTGATGCCGTCCGGTATCTGGGCACGGGCCACATTGCACACGGTGGCCAGGGTGTGATTGAGATCCACCACCTCTTCGCCGGCACTGTCCACACGGGAGAAATCCTTCAGTTCGGCCACGATCGTGGCCACGCGGCTGGCGCCGTCGATGGATTCATCCAGCAGAATGTCGAAGTCCTCCAGCACAAAATCCAGATCGTGGCGTTTCCAGTCGGCGTGCAGCGCCTCAGTGTTGTCACCCTCCCGGAGGGCGGCGGCGAACTGATACACCTTGGCGACATAACCCTTGGCCGTGGTGAGATTGCTCTTGATGAAGCCGAGCGGGTTATTGATCTCATGCGCCATGCCGGCGGCCAGCTGGCCCACCGAGGCCAGTTTTTCCGCCTGATAAAGCTGGCGCTGGTGTTTTTCGATGGTCCGCACCTGGGTCTCGACACGCTGCTCAAGTTGGCTGGCGAGATCGCGGTAGCGCTGTTCGGAGTCCTGCAACGCGGCGTGTTTGCGCTGCAATGTCTCGTAATCGCTCTGCACGGCATGCAGGTGCAGGTTGGAGGCCATCAGATAACGCGCGCCGGCACGCAATAACATCACCAGCAATCTGACCGCTGCCTGGACACGCTGCGGCTCCACGTCGGCCGGTGTCTGCAAGTAGCCCACCGGCTCGAGCTCCACTACCAGCGGATAGCGCGGGCCGTCACCGGGATCGCCCTGCATGCCTTTCTGTTCGCCGGCGGGGCCGAGCAGACGCACCCCGGCGCCCAGCAGTTCGGCCACGCTGCGCAGCAGACTTGCCCGATCGACACCGCCGAGCAATTCATCCAGGTTGAAATCGCGCTCGAAGTCGGGGCAGGGCAGATGCGACATCTCTTCCATCACACACACATCCCGCCGCGCGCGGCTGCATCGACAAAGGCCCGTTCCGGCAGCTGATGCTGGTCGGCCAGAGCATATTTCCGGTCGAGGTCCCGATAGACCTTGGCGAGCAGGCATTCGAAGGTTTCGGCCACCCCTGTTCCTTGCACCGCGCTGGCAAACACCAGGGGCCATGGGGTGGCGCTCCAGCGCGCGCTGACTTCTTCCTCGGTGACGATGTTGGGCAGATCGCGTTTGTTGAATTGCACCACCAGCGGCAGGGTCATGAAATCCAGGCCGACGCGCGCGGCGTTCTCCGCCAGGTTCTCGAATGATTCGGCATTGTTCAGACTTTGCGCCTGTTGTGAGTCGGCCACGAACACCACGCCATCGGCGCGCGACAGCACCGCCTTGCGGGTGCTGTCATGGGCGACCTGGCCCGGCACGGTGTAGAGTTTGAACTTGATCAACAGCCCCGACGGGGCGCGGATGCCGAGCGGCAGCAGGTCAAAGAACAGCGTGCGGTCATTCTTGGTCTCCAGGGTCATCAGCTCGCCCTTGAGCTCCGGGCGCAGCAGGTCGTGCAGGCGCATCAGGTTGGTGGTCTTGCCGCTCAGCGCCGGGCCGTAAAACACCAGCTTCACGGCCAGGCTGTTGTTCTGTTCGTTGAGCTCAGCCATCAGCGGCGGGTCCCGGACTGGCGGGTTCATAGACGTATATCAGCATTTCACCCGACATTTTTTCAAAATTGCGCAGCCGTTCGATCATCCGCTCATCCAGCACATGTCCTTCGGAGAGCAGCATGATCCCGTCGCTGAGAAAGACATCACGCGCGATGATCATGCCTTCGCGCAGGGTGCCCGGGCGCAGGCCCAGTTGTTTTTCGTTCACCCTGAGTGGTTCTGCGGCACATTCGCGGAACAGGGCGTCCACCACCTTTGGGTCATAGCGCTTTGCGCGATTTCGTTCGAGAAACTCACGCGCCTCACTCGCGCTCATGGTCTGGGTCCACAGGGCGCCGGTCTGCAGGTCGTCATAGTCACTGACCACGGCCAGTATCCTGGCCCCGAGTGGAATCTGTTCGCCCTTCAAGCCATCGGGATAACCTTGGCCATCCCAGTGCTCATGGTGACTGCGGATCAAGCGCGCTGCCTCACGCAGGGGTTCGAGGCCCATCAGTACCGTCTCGCCCAGTACGGCATGCGCGGCGACTACGGCGCGATCCTCTGGCTTCAGGCTGTAAAAGGGCGCGTGCAGCAGAGTGTCTGTCAGGGTGAGCTTGCCCAGATCATGCAATAACCCGGCGATCATCACATCCTGCGCCTCGGCCTGGCTCATCCCCAGGTCAAGCGCCAGATTGCGCCCCTGATCCGCGACGCGCCGGGCGTGCCCGCGCCGCACGCCCTCACGCAGTTCAATCAGGCTGGCGAACACCTTGATCGATGCCAGGTAATTCTTCTTCAGCATCTCATGGGTGGTTTTCAGCTTGGTGTGGGTTTCCTGCAATTGCGCCGTGCGCTCACGCACCTTGTTTTCCAGGTTGGCATTGAGATCCATCAATTCCGCATTCTGGCGCTGGGTCAGTTCGACCAGCCGGCGCCGTTCCTGTTCAAGAAAGCGTTTTTCCAGCGCGTGTTGCACCGTCAGCTTGAGGTCGTTGTCTTCCCAGGGCTTGTTGAGGTATTTGTAGATATTGCCACGATTGATGGCCGATACCGCCGAGCTCAGGTCGGCGTGCCCGGTGAGCAGGATGCGCATCGTGTCGGGCCAGCGCAGCGCCACCTGTTCGAGGAATTCGGCGCCGTCCATCTCCGGCATGCGCATGTCGGAAATCACCAGATCGACGGCCTCGTTCTCCATCACCTCCAAACCCTCGCGACCATTCTTGGCTGTGAGGATTTCGTAGCCCAGCGGCCGGAACAGCCGGCGCAACGATGACAGGATGTTCTGCTCATCGTCCACCAGCAGCAGCGTGGCGGGTTGAGATGGCGTTTCTGATTCTTGTGTCTCGACCATGATTTCCCGCGCCTATGCCGATGCCTTGGGTATTGCCTGCCGAACCGGCAGGACGATCCTGAAGCAGGTGCCCTGGCCGACCACGCTGTCCACGGTGATGGTCCCCTTATGCCGCTCAATGATGCCGTAGGAGAGTGACAGCCCGAGCCCGGTGCCCTTGCCGACCGGCTTGGTGGTGAAGAATGGATCAAATATCTTCGGCAGGTTTTCTGGCGGTATGCCTTTGCCGGTGTCCGCTATTTCCACCCATACTTCTTCGCCCTGGCTGCCAGTGCGAATCGTGATGGTCCCGTGCTGCTCGATGGCATGGGCGCCGTTGACCAGCAGGTTCATGAACACCTGATTCAGCTGCGAGGGAATGCATTCTATCTGCGGCAGATCTCCGTACTCCCTGATCACCTCGGCCTTATATTTCAACTCGTTGTTGACGATGTTCAGGGTGCTTTCCAGGCCGCGCCGCAGGTCGGCCCATTGCCATTCGGCCTCATCGACATGCGAGAAGTCCTTCAGATCCTGGACGATCTGTTTGACGCGGGTCAGACCATCGCGCGATTCCTGTATCAGGTCGACGATGTCCTGTTTCAGGTAATCGACTTCGATGCGTTGCTTCAGTTGTTTTAATTGTGTCAGGACCTGAGGGTGATCGGTCAGAGCCTGTTCTACCTGCTCGTAGCCTGCCAACAGCTCAAACAGGCTTCCTACATATTCCTGCAAGGTGCCGAGATTTGAGCTGACATAACCCACGGGATTATTGATCTCGTGCGCCACGCCGGCCGCCAGCTGTCCAATGGAGGCCATTTTTTCGGACTGGAGCAGCTGCTGATGAGAATCCTGCAATTGCTGCTGCAATTCCTGTTGCGCCAGCTCCTGATCATGCAACTCCAGCAGATTGGAGATCATTTCGGCAATCGCGCTGGCGAAGTTTTGTTCGTCCATATGCCAATGGCGTGGTCCGCCCGCATGTTCGAGACAGACCACGCCACCTACGACGCCATTGATCCAGATCGGCACGTCGAGCAAGGCCCCTATTCCGAACGGAATGAGATAGGAGGCCGCCAGTTCGGCGGTGTTTGGATCATGCAATGCATCGTATGCTACGACCACGCGGTGTTGTTCTATCGCGGAGAAATAGCTCGGGTATTGGCTGCGCTGAATAACGGCACCAGCAGCAAAGCGCTTGTTCTGTGCCTGGTGGAGCAGGCTTGACTCCAGTGCCGACCTGTCCTTGTTGAACAGCCAGATGCCGGCCTGTGCCAGCTCCAGGGTGTGCACTGCCTCGCGGATGATCAATCCCGAACTGGTGTGATAATCGGGCACGGAAAGATTGATTTTGGAGGCGAGTTCCAGCAAGGCGGCATTTTGTCGCTTAAGCCTTTCCTCGCGTTGTAACAGTTCATCATTACGCTGATCCAGGTCCTGGAGCAGGGCTTCACGCTCCAGCACGTGTTCTGCCTCGCCAGCATAAAGCCTGATAATGTTGACATCATTTTCGGTAAAGGGCTCACCGCCCTGCTTGTCGGTCAGATAAATCGCCCCTTTCGTGCCGCCAGAGACCATCAGGGGGATGCCTAGCAGCGAGCGCATTGGCGGGTGGCCGAGTGGAAAACCATGGGCCTCCGGATGGGCTCCGATCTCGGGGATATTCACTATGTCCTTCCCGTGATAGACGGCATACAACAGACCCTTGCCGCTCGGGCACCCCTTCAGCGTGGCATATTCATTAGTATTCAAACCCTCGGTGAGGAATTTGCTCATCCGGCCCTGCGCGTCAAACACGCCAAAGGCGCCATAACGCGCCTGGGTGAGTGACATCAGATCACGGATGATTTGCCGGCAGAAGTCATCTAAATTACGTGAGCCGATGAGATTTCTGTCAGCCTTGCGTTGGAGTTCCAATGCCTTGTGCAGTGTCTTCAGCCGATAGTTTTCTTCCATCAAGCTGAATTCGATGCGGTATTTCTCATTGATCACCGCATGTAAGTTGGCAGTGGCGCTGAACTTATTCCGAGCAATGGCAATGGCGGCACGTAAGCCTTCCAGGCTGTATGGCTTCACCAGGTACCCGTCGGCCTCCACGGCCGTGGCCGCCAAGAGTTTTTCCTGGTCTGAATAGGCGCTGATGAACAGCAAGGGCGCGGGGTGTTTCTCCCGTAGCAGGCATGCCATGGCCAACCCATCATGCTCACCCGGCAACTCAATATCCACCAGATACAGCCCTGGCTTGTGGTTCTCAACCACGGCCAGAGCCTCCTCGCCTGAATGGCAGATCATGGGTGAGGAAAAATCCAAGGATTCAAGATACAGACTCAGTAACCGGGCCTGCTCGACATCGTCTTCCAGTATCATGACAACATCAGACATGGTCAGCGTCTTCCATGGTGCTTGTCACCGGCAGCAGTGAAACCATGACGGCAGGCCCGCCGGGCCATGCCGCGAGTTGCGTGATATCCACATCCCACTGTGTGCCTTGAGGCGTGGAGAGCTTACGGCGAACGTGCCCTACCTGGGCATTGATTTGACGGACCCAGCTGAGTACCTCTGCCGGAATATCGCCCAGGGAAGGCGGCAGTGTCGGAGCGGTAGCGGGGCTTGCGCAAAACCACTGACGCGCCTTCTGATTGCCACACAAGACATTCTGTTCACGGTCAAAGACCAGTATCGCCTGCGGCAGTGCATCGATGAGCATCTCCAGCATGGACAGGGTGAGCGGCTGGGACTGGCGACATGATAGTGTGGATGCCGCCGCTTCCCCTATGATCACGTTTGCATTGGATGGCCGGTGCGCGGAGTTTTTGTGATATAGATTGAATGCCTCGCTGATGTGTTGGCGCAACTCGTCATCTTCCCAGGGTTTGGTCAGGAATTTATAAATTGCCCCTTTATTGACCGCTTCAGTCACCGAGTTGAGATCGGTGTAGCCACTGAGTGCGATGCGTATCGTGTCAGGATAGAGTTCGCGCGCCTTGGAGAGAAATTCGACCCCGCTCATCTCCGGCATGCGCTGGTCCGAGACGATGACCTGTACCGGTTGTTGTTGCAGGATCTCCAAGCCCTCACGGCCGCTGCTGGCGGTCAGAATGGTGTAGCTATCACGCCGCAGCAGTCGTGACAATGACCGCAGAATGTTTGTTTCATCGTCGACAAGTAGTAATAATTTTTCCTGCACCATCACCATCCTCCATATCCTTAGACCTGGCGTTATCGAGCGTGGATCATGCCATCCAATACGCGCATGTTTTCCCACTGTAGCGGCAACTCACTCTCATTCTTAACGCATATCTGTTGGCGAGGGGATAATATTTGCGGCCGCGCACTATTCAAACGTAACTGGAGGCCGATAACAGGTAGGCAAGCGCTAACGATATCCCCATCAAATACTGAGGATGGGGGCGCAAAGCGAGGTGAGTAATATGACAGAGCCCCATGAACACTCAGTACCGGCGCGATGCCCGAATAGATTATGTTGAGACGCTATGAAAGCACTGTTCACCCCTGCCATCGCCCTGATGAACCGCATGGGATATAACAAGAAGTTTACAGCCCTGTGGCTGCTATCGCTGGTGGCCATTGCTGTGGTGATCGTCAGCCTGTTCACCAGCCTTAGTCAGGTGATTCGTACCTCGCAACAGGAATTGAAAGGTATTGAGCTGATCAAGCCATTTTCTCAGACCATCCAGGTGATCCAGCAGCATCGCGGACTTTGTGCCGCGGCTCTTAGCGGTAACGATGCCATGCGCGACAGGTGTGCCGCCAAGGAAAAAGAGGTCATCAACGCGTTCGATACGATGGACGCAAAGTTGCCGGACAGCCTGAAACTGACCGGTGACTGGCGCGACATCAAGGAAGGCTGGGCGAGATTGCATGAAGACAGGTTCGATTGGACGCTAGCCGAAAATTTCGCTGCCCATACGCGGCTGATTGAGCAGATACAGTCTCTTGAGGTGGTTGTCGCCGATCAATATAAACTGACGCTGGACCCCCAGATTGATACCTATTATCTGTTGGACACTACCATCATAAAATTCCCGGACATGCTCGAGCATCTGGGGCAGCTTCGTGCTTATGGACTCGGGATATTATCCAAGAAGCAGATTACCGATTCCGAAAAAATGGGCTTATACGGCATCATTGCCATGCTGTACGAAAGCCTCGGTCCCCTCCAAGCTAATCTTGCCAAAGTCGGACGCACTGACCCGGCCATGCACGATGCGCTCGCGGCAGTCTTCAGAGATATTGACGATGCGGCGCGACAAGTAACCGCGCGGGTGCAAACAGACATCCTTGCCGGGCATTTCACTGTCACGCAAGAAGATTACTACAGCATGACCAGCGTCGTGATCGACAGGAGCTACCGGCAAATGTATGAAACGCTGCTGCCAGCGACCGAAACGCTGCTGAAGGCAAGGATAGACCGCGCAAAAAATACGCTATACGTGAGCATCGGCATCGCCTGCTCGTTGATCTTGGTCGTCGCCTATTTTGCCGCCGGAATTTATTTTTCGACTATCGACAGCATTCAATCACTTGCGTGTGCCTCACGTGCCTTTGCCGGAGGAAACCTGCGTGAGCGAGTTCACCTGGGCACGCGCGATGAACTTGGCCAGGTAGGCGACAGCTTTAACGAAATGGCCGATGAGTTCGGCGCCTTGCTCGAAGGGCGCCGGCAAACCGAAGAGGCGCTCAATCAATTCAAGAGTACGCTGGATCAAACCCATGACTGTGTTTTCATGTTCGCGCCGGAGACGCTCAAGTTCATCTATGCGAATCGTGGGGCGGCTGCGCAGGTGGGTTATTCCATCGAGGAGTTATTGCAACTGACGCCGCTGGATATCAAGACTGAGTTTACTCAGGAAAGCTTCCGCCAGTTGCTTGAGCCTATGCTTTCCGGGCGCCAGGCCGCAGTCACCTTCGAAACGACGCATCGGCACAAGGATGGTCATGCGATTCCGGTGGAAGTGGCGCTGCAATATATCCACCATGACGGAGCGGAGGCTCGTTTTATCGCGATTGTCCGGGATGTCACCGAACGTAAGCGCGCGGAAGGCGAGTTGAGTAAACGCTATAAAGAATTGAAAGTCCTGAACGACAAGCTTCAGGAGGTGCACAGTCAGTTGTTGCAATCCGAGAAGATGGCCTCGATCGGACAACTGGCGGCCGGCGTGGCGCACGAGATCAACAATCCGATCGGTTACGTCTATTCCAATCTGGGCACACTAGAAAAGTATGTGCAAGATCTTTTCAGCATGGTGGCCAGCTACGAGCAGGCAGAAGGTGCGATAGCCGATGAAGTGATGCGCAATCGGTTGAAGGCTGTCCGGAAAAAACTGGATATCGATTTTATCAAGGAAGATTTGCGCGCATTGATGGAGGAATCCGTGGATGGCATCACCCGCGTCAAGAAAATCGTGCAGAACCTGAAGGACTTCTCCCATGTGGATGCAGCGGATGAATGGCATTTTTCCGACGTGCATAAAGGGATAGACAGCACGCTCAACATCGTCAACAACGAGATCAAATACAAGGCGAGCGTGATCAAGGAGTATGGCGCACTGCCGGAAGTGGAATGCCTGTCTTCGCAGCTCAATCAGGTATTCATGAATCTGTTGGTGAACGCCGTCCATGCCATCGAGGAACGCGGCACTATCACCATCCGCACCGGACACCAGGGCGAAGACGTGTGGGTGGAAATAGCGGATACCGGTAAAGGCATCCCGCCAGAAAACCTACCGAAGATATTCGATCCGTTTTTTACCACCAAGCCGATCGGCAAAGGGACAGGGCTGGGCCTATCCTTGTCCTATGGCATCATCCAAAAGCACCACGGGCGGATCGATGTGCAAAGTGAGGTCGGTATTGGAACAAGGTTCAAAGTGTGGCTTCCCGTGAATCAACCTCACGACGCGCTGGCATGAAACCTACACTGGAATATGTATTCACACTGGATGACGGCCGCACCTTTCGGTATGAATTGTTGCTGGAGGGCGCCAGTTATCGTCTGGCAACCACTGCTCGGGAACCCGCGGCCGGCTGGACCGCCCTGGCGCGTAATCAATGTTCGAATTGCCCGCTGAAGGAAGCGGACACGCCAGTCTGTCCGGCCGCGCGCAATATCGCGGTTTTGGCCGCTGATGTTTCACAGATCACGTCGTTTTCCGAGTTGAAGGTTGAAGTCAACATGCCACAGCGCCAGGTGGTGTTCGGTACGTCGGCACAACAGGCGATCAGCTCTTTGCTCGGCTTGCTGCTGGCCTCCAGTGATTGTCCACACTGCCGCTACCTACGGCCGATGGCCCGGTTTCACTTGCCGTTTGCCGATGAACAGGAAACCGTTTACCGCGCGGTTTCAATGTATCTCCTGGCGCAATATCTGCGCAGCCAGAATGGTAAAGAGGCCGAGTTCGGCCTGACTGGGCTGGGAGAAATCTACCGCAACCTGCAGCAGGTCAACAGAGGGCTGGCCGCGCGTTTGCGCGAGGCATGCAAGCAGGACGCCACGGTCAATGCGGTCGTGATCCTGGATATGCTTGCCAAGGTCGTGCCGTATGCGCTGGAAGACTCGCTGAATGAGTTGACGCCCATTTTCGCCAGTTATCTGGAGGGGTAGGTGATCTGTAACTCACAAGGTACTATTGGTTTGCTATTTGTGGGCTTCCACGTACACGCTCGCCACGTAGCCTTCAAGCGTTTCATTTTCACCCAGGCCCGCTAATATGGCCCGGCCGACTGGATCTGTTGTCGCGGGGTCGATGCAGGCGGAAGAACCCTTGATGGTGATCTTCACATCTTTCAAGCCAGACGCCTCGACAAGCCTTTTATATTCTGCGGCCAGTATTGCGCCACCAACACAGCCCACATAGGCTTCAACACTCTTTTTGATTTTCCCTGGCAGCTCCTTGAGCAGTGCGATATCCGCAATGGCTATCCGCCCGGTTGGCTTCAACACTCTATGGATCTCTTGGAAAACTTTGGGTTTGTCGGCAGAAAGATTGATAACACAGTTGCTTATCACTACATCAACCGTGCCATCCGCCACGGGCAGATTTTCAATCTCACCCAGTCTAAATTCGACGTTTTCCACCTTGTTCCTTTTCGCATTTTCGCGTGCCTTGCTAATCATTTCGGGAGTCATATCGACACCGATCACTTTGCCATACTGTCCAACTTTTGCGGCGGCAAGGAAACAATCAAACCCAGCACCCGAGCCCAGATCAAGCACTACCTCTCCTGCTTTGAGGCTGGCGATGGCAGTGGGATTTCCGCAACTGAGGCCCAGGTTGGCCTCCTCGGGAATGGCGCGGAGTTCCTCCGCGGAATAGCCAATCGATTTGGCAAATGCAGTCGCATCGGGTCCACACGTCCCACATTCGCCGCCTTCTTTGTTTTGCGCGATCTTGCCGTACGCCTCCCTCACCACCTTTTGAGTCTTCTCTTTATCCATTGGCGCACCTCTATACTTGAATTACGGCCCAATCGGGCTAGGGCGGTAGGCCGATCAATACAGAACAGGTCCATCATTGATAATAGTAGCTGTCCATAAATCGGGCAAAAAAGCAACCAGGGCGGCGCGGGTATGCTCAAGCCAGGCGGGGAGGATGTTATGCGTCTGGTTGAACTGAAAAGAATTGTAAATTCATCGTTTATCGAGTTTGTCTAAAGTTTTTTTGGCAATTATGATTGCTCGGCGGACGGTGTGACTTGAGTGTCGGCCACTGTCCACGGTTCAGGCGCGGATGCTTGAGCTTTTTTCGCGTGCTTACTAAGCCAATCAACTACAAAAAGTGCTATGACCATGATGCAGAGGATATCGATCGCGCTGGCGATCTTGGCAGGGGGACTTGCGTCGAGTATCGCGCATGCGGAGGGATCGTATCAGGCGGGCTTGAATCAGCCGCTGTTCGAGTACCGAGCGGTGGTGCCGTTGCCGGAGATTTCCGCGGCGGATCACGCCCTCCATCTCGATGTCGCGAGCGCGGGCGAGGTCATCAATCTGGCCCTGTGTGGTGTGGATGATGCCGATCCGGTGAGCGTCGTCATCCTCGATCCTACCGGGGCGCAGGTGGTCAATACCACGCTGTCTACCGTCGCAACGGACGCCGGCCGGGTCTCATGCACCGATCCCATGAACGCGCCGCTGAGCAATCCGCTCCGCTACACCACAGCGACCGCGGGCACCTATCGGATAGAGTTGTCGAGCGGCAATGGCGGGATATTGCGCCGCTTCGATGTGTCGGTGACGCCGGACGCGCTCACCAGCCCCGATCCGAGGGTGGCGGCCGGGCGGCTCTGGTCGTATAGCTGGGTGTATATGACCGGCGGTTATGTGTCCGCCCTGGCGACCGACGCGGATTACTTCATCCTGGTGCCGGGCGGACGGCCGAATACCCATTACGTCTGGCGGCTCGACCTCAATCAATTTTCGGGTTTCTTCTATGAAATCATCGCCAACGCCCTTGGGGTGAATCCGCCCAATTCCGGACATAGCACCGAGATGGCGGGCAACTCCATCACCGAGGAATTCCCGGTGTATCTCGGTTATCCGGCCATTGCGTTGTCGCCACCGACCGTCGCGCCGGTCATCAGCGCATTCCGCTTCAAGGACAACGCCAACGTCGATTACGGCATCTCACCCGCGACCACCGCCGGCATCCAGGAT
The DNA here is from genome assembly GCA_964557295.1 of uncultured Chromatiales bacterium. Classification (GTDB taxonomy): domain Bacteria; phylum Pseudomonadota; class Gammaproteobacteria; order RBG-16-57-12; family RBG-16-57-12; genus JBFMHP01. The sequence goes on along the minus strand of CAZKZP010000015.1, from coordinate 28,487 downwards.
TCCGGCACCTTCAGTTTCACCTCCGATGTGAATGGCACCTACGCCATCATGGTCGACGCCAATCAAGACGGCAGTTACGGCAGCGGCGACGTGCTGTTGCTGGGTCGGGCCGCTGCCGGCAGCAACAGCGTGGTGTGGAATGGCAAGGACGCAAACGGGAATCCGCTGCCCGCAGGCTTTTACAACGCGCGATTGGAGCTGCGCCTGGGTGAATATCACTTCATCGCCGCCGATGCGGAGACCAGCGGCGGGGGCGTCAGCAATGGTTTGACGATCTATCAGGCCTTGAACGGCACGTCGACTTCCGAGACCCGCGTCTTCTGGGACGATCAAACATTGCTCGGTGGGACGACGACGTTGCCGAACGGCGTGCTTTCCGGCCGGCACACCTGGGGTGATTTCACCGGCACCGGCTTCGGCAATGAACGGTACATCGACACTTACGTGTATGGCTTGTCATCGACGGCCACGACGATCGTGGCCATCACCGCGAACGACGATCCCTTGGCGCCCGTCATCGGCCTCGCCGACACCGTCACCGGGATTGTCGACAATGGCAACGGCACCTACACCGTTTCTTATCTCGTCACCGCCGAAAACCTCGGCAACACCCCGCTGAGCAATCTCAGCATCACGAATGACCTCAGCGCCGCCTTCATCAATGCCACGCTGATCTCCGCCACGGCCGCCAACGGCACTTTGTTGGCCAATCCGGGCTATAACGGCGTGACCAACACGCAGCTGCTGTCCCCCAGTCAAGGACTGGCGCTGGCCGCGAGCGGCACCGTGCTGGTCAATGCCGTCGTCGATCCCGGCTTCTTCCCCGGCCCGCATTACAGCCAGGCAACCGCCACGGCGGCCGACCCCCTCGGCGTCACCGGCACCGATCTCTCCACCCAAGGCACCGACCCGGATAATGACGGCGGCAACGCGGCGAACGACAACAACAACGATCCCACCGATAATTCCGATCGCACCCCGGCGACGCTGCCGCTCGATTTCGACGGCGATGGCGTGGCGGATGCCGCGGATCTCGACGACGACAACGATGGCCTGCCGGACGGCACCGAAAACCACGGCGCCGATCCGTACGCGGATCACGACGGTGACGCCGTGCCGAATTATCTCGACACCGATTATCCGGCGTATGCCGATGCCAATGGCGACACGATCAATGATGCGTTCGACACCGACCGCGACGGCGTGTTGAACAATCTCGACCGGGATGCCGACAACGACGGTCTCGCCGATGTCGTCGAGGCCGGTGGCACGGATGCCAACGGCGATGGCGTGCTCGATGGCTTCAGCGACACTGACGGTGACGGCCTTGCCGCCAGCGTGGATGCCAGCGAAGGCGGCACGCCGCTTGCGGCCGCGGATTTCGATGGCGATGGCGCGGCGAATTATCAGGATCTGGATTCCGATCACGACGGCATTCCAGACGTCACCGAAAACGATGGTGTCGACAGCAATGGCGACGGCCTGCTCGACGGCTTCGTCGACGCCGATCGCGACGGCTTGGCCGACAGCGTGGATGGCTCGCGCGGCGGCACGCCCTTGACCGTGGTGAATACCGATGGCGATGCGCTGCCGAACTATCTCGATCTCGATTCCGACCGCGACGGCATCCTCGACGGCGTGGAAGCGGGCGCCACCCCCGCGTCCCCGCAGGATACCGATGCCGACGGCCGCGCCGATTACCGCGACATCGACGCCGACCATGACGGCATCACCGATCTGATCGAGGCGCAAGCCGAGGGCGCCTATCTCGCGCCGAGCGGCGCCGATGCCGACGGCGATGGTCTGGATGATGCCTATGATGCGAATGATGCCAGTGCCGATCCCGCGCTGAGCGCGGGGCTCACGCCGGTCAACACCGATGCGGCCGGCACGCCGGATTACCGCGATACCGATGCCGACGACGATGGTCTGACCGATGCCGTCGAAGGCCGCGATGCGAACAATGATCGCGTGGCCGACGTGCTGCCGAGCGGCAGCGATACTGACGGCGATGGCCTGGACAATGCCTATGACGCCTTCGTGGGCAACGACCCCGTGGCCAGCAGCAACGCCCCGCTGCCGGATCACGATGCCGACGCGCTGCGTGATTGGCGTGACGCCGATGCCGACAACGATGGCATCCCAAACAGTGTCGAGTTCGGCGGCGATCCGCTCAATCCCAAGGATAGCGATGGCGATGGTGTGCCAGACTATCGCGACCGCGATGCCGACAACGACGGCACCCCCGACAGCGTGGAGGCCGGCGCGGACGCCTTGCATCCGTCCGACAGCGACGGTGACGGCGTGGCGGACTATCTCGACCGCGATGCCGACAATGACGGCATCCCGGATATCATCGAAGCGGGCGGCGTGGACGCCAACCACGACGGCGTGATCGACGGCTTCGTCGATGCCGATAATGACGGCCTTGCCGACCTCATCGACGCCAGCCAGGGCGGCACGCCGCTCGCGCCGGTCGACACCGATGGCGATGGCATCCGCGACGCCATCGATCTCGACGCCGACAACGACGGCATCGCCGATGTGGTCGAGGCCGGTGGCGTGGATCTCAACGGCGACGGCCGGCTCGACGGCTTCGTCGATGCCAACGGCGATGGCGTGGACGACAACACCGCCGCGACGCCGCTGCCGCTGACTGATACCGATCAGGACAGCGTGGCCGATTATAAGGAACTCGACGCCGACAACGACGGCATTCCCGATATCACCGAGGCCGGTGGCGCGGACGCCAATCGCGACGGCAAGATCGACGGTTTCGCCGACGCCGACGGCGATGGTCTGGCCGATAGCGTGGACACCACGCAAGGCGGCACGCCCTTGGCCAATGGCGATTTCGACGCGGACGGCCTGCCCAACGCGCGCGACATCGATGCCGATGGCGATGGCCTCACTGATGCCATGGAAGCGGGCACGACCCCGGCGGCGCCGGCCGACACCGATGGCGATGGCAAGGCGAATTATCTCGACATCGACGCCGACAACGACGGCATCCCGGACAATATCGAAGCGCAATCCACCACGGGTTACATCGCTCCAACGGCGGCCGATGCCGACGGCGATGGCCTGGCGGATGTCTATGACGCGGCCGATGCCAATGTCGATCCTGCGGCCAGCGCCGGTTTGACGCCGGTGAACACCGACGCGGCGGCGCCAGCGGATTATCTCGATACCGATGCCGACAATGACGGCCTGTTAGATGCCGAAGAAAGCGGCCGCGGCAGCCCGACCGGCACCGACACCGATGGCGACGGCCTCGACAACGGCTTCGATCGCGTCAGCGGTCCGGATGTCAACGACGACATCACCACCCCGGCCAGCGCCTTGCGCGACAGCAACGGCAATGCCGGCAGCGGCGGGGATGTCGATTACCGCGAGCGTTCGGAAGACCTCGACGGTGACGGCGTAGCCAACGTGCTCGATGCCGATGACGACAACGACGGCATCCCCGATCTGCTCGAAGGCAACGGTGTGGACCCGAGTCTGGACAGCGACAGTGACGGCACGCCGAACTATCGTGATTCCGACGCGGCCGGTTTTGTCGACAGCAACGGCGATGGTATCGACGATCGCTTCGATGCCGATCGTGACGGCGTTCCCAATCATCTCGATACCGACTCGGATAACGACGGCATCCCGGATTTGGTTGAACTGGGAGGGGTGGACGCCAACGGCGATGGCCGCATCGATACCTTTGTCGACGCCGACGGCGATGGGCTGGCCGACAGCGTCGATCCAAGCCAAGGCGGCACACCGTTGACGGCGCTGGATCAGGACGGCGATGGTCTGCCCAACGCGCGCGATCTGGACAGCGACGGTGACGGAATCAGTGACGCCACGGAGGCGGGCGCAACACTGTCAGCCCCGGTCAATACGGATCTTGACGGCCTGGCGGATTACCGCGATATCGATGCCGACAACGACGGCATCCCAGACAACATCGAGGCGCAAGCCACCACGGGTTACAGCGCACCAACGGCGGCCGATGCCGACGGCGATGGTCTGGCGGATGTCTATGATGCGGCCGATGCCAACGTCGACCCCGCGGCCAGCGCCGGTTTGAGTCCGGACAACACCGATGGCGCGGATGTGCCGGATTACCGCGACAGTGATGCCGACGACGACGGCCTGAGCGACGTGGTCGAAGGCGATCGTGGCACCTTGGCGGGTGCTGATGCCGATGGCGATGGTCTGGACAACGGCTTCGATCGTGTCACCGGTTACGATGTCAACGACGACATCAGCAACCCAGTCACTGATTTGCCCGACAGCGATGGCGATGCTGCCGGCGGTGGCGATGTCGATTACCGTCAAGCCGCGCGCGATACCGATGGCGATGGCGTGGCCGACATCACCGACACCGATGACGACAACGACGGCGTGACCGATACATTGGAGTCCAGCGGACTCGATCCCAATGCGGACAGCGATGGTGATGGTACGCCGAATTACCGTGACAGCGATGCGGCCGGTTTCGTCGACAACAACAGCGACGGCATCGACGATCGCTTCGATGCCGACCGCGATGGCGTGCCGAATCATCTGGATATCGATGCCGACAACGACGGTATCGTCGATCTCATCGAGGCCGGTGGTGTAGATGCCAACGGCGACGGCCGCATCGATGGCTTCACCGACGCCAACAATGACGGCATCGACGACGGGCTTGCCGCCTCACCGCTGCCGCGCCCGGATACCGATGGCGACGGCTTGGCCGATGGCATTGATATCGATGCCGATGCCGACGGCATCCCGGATCTGGTCGAGGCTCAGCCCGAAGGCGTCTTGCGCGTGCCCACGGGCAACGATGCCGACGGCGATGGTTTGGATAATGCCTTCGATGCCGACAACGGCGGCACGCCGGTCACACCGGTCAGCACCGACTCAGCCGATGTGCCGGATTATCGCGACAGCGATGCCGACAACGATGGCGTGAGCGATCTGATCGAAGGCAGCGATGCCAATCACGACGGTGTGGCGGATGTCACACCGAGCGGCACCGATGCCAACCGCGATGGCCTGGACGATGCCTTCGCCGCGGCTACACCCAGCCGCTCCAACGCGCCGCTGCAGAACAGCGACGCCGACGGCGTGCGCGACTGGCGCGATGCCGATGACGATGGCGATGGGCAGGCGACCTCGGCGGAAGACGGCAACAGCAACGACAATTATCGTGACGATGACGCCGACAGCGACGGCGTGCCGGATTATCTGGATGATGCGAGCAAGGGCAACGTGCGCGGCACGGTCTACGAGGACAAGGACAAGTCGGGTAACGTATCCTCCGGCGAGGCCTTCACCGGCACGCAGGTGCGCCTGTTCAGCGCGGGTCCCGACGGCGTGTTCAATCCGGGCGCCGATGACGAATACGGCACTGCTGATGATGACAGCGTGATGCTCGCCACGGCGGTAAGCACCGGCAGCGACGGCGCGTATCGCTTCAACAATGTGGCGGCGGGGCAAGCGGTGGTCGTTACCGATGCGCCGGCAGCCTCCGGTTTTGTCGGCGCATCACGCATCGTGACCATTGTGAGCGGTGCCGATACGGTCGCCGATTTCCGCTACATCGATCCTGCGGGCGTGATCTATGATGCCGTGACCAAGGCGCCGCTCGCCGGCGCGACGGTGTCGATCTATCAGGACATCAACGGCAATGGCGTGCATGATGCCGCTGTCGATGTCTTGGCGTATCAGGAGACCACCGGCGCTGATGGCGCCTACGCCTGGCCGGTCGCCGGCGCAGCGCGCTACCTCATCGTCGTCACGCCGCCGGCTACCGGCAATTACAGCTTCCCGTCGGCGGCGATCGCGCCCACGGTCGCACCGACGCCGCTGCCGAACACCCTGAACGATAATGACGGCATCAATACAGGTGTCTACTACCTCGATTTCACCTTCGCCCCGACCAGCGGCGATCTGATCGGCAACGACATCCCGCTCGATCCGCCGGCGCTGGGCAGCATCCTGTTGCGCAAGACCGCGAGCAAGAACGAGGTGAGCATCGGCACGATGCTCAAGTACACGATCGAGGCCGTCAATCAGACTGCCGCTGCGGTCAACAACGTCACCATCCGCGATCTGCTCCCGGCTGGCTTCAAGTTGGTGGACGGCTCGGCGTACCTGACCCGCGCCGGTGCTGACACGCAGCTCGGCACACCGGATGATGTGTCGCAACCGGTCATCGCGAGCGGACAGCGTCCGATCGCCTTCGATGCCGTCTCGTTGAGCGCGAATGAAACCGTGCGCATCGAGTACGTCGTACGTATCGGCAGCGGCGTGACGCAAGGCGACTATGTCAACCAGGCGACACCCTACAACAACAGCGCCGCCATCGGTAACACCGCCCGTGCCACGGTGCGCGTGATCGGCGATCCGGTGTTCGATAAGAGCCTGGTGATCGGCAAGGTCTTCCATGACCGCGACAAAGACGGCTGGCAGGACAGCGCCGCCGCCACCGGGCTTGTGCTCCGGGCCACGCTGGATGAATCCGCTTACATGATCGGTGGCTTGAGCGTCGACTATGGCGATGGTCCGCAACCCTTGGCGGGGGACAACGCGAATCTCGCGCTTGGCATCGAGCTCGGCAGTCTCGCCGGTCGCGGCAGCGAACGCGATGCGCCGGAACGGATCGTGTTGCGCGCCACGTTCAGCGCGCCTCCGATGAGCAATCTGTCGCTGACCTCGGCGGAAGGCTCGAGCATCGAGTGGATCGACGGCAGGATGGCCGCATCGCATCAGGGATCGGTCGCACAGGGCTTGAGCGCGCAAGCGCTCGCGATCGAGCGCAGCGTCGAGCAGCGCGGCGATGCCTATGAAATGACCGTGACCATCGGCAATCGCGGCATCGACGAATCCGGCATTCCCGGCGTGCGCATCGCCAGCCCGACCGGGCTGTTGATCGAGACCGACCGCTACGGCCGCTATCACCTGGCCGATGTCGACGGCGGGCGCTTCGAGCGCGGCCGCAATGTCATCCTCAAAGTCGATCCGGCGACGCTGCCCGATGGCGCGGCGTTCACTACCGAAAATCCGCGTCTGCTGCGCGTCACGCCCGGCGTTCCCGCCAAGATCGATTTTGGCGTGAAGCTGCCGGCGCAGGCGGAATACCCGCCGCTGCGCACCCTGGAATCGCAGGGCGAGGCG
>CAZKZP010000015.1:0-21316 GCA_964557295.1 uncultured Chromatiales bacterium | reverse complement strand
GCGCAAGGTGCAGGAAGTGAAGGTCATGAAGGTGCAGGATCTGGTGGAGCCGGTGCGTTTTGCCTCCGGCCGTTCCGATATCCGCCTCGAACAAGTGGACGTCTTGCGCCAGACGATCGAATCGCTCAAGGACAAACGCAACCTGCGCCTGCATTTCATCGGCCACACCGACAATCAGCAGCTCAGCGCGCGTTCACGCGCGAAATACGGCGACAACTATGGCCTGGCGCTGGATCGCGCGCAACAGGTGGCCGAGATGTTCAGGCTGGAGCTCGGGTTGCCCGCGCACATGATCACCTTCGAGGGCATGGGCGCGGATCACCCACTCGAATCCAATGACACGTCCGAGGGCATGGCGCTCAACCGCCGCGTGGAAATCGAGATTCGTTACGAAGACGTCAGCGAAACCGAGACGGAAATCGAGGAACGCAGTGTCGTGCCCGCGCCGCCGACGGTGGAGAAGGTGATGCACCTGGAAGACGGCAGCACCTTGTGGACCACGGAGGACCCGTACCTCCTCGATCCACGCCTTGCCGTGGTCGCGGTCGATCCGCTGTTCGTGCGCGAGCGTCAGGTCGCGCAGCCGGTGCGCTTCCGACTCTACAGCAACTATGCCGCGTTCATCGCCCGCTGGGAGCTGGCGATCTACGCCGGCACGGATGTCGATCGCATCGCGCCGCTGGCAACACTGAGCGGCGATAAGCTCGACAATGCAGGTGAGGTCGCCTGGGACGGCGCGCCGCTCACGGCCAAGCAGTTGCGTGATAACGACGCGCTCTCTTATGTCCTGCGTGTGTACTCGGCCGACGGCGCCGTGGATGAAACCGCGCCGCGTCCGCTGGAGATCACCTCCCATGCGACCGGTTACGATGCCGCGCAGGCGGGCAAGGATGCGCTGGACAAGGTGTACGGCGCCAATATGCTGGCCAAGCAGCAGATCAAGATCGTCGGCAGCCGCGTGCGCATCCATGGGGAAGGGCTGCCCGCGAACCGTTCCTTGAGCATCAACGGCGCGCGCGCCGTGATCGATGAGCAGGGGCGCTTCGCCGTCGAGCAAGTGTTGCCCTTGGGAACGAACGTCCTCAAGCTCGAATTGGTCGATGAGGCCGGTCAGCGCTGGACGCGCGATCTCGCGGTCGATGTCGCCGGCGAGCATTTCTTCATGGTCGGCATCGCGGACCTCACCGTGGGGCAGAACTCGGTCAGCGGCAGCGTCGAGCCGTTGAGCGCCGACGATCACTTCGATGAGGAGGTGTTCGCCGACGGCCGCGTGGCGTTCTATCTCAAAGGCAAGGTGCGGGGACGTTACTTGATCACCGCGCAACTCGACACCGAGGAAGGCGAGCTGAAAGACATCTTCAAGGATCTCGATCGCAAGGACCCGCGCGTGATGTTCCGCCAGCTCGATCCGGACCGCTACTATCCGGTCTACGGCGATGACTCCACGGTCATCGACGACACCGACAGCCAGGGCAAGATGTTCGTGAAGGTGCAGTGGGACCGCTCACACGCGCTGTGGGGCAACTTCAACACCGGCTTCACCGGCAACGAGCTGGCGCAGTACAACCGCAGCCTGTACGGCGCCAAGGCGCAGTACCGCAGCGAGTCCGATACGCGCTATGGTGATCCGCGCACCGAGGTCAGCGGTTTCGTCTCGCAACCGCAAACCGCGCTCGCGCATAACGAGTTCCGCAGCACCGGCGCGAGCCTGTATTACCTGAAACATACCCAGGTGGTGCAGGGCTCGGAGAAGGTGCGGGCCGAGGTGCGCGCGCGCGACGGCGAACGTGTGTTGCAAAACATCACGCTGGAGCGCGGGCGCGATTACGACTTCGACGACCTGCAGGGCCGCATCATCCTGTTGCGCCCGCTGACCATGGTCGGCGCCATGGCCGCGCCGTCGATCATCAAGGACATGCCGCTCGACGGCGACCAGGTGTATCTCGTGGTCGACTACGAATATGTGACATCGGACTTCGATACCGACGAGCTCGCGTATGGCGCGCGCGCCAAGACCTGGCTGGACGATAAGCTCGCGCTCGGCGGCACCTATGTGCACGAAAACCGCAATGGGGCAGACCATGAGATCCGGGGCGTGGATGTCACCGCGCGGCTCGGCCGCGGCACCTATCTCAAAGGCGAATACGCCCAGAGTGAGGCGACGCAGAGCCAGACCGGCGTGCTCTCGACCGACGGCGGCTTGAGCTTCGGCAATCTCGATGCCAGCAGCGGCATCACCGAGGGCAATGCCTATGGCGTGGAAGGACGCGTCAATCTCGGCGAAATGACCGAGGGTGCGCGCGATGGCAGCGCCGGCGTCTGGGTCAAGCAGCGCGATGCCGGGTTCGCCAATGCGAGTCTCGGCAAGGGCGTGGAGACCCGTGAGGCGGGTGCCGAGGGCGAGATGAAGGTCTCGGAAGACCTCACACTCGCCGCGCGCGGTACCGTCTACGACCGCGACGGCGTCGGCAAGGATCAGAAGTTGAGCGTCCAGGCGGAAATGCGTGCCGGTGAGAGCACCAAGATTACCGGCGAACTCGGCGCGGTGAGTGAATCGCCCGCCGCCGGTGATGAGCGCACGGCCACGCTCGGCGCGGTTAAGTTGGGGCATGACCTCAGCGACGACGTGAACATCTACGGCGTGCTGCAACTGACACTCACGCACAACGACGCCTACGCGCAGAACAATCTGGCCACGCTCGGCACCAAGGCCAAGTTGACGGACAAGCTCGGCGTGCAGGCCGAGGCCAGCAGCGGCAGCCGTGGACACGCGGCCACCGTGGGCATGGATTATGTGTTCATGGACAGCCACAGTCTATATACCGCCTACAGCTCGTCGGTGGATCGCACCGATGGTCACAAGGATGTGCTGACCGTCGGCCAGCGCATCGGGCTGTCGGATCGCACGCGTGTGTTCCACGAGAACCAGTTCAGCGACAGCGATCGCCAGGCGGGCGTCGCGCACGTCTTCGGTCTGGATTTCGACGCCTCGAAGACGCTGCGTCTGGGCGCCTCCGTGCAATCGAGCCGCATCGACGATGATGTCTCCGGCGGCATCGAACGCGATGCCTTCACCTTGACGCTGCAACACCGCGATCTGAACACCAGCATCAGCAGCAAGCTGGAATTCCGTTTCGATCACGGCAGCGACGAGAAACGGCAATGGCTGACCACCAACAACGTGCGCCACAAACTCAGCGAGGAATACACCTGGCTGGGTAAACTCAACCTGTCGCACACCGATGACCGGAGTGATGCGCGCGACGACGCGCGCTTCGCCGAAATCGGCGTGGGTCTGGCCTATCGCCCGATCGACTGGAACCGCCTCAACCTCATCGGCAAGTACACCTATCTGCACGACTTGCCGAGCGAGGCACAGACGCCGAATCAGACCGATGAGCGCGCCCACGTGCTGGCGCTCGAATCGCTCTACGATCTGGATCAGCGCTGGACGCTCGGCGGCAAGCTCGCCACCAAACGCAGCGAGTTGCGCGCAGATCGTGACGCCGGCGCCTGGTACACCACCCGCACGCACCTTGCGGCGGCGAACCTGCGCTATCACTTCATCCGCAACTGGGATGGGCTGGCCGAGTATCGCTGGCTGGCGGTGCAGGAAGCCGAGGATTCACGCCACGGCCTGCTGCTGTCGATCTCGCGGCACATCGGCGACCACCTGCAACTGGGCGTGGGCTACAACTTCTCCCAGTTCAACGACGACCTGACCAACCTCGACTACGACGCGCAGGGCTGGTTCATCAATCTGGTGGGGAGTTATTGATGGATGGCGGCGCCGATGCGACGGCGCGGCCCTCACCCCAACCCCTCTCCCGCTTGCGGGAGAGGGGCTTAAGCGCGAGGCTGCACGGGCTTAGGCATGTGGATCGAACTTCCGTCATTCCTGCGAATGCCGGAATCCAGAGAGGTAGAACGTGGACGACACTCCGGGACCGAAGCCTATCCGAACCAGCGCCCTCCTCGATGGCGCTGCGCTTCATCGAGGCTACGGATCCCCCTCTCCCGCAGGCGGGAGAGGGACGGGGTGAGGGGATAAAACTGAAAGATGACAATGATCGGTCTATCGTTGCCATCGTATCAATGCGGTTCTGAGCTTGCTTCCGAACCGACCGCTTGGCGCCGGAATGATGTTCGAATCGCCTGCCTTCCGAAAAGAATCCATGAGTCTGTCAACCGAGGTGCTCAGCAGCAAGGTTGGCGGCGGCGGGACCGGTTGATCCTGGGGCGGTTGCGATGCGATGGGATACTGTCAGTAAACGCTAAATCTAGCCTGGACCGCCAGCCTCAGCGTTGGGGCATCACGGCGGCCCCGCCTTGCTGGCGCGGTAAATCGTCACCAGCAGCGTGGCCATCAGGGCGGTGATCGCGGCGGCGGTGATGAAGGCGCTGGCCATGCCGATCCATTGCCACAGCGCGCCGAACAGCAGCGCGCCGGGCAGGGCGAGTAGTCCGCTCACCATGTGGTAGAGGCCGAAGGCGGTGGCCTTTTGATCGCGGGGGGCGTAATCGCCGATGAGCGCGCGCTCGGCTCCTTCGGTCGAGGCGAGCGCGGCAGCGTAGGCGAGGAACAGACCCCAGATCACGATCACGCTGTTGTCGGCGAGGGCGAGCAGCAACAAGATGATGATGCGCAGCGTCCAGCCGCCGATGACCACCGGCAGGCGTCCGATCCGATCCGACAGGCTGCCAGCGGGGATGGCGATCAAGGTCTTCACGGTGTGCGCGGCTGCCCACAATAGCGGTATCCAGACGATGTCGAGTCCCTGGGCCTGCGCCCACAGCACCAAAAAGGCCTCGGGCGCGGCGGCAAACGCCAGACCGCCGGCGCAGACAATCATGCCGCGCAGGCGGCGGTCCAGCGCCTTCCAGTTCAGGCGCGGTGCTTGTGTGACGACCGCCGGCGCCGAGGGCGGCAATCCAAAGGCCAATAACAGCAGCAATGCCACGCCGGGGATCAGCGACCAGAGAAACACCTCGCGCATCTCCGCGCCGCTCTGCAATAACGCGAAGGCGGCCAACGGCCCAATGATGGCGCCGCCATGATCCATGGCCCGGTGAAAGCCGAAGGCGCGGCCAAGGTTGGAGGTGTCGACCGCCCCGGCGATCATCGCATCGCGCGGGGTGGTGCGCAGTCCTTTGCCGACCCGGTCCAGAAACCGGAGGGCGATCACCCAGGTCCAGCTGAAGGCGATGGCGATCAGTGGGCGCGCGGCGTTGGAGATGAAGTAGCCGGAGAAGATCATGTGCTTCTGATTCCAGCCGCGATCGGCCAGCCGTCCGGCGACCAGTTTGAGCAGGCTGGAGGTGGCCTCCGCCAGCCCCTCGATGAAGCCCACGATCATCGGTCCCGCACCGAGGACGGCGGTGAGGAACAGCGGCAGCAGCGGGGCGATCATCTCGCTGGCGGCATCGTTCAAGAAGGAAACCACGCCGAGTACGATCACGGTGCGCGGGAGCGCTTTACGGGTGAGTTCGGGCGCGGTCATCTCGGGTCAGAGGATCTCCAGTCAAAACAACCTGCGTGATCGAGGTTGTCGTTGCGTGATCAGCGATCCGTTGTCACCGCGGCGCGGGGTTCTGGAATGCGCGGGCTAACGGGTGGCCTGTGGCGCTGCATCTTTCCCGGTGGTGGCGCTGTCCGGGGCGTTTTTCGGGTGTTGCGCAGTGTGGGCGGTGGCCTTTTTCTTCGGGACATCCACGCCCAGTGCTTCGAGCATGTCGCCGGATTGCTTCACGTTTCTGGCGTACGCTTCCTTGAACAGGCGGGTGGCTTCTGTTTTGTCTTTCTTCTTGCCCTTGCCGTTGAGATAGAGCAGACCGAGATTGTGGTAGGCATAGCCGAATCCTTGTTCGGCGGCCTTTTCGTACCATTGGGCGGCTTGTTTGAAATCCTGTTTCGCGCCCCAGGCATTTTCGTAGAGGATACCGAGGTTGTGCTGGGCGAGGACATATCCTTGCTCAGCGGCCTTGGTGTACCAGTCGAGCGCCGTGGCGTAATTCTGCTCCACGCCGTGACCTGATTGATACATCCAGGCCACGGTCGCTTGTGCTTCCGGCATGCCTTTTTCCGCCAAGGGCAGCCATTCGGCCAAGGCCTTGTCGTATCGCTTGAACCAATAGGCGAGTTTGCCGCGGCGGAATTGCTGAAGATCGGTATCGAAACGCGCGCTTCGCTTTTCCTTCGGCGCGGGGGCACCTTCGGCGGGTGTCGTAGCATTGTCTATTAAATCGATTGCAGGCTTTGCCGGCGCAGCGGGCGGCGCGGGTTCGGCTTGCGCGGCAGGCGGGGTGACCTCTTGTTTGGTCGAGGTGCCGGCTGCCGGGTTGGTGGCTTCGGGTGCGACCGGATCGGCGATGATGGATGCCGCGTTCTGGCCGGCGGGGGAGGGCATTTCTTTTGCGGCCGCCGTGGATTCGTTCTTTGATGTCTCGGGTGTGGCGCCCGATCCAGCCGCATCGGCGGATTCCGCCGCGGGTCCTTCGGCCGCTGGGTATGGTGGCTTCGTGCGGATCTCGGCTATGAGGTCGAGGATGTCGCTGGCGACGAGCACCTCGGCGCGCGCGACCATCCAAGCCGCTTCGGCAGGGTTCGCAGGTGTGTTGTTTGCCTGGACGGGCAGGGCGCATGTGGCGCTGAGGAGCTGGATCGCTGCGAATGTTACACGAAGATGCATGGTGTTCCTTAAAGATTGCGATGGAGTCTCGTTGGCCGGATGTTGGCGATGCCGCGCATGATGATAGAGAAGATGCTATCTCATGATTACCATCAGGTATAGATAATTGTCGGGTGAGGCGCGAAAGATTTGAGGCAGATTCTGGGGCGGTTTTGCATACAAAAAAGCCTGGTTAGACCAGGCCTTTGCGATATGGCTCCCCGGGACGGGCTCGAACCGCCGACCCAATGATTAACAGTCATTTGCTCTACCGACTGAGCTACCGGGGAATGTGTGGACGGGGCGTATCTTACAAAATGCCATGCGCCGCGGTCAATACGTATGGTTGGAAAAACGCTATTTGATCGCGGCATTGATCCGACGTATCGCGGTTTGCAGGTTCTCCATGCTGGTGGCGAAGGAAATGCGGATGTAGCCGGGCGCGCCGAAGGCGGTGCCGGGGACCAGCGCGACATCCGCCTTGTCCAGCAGGTAGTCGGCGAAGGCCACATCATCCTTCAGGCCCAGGCGATCGACGACCGGTTGGACGTAAGGGAAGGAATAAAACGCGCCCTGCGAAGGCAGACATTCAAAGCCGTGGATGCTATTGAGCGCCTTGACCACATAGTCATGACGCTCTTTGAAGGACTGGCGCATGATCTCGATGCAGCGCTGGTCGCCGTCGAGCGCCGCGACCGAGGCCGCTTGCGAAATGGAGGTGGGATTGGAGGTGCTTTGCGACTGGATCTTGGTCATCGCCTGGATGAGAGGCGCCGGGCCGGCCGCATAACCGATGCGCCAGCCGGTCATGGAATAGGCCTTGGAGACGCCGTTGAGCACGATGGTCCGATCATAGAGATCCGGGCAGACCATCAGGATGTTGCTGAACGATTCGTTCGCCCAGGTGATATGCTCGTACATGTCATCGCTGGCGATCAGCACGTGCGGATGACGGCGCAGCACCGCGCCCAAGGCCGCCAGCTCCGTGCGCGTATAACACACGCCAGTCGGATTGGACGGGCTGTTCAACACCACGATCCGGGTCTTGGGTGTGATGGCGGCTTCGAGCTGCGCGGAGGTGAGCTTGAAGCCTTGTTCCAGACCACACTCCACCACCACCGGCGTGGCGTCTGCCAGCAACACCATGTCGGGATAGGACACCCAATACGGCGCGGGGATGATGACCTCGTCACCCTGATCCAGCATGGCCTGGGCCAGATTGTAAAAGCTCTGTTTGCCGCCGCAGGAGACCAGGATCTGATTCGGCGCGTAATTGAGCTGATTGTCGCGTTGGAGCTTTTTGATGATGGCGCGCTTGAGTTCGGGGATGCCGTCGACGGCGGTGTATTTGGTGAAACCGTTGTTGATGGCCTCGATGGCGGCCAGTTTGATATGATCCGGGGTGTCAAAGTCGGGCTCGCCGACCCCCAGTTCGATGATCGGCCTGCCTTGCGCCCGCAGCTCCTTGGCTTTCGCAGTGATTTGCAGGGTGGGCGAGGGTTTTACGCGGTTGACGCGATTCGAAAGTTTGATGTTCAAAGCCTGGCCTCGGTCAAGAAACAGTCTACGAAAAATTAGCGCTATATTACTGTATTACACTCAGATTCAGAATCCCTGATGAATAAAAGTTTTCAGTTGAAATCCGAATTCGCTCCGGCGGGCGATCAGCCGGCGGCGATCCACCGGCTCGTGGAAGGTTTGCAGGCCGGCGAGGCCGGCATGACCCTGCTCGGTGTGACCGGCTCCGGCAAGACCTTCAGCATCGCCAATGTGATCCAGGCCGTGCAGCGGCCTACCATGATCATGGCGCCGAACAAGACCCTGGCGGCGCAGCTCTACTCCGAGATGCGGGAGTTCTTCCCGGACAGCGCGGTGGAGTACTTCGTTTCCTATTACGATTATTATCAGCCCGAAGCCTATGTGCCGAGCACCGATACCTATATCGAAAAGGACGCCGCGATCAATGAGCACATCGAGCAGATGCGGCTCTCGGCCACCAAGGCGATCCTGGAGCGGCCGGACACCATCATCGTCGCCACGGTCTCGGCGATCTACGGCCTGGGCGATCCGCGCGCCTATCTGAGCATGATGCTGCACCTGGTGCGCGGGGACATCATCGATCAGCGCACCATCCTGCGGCGGCTGGCCGAGCTGCAATACACCCGCAACGATGTCGAGTTGCGCCGCGGCTGTTTCCGCGTGCGCGGCGAGGTGATCGACATCTTCCCGGCCGAGTCGGACAAGGAGGCGATCCGCGTCGAGCTGTTCGATGACGAGGTCGAATCGCTGGCGTATTTCGACCCGCTCACCGGCGAGCTGCTGCGCAAGGTGCAGCGGGTGACGATCTATCCCAAGACCCACTACGTCACCCCGCGCCAGACGATTCTGGATACGGTCGAGAAGATCAAGATCGAACTCAAGGAGCGCCTGGCGCAGTTGCGCGAGCTCGACAAACTGGTCGAGGCGCAGCGCCTGGAGCAGCGCACCCGGTTCGATATCGAGATGATGCTGGAGCTGGGCTATTGTTCCGGCATCGAGAACTACTCGCGCTACCTCTCCGGCCGCCAAACGGGCGAGCCGCCGCCGACGCTGTTCGATTATCTTCCCCCCAATGCCTTGCTGGTGATCGACGAGAGCCACGTCACCGTCCCCCAGATCGGCGGGATGTACCGCGGCGACCGCGCGCGCAAGATGAACCTGGTCGAATACGGCTTTCGCCTGCCTTCGGCATTGGATAATCGGCCGCTGCGCTTCGAGGAGTTCGAACGTCTCGCCCCGCAGACCATCTATATCTCCGCCACGCCGGCGGATTACGAGTTCGAGCACTCCGGGGTGGTGGTCGAGCAGGTGGTGCGCCCCACCGGGCTGGTCGA
Organism: uncultured Chromatiales bacterium; assembly: GCA_964557295.1. Classification (GTDB taxonomy): domain Bacteria; phylum Pseudomonadota; class Gammaproteobacteria; order RBG-16-57-12; family RBG-16-57-12; genus JBFMHP01. Next base: position 11,775 of record CAZKZP010000015.1, on the reverse strand, counting down.
CCCCCAGGTCGAGGTGCGGCCCGCGACCAGCCAGGTCGACGATCTGCTCTCGGAGATCCACCGGCGGGTGAAGAAGCACGAGCGGGTGCTGGTTACCACGCTGACCAAACGCATGGCCGAGGACCTCACCGAGTATCTCAACGAACACGGCGTGCGCGTGCGCTATATGCACTCGGACATCGAGACGGTGGAGCGCGTGGAGATCATCCGCGATCTGCGCCTGGGCAAATTCGATGTGCTGGTCGGCATCAATCTCCTGCGCGAGGGGCTCGACCTCCCCGAGGTCTCGCTGGTCGCCATCCTCGATGCCGACAAGGAAGGGTTTCTGCGCTCCACCCGCTCGCTCATCCAGACCATCGGCCGCGCCGCCCGCCACCTCGAAGGCCGGGCCATCCTCTATGCCGACCAAATGACCAAGTCCATGAAGGCGGCCATCGAGGAAACCGAGCGGCGCCGCGCGAAGCAGGTGGCCTACAACCAGGCCCACGGCATCACCCCGAAGGGGATCAAGAAGGCCATCAAGGACATCCTGGAATCCGGCCACCCCGGCGGACCCGGCAAGGCGGAGGATTTCGGCAAGGTCGCCGAAGAGGCCGCCGTCTATGCCGGACTCTCGCCCCAGGCCCTGGAAAAGAACATCAAGGAGCTCGAGCGGCGCATGTTTGAGCATGCCCGAAATCTCGATTTCGAAGCGGCCGCGCGCCTGCGCGACGAGATCCAGCACATCAAGGAAAACTTCCTGGTTTCCCCCGTGGGATAAGGGGCGGGGGAGGTCATGGAAAAAATCCCTGCGATGGATTGAGTTGGCCGCAAAACCTGTGTTAAGCTTCGCCCCGTCATCGAGATAGTCGCGTAGCTCAGTTGGTTAGAGCACCACCTTGACATGGTGGGGGTCGGTGGTTCGAGTCCACTCGCGACTACCAGAATTTACATGAAATGTCATATGCTTAAAGCTCGCATTGATCGCGGGCTTTTTTTTTGCCAAAAACCAGGCGAAAACGGTTCGAAAATGAAATAAGGTTTTGGTCTTTGAGCTGTGGGAAGCCGGAAAGCCCGCAGCCGACCATGCAATGCCAGCACTTTCCTCAGGCATGCGCGAAGCTGCTGGCGGAGCGGTTTTTCTGACCGCGCATACGCTCGTGATAGGATGCGTTGACGTATCGAAGTAGATTGGTGACGGGTACCTGATCCCGCGAAAGTGGTCATTCATTATTAGTTGGGCTGAATAACGTATATGTGTGGAGTCGCAGGAGTCATAAATTTGACGGAGGCCAAGGGCAGGGTGCCTGGAGCGCATCTCGATGCCATGGTTTCTGCGCTCACCCATCGTGGTCCCGATGAGTTCGGCCTCTACTGCGATGAACGGGCGGCCTTGCTCCACGCGCGATTATCTATTCTGGATTTGTCGGCCGGGCAACAGCCCATGTCAAATAGCGATGGAAGGCTTTGGATCACATTCAACGGCGAAATATATAATTACATCGAATTGCGCAGCATGCTGCGGGCTTCAGGCCATGAATTTCGCACCCATAGCGATACCGAGGTCGTGCTTTGTGCCTACGAGGAGTGGGGTGCGGAGTGTTTCGCGCGCTTCAACGGGCAATGGGCAATTGCAATCTGGGACGCAGAAAAACATGAATTGGTTCTATCGCGCGATCATTTTGGCATTGCCCCGTTGTATATCTGCGAACAAGGTGAACGAGTCATTTTTGCCAGTGAAGTGAAGGCGATTTTCGCCCTGGATGAGACGCTGCCGCGTGAATTCGATCCGCTTGGGCTGGAGCAGACATTCACCTTCTGGTCCATCATTCCCCCACAGGGAGTCTTCAAGGGCATATCCGAACTCAAGCCGGGACACTACCGTATTTACCGTGATGGCGCATCATACGAACAATGTTTTTGGCGACCTCAATATCCAACGTCAAAGGCTGAAGAATTCCCCGGCGGCATCGAGGAGGCGGTAGACGCTCTGCACGAGGCGCTGCGGCAGGCGACATGGCTGCGGACGCAACGCGCCGATGTTCCGGTAGGCTGCTACCTATCCGGCGGTCTGGACAGTTCACTGGTCGCCGCGCTGGGCAAGAAAGCCAGGCCGGATACATTTCATACCTTCTCATTGCGATTTGCCGATGCCGAATATGACGAAACCACTTATCAGCATGAAATGGCGGCGCATCTCGGAAGCAAACATGCGGAGTTGATGGTGACCCGCAAGGACATTGCCGACGCATTTCCCGCCGTGATTGAGCATACGGAAAGGCCAATATTGCGCACCGCGCCCGTGCCGTTATTTCTGCTGTCGCGCTTGGTTAGGGAGTGTGGAATAAAGGTGGTGCTCACTGGAGAAGGGGCGGATGAAATGTTCGCCGGTTATGACCTGTTTCGCGAGGCGAAGGTCAGACGATTCTGGGCAAGATCCCCACAATCTGATACCCGATCCGGGTTGTTGAGCCGTCTATATCCATATCTCATGCGTTCTCCGGTTGGCCAGCAAGCGATGGCAAAAAGATTTTTTGGGCGCAATCTTGAGCGTTGGGATCAGCCGGGTTTTTCCCACGATCTGCGCTGGTCAACAACATCATCCATTAAGCGATTTTATTCTAAACAACAACGCCACGCAGTGACCAGTAGTGATGTGGTCAAGAATTTAATCGAAGAGTTGCCAGCAACGTTTAACAAATGGTCGTTTCTATCCCAGGATCAGTATTTGGAGATCGTGTCGCTGCTTTCCGGGTATTTGCTGTCGTCGCAAGGCGATCGAATGTTGATGGCGCATTCCGTTGAAGGGCGGTTTCCGTTTCTGGATATCAATGTGGTTGAGTTCGCCAATTCATTGCCGGCAAAATACAAGCTCAAGGTTTTGGATGAAAAGCATATCCTTAAAAAGTGCGCAGAAGGTACTGTTCCCAAGAGCATCTTGTCACGCAAAAAACAACCTTACCGTGCACCTGATGCCTTGGCGTTCATCGGTGAGAGCAGTGCCCCCGCTTGGTTGGATGCGCTGATGGGATCGGATTCCGTCAAACAGGCCGGAGTGTTCGACGAACAGGCGGTCAGCCAGTTGTGGAAAAAATGCAAGAGTTTTTCCGGTCAGCAATTTTCGAATGCAGATAATATGGCATTGATCGGGATCATTTCCACGCAATTACTCTACGAACGATTCATACGGCAGAGGCATGCGCCTAAAGCATCTGTAAAATATACAACGTATCGTGATTTCACAGTTTAGTGGTTTGAATTAATAGCTTATCAAGGTGGTGATGTGGCGCAGATAAAAAATATTGAGCAGCAGCTAAGGGGATATATCCTTGAGAATCTCCTGTTTACCGAGGATCAATCAGCCCTGAACAACGAGGCGTCCTTATTGGAGAGCGGTGTTGTGGATTCGACGGGGATTCTCGAGGTGGTTTTCTTTTTGGAAAATCACTTTGGCATCAAAGTAGAGGATGAAGAGATGATACCCGAAAATCTTGATTCGATTAATAACATTATAAGCTACGTGGTGAGAAAGCAGGCGGTCGTTTGAGCTGCATTGCCGATAATTACAGTGTGCGAGGAACTGATTTTGCCAGATGTGAATGAATTTTCTTACGCAGTATTGGATATCGATCCGGCGTTAGAGGTGACTAAGATATCCGCCAGGTTGCGTGAGTTGCTGCGGGCACAGCTGCATCGGCGTGGTTTTGTGGTCGCCATCTCGGGTGGGGTCGACAGCTCGGTGACGGCGGCACTTTGTGTGAAGGCGGTCGGCAAGGACAAGGTATATGGCTTGCTCTTGCCTGAACGCGACTCTTCTCCTGAGAGCCTCGAATTAGGCCGGGAGCTGGCAGAACAACTTGGGATCAAATACCACGTTCAGGATATTGGACCGACACTCGAGGCTGTCGGCTGTTATCAGTGGCGCGATGAGGCGATCAGGAAGGTTTTTCCAGGCTACCAAGGAGACTGGAAGAGCAAGATTGTGATCGCGGGAGGCAATGAAGGACGCCTGAATTATTTCAAACTGGTGGTGCAGTCCCCGGATGGGGAGATCAGGCAAGAACGGCTTGGATTGAATGAGTATTTGCAAATCGTGGCGGCCACCAATTACAAACAGCGGATTCGAAAGACCATCGAATATTTTCACGCCGACCGGCTCAATCTTGCTGTCGTCGGCACGCCCAACCGGCTGGAATATGACCAAGGCTTCTTTGTGAAAAACGGGGATGGGGCCGCTGATGTCAAGCCGATTGCGCATCTGTACAAGACGCAAGTTTATTCACTGGCACGGTACCTGAATCTTCCGGAGCGGATACGCTCCGCCATTCCGACCACCGATACCTATAGTATGGCGCAGGGGCAGGATGAATTTTATTTTGCGCTTCCCTACCGGGAAATGGACCTGTCGTTGTGGGCGTATAATCACAATATACCTGTGACTCGGCTGGCAGAGTACCTTGGGTTGTCTTTGGAGAAAGCTCAGTTTATCTATCAGGACATCGAAAAAAAGCGCCGTACGACGTCCTATCTGCATCTGCGGCCTCTGATGATCGATGATGTCGATCTGGCCCAGATGTCTCATTAGTATCCTGCTGAAAACGCATCCATGAGCTATCAGATTGTGCAGGCGGACCTTGTGGTGGACAAGGCAAAAATATTGGCCTTCTGGTCTGACAACCATCCGAAGTCGCTGGTGGAAAAATACACGTGGATGTATGAGAACAACCCGTTCGGCCGTGCACAAGTCTGGCTGTTGGTGAGTGATGAATCAGCCGAGATTGTCGGCATGGGGGCAATATTTCCCCGGCAGTTTGTTATGAATGGGCATTGTTACAAGGCCGGGGTGTTGGGTGATTTTCTGGTACACAAGGCGCATCGTTCCTTGGGTCCGGCCCTCCAGCTACAGAAATCGATATTGAATGTATTGAATGACAATGAACTGGCGCTGCTATGCGGATTGCCGAACCAGAAAGCCGAGCTTATCATGCGGCGGGCCGGGTATGTGAAGCTGGGCACGATGATGCGAATTGTAAAGGTGATTCGCTCGGAGTCTTTCCTCGCTCGATTTAAGATACCGAAATTTTTGCGCCGAACAGCAGCATCAGTCCTTGATCTGGCGTTAAAAGCCATTGCCATTGAAACATGGCGGTCGAACAAAAAATTTATCGTTCATGAGGACTATTCGATTTTCGATGATCGATTCGATGCGTTGTGGGACAAAAAAGAAAAGACCTACAAAAATACCTTCAAAAGATCGGCGGCATACATGAAATGGAAGTTTCAGGACGATCCTGATGACACCAATTATATCTACGCACTCAGTACGCGTGATGCAAACGAGTTGGTTGGTTGTGTGGTATATCGTTATTGTGGCGACGCCATAGAGATCAGGGAGTTTATCGCGGCCGATGGAGATCAGGCTGGAGATGATCTCATGGCTTTATTTCTTCAAAAGGCGCGAGCGGCCAACCCGATCAGTGTCTATATCAATGTGCTTGATAAGACGGTTTTGAGCCATTGGTTGAAACGCTTCAATTTTTGGAGAGGCTCCGCCGGGCGCAATGTATATTACGGCGCCGGATCACAATTGCAGGGTGGCGCGGAGCAGATCGCGCAACAGAAGAATTGGTTGCTGATGGTCAGTGACGAGGACTCATGAGGCCTCGTCGATGTTATCGTCCTTTGGTCCAATCTTGGACGCCTCACTCTCTCAGGACTGCTTGGTGGGTTCCGGCGGGCTTGAAAAGTGGTCTTCGACTTCACTGTAGAGTAGTTTGCGATCAATCTTGCCGTTTGGGTTTTTCGGTAGATGTTCCCGATGGAATATCGCGAGGGGGGCCATGAAATTTGGCAGTTTTTTCTTGCAGTGGTTCAGCAATTTCGTCATGTCGAGCGCTTCGTGATGTGGCGGCTTGGTAACCACCGCTACAATTCCTTGGCCGAGGGTCGGGTGAGGCAGACCTAAAGCAACGGCCTGACCGACCAGGCCGCTTTCATACAACACTTCTTCGATTTCGGTGGGGCTGACGCGGTATCCGCTGGTTTTGATCATTTCATCCTGGCGACCGACGAAATAGAGATAACCCTCTTCATCCTTGATGACCGTGTCGCCTGACCACACCGCGATTTCAGGCAGTGGCACGCCAGGGGTCTGGAGTGGCGCGGGGCGAAAGCGCTCGGCGGTTTTTTCCGGTTGATTCCAGTAGCCCTTGGCCACCAGCGCGCCGCGGTGCACCAATTCGCCGGGTTCGTTGGGGGCGCACGGGGAACCGTCTTCGCGCACCACCATGATTTCGACGTTGGGGATGGCCTTGCCAATCGAGCCGCGTTTGCGATCGATCATGTCCGGCGGAAGATAGGTGGAGCGGAAGGCCTCGGTCAGGCCGTACATAAGGTATATGCGGGTCTTGGGCAATCGTTCCTTCAGGGTTTGAACCGTCGGGTGTGGCATGGCACCTCCCGAGTTGGTGATATAGCGTAGCGAATTCACGGCAGGTTCCGGCCACTCTAACTGGGCCAGCTGTGTCCATAAGGCGGGCACCGCCGCTAGCCCAGTGATGCTTTCCTTTTCCAGAAGATTGAGGACCTCGCGTGGCAATAGATAATCCATCAGCACCACGCAGGCGCTGCAAGTGAAGGCCGTGGTCAATTGGCTAAGCCCGTAATCGAAGCTGAAGGGCAGCACCGCCAGAATGCGGTCGTTAGCCGTGTTTTCCAGGTATTGAGTTACGCTTTTCGCGCCTGCAATCAGATTTCGATGTGAAAGCACGACACCTTTTGGTTTGCCAGTGCTGCCGGAGGTATAAAGTATGGCGGCGATATCGTTATCGATGTTCAATGGTAAGCCAACCTCGCCGGTCGTTTGCTCAATCGCTGTATTCCAGGCAACTGTCTTTAGGTGCGCCGGGAGATCGGCGGGCGCGTCTTCCAAGGTGAGGACGGTATGCAGGTCGTGGCAGGAGGCGAGGGTTTCCCGCAACTGGGTAAGCCGGGGCGCGGCGGTGATCAAGATGCGCGCATTGCAATCCTTGAGAATGTGACCCACTTGATCCGCCTTGAGCAGGGGATTGATTGGAACGATGATGCCGTCGGCAAGACTGGTGCCGAATATTGTCGCTACGGTTTCGAAATATTTGGGAAGATAGACGGCTACGCGCTCACCTCGACTGAGGTTGAGGTGCTTTAATCCCGCCGCCACTTTGACGATCATCTCTGCCAAGGCTTGGTATGACAGGGTGTCATCTTTGTGCTTAATGGCGGGCCGCTCAGGTGAGTGCTGTGCGGCGGCGAAGATTAGATCATGCAGAAGTGTGCTCATAGGCTTCATCACCGATGTAATCGTGAATTTACTCAGGCTCATTATACGCATGCCGGGACGGCGCGGCCTATAGGGTTTATGGTGGAGATTGCCGGCGGAATTCGGATCCGCGCCATCAAAACGGATACCCGAGAGAAAGCATCAGGCACGGCAGCGCGCGCCGGATCGGGGTTGGGGTGTGCCCTTGAATTTTCCCGCTCGACTAAACGATTCGCGTGCTGGCATAGTATGCGTGCCCGGCGATGCGCCTTAGCTAGATGCCGGACTAGATTCTTCAAACTCCGGAGCTGCGTTGCATGATGAAGCGTTGGTTGCCGTGTCTGATCGGCATTGGAATGTCGGGTATGGCGATACCGGCGTTTGCAGCCGAGGCCGCGCCTGCCGTTGCCGGCATTCCGCTTGAATTTATCTTTTTCGCCATGACGCTGCTGTGCGTGGCGTTGTTTCACAACTACACCTTTCATGTCGCCGTCAGCGGGCTGGCGGTCATTGCGGTTTACAAGATGATGACCACCGGCTTCAAGACCGGCCCCGGCATCGGCGGGCTGCTCAGCCATGTGGGCCATGAGTGGGTGATCCTGGCCAATCTCTTTTGTCTGCTGATGGGTTTCAGCATCCTGGCGCGCCATTTCGAGAAGAGCCATGTGCCGGTGATACTGCCGAAATATCTGCCCGATGACTGGAAGGGCGGCTTCGTGATGCTGGCGCTGGTCTTCGTGATGTCCGCTTTTCTCGATAATATCGCGGCGGCCATGATCGGCGGGGCGATGGCACATCAGTTGTTCCGGGCGCGGGTGCACATCGGATTTCTGGCGGCGATCGTGGCGGCCTCCAATGCCGGCGGTTCCGGCTCGGTGGTCGGCGATACCACGACCACGATGATGTGGATCAGCGGTATCGCGCCCGGCGAGGTGGTTCACGCCTACGTTGCCGCCATCGTCGCCTTGGTCATCGTAGGTTTTTTCGCCGCCAAACAGCAGCACGCGTATTCACCCATCCTCAAACACGCCCATGCCCACACGCATGTGGATTGGCACCGGATCGGCATCGTGGGTCTGATCCTGGTCTTCGCCGTCGGCGCCAATGTCCTGATCAATCTGTACAAGCCGGAGCTTGCTGAGCGGATTCCTGCCATCGGCCTGGCGGTGTGGCTCGCCATTCTGTTGACGGCGCGCGTGCGGCGCCATGACTGGGAGGTGCTGGGCGCCAACCTCAAGGGAACGCTTTTCCTGCTGGCGCTGGTGCTGTGCGCCTCGCTGATGCCCGTGGAAGATCTGCCGAGCCCGTCCTGGCAGAGCGCGTTCGGACTGGGATTCATCTCCGCCGTGTTCGACAACATCCCGCTCACGGCGCTCGCCCTTACCCAGGGCGGCTACGACTGGGGGTTTCTCGCCTTCGCCGTCGGCTTCGGCGGCTCGATGATCTGGTTCGGCTCATCGGCGGGCGTGGCGCTCTCGAATATGTACCCGGAAGCGAAATCGGTCGGATTGTGGCTGCGGCACGGCTGGCATGTGGCGGTGGCGTACATCATCGGTTTTCTCGTTATGCTGGGACTGCTGGGTTGGCATCCCGCCGGTTGATCGGACACACATCGCGGCACGGCACCCCGATCAGGATCATCGTGCGTCAAGGAAGGCTGGAAAGTGCCGTCACAGTTTGAACAATTATTCATGCAGGTTATTTCGATGGGAGGAGCAATGTTCAACATAGGGGTTAACCGGAAGGCATGGGTTTCACTTTTTCTGGGATTTTTGTTGTGTTGTTTTGCCATGGAGGCCATGGCGCTCGATGCCGCGAAGGCGCGCCAGCAGTACGCCAAGATGGCCTTTCAGGTGGTGGACGTCAGCGAGGTCAGTTATGAAAGCGGCCCGGCCATCGGCGTAACGTTTTCCGTCCCCCTGGCCGCCGACCAGGCCTTCGATCAGTATCTCAATGTGTCGCTGAAAAAAGGCCCGCGCATCGAGGGGGGGTGGATACTCTCCAAGAGCGGTACGACGGCGTATTTCACCAATATTGAACCCGTCACCGAGTACGAGGTCACGGTTTACAGCGGCATCACCGCGGTGACCGGCAAGCAACTCAAGGACACCTATCAGGAATCGCTCACCACACGCCATTTGCAGAGCAATGTCGCCTTCGCCAGCAGCGGCTTTGTGTTGCCGCTGGATGCCTCCAAGGGCTTGCCGCTCTATACGATCAATATCGATGCGGTGGATGTGGATTTTCACCGGGTGGAACCGGAGAACATCCCGCAGTTCCTGCAGAATTGGTCCGGGCGGCGCGGTGATATCTGGAGCCTGTCACAATTTCAACCGTTCATGAAGCTGGCGCACAGCGGCCGGTTCGATCTGGCGGCGCCGAAGAATAAGCGTCATCGCACCAATCTGCCGGTGAAGGATATTTCGGCGCTGCGCCAGCCGGGCCTGTATGTGGCGGTGATGAAACCCGCCGGCACGTATCCGGAAAGCTATCAAGTCACCTATTTCGTGGTGAGCGATATCGGGTTACACGCCCGGTTTTACCCGGACCGGCTGGATGTGTACACCCAATCGCTCGACAAGGCTGCGCCGGTCGGCGGCGTGAAGCTCTCGCTGCTCGATGCCAGCGGCAAGGTAGTCGGTGAGAGCCGCTCTACCCCGGCGGGACAGGGAACCTTGCTGCAGCCGGCCAAGGAGGCGCGGATACTGCTGGCGCAGAAGGATGAGCGCATCGCGTTGCTGGACCTCACCGGGCCGGCGCTGGATCTATCGGCCTTCGATCTGGGCAAACGTCCGCAGCGGCCCACCGAGGCCTTTGTCTACACGCCGCGCGATCTGTATCGCCCCGGGGAGACGATCACGTTCAATGCCTTGCTGCGCGACGGTGACGGCCAGATGGCGGGCGCCCCGCCGCTGCGTGCCGTGCTGACCGGGGCGGATGAGCGCGAGGCCGAGAACACCACGATCCATGGCGATGATCTCGGCCATTATCAGCACGAATACACGCTTTCCAATAATGCGGCCACGGGGAAGTGGTGGCTGCGGCTCTATATCGGCTCGCAGGTGGTGGGCGAGTATCCGTTCAAGGTCGAGGATTTCCTGCCCGAGCGCATGAAGCTCACCTTGGACGATGGCGCCAAACGCGCGCGCTTTGTCGAGCGGGAGGCGGAATTGAATATTCCGGTGGAGGGAGCCTATCTCTACGGCGCGCCGGCGTCCGGCAATCGTCTCAGCAGCCTGGCGATCATCAAGCAGCAGCGCCGCCCGCTCGAGGCCTATCCGGATCATCAATTCGGCGATGTGAAGGAATACGAGAAGAGCCGTCGCGTGGAGATCGAGGACATTCAACTCGGGGATGACGGCACGGGCAGCGTCACGGTGCCCAATGACTGGTCGGAGGTCAATTCACCGCTCGATGTGCAGCTGGTGGCCAGTCTGTATGAATCGGGCGGACGTCCGGTGGTGCGCGATATCCATTACACGGTATGGCCCGCGCCGGCGGTGATCGGCATCCGTCCCTTGTTCAAGGAGAAAGAGCTCGATGGCAACACCTTGGCGGGCTTCGAGGTGATCAAGGCCGATCAAGCGGGTACTCTCTACAGCGCCAAGGAGCTCGAGGTGAAATTGGTGCGCGAGCAGCGCAACGAGTATTGGGTATACAGCGCTGACCGCGGCTGGGTGTCCGAGTATACGGAAAAAGAGTATGTCGCCTTCAATGACAACCTGACGATCGGCGACAGCAAGCGCGCCACCGTCGAGGTGCCGGTGGAATGGGGCAGCTACCGGCTGGAGGTCCACGACAGCGAGACGGGGATGCGCTCCAGCGTGCGGTTTTATGCCGGCTGGTGGTACGGCGACGGCGACTACTACGAAGAAGGCGGCGGTGGAAGCGGTGGCGGAAGCAAGGCCAGCGCCCGTCCGGATCGCGTCGAGTTGAAACTCGACCAGCGCAGTTACCGCGCCGGGGACATCGCCAAGGTGACCGTCATTCCGCCCTATGCGGGCGAAGGCTTCCTGCTGCTCGAGGGGGACAAGCAGCTCTTCTGGAAACCGATCAAGGTGGCGGCGACCGGCACCGTGATCGAGATGCCGGTCGACGCGGCGTGGCGGCAACACAATCTCTATCTCTCGGCGGTTGTTTTCCGGCCCGGCGATACCGCAACCAAGCATCTGCCCAACCGCGCCATCGGACTCCTGCACTTCCCGCTTGATCGCGCGGAGCGCAAGCTGGAGGTCAGCCTGATACCGGAGGCTGAAAAAGTGGTGCCCGAAACCACGCTCAAGACCCGCGTGAAGGTCAGCGGCGCGAAGCCCGGCGCCAAGATGATGGTGACGCTGGCGGCGGTGGATGTCGGCGTGCTCAATATCACCGACTTTGGGACGCCCGATGCCCATCGCTGGTTCTTCGAGCCGCGCCGTTATGGCATCGACAGCCGCGATATGTACGCCGCCGAAGCGTTGGCTGGCCATGGCGCCTTCGAGGCTGTCGATCACGGCGGC
>CAZKZP010000014.1:63341-67875 GCA_964557295.1 uncultured Chromatiales bacterium | reverse complement strand
GGGTAGGTTTTTGCTTGCCAACCACTGGCGAATATCAAACGTGAATAGAAAAAGGAGCTGAAATGAAGGAGTACAATTTGGTAAAAGCAGGTGTTTTTGTATGCGCGCTCACATCTGTTGGCGCATGGTCCAGCACGGCATATGCGGACTGGGGATATGTGAGCCGAGCAAACTGCATGACGGTAAACGAAAGTATCACATGGAATAGAACCGCCTGGGATGGTAATAGAAAAACGCTTTACATCGAATCTTGGCATAAAAGACGTAATTCTGCTGCCAGCACGGCGCACCGGGTATCCGATGGCTGGGAAGTTAACAGCTGGCATGTCAGGGCAGGTGATACGCACAGTTGGATGGACTATCAGGTTATTGGCAAGCATATGGAGGCTTTGCCATCGGGGTTTGTTCGAACAATAACCACGAGCACCGATTGGTGCAATGCGTTCTCTTGGTAAGGACATTCGATATTAATGGGATATAAAGGAAGATATATGATGAAGACTTTACTTAAAGTGACATTGTTAAACTCGTTGCTCGCAACTCAGATCGCCTTTGGTGCTGGCGCAAAAAATGACGCTGAAACGCCTGTGTTCTTTCAATACAACCCGTTCTCGCCAGAAGAGAGCGCTTCTGGTCTGAAAGGGGTCAGGATACTCTCTGTTGATGACAAGGATTTTCCAGGTTATATCAGGGGGGCGCAGAAAAAGTTGATTTCAGACATCACGAAAAATGGGTTTTACAAAACCTCTGACTCAAAAAGCTCTCACTCTCAGGTCAAAACGGTCGTAAAAAATAAAAAATTGGAACGATCTCTCAACAAGGCGGCCAAACACGAATTTGACCAAAAGGCTCAGTCGGTGATTTCAAGTCTCAAGTTGAACATGGCCGACCTGTCGAGTACGCCACTCAAAAACTCGAACCTGATAGACATCGAAGCATCGGGGGCATTGCAGGATACGGTGTGGACGGGCGTGTCACGGCTGCTCGAAGATGAATACTTCGGGGTCGTGATTCTCGAAGAGGATGATTTCTCGCTGCATGGGGGCGGGGTCATCTTGACCTCGGAATTGATCAATGTCACCGTCAATGGCAATCCTGGGATGTTGGTTGAGGAGAGGGGTGCAGACAACCAGCCCTATACGATCCTGCAATGGGCCAGCGATCACAAATCCTTCATCCTGAAAGTGACGATCAGCGCTAGCAAGGGTAAGCCATTGGAAAATCTGATCGCGCTCGCCGAATCTTTGAACTAACGCTTGCCTCTGAATGGATTGACGTGACGAATGGCACATGGACGTGCCGACATGTCAGCTCAGGCGTTTAGAGTCGTCTGTCCCGCTTTTTTGTTCAGCCACTCCCTCCCCCGACAGAAAACCACGCCGTGTACCCCCGCCCCGCGTTCGTTGATCCCGGTCTTGTGCCGATAGGTGATTGCTGAAGGCGATGATTCTCTATTTTGGTCAATGAGTTATTGAGCGGGTGTTTCCTTGCGCTGCATGCGCATGTGCCATGTGAGCACCTTGCCAATGAGCGCGCGGTTGGACCGCGGACCCTTCTATGTTTCGTTCGTCATGTGAGGCCGTCTGTCCGCCGCGAGAAGGGGCTGAAACTTTCCCGCAAATCGGGTAGAGTGTGCCGTTTGCGAATTTCCGTGCCGGAAGGCGGCGAGTCAAACCATTCAAGAGGCGAGAAACATGGCTGATTTTCAGATTGCTCCATCCATCCTGTCGGCGGACTTTGCCCGTCTGGGCGAAGAGGTCAAGAACGTATTGGCCTCGGGCGCGGACATCGTGCATTTCGATGTGATGGACAACCACTACGTCCCCAACCTGACCATCGGTCCGCTGGTGTGCGAGGCCCTGCGCAAGCACGGCGTGACCGCGCCGATCGATGTGCATCTGATGGTCAAGCCGGTCGACCGCATCATCCCGGATTTCGCCAAGGCCGGGGCCACCTACATCACCTTCCACCCCGAGGCCTCCGAGCACATCGACCGCACCCTGCAGCTGATCAAGCAGGAAGGCTGCAAGGCCGGTCTGGTGTTCAACCCGGCCACGCCGCTGGATGTGCTGAAATACGTGATCGACAAGATCGACATGGTGTTGCTGATGTCGGTCAACCCCGGTTTCGGCGGCCAGAGCTTCATTCCCTCGGCGCTGGACAAGCTGCGCGAGGCGCGCAAGCTCATCGATGCCAGCGGGCGCAAGATCCGCCTGGAGATCGACGGCGGGGTGAAGGTCGATAACATCCGCGCCATCGCCGAGGCGGGCGCCGATACCTTCGTCGCGGGTTCGGCGGTGTTCGGCGCCGGCAAGGCGAGCGATCCGAACCGTTACGATTCCATCATCCGCGCCCTGCGCGATGAGTTGGCCAAGTCCGGTAAATAAAGCCTGCGTATTATGGAAGTTTCCTTCCCCCTTAATATGCTGTTGAAAGAATGATGTTCAGCTCCTTCTCCCTCAGGGAGAAGGTTGGGATGAGGGGGGTAATCAGGCGGGTGCCGCTTATGTTTATCCCCTCACCCCAACCCTCTCCCGGTGGGAGAGGGAGCAAGAAGCGAGAGAGCATGGTGATGAAAGTCAAACGCCCCAAGATGGTGCTGATTGATGTCGACGGCACGATGGTCGACAGCGTGCCGGATCTGGCCTATTGCGTGGATGAGATGATGCGCCGACTCGGCATGCCGCTGCGCGGCGAGGCGGCGGTGCGCCAGTGGGTCGGTAATGGCGTCGAGCGCCTGGTGCGCCGCTCGCTGATCAATCAGCTCGACGGCGAGCCGGATGAGACGCTGTTTCAGAAGGCCTACCCGATCTATCTGGAGCTCTACACCGAAAACACCAGCAAGCGCAGCTGCCTCTATCCCGGCGTGCGCGAAGGCATCGACTGGCTGAAGGCGCAGGGCTTCAAGCTGGGCTGTGTGACCAACAAGGCGGCGCAGTTCACCGTGCCGCTGCTGAAGGATCTGGGCGTGTACGATGACTTCGCCGTGGTGATCAGCGGCGACACGCTGCCGCAGAAAAAACCCGATCCGCAACCGTTGCTGCACGCGGCGAAGTTCTTTGGCCTCACGCCGGCCGATGCTTGCATGATCGGCGATTCGATCAGCGACGTGAAGGCCGCGCGTGCCGCGGGCTTCAACATCGTCTGCATGAGTTACGGCTACAATCACGGCGTGGATATCCGCGAGGCCAAGCCCGATGCGGTGATCGACTCGATGGTCGAGCTGCGGGATGTTTTTGTTTAAACGCGAGATGACGACGATGTGTGCACAAGAGACCCTGAGGATGCGATGGCGCTGTTGCTGAGAATGGAGCATTCGGCAAAGTCATCGACCTGGCAAACGGCGTGAGAAGACGTTCCTTCTCCCTTAGGGATTTATGCCCTTTAGGGTAGAAGGGCAGGATGAGGGGGAATAAAATCAATACATTAACTCCCCTAACCCTCTCCCTGAGGGAGAGGGGATCACACCAGATAAATTTTAAAGTCGGGTCGGCATTACCCAACCTCGGTGGAATCCGAACATGAGCACACAACAGTTCAAATCACTTCAAAACCAGCATTTCCGGCGCGCGCCGGTCATGCGCGAGGTGCTGGCGGATCTCGACACCCCGCTCAGCACCTATCTCAAACTGGCCAAGGGGCCGTATTCCTATCTGTTCGAATCGGTGCAGGGTGGCGAGAAGTGGGGGCGTTATTCCATCATCGGCCTGCCGTGCCGGCGTGTGCTGCGCATCCATGGGCACGACATCACGTTGATCGAAGACGGCAAGCCGGTCGAGACCCTTACCGTGGCCGATCCGCTGGCGTGGATCGAGGCATTTCAGGCGCAGTTCGAGGTCGCTGAGGTCGCCGGCCTGCCGCGCTTCACCGGCGGCCTGGTCGGTTATTTCGGTTACGACACCGTGCGCTACATCGAGCCGCGGCTGGCGGTCTGTCCCAAGCCCGATCCGCTGAAGAATCCCGATATCCTGCTGATGGTCTCCGAAGAGGTGGTGGTGTTCGACAACCTCAGCGGCAAGCTCTTCGTGATTGTGCACGCCGATCTCGCGCGTCCCGACGGGTGCGCCGTGGCCGAGCGCCGTTTGAACAAGCTGGTGGCGCAGATGGGCGACGCCCTGCCGCGCGAGAAGTCACCGCCGGCGGAGAAGATCGACGAATCGCACTTCATCTCCGGCTTCACCCAGGAGGGTTTCGAGGCGGCGGTGGAGCGGATCAAGGACTACATCGTCGAAGGCGACGTGATGCAGGTGGTGTTGTCGCAACGTTTGTCGATCCCATTTCGCGCCCGGCCGCTGGATCTCTATCGCGCCCTGCGCAGCATCAATCCCTCCCCGTACATGTTTTTCCTCGATCTGGATGATTTTCACATCGTCGGTTCCTCGCCGGAGATCCTGGTGCGGCTGGAAGAGGGCGCGGTCACGGTGCGGCCGATCGTCTTGAACCGCCGCCCGACCGGCAGGTCTTCGTAGAAAAGACCGAGACCGACGGTTTCCATGGCGCGTTCTCCTTACCCGCTGCGTGCAGCCTGTATTAC
>CAZKZP010000014.1:59533-63331 GCA_964557295.1 uncultured Chromatiales bacterium | reverse complement strand
GGCGCGGTCACGGTGCGGCCGATCGCCGGCACGCGCCCGCGCGGCCGCACCGAGGAGGAAGATCTGGCCTGGGAGCAGGAGCTGCTGGCCGATCCCAAGGAGCGCGCCGAACATCTGATGTTGATCGATCTGGGCCGCAACGACGCCGGCCGCGTGGCCAAGACCGGCTCGGTGAAGGTCACCGAGCAGATGGTGATCGAGCGGTATTCGCATGTGATGCACATCGTCTCGAATGTGGTCGGCGAACTGCAAGCGGGCTTGAGCGCCATCGACGTGTTGCGCGCCACCTTCCCCGCCGGCACCGTGAGCGGCGCGCCGAAGATCCGCGCCATGGAGATCATCGACGAACTGGAGCCGGTCAAACGCGGCGTGTATGCCGGCGCGGTGGGTTATCTCTCCTGGACCGGCAACATGGATACCGCCATCGCCATCCGCACCGCCGTGATCAAGGACGGCCAGCTGCACATCCAGGCCGGCGCCGGCGTGGTCTACGATTCGGTGCCGCGCAACGAATGGCTGGAGACCATGAACAAGGGCCGGGCGATCTTCAAGGCCGTGGAGATGGTCGCGGCGGGATTGGAGAGCGGGCATCGGTAAAATTCACGCCGCCGCGCTCTTGAACTGAGTCGGTCATCTGTCTTATTTTGAATGTGTGCTTATCTTTTTTGGAATATCAGGAGTGGTTAATGTACGTCGAAAAAGTGCGCGAGATCATCGCGCAACATGGTCGGCTGTCCGTGCCGGTCAGTGAGCTTGCCGATGATGCGGATCTTTACAACGCGGGACTGACCTCGCTGTCGACCGTGAGTCTGATGCTGGCCCTCGAAGATCAATTCAATATCGAGATCCCCGATAACCGGCTCAGCCGCAAGACCTTCGAAAGCATCGCGGCCATCGCCGAGGTGGTGGAAGAGTTGGCGGCGTAGCAACAATTTGTAACATTTTTGTAGTGGTCAAGCCGCGCTGTGCGGTTATACTGAACGAGCTTTAAATTTTTCTTAACCATTTGATGAGTCAACGTTGACGGCCGGGGCGCTATCGCCTCGGATACATGGAACCGGCAATGGTGATTCATTTTTTTGTGCTAGCAGCAACCGTTTTCATCAAGGTCACGCAGTCAGCCCGTTCCGGGCGGGCGGCGGGATGACGCCCTGCGTATGGCATTCGATGAAGATGGTGTGCTGAGTCGATATGTGAGGATGGCATATGCAAGTGATCGGTACCCGCGGCATCGAGTCCAAAGACTACGAACAGCTGCTTCTACAGGTTCATGACATCGGCCGCACCACGCTCGCCCCCGCGGCGGCATCCGTGGATGCCGAGGCGCGTTTTCCGGCAGAGGCGATTGCCGCGCTGAAGGAGGCCAAGCTACTCAGCGCCTATGTGCCCGCCGAATATGGCGGCATGGGGTTGAGCCTCGCGCAACTGGCGCGGATCTGCGAGACGCTCGGCCAATACTGCGGCAATGCCGCGATGGTATTCGCCATGCATCAGGTGATCGTGGCGTGCATCGTCCATCACTGCGCCTCTTCCGAATACTTCCAGAACTATCTGCGCCGTGTCGCCAAGGAGCAACGCCTGATCGCCTCGGCCACCACCGAGATCGGCACCGGCGGCGATCTGCGTTCGAGCATCTGCGCGGTGCAGGTCAGCGGTGATCGCTTCACGCTCAACAAGCAGGCGCCGGTGATCTCCTATGGCGAGGCGGCCGATGACCTGATGATCACCTGCCGCCGCAATGCCGATTCCCCGGCCAGCGATCAGGTGCAGGTGCTGGCGCTCAAGGGCGAGTATCAACTCGAACACACCGGCGGCTGGGATACGATGGGATTCCGCGGCACGTGCAGCGACGGTTACAACGTGACCTCCAGCGGCGCGGCGCAGCAGATTCAGCCGGAGCCGTTCGATGTCATCCTCGCGCGCACCATGCATCCGTGCGCGCACATCCTGTGGGGTTCGCTGTGGGTGGGCATCGCCATCGACGCGGTCAATCGCGCGCGGGCCTTCGTGCGCGCGGCGGCGCGCAAGAATCCTTCCGGCACGCAAGTCGCGGCGCTGCGCCTGGCCGAGGTCGACTCCGTGTTGCAGGAGCTGCGCAACAATATGCAGGGCTGCGTGGGCATGTATCAGGAGATGCTGCTCTCGCCCCAGCCCGAGATGTTCAACAATCTCGGCTTCTCGATCCGCATCAACAATCTCAAATTGTCCTGCTCCGAGCGCATGGTGGAGATCGTCGGCCGCGCCATGATGATCTGCGGCATCGCCGGCTACCGCAACGACTCGCAATACAGCCTGTGCCGGCATCTGCGCGATGCCTACGGCGCGGCGCTGATGGTGAACAACGACCGCATCCGCGGCCACAACGCGACGCTGCTGACTATCCACCGGGAGGCTTGAGCCATGTGCATCTCAGATACTGCGACGGATAATGCCTATCAAACCTTTCAACGCGAGCTGGTCGCCGCCGGCCTGCTGATCCCCTCCGGGGTGGCGGGGGTGTACGGGCGCAGCGGCGTGTTCGAGCACATCGTCGCGCGCCTGGAGGACTACATCACGCGCATGGGGGCGCATCAGAACCCCGAGGTGGTGCGGTTTCCCCCGGTGATGTCGCGCGCGCATTATCTCTGCACCGATCACATCGCGAATTTTCCCGATCTCATGGGTTCGGTGCACAGCTTCATGGGCAATGACAAGGCGCATCTTGCGCTGCTGCAAAAACGCGAGCAGGGCGAGGAGTGGAGCGGTGATCTCAATGCGACCGAGGTCGTGCTGGCCCCGGCGGCGTGCTACGCGCTGTATCCCACCGCCCAGGGCACCTTGCCCGCGCAGGGCCGCATCGTGGATCTGACCTCCTACGTGTTTCGCCACGAACCCTCGCAAGATCCCGCCCGCATGCAGAGTTTCCGCATGCGTGAATACGTGCGGCTCGGCACACCGGAGCAGGCGCTGAACCATCGCGATTATTGGCTGGATCGCGGGCAGGAGATGCTGCGCGCGCTCGGGCTGAACGTCGAACGCGTCGTGGCCAATGATCCGTTCTTTGGCCGCGGCGGCAAGGTGATGGCCGTCTCCCAGCGCGAACAGGCCATGAAGTACGAGCTGGTCGTGCCGGTGGCCAATCCCGCCAAGCCGACGGCGGTGTTCTCCGCCAATTATCATCGCGACCACTTCGCCCACACCTTCGGCATCCACTTGGCCTCGGGCGAATGCGCGCACACCGCGTGCGTCGGCTTCGGGCTGGAGCGCATCACCCTGGCGCTGCTCAAGACCCACGGATTTGTCCCGGCGCAGTGGCCGGCCGAGGTCAAGCAGGTGCTGGCGCTATGAAGCGGCAGATCCTCGCGCTCGATCCGCACACGTATCGGCGCCATGCGATCCACGGCGAGAACCGCATCTGGGCCGAGACCAATTGTTATGTGGATCTGTGGATCGAGCTGCTGCACGCCCACGGCTTCGAGCCGATGGCGGCGCTGCCGTTCGCGCTGGGCATCGATTTCGAGGGCGACCAGTGGACCTTCTACAAATTCCCGCTGGCGGATCTCGATGCGCTGTACGGCGCGGATGTGCAGGAGCTCAACATCTGGCGTTCGTTGACCGATCATGTGTGCGAACAAGTCGAACAGGGCCGGCCGGTGCTGGTCGAACTCGATTCGTTTTACCTGCCCGATACCGCCGGCACGGCGTATCAGCTGGGGCATGTGAAGACGACGGTCGCCGTCAACGCCATCGACATGCGCGAGGGCAGACTGGGCTATTTTCACAACCAAGGCTATTTCGCGCTGAACGGCGCGGATTTCA
>CAZKZP010000014.1:7092-59523 GCA_964557295.1 uncultured Chromatiales bacterium | reverse complement strand
CGCATCTTCCATCTCGATGGCCTGCCGGATGCGCACGTGCTGCCGCCGTATGTCGAGTTCGTCAAATTCCGCGCGCACGACAAGCTGGAAGGAGCGGAGTTGCTGACCGCATCCCTGCGCCTGCTCACGAGGCACTTGCAACAACTGCCCAAGCAAAATCCCTTCATCGCCTTCCGCCAGCGCCTGCAGCGCGACCTCGACTGGCTAATGCAGGAACCGATCGAGACCTTTCACCAATATTCCTTCGCCAGCCTGCGCCAGCTCGGCTCGTGTTTTGAATTGTGCGCGACCTATCTGCAATGGCTGCAACAACAGGGGCAGGAAAATCTGGCGGCCCCCGCGGCGGCGTTTCTCGAGATCGCCAACGCCGCCAAGACCTTTCAGTTTCAACTCGCGCGTGCGATGAATCGGAAGAAGCCGCTGGATCTGGCGCCGGTCGAGGCGATGGGGCAGCACTGGGAAGGCGCGATGGCGCAACTGAAACGGCAGTATTGTTGAGACGGGCGGTCGTGCCATGGCACATATTTCCCTTGCATTGACTCACGGCTGGGCGCTGCTGCAAACCGCGCCGCAGGAGTTCCTCGGCCCCGCGGAGTTGCCCGCGCCCTCGGACGCCTGGCTCGACGCGATCGTACCCGGCACCGCCGCGCAGTCTTTGCAGGCGGCGGGGCGCTGGAGTTTCGATCGGCCGATGGATTTCGACGCGCACGACTGGTGGTACCGCTGCCGGTTCGCGCACGATTCGCAGGATCGGACGCAGCGCATCTTCTTATCGTTCGACGGACTGGCGACCGTGGCGGAGGTCTGGCTGAACGGCCGGTCCATCTTGCGTTCGCAGAACATGTTCCTGCGCCACGAGATCGCGGTGGGCGACTGGCTGACCGATGACAACGAACTGGTGATCTGCTTCCGCGCCTTGAACCAGGCGCTGGAAGAAAAACGCCCGCGCCCGCGCTGGAAGACCCACCTGGTCAGCCATCAGCAATTGCGCTGGTGGCGCACCACGCTGCTCGGGCGCATGCCGGGCTGGTCGCCGCCGGTGGCACCGGTGGGTCCCTGGCGCGCGATCAGTCTGTACACGCCGCCAATCCTGACCGAGATCGCGCTGCATCCCCGGTTGGAGGGCGGGCGCGGCATCGTGGAATGCAGCGCGCGGCTCGCCTCTGCGCCCGCCGGGGATTGCACTGCGGTGTTGCACGCGGCCGGCCGGCAAGTGGAGTTGACGCTTGCCCGCGATGCCGCTGGCACCCATTTGCAGGGGCGCATCGAGATCGAAGATCCGCCGCTCTGGTGGCCGCATACCCACGGTGATCCGATCTTGCACGCGTGCCACATCGAGATTGTGCAGGGCGGACAGCGACAGACCATCGATTGCGGCCGCATCGGTTTCCGCAACCTCCGCGCCGAGTCGAGTGACGGCGGCTTCGGTCTGGTCGTCAATGAACGGCCGGTGTTCTGCCGTGGCGCGGTGTGGACGGTCAATGATGTGGTCGCGCTGGCCGGTGATGACGCCTCGCTCGAACACGCCCTGCGCCTGGCGCGCGATGCCGGCGCGAACATGCTGCGCCTGAGCGGCACCCTGATCTACGAACGCGAGCGCTTCTACGCCGTGTGCGATGAACTCGGCATCCTGGTCTGGCAGGACTTCATGTTCGCCAACATGGATTATCCCGCCGAGGACGCCGCGTTTCGCGCCACGGTCACCGACGAGATCACCCAGCAACTGCGCTGCTGGCAGTCCCATCCCTGCATCGCGGTGTATTGCGGCGGCAGCGAGGTGGAGCAGCAGGCGGCGATGCTCGGCATGCCGCGCGCGCTTTGGCGCAACGCCCTGTTCGCCGAGATCATCCCCGCGCTCTGCCGCGCGCATCATCCCGAGATCCCCTATGTGCCATCGAGCCCGAGCGGCGGCGTGCAGCCGTTTCATGTCGATCAGGGCGTCGGGCATTATTACGGCGTCGGCGCCTACCTGCGCCCGATCGAGGACGTGCGCCGCGCGCAGGTGCGCTTTGCCTCCGAATGTCTCGGCTTCTCGAACGTACCGGAGCCGGAGACGGTCGACCTGCTGATGAACGGCCGAAACGCGGTGGCGCACGAACCGAAATGGAAAAGCCGCGTGCCGCGCGATCACGGCTCGGCCTGGGATTTCGAGGATGTGCGCGATCACTATGTGCAGCGTGTCTACGGCGCCGACCCGGTCGCGCTGCGTTGTTTCGACATGCCGCGTTATCTCGAACTGAGCCGCGTGGTCACCGGCGAGGTGATGCTGCAAGTGTTCGCCGAATGGCGCAGCCGCAGTCGCAATTGCCGCGGCGGGCTGGTGTGGTTCTACCAGGATCTCTGGCCGGGCGCGGGCTGGGGGATCATCGACAGCACCGGGCGGCCCAAGGCCTGTTACTACTACTTGCGCCGGGCCTGGGCGCGGCAGGCCGTGTTCTTCACCGACGAGTCGGTCAACAGCCTGCATGCGCACCTGGTCAACGACACCGGCGCGGCCATCGACGGGCGGTTGGAGTTGAAGATGGTGAGCGGCGGCGCGGTCGTCGTCGCGCAGGGTGCGCAGCCGTGCCGGGTCGAGCCCGGTGAAGTGCGCACCCTGGTCGCCGACGAGGTGTTGCAGGGCTTTTATGATGCCAACTACAGCTATCGCTTCGGACCGCCGAAGCATGATGTGGTCACCGCTGCCTGGCTGAGTCAGGACGGCAGCGTGCTCGGCGAGGCCTTTTTCTTCCCGCAGGCGCGGCTGCCGGCGCCTATTGCCGGAGCGCCGCTGCGCGTCGAGGTGACACGCGTGGCCGGCGCTTATCGGCTGCGCCTGATTACGGAGGCCTTTCTCCAGGCGGTGCGCTTCGACATCCAGGGGTTCCTGCCGGATGACGATTATTTCCACCTCGCGCCGGGGCGCGAAAAAATCGTGACGTTCCGGCGCTTCGGCGCGGAGGCGCGCGCGTTCAAGGGCTATGTCGAGGCGCTCAATCTGCGCGAGCCGGTGAAATTCGCGGGGGCGGAATGACGCTGCTGGCCGAGCCGAATCCGTGCCGCGCGGCGGAGATCTCCGCGCCGCGCGCGCTCGTGCGCGAGCCGATGTATTTTTCCGTCCGCGGCGATCCGGTCTTCGCCTGGTATCACGCGCCGGCCGACGGCGCGGCCACCGATCTCGCCGTGGTGTTGTGCCCGCCGCTCGGCGCGGAATACGTGATCACCCACCGTGCGCTGCGCCACCTCGCCGATCGTTACGCCGCCGCGGGCATCCCCGCGTTGCGCCTCGATTATCACGGCACGGGCGATTCCGCCGGGTGCGATGAAGATCCGCAACGGCTGGCGGCCTGGATCGAGAGTATCACCCAGGCGGTCGCTCAGTTGCGCGCCAGCTCGGGGTGTGAGCGGATCGCGCTGGCGGGCCTGCGCATGGGCGCGACACTCGCGGCGCTGGCCGCTGCTGAGACGCCGGTCGAGTTGCTGTTGCTCTGGGGCGCCTGCGCCAGCGGCCGGAATTATCTGCGCGAGATGAAGCTGCTCGAACAGTCGATCGAGGAGGGGCTGCGCGCCCCGGTGCTGGCGCCCGATGACATCGAGGCGGCGGGGCAGGTCCTGTCGGCGGAGACCTGTGCCGCACTGCGCGCGATCGATCTCAAAAAGATCCGGCCGCGCGCGCGGCACATTCTCCTGATGGGGCGCGATGATCTGCCCGATGAGGCGGCGCTCGCCGAGGCCTGGCGGGCGCAGGGGCTGGCGGTCGAACAATCGGTAATGAGCGGCTACGCCGCGATGATGGCGCGCCCGCATACCTCGGTGGTGCCGGAGGTCACACTGGATGCGCTGGTCGACTGGTCGCGCCGGTTCGCGGGACCGCCGGCGCGTGTCCTCCAGCGCACGCCCGCGTTCACGCGGCACGCGCTGCTCGCCGCCGCGACGCCGGCCTCCGGCATCCGCGAAAGCCCCCTGCGCTTTGGCGAGGGGCAGCGGCTGTTCGGCATCTGGAGCGAGCCGGTGGCGGCGGGTGATGCGGCGCGGACGGCCATCGTGCTGATCAATGCCGGCGCC
Source organism: uncultured Chromatiales bacterium (assembly GCA_964557295.1). Lineage (GTDB taxonomy): Bacteria > Pseudomonadota > Gammaproteobacteria > RBG-16-57-12 > RBG-16-57-12 > JBFMHP01. The sequence continues at coordinate 55,479 of CAZKZP010000014.1, read as the reverse complement.
GCGCACCATGTCGGCGTCAACCGCATCTACGTGCTGCTGGCGCGCGCGCTCGCGCAGGCGGGATTCCGTTGTCTGCGCATGGATATCGCAGGTCTGGGCGATAGCCTGGCGAAGAGTGCGGCGGATGAGAACACGCTGTATTCAGATCAGGTGCCGGAGGATGTCCGGGCCGCGCTGCACACCTTGCAGCGGCAAGCGGGTGCGGGCGCGTTCGTCATCGCGGGGCTGTGCGCCGGGGCGCACGGCGCGTTTCATGCCTGCTTGAGTCTGTCCGAGGAACCCATCACGGAATGCCTGATGATCAACCCGCTCACCTTTTATTGGTGGCCGGGCATGAACCTCGACGAAGATGCGATGACCAAGGACATCTTGCGGGTGAAGAAATACCGCCGCTCGTTCTGGCAGTGGGAGAAGTGGCGCAAGGTGCTGCGCGGGGAGGTCGATCTTGGCACCTTCGTGGCGACCATGCGGAATCTCCTGCGCGCGCGGTTGTCGCCGCGTTCACCCGCGCGCGGCGACGCCGTGACCCACCACGACTTGGCTGCCGATCTCGACCGGCTGGCGGCCGCGGGCCGGCAGCTGACCTTCGTCATCGCCGACCGCGACCCCGGTCATGACCTGCTGATGCTGAAGGCGAAGAAGAAGGTCACCGCCCTGCAGGCCAGCGGCGCGCTGCGCATCCATTTCATCGAGAACGCCAATCACACCTTCGTGATCCGCCGCGCGCGGCAGGCCTTCGTGCGCACGGTGGTCGAGCACCTGAGCGACCGGTACCGCGATCGCGCCGGGGTGTGAGGCAGCCAAGGGGGTTTCGCCCGCGGTGCATTCCGGGTTAAATTACGCTTCTTTGTCCCGCGATATGGTCCCATTACCCGAATTCCGGAAGGTGCGGCGTTTATGCTGCTGATGATCGACAATTACGACTCCTTCACCTACAACCTCGTCCAATATCTGGGCGAGCTGGGCGCCGAGGTGCAGGTGCACCGCAACGACCAGATCACGCTGGAGGAGATCGAGCGCCTCGCCCCTGAGCGCATCGTGATCTCGCCGGGGCCGTGCACGCCCAACGAGGCGGGCATTTCGCTTGCGGTGCTCGACCATTTCAAGGGGCGCCTGCCGATCCTCGGCGTCTGCCTCGGGCATCAGAGCATCGGCCAGGCCTTCGGCGGCAAGGTGATCCACGCCAAGCACATCATGCACGGCAAGACCTCGCTGATCCATCACCACGACCTCGGGGTGTTCACAGGGCTGGCCAATCCGCTGGAGGCGACCCGCTACCACTCGCTGGTGATCGAGCGGGCGAGCCTGCCGGAATGCCTGGAGATCACGGCCTGGACGCAGGATGAGCACGGCGGCTTCGACGAGATCATGGGCGTGCGCCACCGGCAGTACCACATCGAGGGCGTGCAGTTTCATCCCGAGTCGATCCTCACTCAGCACGGGCATGCGCTGCTCGCCAACTTTCTCAGCCAGACCTCGGGCCGGCGGGCCTGAACCACGAGGGCGATACCATGGATATGCAAGCGGCGTTGCGCGCGGTCACAGAACGGCGCGATCTGACCTCGGCCGAGATGGCCGAGGTGATGCGTCTGATCATGACCGGCGCGGCGACCCCGGCTCAGATCGGCGGGTTCTTGATCGGTCTGCGCATGAAGGGTGAGACGGTCGATGAGATCGCCGCCGCCGCGCGCGTGATGCGCGAGCTGGCCACGCGCGTCGAGGTGCGCGGCCCGCACCTGGTCGATACCTGCGGCACCGGCGGCGACGGCGCCAAGACCTTCAACGTCTCCACCGCCAGCGCCTTCGTGGTGGCGGCCGCCGGCGCCAAGGTGGCCAAGCACGGCAATCGCTCCATCTCCAGCAGCTCGGGCAGCGCGGATGTGCTGGAGGCCGCGGGCGTGAAACTCGATCTCACGGCGGAGCAGGTCGCCCGCTGCATCAACGAGGTCGGCGTGGGCTTCATGTTCGCGCCGCTGCACCACGGGGCGATGAAGCACGCCATCGGCCCGCGCCGCGAAATGGGCGTGCGCACCCTCTTCAATCTGCTCGGGCCGCTGACCAATCCGGCCGGGGCGCCGAACCAGGTGCTCGGCGTGTTCAGTAAACAATGGGTCGAACCACTGGCCGAGGTGTTGAAGCAGCTCGGCAGCGCGCATGTGCTGGTGGTGCACGCCGAGGACGGGCTGGATGAGATCAGCATCGCCGCGCCCACCCAGGTGGCCGAGCTCAAGGACGGCGCGGTGCGCTGCTATACCATCGAGCCCGAGCACTTCGGCATCCCGCGCGGCGACATCCAGGCGCTGGCGGTGGCCAGCGCGCAGGAGAGCCTGGCGATGATCCGCGCGGCGCTCAATAACGAGCCCGGCCCGGCGCGCGACATCGTGGTGCTGAACGCGGGTGCGGCGATCTACGCGGCAGGAATCACCTCATGCCTGCCCGAGGGCATCGAAAAGGCCCAGGAGGTGATCGCCTCGGGCGCGGCGGCCGCCAAATTGCGCGCGCTGGCCGAGTTCACCCAAGGGCTGTAAATGAGTAGTTTGATGCCCCACGACACCCCCGACATCCTGAAAAAGATCCTCCAGCGCAAGATCGAGGAGATCGCCGAGCGCAGTCAGCGGATTTCGATCGCTGAATTGTCGGCGCGTGCCGCGCAGGCCTCGGCGCCACGCGGCTTTGTGCCGGCGATCCAAGCCAAGCTGGCCGCCGGCCACGCGGCGGTGATCGCCGAGATCAAGAAGGCCTCGCCCAGCAAGGGGGTGATCCGCGCGGACTTCGATCCGGCCGCCATCGCCCGGAGCTATGAACAGGCCGGGGCGGCATGCCTGTCGGTGCTCACCGACGCCGATTTTTTCCAAGGCAGCGAGCGGTATCTCGAACAGGCGCGTGCGGCCTGCGGGCTGCCGGTAATCCGCAAGGATTTCATCATCGATCCCTATCAGGTCTACGAGGCCCGCGCCATCGGCGCCGATTGCATCCTGCTGATCGCCGCCGCGCTCGATGACGCGCAACTGCGGGATCTAACCACATTGGCCTTGCGGCTGAAGATGGATGTGCTGGTGGAAGTCCACAATCGAGAAGAGCTGAAGCGCATGCTGCCGCTCAAGCTGCCCTTGGTGGGGATCAATAATCGGGATCTGCGCAGCTTTGATGTGAGTTTGAATACCACGTTGGATATGCTGCCCGTGATTCCGAAGGATCGCATCGTGGTCACGGAAAGCGGCATCCTGACACCGGCCGATGTGAGCTTGATGCGCGAGCATCGGGTCAACGCCTTCCTGGTCGGCGAGGCCTTCATGCGCGCGGCCGAGCCGGGGGAGAAACTGGCAGAGCTGTTTGGGTTTTTTTAAGGCTAAGGGGACTGTACAAAAACATCGCCATCTGAAGATGGCTCCTACAACAATACCAGCGCATGTAGGAGCATGCTTTAGCATGCGATTAGAGACTCTTGAAGCCCCCAGTTCTCATCTCGTCCCGTGCACGACGATGGTCTTACCGCTGACCTGAATCAAGCCCTGCTCTTCCAGATTCTTCAACACCTTGCCGACCATTTCGCGGGAGCATCCCACGATGCGCCCGAGTTCCTGGCGCGTGATCTTGATCTGCATGCCGTCGGGATGGGTCATGGAGTCAGGCTGCTTGGCCAGATCCAGCAGGGTGCGGGCGACGCGGCCGGTGACATCCATGAAGGCCAGATGGCCGACCTTGCGGCTGGTGTTGCGCAAGCGCAAGGCCATTTGGGTGGCCAGCTCGAACAGGATGTCCGGATTCTCTTTCGAGAGCTGGCGGAATTTGTCGTAACTGATTTCCGCCACCTCGCATTCGGAACGGGCGCGGATCCAGGCGCTGCGGCCTTGCGCTTCCTTGTCGAACAGCCCCATTTCACCGAAAAAATCGCCCGCGTTGAGATAGGCGAGGACGATTTCGCGGCCGTCTTCGTCTTCGATCAGCACGGTCACGGAGCCCTCGATGATGTAGTACAACACCTCGGGATGATCACCGGCGTAGATGATGAGGCTCTTGGAGGGGTATTTCCGACGATGGCAGTGTTCCAGGAAACGGCTGATTGCTGGGTTGTCGCGAGGTGGCCTGATCAATGGCATAGTTGTTCGACCTTAATGTGTATGCATGCGTTCGTTTGAGTATATAACTAAAAGGGGGATTTTGTGCGAAGTAATGAGCCTGTGCCGCGAATAAGTTATCATATCCGAACTTTGACTGGGTGAGTATAGATCAGGTGGAAACATGAAGGCGCGAATCAAGTGGGTGCAGGATGTGATGTTCGTCGGCGAGTCGGGCAGCGGTCACGCCGTGGTCATGGATGGTTCGACGGAGGTCGGCGGCCGCAATCTCGGCGTGCGGCCGATGGAGCTGCTGCTGCTCGGGATGGGGGGGTGCTCGTCCATCGACGTGGTGCTCATCCTGAAAAAGGCGCGCCAGCCGGTCAGCGATTGCGTGGCGGAGCTGACCGCCGAGCGCGCCGAGACCGAGCCCAAGGTCTTCACGCGCATCCACGTTCATTTCATCGTCACCGGTTCCGGGTTGTCCGAGAAACAGGTGGAGCGGGCGGTGAAGTTGTCGGCCGAGAAGTACTGCTCGGCCTCGATCATGCTGGGCAAGACCGCGCAGATCACTCATGATTTCGAGATCCGCGAGACGGCCACGGCGTGATGCAGATGCAACGGCCCAATCCCACCGCAGGCATGCGCCACATCGCCCTGTTCGTGCGGCAATTCGACGCCTGCCGGCATTTCTACGGCGAACTCCTCGGCATGACGCTGGAATGGCAGCCGGACGCCGACAATGTCTATCTGACCTCCGGCCATGACAACCTGGCCCTGCACCGGGTGAGCGGCGAGGTTCAGGACGCGGGATTCCAGCGCCTGGATCACCTGGGGTTCATCCTGAAGACCCCGGCCGATGTGCAGGCCTGGTACGATTTTCTCATCGCGCATGGCGTCAAGATGAAGACCCGGCCGCGCCAGCACCGCGACGGGGCGGTGAGCTTTTATTGCTTCGATCCCGATGGCAACACGGTGCAGATGATTTACCATCCACCTTTGGCGAAGCTCTGAACCATCCCGCCCGGGAATTTTCAGGGCAGGGAAGACGAAAACGACATTGTTGCTTTCCTTCATTTTCAATGGCTTATCGCCGGCGAAAATGGCGGCACCGCCCTGTGCCGCCGGGGCCTTCTAAAATCAGAGGTTGCTTGGCTAAAAATAAGGCATAATACCCGCCCCCGGCTGGCGGGGGTTCGGTGTGGGTCCACATTCTTGAGAGGGTAGGGCAGTAATGAGATCGATGAAGAAATTGAAGCTCCATGGGTTCAACAATCTGACCAAGACCCTGAGCTTCAATATTTATGATATTTGCTATGCCAACACCGCCGCCGAGCGCCAGGCGTATATCGAATATATCGACGAGGAATACAACGCCGAGCGTCTGACCAATATCCTCACCGACGTGGCCAATATCATCGGCGCCAACATCCTGAACATCGCGCGCCAGGACTACGATCCGCAAGGCGCCTCGGTCACCATGCTGATCTCCGAGGAGCCCATCGTGCCGGAGGTCTCCGATGTCGAGCAGCCGGGACCGCTGCCGGATTACGTCGTCGCCCATCTCGACAAGAGCCACATCACGGTGCACACCTATCCCGAGACCCATCCCGATCCGGAAAAGGGCATCAGCACCTTCCGCGCTGATATCGATGTGTCGACCTGCGGCCGGATCTCGCCGCTGCGCGCCTTGAACTACCTGATCCACAGCTTCGATTCCGATATCGTGACCATGGACTACCGCGTGCGCGGTTTCACGCGCGACATCACCGGCAAGAAGCACTTCATCGACCACAAGATCAACTCGATCCAGAACTTCATCGCCAAGGATACCCAGGAGCTCTACGAGATGATCGATGTCAACGTCTATCAGGAGAACATCTTCCATACCAAGATGATGCTCAAGAAGCTGGACATCGATAACTATCTCTTCGGCTCGACGGAGAGCGATTATTCCAAGACCGAGATGCAGCGCATCCGGAAGAATCTCAAGCGCGAGATGCTCGAGATCTTCTACGGACAGAACATCACCAAGATGCCGGACTAACGCGCGGGCGGACCGGGCATACGCTCATCATCCATATTTGGCCACGAGGAGGACTGCGACATGACTATCCTGGCGATCTATTCCGAAAAGGGCGGCACACCGGCCGAGGTGATCAATGATGATGAGTTGATCGCCGCGCGCCTGGAGCCTTTGGGCGTGCGTTTCGAGCGCTGGGAGGCCACCCAGGAATTGGGTGACGCACCCTCCCAGGAACAGGTGCTCGCGGCCTACCGCCGCGATGTCGACCGGCTGATGCAGGCCTACGATTTCCAGTCGGTCGATGTCATCGCCCTGCGCCCGGACCATCCGGACCGCGCGGCGCTGCGCAATAAATTCTTGAGCGAGCACATCCACACCGATTTCGAGGTGCGCTTCTTCGTCGACGGCCAAGGCCTGTTCTACATCCACGCCGGCGCCAAGGTCTACGGGCTGCTGTGCGAGGCCGGCGATCTGATCAGCGTGCCGGACAACACCCCGCACTGGTTCGACATGGGCGAGGAGCCGAGCTTCAAGTGCATCCGCTTGTTCACCACGCCCGAGGGCTGGGTGGCCAAGTACACGGAAAACCCGATCGCCGCGCGCTTCCCGAGCTTCGAGCAGTTCCAGCGCCAGTTCGCATGATCCAGGCCATCGTCACCGACATCGAGGGCACCACCTCGTCGATCTCCTTTGTCCACGAGGTGTTGTTCCCCTATGCCCGCGCGCACATCGCCAGCTTCGTGCGCGCGCACGCCAATGATCCCCAGGTGCAGGCCCAGTTGGAGGCCGTCTCCCGCGAGGCCGGCAAGGCGCTCGCGATCGATCAAGCCATCGCCCAACTGATCGAATGGATCGACCAAGACCGCAAGATCACCCCGCTCAAGGCCCTGCAGGGCATGTTGTGGGAGACGGGCTATCGCAACGGTGACTATCAAGGGCACATCTATCCCGATGCCTACAGCCGCCTGTGCGAGTGGTCGGCCATGGGCCTGCGGCTGTATGTGTATTCCTCCGGTTCGGTGAAGGCGCAACAATTGCTGTTCGCGCACACCGAATACGGCGACCTCACGCCGATGTTTCACGGCTATTTCGATACCACCGTCGGCGGCAAGCGAGAGGTGGATTCCTATCGCCGGATCGCGGCCGAACTGGCATTGCCACCCGACGCCATCCTGTTTCTATCGGATATCAAGGAAGAGCTCGATGCCGCCAAGACGGCCGGGTTCGCCACCTGCTGGCTGGTGCGTGATACCCGCCCCGACCGCGCGGCCGCGCATCCGCAAGTGGGCAGCTTTGCCGAGATCGTCTGCCCGTAAGCAATCGTCACGCCTTCATTCTGCAAGGGAAATTCACATAGGATGGCGCCGAGCAGTAAGGCGGCGCAAGACGCACGCCAGCACCAGTTTACCGTGCAGGTGGAATCCTCCTCAAAGCGTCGGCCGGCGCGCTCGAAACCAGCAAGGAATGGGTCGAGCGGTTTAAGGCTTAAACCCAATACGCGGTCTTGGTCATCACCTTGGAGGTGAGTTTCATCATGAGCTTGACCGGGGCGGGAAGCGCCGCGCCCCCGGCGTGCAGCGCGGTGGTGGCGTGATGGGCCTCGTCGACCTTCATCTGTTCGAGGATGGCGCGGCTGCGGTGATCCTCCGGCGACAAGCGGCTTAAATGCTCGTCGAGGTGGCGCACCACCTGTTTTTCCGTCTCGACCACGAATCCCAGGCTCCATTTGTCGCCGATCAAGCCCGCCGTGGCGCCGATGGCCAGCGAGCCGAGATACCAGACCGGGTTGAGGTAGCTGACGTGGGTGCCGAGCTCCTTGGCGCGGGTCTCGCACCATTCCAGATGATCGTTTTCCTCTAGCGCGGCGCGCTCCATCTTGTCGCGGATCTGCGGCAGCTGGGCCGTCAAGGCTTGGCCCGCATACAGGCCTTGCGCCGAGACCTCCCCCGCGTGATTGATGCGCATCAGCCGTCCGGCCAGTGCACGCTCCTGCTCGCTCAGCGCGCCGTCGTCGATGCCGGTGGCGGGATTGGGGCGTTCGGTGAGCTTCGGGGCGCCCAGCACGGTGCGCAGGCCGATGTCCACGGTGCCGAGGAGGTGATCCAGCGGTGAGTATTGTCTTTTGGTGTGCATGACGGCGACCTTATGAGCGGTGTTGAAAATGCAATTTAAGACGATAACTGCCGGGCCAGCAAGCTGAGCGGGTGGAGGATCTCCAACTCGCGGCCTTGCTGCGTCAGCCCGGCCTGCAAGTGCAGGCCACAACCGATGTTGCTGGTGACCAGGAGGTCGGGCGCGGTGGCGGCCAGCGCCTGGAGTTTTTGCGCGCGCAGCGCGTTGGCCGTTTGCGGATGTTCCAGCATGTAGCTGCCGGCGGCGCCGCAGCAGACCTCGTTGCCGGGCAGGGCGATGAGCTCCGCTTCGGGGATGCGCGCGAGCAGTGTGAACGGCAGCTGGGCTTGTTTGAGCGCGTTGCGCTGCGTGCACGGGGTATGGATGGCGATGCGCCTGGGCAGGGGCTTGAACGTCAATTCTGTCAGGCCATGTTGCTGGAGAAAGGCCATGGCGTCGATGGTCTTGGCGGCGAAGGCGCGGGCGCGCGCATCGTCCGGCTCGAAGCGCCCGTAGTCGACCAGATGCGCGCCACAGCCGGTGGCGGCGAAGACGATCGCATCGACCGTGCCCGGATCGAAGGCCGCGAGGTTTTGCGCGGCCAGCTGGCGCCCGCGTTCGATATCGCCGGCGTGGGTGTGCAGGGCGCCGCAACAGGTCTGCGCCTTGGGAACGATCACCTCGTAGCCGCAGCGGGTGAGCAAGGTGAGGGTGTCGCGCAACGTCTGCTGATCGACCAGGTCGGCGATGCAGCCGGTGAACAGGGCGACCGTCCCTTGTTTCGCGCCTTGGGCGGGATAAACGCCGTCCCAAGGCTGATGGGCCGGCAGGCGCGCTGGAATCATTTCCTGCCAGAGATCCTCCTTGCCCGCCAGGCTGAGCCCGGCGCGGAGCAGTTTGTCGGCGCCACTCCACTGCGCCAGGCGCAGCATCTTGCCGGCGGCGCGCAGTTTCTCGGGCGCGGCGGTGGTCTCCAACAGTTTTTCCATGCGCCAGTCCGGTTTCTTGCTCGCTTCACGCTGGATGATGCGCACGCCGTCGATCAGCCGTCCATACGGCACGCCGGAGGGGCAGATCGCCTCGCAGGCGCGGCAGGTCAGACAGCTGTCGAGATGCTGGCCGAGCGTTTCATCCAGCGCCAGCTTGTGGCGCAGCAGGGCTTGGATCAGCGAGATGCGTCCGCGCGGGGATTCGGCCTCGTTGAGCGTCAGTTGATACGTGGGGCAGGCCGGCAGGCACATGCCGCACATCACGCACTGGTCCGCCGCCTTGAGCAGGGCTTGAGTGTCGGCGTGCTGTTTTTGATGCGGAGCGTCGGTCATTCGGTCAGAATTGGGCGGCAGGGATCGAGGTGTGCGCGGGAGGCGCGACTTTCTATACCATCGCAGCATTTTAACCGAGTTGCCGCGGCGACGCAGTGAATTTAAGAGGCCGTTATGTCCGAGAGTTATTACCGTTACCACGTGTTTTTCTGCACCCATCAGCGCACCGACGGCACGGCCTGCTGCCAAGACAAGGGCGCGCAGGCGATGCGCGATTACGCCAAGCAGCGCATCAAGGAGCTGGGCCTGTCCGGCAAGGGCTGCGTGCGCATCAACAACGCCGGCTGCATGGATCGCTGCAACGAGGGGCCGGTCATCGCGGTCTATCCCGAGGGCGTGTGGTACACCTACATCGACCGGGCCGATATCGACGAGATCATCACGCGGCATTTGCAGCAGGGCGAGGTCGTCGAGCGCCTGCGCATCTAGCATGACTGCGCGGCATCTCTACGACGGGCAGGAGGCCGAGCGCTATTCCGGCGAACAACTGATCCCCGGTGCCGCCGGCTCCATCGAGGCGCTGGTGAAATATCCGGCGGATTACCGCACCGGCCAGCCGATCGCCGTCGTCTGCCATCCGCATCCCCTGTACGGCGGCAGCATGGCCAACAAGGTGGTGCATATCCTGGCAGCCACGCTGGTCGGCTTGGGGTTGCCGGCGCTGCGCTTCAACTTTCGCGGCGTGGGCAGGAGCGAGGGGTGCTTCGATCACGGGCATGGCGAGTGCGACGATCTGCTCACCGTGATCGACTGGTTTGCGCAGCGCAACGGCCAGGCGCCGGTGTGGCTGGCGGGGTTTTCCTTCGGCGCCTTCGTCGCCGCCCGCGCTCACGTCGAGGCCAATGTGGACCGGCTGCTGCTGGTCGCGCCCCCGGTGAGCATGTTCGATTTCCGCCTGGTCGGCGAGCTGCATGTGCCGACCCTGGTGATCCAAGGCGGGCGCGACGAGATCATCGACGCGCCGGCCGTCCGGCGCTGGACCGAGGCGCAGCGCATCCCGCCCGCACTACACTGGATGGAAGACGCCGATCATTTCTTTCACGGCAAACTGAATCAGCTGCGAGATCTCATCACGGCGGAATGGGGCCATTAATGCATTCGTCTGATACGAAAAAACCGCTGATCAGCGCCCGCGGCCTGGTCAAATATTACGGCGCGACCGCCGTGGTCGACGGCGTCGATCTGGCCGTGTATCCCGGCGAATGTTTCGGCCTGCTCGGACCGAACGGCGCGGGCAAGACCACGACGCTGCGCATGTTGATGGGCAGCATCACGCCGAGCGGCGGCGAGCTCAGCGTGCTGGGCTACGAGATCCCGGCGCAGGCGCGCGCGATGCGCGCCAAGGTGGGCTTGGTGCCGCAGCACGACAATCTCGATCCGGATTTCACCGTCCGGGAAAACCTGCTGTGCTACGCCCGCTATTTCGGCATCTCCACGAAGACCATGGCCGGGCGCATCGACGATCTGCTCGCCTACGCCAACCTCACCCACAAGGCCGACGCCCGCATCCCGGAGCTCTCCGGCGGCATGCAGCGGCGGCTGACCCTGGCGCGCGCCCTGGTCAATCAACCGGAACTGGTGGTGCTCGACGAGCCGACCACCGGCCTCGATCCCCAGGCGCGGCATGTCATCTGGCAGCGGCTGCGCTCGCTGCTCGCGCGCGGCACGACGCTGCTGCTCACCACGCACTATATGGAAGAGGCGCAGCGCCTGTGCGATCGCATCGCCATCATGGACGCCGGGCGCATCCTGGCGGTGGACAGCCCGCGCGCCTTGATCGCGCAGCACATCGAGCCGGTGGTGGTCGAGGTGCACGGAGACGGGGCGCCGGAATGGGCGCAGGGACTGGAGCGTGATCTGGGCCGCATCGAGCAAGTCGGCGAGACCGTGTTCTGTTACCTGCAAGATGACCGCCGCGTGCGCGAGGCGCTGCAACAGCGGCCCGGGCTGGAATATCTGTCACGGCACGCCAACTTGGAGGACGTATTCCTGAAACTCACCGGGAGGGATCTGCGCGATGCCTAAACCCACAGCACGCCGCGGGCATCTCGCCCCGCCGAGCCTGACCCTGCGCTGGGTGCCGATCTGGCGGCGCAACTTCTTGGTCTGGCGCAAGCTGCTCATCCCGGCCATCCTCGGCAATGTCCTGGAGCCGCTGCTTTATCTCCTTGCCTTGGGCTACGGGCTGGGGATGTTCGTCGGGCAGATCGAAGGGGTGGATTACGTCAGCTTCCTCGCCTCGGGCTTCATCTGCGCCAGCGCCATGAACGCGGCTACCTTCGAAGGGCTGTATTCGGTCTACACCCGCATGGCGGTGCAAAGGACCTGGGACGGCATGCTCGCCGCGCCGTTGGCCGTCGATGACATCCTGCTCGGCGAACTGTTCTGGATCGGGACCAAGAGCCTGATCAGCGGGGCGGCCATCATGGCGGTGGCCCTGGGGCTCGGCGCGGTCAAGGCCTCCGGCGCATTGCCCGGTCTATTCATGATCTTCGTGGTGGGGGTGTGTTTCGGCGCCATGGCGCTGATCGCCACGGCCTTCGCCCGCAGTTACGACTACTTCATGTACTACTTCACCCTGCTGATCACCCCGATGTTTTTGTTCAGCGGCGTGTTTTTCCCCATCGATCAGCTCCCCGCCGCGGTCGCCTGGATCGCCCAGCTGCTGCCGTTGACCCACGGGGTCGAGATCGTGCGCCCCCTGATGATGGGCGCGCCGGTGCCGGACTTTTTCTATCATTTTTCAATCATCCTGCTATATACCCTGTGCAGTTTCTATCTTTCCCTGGTATTATTCCGCCTCCGCATGGCCAAGTGAGGCCTCCCGCGTTTCGCGTGTCCGGAGTCATCCCGAGACCCTGGCTGGTTTTTTGGCTGGGGCATGATTGACAGGCGGTTGGGTTGTATTTAACATATGCCGCCTATTTCTGGGCAGTTTCATCTATTTTGGAGAATCGGTTGTGAAAACTTATACCGCAACCCCGCAAACGGTAAAGCGTGACTGGTATGTCGTAGATGCTACCGGCAAGACCCTTGGCCGCCTGGCCACCGAGATCGCGCGCCGCCTGCGTGGCAAGCATAAGCCGGAGTACACCCCGCACGTGGATACGGGCGACTACATCATCATCGTGAATGCCGAGAAGATTCACGTCACCGGCAATAAAATGAAAGACAAGGTTTACCACAGTCACAGTGGTTACCCTGGCGGCGTGAAGTCCATCACGTTGGAAAAACTGCTGCAGAAGGCCCCTGAGCGCGCCATCGAGTTCGCCGTCAAGGGCATGCTGCCGAAGAATCCTCTGGGCCGCGCCATGAGCCGCAAGCTCAAGGTATATGCGGGTCCTGAGCACGGCCACGCCGCGCAGCAGCCCAAGTCTTTGGAAATCAAATAGCGTTTACGGGAACGATTTACATGGCAGACAAACAACATTACAGCACGGGTCGCCGCAAAAGCTCGACCGCACGCGTATTTCTTCGTCAAGGTTCTGGCAAGATCGTCGTCAACGACCGTCCGCTCGATCAATACTTCGGCCGCGAAACCTCGCGCATGGTGGTGCGTCAACCGCTTGAGCTGGTGGAAATGATCAACAAGTTCGATGTCGCCGTCACCGTCAGCGGTGGTGGTGGTACCGGCCAGGCCGGCGCCATCCGTCATGGCATCACCCGCGCCTTGATCGAGTACGACGAAGCATTGCGTTCTCCGCTGCGCAAGGCAGGTTTCGTGACTCGTGACGCGCGTGAGGTTGAACGTAAGAAGGTCGGCCTGCACAAAGCGCGTAGACGTCCACAGTTCTCCAAGCGTTAATCTTGGATCGCTGTTCGCCCGCATTGCACGATTTTTTGGGGAATCGTCCAGCGGCAGGACTACGGACTCTGACTCCGTCAACCTAGGTTCGAATCCTAGTTCCCCAGCCATATAGGCGCGGCCGCTGAGTTATCGGTGGTCGCGCTTTTTTGTTGTTCGGTATTTGTGTATCAGTCGCGGCTGATCTGTTAAGTTATGAGCAAAATTAAACTGTCAGCCCTCTTGCAGGAGTTCGTGATGAAGAAATTATATGCCAGGATCGCCGTGACCTGTCTTGCCCTGGCGCCTGCCGCAGTGATGTCCGCGCCCTCGCTCTATGGGAACATCCATGTCACTTTGAACAAGATCGACTCCACGGGCGAGTACTCCATGGACAGCCATAATTCGGCGATCGGGATCAAAGGCAGCGAAGATCTCGATAACGGGCTGAAATTCATCTACAAGATCGAGTTCGGATACGATTCCACGGTGCGCGATGACAACACATCCTCACTCCGCGATCGCGATCAGTGGGGAGGATTCGTCAGCAAGGAATACGGCGTGCTGCGGGCGGGCACCATCTCAACAGGTTATAAGACATCAGGCGCGGCGGTCGATCCGCTGTACCACACGCTGTTCGAGGGGCGTGGGTTCATGAATACCCAGTCAAGACTGCATGATGATGACGGTCAAACCAACCTCGGCAAATCGGAAAGCACGGTACGTTACGATTCCCCCCTCATCGGCAATGTCCGATATATCGCCAGCTACGCCTTGTCGAAACAGGAGCAAAACGTGTGGGGGCTCAGCGCGCATTTCGAGGATGCGGGGCTTAAATTGAATTTGGACTATCTGAATTCCGACCAGCTCAATGGCAGCGCCATCAAGCTGGGCGGGCAGTACAAAGCAGGTAGCTTTTTGTTCGGCGGGCAGTATGAAAGCGGCGACGAGGAGATCTTTGGCGACGGGGTGAGTTCCGTTTATGCCCTGCATGGCGGCTACATCTCCGGTAACAATTCATGGATTGTCACCCTTGGCGGACATAAGGATTATTCAACATCCGTGGGCCTGATGTGGAATCACAAGATGAGTGAATCGACCGACCTATATGCCGGATTTGCGCTCAAGAACTATGACAAAACCGCCGGTCTGTCCGATGATGACGCCTTGGCTGTCGGCGTGCGCCACGATTTCTGAGCGCCCAAGTGATCTTAGTATGTCAACGGTTTGACGGAGCGGTGGCGGATGAAAAAAGAAGTGATTTGGCTCGGACTGGCTGTTGCGCTACTGCAAGGCTGTGCATCCACCCCTGACAGAGAGGTCAAGCGTCCGGTTTGGCCCCAACCACCTGATGAGCCCCGTTATCAGTATGAAACGGTTTTGCGGCTTGAGGATCAGTTTACCGGCCGGGGGAAAGGGCTCATGGGAGCGCTTTCCGGCGCAGACATGCAACCCACGCCTCTTTTTGGCAAGCCTTACGACATCGAGGCGCGTAATGGCGTCATCTTGGTCACCGACACGGTCTCGCGGGTTGTCCACTACCTTCATGTGCCGTCGCGGATGGTGTTTCGCGTCGGGGCAAAAGAAGGTGAAGGCAAGTTGGCGAAGCCAAGCGGTGTTGGCATCGATGATGCCGGCAATATCTATGTAGCCGATGTCAGCGCCCGGCGCGTACTCGCCTTCGATGCCATGGGGGTGTACAAGCGGGAAATCGGCACGCCGGATGAGTATGTGAAGCCGACCGATGTGGCTGTTTCGCCTTCGGGCGATCGGGTTTATGTCGTTGATACGGGCGGGGTCGACAGCGATAAACACCGGGTGCTTGTCTACGACGCGGAAGGCGCGCCATTATTCATAATCGGCACCCGCGGCGATAAAGACGGACAATTCAATCTGCCTGTCTCGGCTGACGTGGATAAAGAAGGTAAGCTTTATGTGTTGGACGCGGGAAATTTTCGGGTTCAAATCTTTGACAGGGACGGAAAGTTCTTGAGTGCATGGGGAAAGATCGGCCAGACTCTCGGCGATTTGGCACGACCAAAGGCGATCGCGGTGGATGATGATGGATTGGTCTATGTGACTGACGCGGCGTTCGGAAACGTCCAGGTCTTCGACAAAAAGGGACGGTTGCTTTTGCCCATAGGTGGCGGATCTTTGGTGGATGAGCCGGGCGGCTATTCGCTTCCGGCCGGCGTGACCGTCGATGAAACCGGCAGATTGTATGTCGTCGAACAAAGATTCAATAAGGTGGAGGTCATCAAGAAATTAAGGCCTGGCGATGGGCAAAATGAGCAGAAGCAAGGTGTTAAATAAAGTCAGATGTGACAGATTTTGGCACCTATCGCTGACATTGTTCATGAGGGGGTGTAACGATTACTCTTTGATCTGAATAAGAATTTTTCCGCATGTGCGGGGGCGGTTCTTTTTGGAGCATTTTTTGTATGGTAAGGTGTGTTGCGCGTGATTTGACGGTCCAGGCAACGATCTTTTTGTTGACATGGTTGTTTGCCTGGTGTTAAAAATACGTGGACGTTCTTGGGGACTGGTTGGTTATTTGGAATCTCTAGAATGCCAACGTTGTGAATACTAATTAGGGGGTAACTCATGAAGATAAAAACATTGACTCTTGCGGTTGCAGGCGCATCACTCACGCTGGCAGCCACAGGCGCCATGGCCGCGATCACTGGCAGTAAGCACGACCTTACCGCTGCTGCGGCTGGCAAGAACTCTACCACAGGAACCAACGAGATCTGTGTGTTCTGCCACACGCCTCACGGTTCCGACACCTCGGCTGCAGTTCCTCTCTGGAACCGCAAGCTGTCCAATCCTGCTATCTATACGACCTATGCCTCGCTGAATACCGTGAGCCTGGATGGTACGATCGCCCCCGTGGGTTCAGTATCACTGGCCTGCTTGTCTTGTCATGATGGTACGCAAGCCATGGATGCCTTGATCAACGCCCCGGGTTCGGGCGGTTACAGTCTGTCGGCTCCTGACGCAGCATGGACCTGGACCGGCCCAACGGTCAGCGCAGCAGGCAATCTGGCATCTGGTGTAGCGAGCCTGGGTACCGATCTGCGTAACGATCACCCGGTAGGTGTTCAATACGCCGGTGGTGGCGCAACCGCGACCAATCTGACCAACTTCCGCGATTCGGATTTCAAGCCGCTCCTGACAAGCACCGTCAACGGCAACCGCGTATGGTGGGTCGACTCCGGTACTGTTGCCAATTCGCGTGACAAGGCCGACATGATCCTGTACTCCCGCAATGACTTCACGGGCGCCACGGGTGTAATGCAGCCTTCTGTGGAATGCGCGTCTTGCCACGATCCGCACGCGGGTGAAACCGCAAGCGTTTCACCGCCGTCGGTCGCCTTCCTGCGCAAGTCTAATGCAGGCAGCGGCCTATGCTTGGCGTGTCACGTCAAGTAATAGTGTATAGCTAACTAAGTGCTAGCTTAGAAACTGGCAGTCATGCGTAATGTGTGGCTGCCAGTTTTTTTGTCTGTGAAATTCAGTGGTAGTTGATAGGGGGTTCCGTGGTGTTGCATCGCACTCTGATCGTATCGTTTGCTGGGCTGTTTTTTTGTATGGCGAACCTTGTGGCCGCAGACGAGAAGAAAGAAATACAGAGCAAAAAAGTCGATGCGCCTGAGTATTTTGCGATAGTCGGTGATGTCACTATATCCAAAGATGATTTTGCCGCATATTTACGCTCTGGAATGAGAGAACGTTTTTATCATGGAAATGTGCCGGAAAATGAACTCAAGGCATTTATCAAAGAAAGCGGTGATGAGCTGATCAATCGGGCACTACTGGTTCAGGAGGCCAAGCGCAAAAAGATCGCAGCCGATCCGAAGCAGATTGAAAGTCGTGTGGCTGAAACGGAGCAGAGGTACAAGGATGATACTTATTTCCAGGAAAACAAAAAGGAAATACTGCCAAAACTTCGCAAGGACATCGAAGATGAGCTGTTGATAGACAAGCTCAAGCAGCAGATCATGAAGGTTCCGCAGCCCACGGTAAAAGAGGTTAAGGAATTTTATGGCGAAAACAAGGATCTGTTTACTACGCCATCAAAGGATCATGTGTTGATGATAATGCTCAAGGTCGACCCTTCTTCGCCAGGCACGGTGTGGCGCGAGACCGAAAAGAAGGCGGCCGAAATTTTGGCCAAGATTCGGGCCAAGGAAGATTTCAAGGAAATGGCGCGGGTGCATTCGGGCGATGCTTCGGCCATGAATGGCGGTGATATGGGGTATCTCCACAGGGGGATGCTCGGGGATGTGGCGCAACAAGTGATTGATCTTCTGCAGCCGGGCGATGTTTCAGAGCCTGTGTTGCTGCTCGAGGGGGTCGCGTTGTTCAAGCTGGTCGAACGATCGAAGGCCGAGTTGAATCCGTTTGCGGCAGTACAAGAGCGGGCGACGGGATTGCTGCTGCGCAAGCGCGCCGAGGACGCTTGGAATAGTCTAGCGCCAACGCTGAGAGCGAAAACGAAAGTGGTGATAAATGAGTCCCTGCTTGAGATCAATTGATCCTGCGAGATTGCGCACAATAGCAATATGATTTTTTATGACAATGGTATAAAGTGTCATGCATATTATTTAACGGATCTCGTGTGGCGTGAGGGGGATGACCAAGAGGTTTTTGCTGACAATGTGCGCGTCCGGTGCGTTCATGACTGCCGGGGCGCAGGCATTTACACCGATCCAGGTGAATGGGGCGGTGTCCTATAACCACCGGCTATCTAAGTCAGGCGGCGCTGAGACGACCTCGCAATATATTCAGGGTGACATCGGCTTTCGCAGTTTCATATGGCAGCCTTGGTTTGTCTTGTGGAGCGCAGATTTTTCCAAAGCGTTTACCGATACCGAAAGCGACTCCTATTCCAGTGAGGATAACGTCTGGTCCGGCGATCTGGGTTTTGATGTGTTCTCGCGTTCGAGATTTCCCTTCACGCTGACGTTATCGCGATACAATAGTGCCATTTCTAGTACCGACGAGCATTCCCTCGTAGATTTTGACACGACATCCACTTCTACGAAGTTGCGTGTCAATCAAGCCTATTCGGCCTTATCCGGCTCCTATTACAATGCCTGGTACAATGCTGCGAAGTGGGAGTCGGAGGCAGTTCCCGAGGTAACCACAGCAAACGTGGGTGTCGCGGCATCCATGCGCTTTATCTATCAGACCTTGCAACTGAACTTCAATGCGTTGAAAACCGACAGCGGCAGTGAATCCACTTCCGAAGGCAAAAGCTTCACCGCCACACACTTATTCTCCCCCGGACCTGATTTTTCTGTCACGTCAGCATTTGCACTGAGCAGTGATGAATTCCAGGCGTTCTCCGATGTCACAACCTCCGATGAATTGAGTGCCTCCAGCAGTTTTTACTGGCGTCCCGAGTATAGCGATTTGTCGATGAACGGGGCGGTGCGATTCAAACATTCGGAAGCAGGCAGCAATGATCCGCTGGTCGAAGACTCGGTGCTGCGGGATCTAAGTGGGTCGATGGGGGTGAATTACCGGTTGACTCGAAAAGTCCGCTTGTTTGCCAGCGTATCGGCTGGCATTTCCGAGGAGCAGGAGAGCGACAGAGTCGCGAGCTCGACACAGGTCCTTGGCGGCAGTTTCAATTCCGATGCATATTACTTTGGCAAGACGATCTGGCGCTGGAATTCTTCTCTGTCGGGGTCCAATACCTTTACCCGGGGAGGAGGCACGGATGATTCGAGCCAGGCTTTGAATCTTGGTCTGGGTCATACCCTGACGCGTTCTTGGATGTTGTCCAGGGCATCGAGCACTTCCTTCATGTTTAGCCAGGGCGTGGCGGCGAGCAAAACATCGGGTGTCGATGAAATCGGCAAGAGTCTGACGAATAATGCGCGGCTGACATTTAGCCAGAGCGACCGATCCGGCTCGACCAGCGCATGGCTGACGGTGCAGGACAATCGAAGTATCGGCGAAGATTCGTCCCAGCAGCAAGTGATGGCGCAGTTCTCCCGGGATCAAACCATGAGCCGAGTAAGTAGTCTCAACGGTAATTTGAGCTATAGTTGGTCGCGTCAGGATCAGCCGGAAACGCTGGCGGCTGGAGAAGATCAGTCCCGGGTCAGCAAGGGTGGTTCGGGCTCTATGAATTATGTGCACAGCCGGGTGTTTGGTATATATCGCCTACAATTCAATTCGTTGTTGTCGCTACAACAGGCCTCTGCGTTTGCCGGTGAAAAGGTCATTGCAAGCAAGTGGGATAATAATTTGATGTATAACATAGGATTGCTGTCGGCTGGACTTTCGTATAATTTCATCAAACAGGAAGGCCGCTCGACCTATATCACCCGTTTATTTAGGGTGACCAGGCGTTTTTAATGTGATATAAATTTTTGGCTAATATTTGTCTGCTGGAGAGGAGAGAAAATGAAAATCAAAGGCATTGCAAAGTCAGTGTATTTGGGGTTGCTGGGTATGCTGGCCGTGGCTGCGCTATCGGTGTCCACAGCGCATGCCGAGTATGGTGATGTCGTTATCAATAACTATGCGGATGCGGCGGGCATGCGCCCGGTCGTCTTCCCGCATTGGTATCATCGCATTCGCTTCCGTTGTAAGGTTTGCCACGCGGATCTCGGCTTCCAATTGAAGGCCGGTGGTAACAATATCACGATGGAAAAGATTATCGATGGCCAATTCTGCGGCGCGTGCCATAACGGTGAAATCGCCTGGTCAATCGAAAACTGTGGCATGTGCCACTCAGGTGTTCCGGGGACTCCCACCCAGATCCATGGTAGTACGGTGCAGCGCTTGGTTGCGCCCAGCTACAAAGAAATGACTAAACCGAAATAATCAGGTGGGAGGAGATAACTATGAAGAAGGCCATAATGGCAAGCTGTGCTTTTCTGGCGTTCGGGATGGTGAGTGTTCAGACGCACGCTCAGCAAGCTCCCGCCGCAAGTGCGCCGAAACAAACAAGCGCGAATACGTTTAACCGGCTGTTGCAGAAGCCTGCGGAAAAGAATCTTGAGCCGGGCAAAGACGGCATTCATGATTCTGAGAATGACAGTACATTCGTGCTGCAACCGCCCAAGGTTGCGTTTGACTCCTTGGTGAAAAGCGAGTTCGGTAATTATGTCGACTGGGTGAAGACTCTGCGCCAGGAGAAGATCCGTCCGCGCACCGATCGCATAGGCTCGGATGAGGAGCAGATGGTCATGGATTTGGACATCGTGCGCGAAGTGCGCGGTACCATGCCGGATGTGGTGTTCCCTCATAAGGCGCATACCGAGTGGCTGCAATGTTCGAACTGCCATCCTGACATCTTCGTGCCTCAGCAAGGCGCCAATCGCATGAACATGTCCGCCATCCTGCTGGGCCAGAAGTGCGGTGTGTGTCATGGCAAGGTGGCGTTCCCTGTCGTGACCAATACCTGTCGTGTATGTCACTCGAAGCCAAAGCCGGAAGGCTGGAAGCCGTCCAAGAGTGCGGCAAGCCTGGAGAATCCTTGGCAGTGATGTAACTTGCTGATCCTGAGTATCGCGGTGATGCAATCACAAAGGCGCGGATGATGAGGCGACTCATTATCCGCGCCTTTTTGCTTGGCGCATAATAACTATAGTTGCACGAGAGGGGATATGGGATGAAGCATCTAAAACATACGTATTGGGTCTTGCTGATGACGCTATCGGGTTGTGCCGCTCAACAGGCTACGTCCGCTGCTATGGAGCCGATTCATGTGGCTGATGCCAAGGAAATGCTTCAGCCTCCAAGTCAGACGGATGCCGCACCTGGCCTTGTAGCGCCAGCGGCTATCGAGCAGGAGGGAGCGTCCGCAGTTGCGATCCCAGCTCGGGGGGCTGCTGAGGTCGGGCAGGGGCAGAGTGCGGAGAAACATGGGATTTCCTCGCCGGTGAGCATTAATGCTCCAGCAGTTGTAACCCCTTCTGCCCAGAATGAGGGGGGGCGATTCGTCATTACGGTCAGCGAAAAAACTTCCGCGCATCCTTTCTACGGGGTGGGCGATTCGATGGGATTTTCGGTGAATGGTGTGCCGGGTGGCGAGATCGTCCTGGTGCGCGGGGAGCAGTACGTCTTGCAGGTGACCTCGAATCCCATGCATGACGTGTATTTATCGGGCGACAAAATGGGGTGGGGAGCTGCGGTGATCGAAGAGGGGGTGCAAGGGAATTTCACCTATGATGGTCAAATTGTGGTCACGCCCGGCCCAAACACTCCGGACGTGATTTATTACCAATGCCAGAATCACAAGGCGATGGGCTCGCGCATCTTTGTGATCAATAAGGGGGATTCCAGCGATCTGGCCGTGTTGCGCACAAAATTTGGCGCGGTGAACGCAGGGGTGGGCAACGGCGGTGCTGCGATCGAGATTGCCGCTGCCGAGGTCGACAAGAAACTCGCGTATGCCAATCTGGTGCTGATGTCCAAGCCGGCCGCGCGAGTGCGCGGCAGCAACAATCCCGATGCGGTTGGTTTATTGAAGGAAGGCGAAGGCTTGATTGATCAGGCCAAGGAACACAAGAGCAAAGGCGCCAATTCGCATGCGGCCATGCTGATCGATGAGGCGCTGCGCAAGATCAGTTCGGCGACGCAGATGGTTCCCAGCGAGAGTGTGAAGGAAGAAAATCGCAAGCGCTATGAAACTCTGCTAAAGGCTGTGTCTGATCTCAAGGTCACCCATCAGGAGACGGCGCAGAAGGTGGCGCAAAGCCGCGGGAAGAAAGAAGTCGTGAAATACGACGAGCAGAAGGTGGCGGCTCTCGAGGGGCAGGCTAAGACGTATGCCGGAAAAGAGCAGTTTGCGGAGGCGGCCGGCGCCATGCAGGCGGTGGACAAGGAGATCACGCTGGCGATCAATCAGATGCTACATGCGCAGGAGTTGGTCTATGACCTCAAGATCGACACTCCCGAGGGCGAGTATCGCTATGAGCTCGATCGCTATATGGGATATAAGGAGCTGGTGCCCGTTGCGCTGGCAGAGAAAAATCCCGCGCCGGGGCAAAAAATCTTGTTTGAGTCCTTTGTGAATCAAGCCGATGCATTGCATAATACGGCGGAGGGTTTTGCCAAAAACAAGAAATATCCTGAAGCCATTCGCACGATTCAGGAGGCTATCACCAAGCTGCGTCGCGGGTTGACCCTGTTGGGTGTCAATCAATGAGTCTTTGCAGACGCGGAGTGAATGTCTTCGATCCCGGTGCGTGGCAGGTGCAGCGTCATGAAGGCGCGGCCTGGGGTTTGGGATGAGGGGATTGCGTGTGACGCCGCGGTGCAGAGGTGTGTGTGTGATCGCACAGCGAACGAATCGCGTTAGACGTGGTTTACGGTTGTTGACGAATGGGTGACTAACATGCTGGTGCGCAGGATAAGTACGGTATTTGCCATTTCTCTGGCGGTCATGTGTATCGCCTCACCGAATGTGCTGGCCGAATTCGACAGTCAGGCGCATTTCCAGTTACACAACAAGGCTATTCCACTGGATGAAGACGGCATCCATGATCCCGAGAATGATGCAGTTGAAATCTTGCAGGCGCCCTCCCAGGCGTTGAAGGATTTTCCGCGCGATGCCGGCGGCCTCATTGACTGGATTGGCGCGATTGATAACGGCCTGATCACGCCGCGTGCCGATATCACCGGCAAGGAGAAGATGCACTCGATCGATTTCGATCTGATTCTGCAAAATACCTCGTCGATGCCCTATGTGCGCTTTCCGCATCTGCCGCATACCAAGTGGCTGACCTGTCAGAATTGCCATCCGGCCATTTTTCTTCCTCAGAAGGGCGGTAACTTCATCACCATGGCCGCCATCATGCAGGGTGAATTCTGTGGCGTATGCCACGGTAAGATAGCGTTCCCGCCATTGGAGTGTGCAAGATGTCACAGTGTGCCCAAAGAATCTGGCGGCTTGCGCTGATTCTCGGTTTATTGGCGGCGGCGGGCGGTCTGGTGACCGGCTGCGCCTCGGCCAAGCAGGTGTCCAAATCCATCGATCCTCATGCCGATGCCTTGGGTGAGGATTCCATTACTCCGCTCGATGCCGGCGGGGACATCGTTGTGGATGATGAGATGCTCCCGGGAGGTGCCGCCGCCGATGAGGCCGGAGCAGATATCTTCGGCGAAGGTGGGGAAGGCGCTGTTGTGCTCGAAGAACCACTGCCGGCGGATGAAACGCTTGATCTCAAAGAGCCGCCTGTCGACACGCAGGCTGTGCTCGAAGAGCCTTCCGCTGCTGAAGATATCCTGGCGCCCGTGGGGGAGTCCCCTGCCGTCACAAGTGTGGATAAACCCCTCCAAGCGCCGGCCGGCGCTGATACCGGTGAGTCCATGGGACTGACCACGCTGGAAGATGTCTATTCGTCTTATGCCAAGGAAAAGGGGGGCGCGGAGTCTGTGGCCGCCCCGGCGCAGGTCTGGAAGCCGTTTGAGTTCATGAGGTACATCGACGGCGGCTTGGATGGTATCGAAAGCCGATTGGCGCAGCAGTTGGTCGGAGTGCAGAAACTGCGGCTGATCTCGCCTTTGTATTTCGCCGGCACGGAAGATTCGCTTTACATTGTCGATGACGGGTTGATGCGTATTTTTCGCTACGTGCTCGGAAAAGACACGCTGCTGTCGATCATTGATGTCAACCAATATTTCAAGGGCAAGCCCGGCGATCTGGATGTCAGTGACACCGGCCACATCTTCGTGGCCGATCCGATCGGGCGGCGTGTGTTGAAGTTCTCGCCAAGTTACAAATTGGTGGGGATCTTCGAAGACAGCATGAATCTGGCGCGCCCGGAGCGCGTCTATTACGACGATGAATTGAAGAAGCTTTATGTGGCCGATAGCGTGTATAGCCGGATCCTGGTCTTCAATGACATCGGTGTGCCGCTCTACGCCGTGGGCAGCCGCGGGAAACAGGAGGGGCAGTTCGTTTCGATCACCGGGATGACAACCGTGGGTGATAAGTTCTTCGTCACCGATCGCATCGGTTTGCGCGCGCAGAAGATCTCGAGCACGGGCGTGCCGTTGAGTACGTTCGGCCAGGATGTGCTGACGGTTCCCTCGGCCATAACCACCGACAAATACGGCCGCATCATCATCAGCGATAATGGCGATGACATGCTGAAGATCTTCGAGGAAGGTTATCTCCGGGCGTCGGCGGGCGGCACCGGCATGGGGCAGATCAACTTCCGCGACGTCAGTGACCTGTGGGTGTATGACGACACGTTGTACGTGCTGGAGCGCTTGAATCGGCGCATCCAGGTGTTGAAGATAATCCCGCCTCTCACAGGGGGCTAGATGGCCGGTGTGGCGTTTGCTAGGCAACTTCTATATCTGGTCCTTGCCCTGGTGGCGCTCTCCGGATGCGCGGAGACCAAGCATATATTTCGCTACGTGGCGCCAGACCAGGAAAAGGCCTGGCCGCTCCCGCCGGAACCGCCGCGCTATCAGTACGTGGGCCTTCTGACCGGGGAACCGAACTTCGTCGCGGACTCCACCGGCGGCTTTCGCGAAAGTCTCACCAAGGCATTTCTATGGGTCGCGGGCGTTTTTGGCCACGAAGAGCGGCCCCTCACCTTGCAGCGGCCGCAGACGGGCGTTGTAGATTCTGCCGGACGGATCTTGGTAACCGATGTCAGTCGGCAGGGGGTTTATGTCTTTGACATCGCGCGCGGGAAGTTCGAGCTCTGGCAAAGCTCCGGCTCCAATTCCGCGTTCATCGCGCCTATCGGTATCGCGATCGCGAAGGACGGCAGTGTGCTGGTGGCAGATGCCGAGTTGGGTGCCGTCATCCGCCTGGATAGCAGCGGCAAGCCGCTGGGGAGGCTGGGGGGCGGCGTGCTCAAGCGCCCCTCCGGGCTGGCCTATGATCCCGCCAAGGGCTGGCTCTATGTGGCCGATACCCATGAGCATAACATCAAGGTGCTTGACGCCGAGGGGCGCTTCATCAAGGTGATAGGCAAGCGCGGGGAAGAGTCCGGGAGCTTCAACGGCCCAACCCACCTGGCCTTTGCCAACAATCGGCTTTATGTGACGGACGCGCTGAATGCGCGCATCCAGATCTTCGACAACGATGGCGGATTCCTGACGACCTTCGGCCGGCGCGGGGTGTACCTGGGCGACATGCCGCATCCCAAGGGGGTTGCAGTCGATGCGGGCGGACGGGTCTACGTGGTGGAGTCCTATTACGACCATTTGCTGATCTATGATGATCAGGGCCGTTTCCTGCTGCCCATCGGCGGCGCCGGTCAGGGCATCGGCGAGTTTAATCTACCCTCTGGCGCGTGGATTGATAACCGCGGTTTGATATACGTGGCGGACATGTTCAATCAGCGTGTCGTGATCCTGAAATACATCGGCGATCAGGCGCCTGCGGCAGCCCGAAAATGACATCTGATCTCATGCCCGAAATATTCTCCGAACTAACAATAGGTGATGTGAAATGTACCCGGCTTGCGGAGATGTGTTGCGCGTGGGAGCGAAGTGAGTGAAAATCGACTCATTTTGTAGGGTATAGAGCTCCTGAGCCGGTGATGCAGTGATGGGCTGGTTGTATCGTTTAGCCTCCATAAAATTGACCCTGATCGGCATGGTGCTGCTGTGCATCGGCGCGATCCTGAGCTACGGCAGTCAGTTCGATTTTTCCGTCTGGGTGTTGGTCCTGCCCTTGTTCTGGCTTTCGGTCAATCTGCTCGCCGCCATCTCCACCAACCGCAAGATCAATCGTCAGCCCGGGCTGCTGGTATTCCATCTCGGCCTGCTTGGTATCGCAGTGCTGGCAGCGATCGGGCGGCTCACCCACCTGGATGCGCAAGTCGAGATCATCAACGGACAGTCTTTTGAGCCCGGCCTGCTGCAAGAGGTCAAAAAGGGGCCTTGGCATCGCTGGGGGCTGGAGGGTGGAGAGTTCGTACAGGGCCAATACATCGTCAACTATGAGCCGGGATTGCAGCGTGGCGCCACCTATAGCCACGTCTACGTCAAGCAGTCTGACGGTACCCGGCAGCATTTGGTGGTCGGTGATGACAAGCCGTTGCTGCTCGGAGGCTATCGTTTCTACACCAGCTTCAACAAGGGTTTCGCCCCCATCCTTACGTGGATCCCCGATGCTGGGGCGCCGGTGACGGGCAGTGTGAACATGCCGTCCTATCCGTTGTATGAGTACAAGCAGAAGAATGCATGGAGCCCTCCCGGAACGAACGAGGAGATCGAGTTCTGGTTGACGCTCAAGACGCCCTACACCGAAGACGATTACTGGAGTTTGCAGCAGGAAACCTCTTCGGGGACGCTCGCGGTGACCGTGGGTGATCAGCGCGTGGAGTTGAATGTGGGGGACGAGGCGCGGCTACCCCACGGCCGGCTACGCTATGAAGAGCTGCGCATGTGGATGGGATATACCATTTTCTATGACCCCACCTTGCGCTGGCTGTTTTTCGTGTCCGTGGTGGCGGTACTGGGGCTCGGCTGGCATCTCTGGCAGAAGACGGCGCAAGCCCTGCCGTTGCGGGCAGAAGACAAAGACGGCGAGGTCTGATAGGAGGCGAGTATGCAGATGGCGGCAGAATTACCCTGGTTGTGGGCGGCCTTGGCGGCGTACGCAGTCGCAACGATCGCGGCCGTCCTGACGGTAGCGCCGCGCTATACTGGGGCGATCGAAAATGTGATCCTGCAGTCGCAGCGTTCCCGCGAGCAGATCGTGTTGGGTTTCTTGGCCTTGGGCGTAGTGTTGCTGACGATCATGCTCGCGGTGCGCTGGCAAAGACTCGGGCATGGCCCCTTCGTCGAGCTGTTTGAATTGCTCGCCAGTCAGCTGTGGAGTCTGGGGCTCTTTTATCTGCTAGTCTACTGGCGCATGCCGCAATTGCGTGGCACCGCGGTCATCGTGTTTCCGGCGCTCTGGGTCTTGGGCAGCTGGGTGCTGATCCTCGAGCCGGCCGGGGGGTTTTATCCGGCGACCTATTACAACGATTGGAAGTGGGCGCATGTCGGACTGGGCAAGATCTTTCTGGCCGCCTGCCTGATCGGCGTGGGCTTGGCGGGGGTGATCCTGTTGCGGCGCACGCGTCTGGCGCGACTGTTCTCCGGCATGCCGTCCGACGAGATGATCGATCGCATCGCCTGGCGCTTCATGATGGTGGCGCTGATCTTCGACAGCTTGATGCTGATCGCCGGCGCGGTTTGGGCGCAGGATGCCTGGGGCCGGTATTGGGATTGGGATGAGCTGGAGACCTCGTCATTCCTCAACTGGCTGGTGCTGGGGGCGAGCATCCATCTGCGGCTGGCATATCGCATCCCCTTGGCCGTTGGCGCGTGGATGATCATCGGTATCTTTGTATTCGCATTCATGACATATTTCGGCGTGCCCTATATCAGCCCGGCGGCGCATAAAGGAGTGGTATGACCAAAGACTATGAAAACCTGATTCTGGTGATGACCGTAATCTGTATGACCGTCATCGCCGTGGCCGTGTACGATGTCATCAAGCAGGTCGATCCGGCGCATGTGGTGCCTGTTGGCGCGCGCGAGACGCGGGTCGATCCCTATGCCAAGCCCGACCGCCATGCCCACCAGGCGCGCGAGGTCGAGATCGCCCAGCGTTTCGAGCAGGCGGTGATGATGTTGCACGCCAAGCGCTACGACATGGCGATGACGGCGCTGCACCGCGTGCTCGAATTATCGCCACGCATGCCGGAGGCCCATGCGAACATGGGGTTTGCCCTGCTGGGGCTGGAGAGGTACGCGGCCGCGCATGACTTCTTCACCACCGCCATCGAATTGCGGCCGCCCTACGCCAATGCCTATTATGGCTTGGCCATGGCCTTTGAGGGCCTGGGCGAGTACGAGATGGCGTTGGGCGCGATGCGCAGTTATATCCATTTGACGAAAGAGGATACCTATCTGGCCAAGGCGCGCGCCGCATTATGGGAATGGGAGCGCAAGCTCGGCCGGATACCCGAATCCGAAGCGCCGGCCGCCGCTCAGCCGGGCCAGGGCGGGGCAGGCACGCCGTAGTGTGGTTAGGGGCATGAACGCCTCGGTGCCGACAGGGCAGGTTCTGAGGTGGGTCCTTCTGTTCACCCTGGGCCTGATGGCGGCGTGCAGTGATGGCGGGGATCCGCCGCGGCTTGCGCCGGGCGATCGGTTTCCGGTGGTCCACACCCTGACCCTGGAGGGGAGACGCGAGCAGCTTCAGCTGCCGATGGACAAAGTGGTGGTGGTCAATGTCTGGGGGACCTGGTGCGCGCCCTGTCGCAAGGAGTTGCCCAGCCTGCAACGGCTGTCCGAGGCGTTGGGTGCGCAGGACTACGCCGTGGTCGGCATTGCCCTCGATCACGACGATCATCTGGTGCGCGAATATCTGCGCGAGCGCGGGGTTGGCTTCGAGAACCATCTGGCCGAGGATGTGGCGCAGATGCAGCGGGATTTTGGTGTGAAGGTGGTGCCCTCCACCTTTATCCTGGCAAAGGGTAATATCGTCGCCCGCAACATCATCGGGCCAAGGGAATGGGATGGCCCGGAGATGATAGCCGTGATACGGGAAGTGGCGGAGCGCGGCGCCTTAGAACGTGTCTCAAAATAAACGCCAGATTCCGGGTATTGGGGCTGGAGTCGCGGTTCGGTCTAGTGGTACACTCACTGACCTTGTAGAAATGAGAATGCAGTGCATTTAGCAGGATGTTAGAAGTCCAAGATCTAGAATGCTGGCGGGGCGATCACCTCTGTTTTACAGGTCTGAACTTCAAGGTCCAGCCGGGTGAGCTGCTGCACGTCAAAGGGCACAATGGCAGCGGTAAGACGACATTGTTGCGCACGCTCTGTGGTCTGATGACGCCCGAGCAAGGAAAGATCTTGTGGAAGGGCACGCCGATACGCCGGCTGGGTGAGGACTTTCATCAAGATCTGACCTATATCGGCCACCTCAACGGGGTGAAGGACGATCTGACCGGGCTCGAGAACCTGCGGATTGCAGCGCAGCTCTCGGGTCAGGCGTGCGCCGCGGACACGCTGCGCAACGCCCTGCGGCGCATCGGTCTGGCCGGGCGCGAGGAATTGCCCGCCAAGGTGCTCTCGCAGGGGCAGCGGCGCCGGGTGGCGCTGGCGAGACTGCTGCTGACTCAGGCAAAACTCTGGATTCTGGACGAACCCTACACCGCGCTGGATGTGGCGGTCATCGAGGTGATGCGCAATGTCATCGCCGAACACCTCGAGAACGGCGGAATGGTGATTTTGACCACACACCAGGATGTCGATATCGAAGGGGTGGTCAGACAGCTGAATCTAGGGCAGTAGGGGGAGCGATGTTGTTGATTATCCGCCACATGATATGGCGTGATATGCTGCTGGCGATGCGCCGTCCACAGGATGTGATGACATCGTTGTTCTTTTTTGTCATCGTCGTCAGTTTATTCCCCTTGGGCGTGAGTCCGGAAATGGAGGTCCTCAGAGAAATCGCCTCGGGCGTGATCTGGGTGGCGGCATTGCTGGCCACGATGTTATCGCTCAATCGCCTGTTCTCCGTGGATTACCAGGACGGAACCCTGGAGCAGATGCTGATAGCGCCGCAGCCGTTGTCGCTGCTGGTGTTGAGCAAGGTGATCGCCCATTGGCTGTTGACGGGGCTGCCGCTGGTGTTGATGTCTCCACTCCTGGGGGTGCTCATGGGCATGGAGGGCGAGGCGATCCGGGTCATGGTGCTGACCCTGCTGCTGGGGACGCCGGTGCTGAGTCTGATCGGCTCGATCGGCGCGGCGTTGACCCTGGGCGTTAGGGGTGGTGGTGTATTATTGTCTCTCCTGGTTCTGCCGCTGTATGTCCCGATCCTGATCTTCGGGACCGGCGCGGTCGAATCAATTCGAGCCGACATGGGTGTCGAAGCGCAGATTTCATTGCTGGGCGCGTTTCTCGCCTTGGCACTCGGGTTTACACCTTGGGCCGCCGCAGCGGCGTTGAGAATATCGATGGAGTAGCTAGGTAGAAGTCCATGTCCACAGAAACAACGAAAGATATATCCTGGTACCGGTTCGCTTCCCCGCGCACCTTCTACCCCTTGGCGGGAAAGATGCTCCCGTGGTTTGCCTGGCTGGCGGTGATCTCCGCGGCCATAGGCCTGTATATCGGCTTTTTTGTCGCGCCCACAGACTATCAACAAGGCGAGAGCTACCGCATCATGTTCATCCATGTGGCGGCGGCTTGGATGTCGATGTTCATTTATGTGGTCATGGCCTGTTATGCGGCGATCTATCTGGCGATGAACGTGCGCCTGGCGGACATGATGGCCGGCGCCCTCGCCCCCACCGGCGCGATTTTCACCTTCATCGCCCTGTGGACCGGTGCCTTGTGGGGCAAGCCGACCTGGGGCACCTGGTGGGTATGGGATGCGCGGTTGACCTCGGAATTGTTGCTGCTGTTTCTGTATCTTGGCTATATCTCTTTGCGCGGGGCCATCGACGATCCCAACCGCGCCGCCAAGGCCAGCGCATTGCTGGCGTTGGTGGGCGTCGTTAATGTGCCCATAATCTATTTCTCGGTCAAATGGTGGAACACCTTGCATCAGGGGGCGTCGATCTCCATGAGCAAGGCGCCGACCATGGCCGCCACGATGTTGACGGCCATGCTCTTGATGACCTTCGCATTCTGGATGTACACCATCGCGATAGTGCTGATGCGGGTGCGCAGCGATATCCTGGCCCGTGAGCGCGATGCCAATTGGGTGCTGGATGAATTAGGCGGTGAGAAATGAACTGGGGAAGCGCTTCGGAATTCTTTGCCATGGGCGGGCACGCCCTCTATGTGTGGGGGAGCTATGGGGTGACGGCGGTGTTGATCATCGCCGAAACGTTGTGGGTCAAGAGCAAACAGCAGCAGACGCGTCAACGGCTCGCCCGTATGGCGCAGGCACGTGCTGCAAAGGCAGTTCAAGATGAAGACAAGGCATAAGCGATTTTTGTTTGTCATTGCGGCGCTGGCGGTGCTGGGTGTGGCCGTGGCGCTGGTGCTCAACGCGTTCAACAAAAACCTCGTATTCTTTTTCAGCCCGAGTCAGATAAAGGCGGGTGAGGCGCCCAAGGACCGCAGTTTCCGCCTTGGCGGTTTGGTGGAGGAAGGTTCACTCTCGCGTGCGGACGATGGCCTGACGGTGCGCTTTCGCGTAACCGACAACGCCGAGACCGTCGCCGTACTGTACACCGGCATCCTACCGGACCTGTTCCGTGAGGGGCAGGGTGTGGTCGCCCAAGGTAAACTGGAAGCCGACGGTGTGTTCAAGGCCACGGAAGTACTAGCTAAGCACGATGAAAACTATATGCCACCTGAAGTGGCCGATGCCTTGGAGAAGGCTAAGTCCGCCTCCCAGGCGCCAAGCGCGGGCAGCGCGCCACAGCAATAGCAGAGGATACTCCTATGATTCCTGAAATTGGCCACTTCGCACTGATAATCGCGCTGAGCCTCGCGATTATTTTAGGCACACTACCCATGATCGGAGCAGCGAAAGGGATTCCGCAATGGATGGCATTGGCGCGGCCCGCCGCGCAAGGCTTGTTTGTGTTCCTTGCCATCGCCTTCGGCTGTTTGACCTATGCCTTCGTCACCGACGATTTCTCCGTCACCTACGTGGCGGGACATTCCAACTCATTCCTGCCGACACAGTACAAGGTCGCCGGTGTTTGGGGCGGCCACGAGGGCTCGATGCTGCTCTGGACGCTGTTCCTGAGCTTGTGGGCGATGGCGGTGTCCGTGTTCAGCCGCCATCTGCCTCAGGAGATGGTCGCGCGCGTGCTGGCGGTGATGGGCTTGATCACGGTCGGGTTCCTGTTGTTCATGCTGCTGACCTCCAACCCGTTCGATCGCATGTTGCCTGCTGCCGCGGAAGGGCGTGATTTGAATCCGCTGCTCCAGGACCCCGGCCTGGTGATTCATCCGCCGATGTTGTATCTGGGATATGTCGGGTTCTCCGTTGCCTTTGCGTTTGCCATCGCCGCGCTGTTGGGCGGGCGGCTCGATGCCACCTGGGCGCGCTGGTCGCGTCCGTGGACGACCATCGCCTGGATGTTCTTGACCTTCGGCATCGCCTTGGGCAGCTGGTGGGCGTATTACGAACTCGGTTGGGGCGGCTGGTGGTTCTGGGATCCGGTGGAAAACGCCTCGTTCATGCCCTGGCTGGTGGGCACGGCGCTGATCCACTCGCTGGCGGTGACGGAAAAACGCGGCAGCTTCAAGAACTGGACGGTGCTGCTGGCGATCATCACCTTCTCCTTGAGCCTGCTTGGAACCTTCCTGGTGCGCTCCGGCGTGTTGACCTCGGTGCATGCCTTCGCCACCGATCCCGAGCGTGGCGGATTCATCCTGGGCTTCCTGTTCGTGACGATCGCCATCTCCTTGACCTTGTATGCCTGGCGCGCGCCGAGCGTTGGCCTGGGCGGCAAGTTCGACGTGGTTTCACGCGAGTCGATGTTGTTGGTCAACAATGTGTTGCTGGTGGTGGCCTCCGCTTCGGTCTTGCTGGGAACGCTTTACCCGTTGGTGCTCGATTCCCTGGAGATGGGCAAGATCTCGGTCGGACCTCCGTACTTCAATTCCGTGTTCGTTCCCTTGATGATCCCGATGATCTTCATGCTCGGCTTGGGGCCGCTGTCACGTTGGAAAAAACACACGATTCCGGATCTGTGGGTCCGGATGCGCTGGGCCCTGGGGGCAACGATCGTGCTCGCCTGTCTCCTGCCGTTTACCATGGGCGACAAGTGGCCGGTGATGACGGTGATTGGCCTGGCGATGGCGCTGTGGGTGATTATGTCCATCGCGCGTGGCTTGTATGACCGGCTGTATGCCGATGCCGAGCACAAGGGCGGTTTCATGGCGCGCCTGTCCAGTGCCCCGCGCTCCTTCTATGGCATGAATCTGGCGCATCTTGGCGTCGCGGTGTTCATCTTGGGTGTCACATTGGTGTCGACTTATGAGCAGGAGCAGGATGTCCGTATGGATGTGGGCGATACCATGACTATGGGCGAGTATACCTTCCGGTTTGACGGCGTCACCCAGATGCCCGGGCCGAACTACCAGGCGAGCACGGGTCATATCCAAGTCTTCAAGAACGGCAAGGAGTATGAGCTGATGCATCCGGAAAAACGCACCTATCTGGTTCAGACCATGCCGATGACCGAGGCGGCCATCGACAGCGGTGTGTTCCGCGATCTGTACGTTTCGTTGGGTGAGCCGGTGTCCGGCGGCGCCTGGAGCGTGCGCGTGTATTACAAGCCCTTCGTGAACTGGATCTGGGGTGGTTGTTTCCTGATGGGATTGGGTGGGCTGTTGGCCGCCACGGATCGCCGGTATCGGTTCGTACTGCGCAGCCGCAAGGGTGTCGAAGGCGCGGGCACGGAACAAGAGAACAAACAGCCGGCGCTGGTCTAGGAGAGTTACGCAATGGTTAGATTTCTGGTGCCGCTCATCATCTTTCTGATCCTCTCGGTGTTTTTGTACATCGGGTTGGGTCTGAATCCGCGCGAGGTGCCATCTCCGCTGATCGGCAAGCCTGCGCCCGCCTTCACCCTGCCCCAGCTGCACGATCCGGCCAAACACATCACCAATCAGGACCTGCTGGGCAAGGTATGGCTGTTGAATGTCTGGGCTTCATGGTGTGTGTCTTGCCGTGTCGAGCACCCTTTGCTGGTGCAGGCGACGCGGGCGGGCGCCATCAAGAACCTGGTCGGGCTCAATTACAAGGACACCAATCCGGCGGCCATCCACTGGCTCAAGGAAGGCGGCGATCCCTATATGCTCTCCGCAGTCGACGCGGATGGCCGGGTCGGGATCGACTATGGCGTCTACGGCGTGCCTGAAACCTATCTAATCGACAAGAACGGCGTAATCGTGCATAAGGTCACCGGGCCGCTGTCGGTCGATTCCCTGCAAAACTGTGTGTTGCCGTTGATCCGCCTGCTCGAGCAGGCGGGTCCGGAGCGCCAAGTCACTAGAGAGGCTGTTCAAGCATGCGTCTAATCAATATCGCCGCTTTTTGCGCGGCCGTTTTATGCTCGCTGCTCATCGGCGCGGCGCATGCCAAAGAGGCTGCGCCGATGGCAGAGAACCCGGTCCTGGAGGAGCGGATGATGGCGATCGCTCGCGAGCTGCGCTGCCTGGTCTGTCAGAACCAGAACATCGCCGATTCTCATGCCGAATTGGCGATTGATTTGAAGAATCAGGTCCGGGAGATGTTGGTCGCCGGGAAAACCGACAAAGAGATCATCGACTACATGGTTCAGCGCTACGGTGATTTCGTACGCTATCGCCCGCCGGTCAATCCGGCTACGTACTTTTTGTGGTTCGGCCCTTTCGTTCTGTTCGGTGGCGGGCTGTTGCTGCTATATCTCAATTTAAAAAATCGTCGCAAGAAGTTGGAGCGGGCGGAGAAGTCTCTTAGTGAAGAACAGATCCAGCGCGCAGAACAATTGTTGCGGCAAGACGCGGGGGAAACGAAGTAATGATGACGTTCTGGGTGATTGCGATCCTGCTGCTGGCAGGCGCGCTGCTGTTGATTTTGCCGCCGTTGTTTAAACGCGAACAAAAAACGAGCGATCTGAGCCGGGAAGCATTGAATATTGCTATCCATCGCGATCAGCTGCGCGAACTGGACAACGACCTCAAAGCTGGCACCATCAGCCAAGAACAATACGAGCAGGCGAAGCTCGATATTGAAAAGGGCGTGATCGATAGCTTGGGGGGTGAAGAGAAGGCTCAAGCCGGCGGCGCGGGCGCTGAGCTGACGGCGAAGGCCTCGGCCTGGGTGGTGCTGATCGCGCTACCGTTGGTGTCGATTTTCCTGTATCAGCAATTCGGCGCCGGTGAACCAGGAATCAATCCCGACGTCCCGCCGCCGCAGGCCGCGCAGCAGGATCAGATGCACAACGTCGAGCAGATGGTCGCATCGCTGGAAGCCAAGCTGGCGGAGAATCCGAATGATGCGCAAGGCTGGGCGATGCTGGGCCGTTCCTATTATTTCCTGAAGCAGAATGAGAAGGCGGTAAGCGCATACCAGAAGGCGATCGAGCTGGGTCTGGATTACGACGCCAACGTCTTCGCCGATCTGGCCGACACCATGGCCGTGGTCAATAACATGACCCTGGCGGGCGAGCCGATGAAATATGTCGAGCGTGCGCTGCAACTCGATCCGCAGCACGTCAAGGCCTTGTATCTCGCCGCCAGCGCGATGATGCAAACGGAAGAATACGCCAAGGCCAAGGAGTATTGGGTGAAGATCCTGGCGCTGATGCCGCCAGGCTCCGATGGCCAGGCCGCGGTGCAAGCGGCGATCGCGGAAGTCGATGCCCATCTCGGCACGACGACTACAACGACCACTACTACCCCAGTTGCGGCGGCGGGTGCCACCAGTGTTTCGGGGCGAGTCAGTCTGGCCGCTGATTATCCGGAGACCGTGAAACCGGATGACACGGTATTCATCTTCGCGCGCGCGGCGAGCGGTCCGCCCATGCCGCTGGCGGTCCTGCGCAAGCAGGTGCGTGATCTACCCGTCGAGTTCACGCTCGACGATTCGATGGCGATGACTCCGGCGATGAAGTTGTCCAGCTTCAGCGAGATCGTGGTGGGCGCTCGCGTCTCGAAATCAGGCAATGCGATGCCGCAACCCGGTGATCTTGAGGGGCATAGCCCGGTCATTCGGTTGGGGGACGGCAAAAAGGTCGACGTGGTCATCAATGGCATCGTGCAGTAGCGTTCGAATGCGTGACACAGCGATCGGGCTGAAGTGAATAAGGATCGACGGATGCGGGTAAAAGTCATTTTTCCATACATGGCGCTGTTGGCAGTGCTGGTGTCAGGTTGCAGTGATTCAAACAATGCAGAAACTCCGAGTCCCACCGCCGCGGCGCACGCCCCGGCCCAGGCCAATGCGCGCGAGCTCATGGCCAAGGACTATCATGTGGTCGAAACCTTCAATGTCGGCGATGGGGTATTCGTCCGCGCCTTGGCCGTCGAGAAAAACTCCAACAGCCTTTGGGTGGGTACCTCCGTCGGGGTGTTGCAGGTGAGCCTGGCGAGCCGCGATGTGTTGAACACCTACACCCGCAAAGACGGCATTGCCAACGAATATGTCTTCAAGATCTTCATCGACAGCAAGGGCAACAAATGGTTCGGCACCGACGGTGGCGGCATGTCGCGCTTCGACGGCACCTGGAAGACCTATTTCCCGATGCACGGTCTGGCCGATTACTGGGTGTATTCGTTCGCGGAACAAGCCGACGGCACCTTGTGGGTCGGCACTTGGGCCGGGTTGAATTCGGTCAATCCAAAATCCGACGCCTTCACCACGTATCTGGAAGAGCTGGTCAATGAGTGGGTCTACGGGTTGGATATCGACAGCAAGGATCGCGTCTGGATCGGGACCGAAGGCGGGGTGAACATGTTCGACGGCAAGAAGTGGTCGACCTGGACACACGACCAAGGCTTGGGCGCGGCAAATGAATTCGGTTTGCCGGCCAGTGACAACACCGGGTTGGGCACGCGTTCGCGGCATAATCTCACGGTCATGGCCTCCGGTATGGAGACCTATAACCCGAATTACGTCTTCGACATCTTGGTGACGCCGCAGGATACGGTCTGGGCCGGGACTT
Organism: uncultured Chromatiales bacterium; assembly: GCA_964557295.1. GTDB lineage: Bacteria > Pseudomonadota > Gammaproteobacteria > RBG-16-57-12 > RBG-16-57-12 > JBFMHP01. Next base: position 18,559 of record CAZKZP010000014.1, on the reverse strand, counting down.
GGGGCGGCGGTGCCGCTTATTATGATGGCTCGAAATGGACCAATTTCACCACGAAAGACGGACTGTCCGGGAATATCGTCTATGCAGTGAGCCAGGCGCCTGATGGAGCGGTTTGGTTTGGCACCAATCACGGGGCGTCACGCTACGACGGCAAGACTTGGCGCAGCTATGGCAAAGGTGACGGACTGATCGACGAGAACGTCTATGACATTGCAATCTCATCCAACGGCGATGTCTGGGTGGGGACACGCGGCGGTGTCACGCTGCTGACCATGTAGCGCATATCGGAATTAGAGATTATTTTGGAGTACAGCATGAACTTGAAGACCTTGGGCATTGTGATTGTGGTTTCCGCGGGTGCCGCGGCAGTCGCATACAATATCGGGACCAAGCAGGCGCCCCCCCCTGGGGCGCAGGAGCAATCGCAGCCGACAACCGTGGCGCAGCCGCCCGCCCCAGTCGCGCAGCCTGCGACCGCACCTCAGCCGATGCCTGGTCAAGGGCCGGTGGATCTGTCGGCGCAAATGCCGAGCGATCATGCCGCTTACGACAGATTCACCCATTTTCAAGTGGGCAACCGCAATGTTAAAAGCATCATCGCCGATGGCGATTTCGTGTGGATCGGAACCTCGGGCGGTGTAGTCCGCTACAACATCAAGACGGGGGAACACACGATGTTCAACGTGGATTCCGGCGCCCTGTTGTCAAATGGTGTATTCCACGTCAGCAAGTTGGGTGCGCGGATCGTCGTTGGCACCTACGGCGGCGGGATGTCGGTCCACGACATGAAGACCAACCAATGGAAGAATTACAACATCCCTCAGGGCTTGGCCGATCAGTTCGTCTACGATGTATTGCAAGCCAAGAACGGTGATGTCTGGATCGCTACCTGGTCCGGCGCCAATCGCATCAAGGGCGGCGATCTTGATGATCCCAAGAAATGGGAGACCTTCACCGTCAAGAGCACCAACAATGGGCTCCCGAATGATTGGGTTTACGGCCTGGAAGAGGGTAAAAATGGCGACATCTGGATCGGAACCGAGGGCGGTTTGGCGCTATATCGCAATGGCACGTGGAAGCACTGGGCGCACGCCCAAGGTCTCGGCGCGCCTTATGAGCAGGTGAAGAAGGACATCAGCGTCACCACCGACCCGGGCTCCGCGAGCAAGCATCATGCCCGCCAGAAGGTGGAGCAAGGCTTGGAAGATGTCAACATCGCCTACAACCCCAACTACATCATCTCCATGGCGGTGGATGGCAGCGGCAATGTCTGGTGTGGGACCTGGGGCGGCGGTCTCTCGCGCTTCGATGGCAAGAACTGGAAGACCTTTACGGTGACCGACGGCTTGCCGGCCAATCACATCTTCATGCTGAACATTGATGAACAAGGCACGCTCTGGGTAGGCACCAATCATGGCATGGCCCGTTACAACGGTGAGGGCAAAGGTTTTACTATCAAGACCCAATTGGATGGTCTCTTTTCAGATAATGTCTTTTCAATGGCGACCGCTTCAGACGGCTCAACCTGGGTCGGTAGCTTCGGCGGTGTCGCCCAGATCCGTGATTTGAAATAATCAGACGATCTGCGCAGTTCGGCTGCATACGCCCCTGAGGGATCCTCCTTCAGGGGCTTAATTTTTTAGCGAACACAGTCGATAACGTACTGTGGTGAAGGGAAATCAATTTGTCAGCGTAGGAAATTCAGGTGCATCGGAAGACCTCAAGCATAAGTATTCGTATTGCAACTGTCGTATCAGTGGTATTGCTAGTGCTGATGACGCTGGCCGGCACATGGATGGATAGAAAGCTGACCTCTGCCATCGAAGCGCAGGAAAGGGCACAGGTCGAGCTTCAAGTCAAAACCCTCTTGACCAGCCTGGAAACGCTCATGATTAACGGTAGCGGCATGTTGGCACGCACCTGGCTCGATAATCTGAAGGGGCGGCACGGAATTCTGGATGCTGCCGTGTATGATCTTGAGGGGAGCGAAGCGTTTTATGATACACGCACAATCGAGAAGGTAGACGCCTATATCGGTGCCCGCCGATTCGAACGCCCTACCGCGGTCAAATCGATTGAGATATCTCCTGAGTTTCAGGCTCAGATCCAGACCGCACTGCGCGGGGAGTCCGTGGTCTACGTGGATTCCGCCAACACCCTATCGATGCTGCTGCCCATTCCGAGTCGCGCGGCATGTCTGCAATGTCACGGATATGAGGCCGGTGATATGCGCGGTGTCTTTGCCATCAAGGTGGAGCGCTTGAGCATCGCACAGCGCATCAGCGCCATGCGGGTACATCTGTGGCTGATGGCCAGCATAACTACGTTGCTGCTTGGGCTCGTATTATGGCTGATCCTGAACAAGCAAGTGCTCAAACCTCTGATGGCGCTGCGCAGTGCGATCATCCGCGTCGCGGCGGGTGAGAGGAACGTCAAGCTCAGTCATGATCACAAGGATGAGCTGGGGGAGGTGGTCGAACTGTTCAATGCGATGCAGGATCATCTCGAAGCCGGCGAGGCGCGGATACGCGCCGTGATGGATAGCGTCATGGAAAGTGTGCTGATCCTCAATGAGCGGGGTGAAATCGAAGCGGCCAACCCGGCGGCCACTAAGCTGTTGGGATATCCGCAAAAACAAATCATCGGGATGCATATCAGCCGGGTGATCAACTCGGAGGATGACAGTCACGGGGGCGTTCCCTATTTGAGCGAAGCGTATTTCGCGCGCGGTATCGCCCTGATCGACCGGATCTCGGAGCAGGTGGCGATCAGGAAAGACGGTTCCAGCTGCCCAGTGGAGATCTCCCTGTCTGAGATGATGGCGGCGAGCAAACGACATTATGTGGTCTCGGTGCGTGACATATCACTGCGTGTCGAACAAATGGCGGCACTGAAATTCATGGCCCTGCATGATCCGTTGACCTCATTGCCCAATCGCACCCTGCTGATGGATCGGCTGGATCACGTGATTTCGGTCTCTGAGCGCGAGGCTGGCACATTCGCCTTGTTGTTCCTCGATCTGGACAAATTCAAGGACGTGAATGACATCTATGGTCATCACTACGGCGATATGCTGCTATGCGAGGTCGCGCGCAGGATTCGGGATGAAATCCGTAAATCAGATACCGTGGCCAGGCTCGGCGGGGATGAATTCGCTGTCTTGTTGCAGGGGATGCCCCGCGCTACGGTCAAGAATTTGGCGGACAAGATCCTACAACGGCTGCACGATCCGATGACGATTGACGGCGCGGAAATCCATGCCGGAGGCAGTATAGGCATCGCGGTGTATCCGGACGATGGCAGGGATCATGTAACCTTGATGAAACACGCGGATATCGCCATGTACGCCGCCAAACATAATCATCTCGGTGCAGTTTTTTATAGCGGCGAGAACGGTTGCAACAGAGGCGATTGAGTGCCGCGGTGGTATTTCTCCCCCCCTCGGTCATTACCCATTCGCTACAACCGGCGGGTCAGAGGAATGAAGGCTGGCGGCACATGGCCGCCGCTCTCACTTCTTCTTGTCCTGGAATTCTTCCCGGTATCGCGTGCCGAGATAACCGTCTTCGACTGACAGCTTGGCCGGGCGGAAGACGTCGAGCTTGCGGAAGAATTGGTCGACCATATAGACGCGGCCATCTTCATCGACATCAATCCCCGCAGGCAACATGAATTCGGCGGGGCCGCCGGAGTTGCCGCGATTTCCTACGAACAAAAGCAATTGGCCTTCCTTGTTGAAGATTTGAAAATTGCCGAACGCGGCATCGACCACATAGAAATTGCCATCCTTGTCCGCTGCAACACCCTTGGGACGGGAGAATTGACCGGAGCGTCTGCCTGCCTCGCCCACGGCGTACTGGAATTTGCCGTCGGCGCTGAATTTCTGAACGCGGAAATTGCCGCCGTCGACGACATAGACAGCCCCTTCGTTGTCAGTCGCCACCTGCAAGGGGAGGTTGAAGTTGCCCTCATCGGTGCCGCGGGTGCCGATGGTTTGGAGCAGTTCGCCGGATTCGGTATCGAAGACGTATAAGGAGTGCTCCTGGACGTCGATGCCGCCGGTATCTACCACGTAAGCCTTTTTACCGTCCGGGCTTAATGCGATCCCCGATGGCCGTACTAGCACGGCGCGCCCGCCAAAGGTTCGCAGGTACTTGCCTGTGGCGTCAAAGACCACGACGCGTTGTTGAGTCCCATCGACGACATAGATATCGCCATTGGCAGCGATATCGATGCCCAAGGGTTTGGCTAGCGTGCCTAGGCCTTCAGTGCCGTAATACTCATATTTTGCCGCTGGCACATCAAAGACCATAATGGCGCGCTGGGCGGTATCCGTCACGAAAATCCGGCCTTTCTGCACGGCAACCCCGTAGGGTTTGCCCAAGCCGAAGGCGGTCTCTGCGGTTCCGGTCGCGAAGATCTTGAGTTTGTCCGAGGCGGATAACTCCTCGACGTCCGCACTCGAGCGAATGGTGCGCTCATAGATGAAGCGAGGTTCATCGGGCGGCGGAGGAAAGGCTGGCGGGATGAATTCTTTTTTAGGTTGTGAAGAGCATCCAACGATCAAGAGTGCGATAAGCGTGACAGAGCAGATTTTGAAGTTATGAATCATTTTGTATGACATGTTTCGCATAGTGCCTCTCGTCTTACCGTAAGCGCCAGTTCGTTGGTTGAATTATGTATGTCATGGCAAGAAGCGCATTCGACGTTTCCATTGTACAGCCTGACGCCATTGTTGAACCCATCGGCTTGATGGGGCACTTTGAAGTCCGGATCTTTCCAGTTCAGCCCGCCGTATTCAATCGAGATGGGGTGGTCGTCGCTGAGTTCGGTGCCGATGACCTTGACGGAAATATCATGCGCAACCACGCCGTTATGGCATTTGCCGCAACTGGTGATGTCGTCCGCGCCGTTCATTTTCATGTGCAATGCCTTGTCATTTTCCGTGGCGAAATCCGTTGGCTTGAAGATCACCATATCGAGCGCCATGGTACCGTCATGGCAGGAGAGACAGAGCAGACTGATGGAGTTCGGTGAGCGGAGCTTCGCATCGAGCGAGGCGCTGCTGGAGAGGCGATAATCGGTTGTGGGTACAAAACGATTCCAACCGTCGATGCCACCGTAAGTTGTCGTGTCTGTGGTGGCTTGGGCGGGAGGGAGGTGGCAATAGACACAAGGGTTGCCATAATCGGAAAAGGCCACCCCACCCATGGCCACGACGCCGGCACGCTCATTGAGGCCGGTGAAATCATGTTTGGTGCCCATGATCGGGTCGTCTATCCCAACCACTGGGTCAGCGATGATAGCGGTCTGCGCATAAAGCGCAGCCGAGCCTAGAAGTGAACTCGTTACAATCCCGGACCACAAAAAAAACACTTTGTTTTTCATGGCGTTGATGATCCCCCCGAAAAGTAGGTTGAAGTAACCCCTCCTCCAACCTGGGTCAGATGTTATACGTTTTTTATCGGAATAATGCCGGCCGAACTTTATATATCATCAGTTTAGCTTACACAATTCAAGCCAAAATGCCTACTCCGTTATTTGGATTCTTTGAACGCAGCGGGCATGGCAAAAAATGAGAGATATTAATTGGTTATTGTCTTGGATGGGCATTTGGATGCCGGCTGTCAACTTCAGGCATGCTCCGTGTCGGCGAGGCTTTTCAATCAGCCGGAATTCTATGATAGGATTGCATGCCAATTTTTTAAGGAAGCCTTGAACGATTCCATCCTCGAATTCTCAGGGCACAGAAAGCAAAAATATGATATTTGCTTTTCTTCATTTAACCGGTTTGAAGCCATTGAAGACGCCGGCACAACAATGTGCCGCGCGGAGCCTCTAAACAATTGAGAGGTTCGTTAAGCCAACCCCTAACGCTAGGTATGTGCACTAATGATGATGCTCAGAAGTATCGCGGTAGTAGTATCAATGTTACTTGTGTCTGGAGCACCGGCGTTCGCGGATGCCGCCAATGGCCAGAAGGTGTACCTGGAGAATTGTGCCGTCTGTCATGGAGAAAAGGGCGATGGTAACAGCCGTTCCCGCGGTTTGAATCCTCCTCCCCGCGATTTCACTTCAGTTCAATCAATCGTCGAGATGAACAAAAACCGCATGATCTATTCTATCGCCAAGGGTATGCCGGGGACGGCCATGTCTCCTTGGGAGAACCGCTTGAATAAGGCGCAAATCGCATCGGTGAGCGATTATATTCTTGAGAAGATCATCAAGCCCGCGCGGTCTAAACTTCCCGCCGATGTCGTTGCGCATCTGAAGGGTGGGGAAACCCTCTATATGGAAAACTGTTCGGTTTGTCATGGGGATTATGGCGAAACCGGCGTCTGGACCCGGGCCAATATGAGTTCGGCACCCCGGAATTTTACGGCTGATCGTTCCAAGGCTGAATTGTCGCGCACGCGCATGGTCGAAGCGGTGACCTTCGGGGTGGCGGGCAAGGCGATGATGCCGTATGGCTCACGGTTGTCTCAGCAAGAAATTGGTTCGATCGTCGACTATGTCCGTGTGGTCCTGATGCGTTTGCCCCTGGAGCAAGTCGAGCAAGAGGAGGCGCAGATGGTGGCGCAGGCTCCGGAGCTGGCAGCCGAAGCGCCGACCTTCGTCAGCATCGAAGAGCATATGACGCAGCCCTTCCCGAATGGGTTGACCGGCGATCCTATCGAAGGGCGCAAGATCTATGTCCGTAACTGCTTTGCCTGCCATGGAGTAAAAGGTGATGGTCAGGGTTCGCGTGCCTTCTTCATCAAGCCCAAGCCGCGCAATTTCATCAGCGAGGATTCGCGGCGTTCGCTCAATCGGCCCAAAATCTACAAGGCTGTGCATGATGGCCTGAAGGGCAGTGTCATGCCGGCGTGGAGCAAGGTGCTCAGTGGCCAGCAGGTGGCCGATGTCAGCGAGTTCGTCTTCCGGGCCTTCATCCAGGCGGATTTGCGCGGGGTGAGCGAGGAAGATTTGAGCGACGACAAGCAAAAAAAAAAGTGACTTCTGATGCGGGTGCGGCGCAGATGAGTGTGCCGCATTACGCAAATCTGACTGTGGCATCCGACTCTGCGGTGCCCCCCCACGAGCGCGGCCGCGCCATTTACAATTACCGCTGTTATTTCTGCCATGGGTATTCTGGGGATGCGCAGACCCTGGCGGCGACCTATCTCGACCCAGTGCCAAGAAATTTCCAGAAGACCGACCCAGAAAAGCTCAGTCGCAAGGATATGTTGGAGGCGGTACGGTTTGGCAAGCCCGATACGGCGATGAAATCGTTTGCCGATCTGCTGTCGCCGACGGAAATCGAGCTGGTGGTGGATTTCATCCGGCAGGAGTTTATCATCGATAAGAAGGCGAACACCCGCTATCACACCAAGGAGAATGGATGGGGGGATCACGAACGCTACGCGCGCGCCTTTCCGTTCGCCACGGGCGAGATCCCGGTAGATACGCCGGCCGAACAGCTGAATGCGGAGCAACGGCAGGGGCTGCGGCTGTTCATGAAGACCTGCGTGACCTGCCATGATCGCGGGAAGGTGCGCGATGATTCCGATGTCTGGCGGCCGCGTCCGGTGTCTTTTCCCCGCAATGGTTATTCACACAAAGAACCGCGTCCCGACGCCATCTCTTCGGCCTCCATTTATGGCAAGCATGATATCTCGCCCCAGATCGAGGGGCTGACGGACAAGGAAAAACAAGGCGAGCGACTGTTCATCGACAACTGCGCCTTTTGTCATGGCGCCGATGGCAGCGGGCAGAATTGGATCGGCAGCTTTCTGGAGCCGCGTCCGCGCGACTTGAGGAGCCCGCAGGAGATGGCGGGGATGACGTGGGCCGACCTCAAGAGATCGATTCAGCGCGGGGTGGAGGGCACCAAGATGCCTGCCTGGGAGGGTGTGCTCTCCGAGGCGCAAATCGATGCCTTGATCGCTTACATCGGGCGGGCATTCTATCCTTTGAATTGATGGCGAACTGACAATCAGTGATGTGGAGGCGGAGATGATTCGAGTGGGTGTGGTCGGTGGCACAGGTTATACCGGCGTGGAATTATTGCGGCTCCTGGCGCAGCATCCCAAGGTTGAGATTGCGGCGGTGACATCGCGCTCCGAGGCGGGGATGTTGGTCTCGGATCTATTCCCGAATTTGCGTGGTCATTTGGAGATACCCTTCACAGAACCGGATATCGCGCGTCTGGCAGAATGCCATATGGTGTTTTTTGCCACCCCCAATGGGGTGGCGATGGGAATGGCCCCGGAGTTGTTGGCCAGAGGCGTCAAGATTGTTGATTTGGCAGCGGATTTCCGCCTGCGGGATGCCGCGCAGTGGGAGCGTTGGTACGGAACGCCCCATGCCTGCGCGGAGTTGCTTCCGGAGGCGGTATACGGCTTACCCGAATTGAATCGCGCGGCGATCAAGGCGGCCCGCCTCGTCGCCAACCCAGGATGTTATCCCACGGCGGTTACGCTGGGATTCCTGCCCCTCTTGAGAGCGGGCTTGGCCGATACCGCAGGTTTGATTGCGGATGCCAAGTCGGGGGTGAGCGGGGCCGGCCGCAAGGCCAGCGTGGCCCATCTGCTCTGTGAGGCCGGTGAATCCTTCAAGGCCTACAGCGTGTCTGGCCACCGTCATTTGCCGGAGATCACCCAAAATCTCTGCCAGATCGCGAGCGAGGATGTCGGGCTGACCTTCGTGCCGCATCTGACTCCCATGCAGCGGGGAATCCACGCCACCCTGTATTGCCAGGTAGCGGACCATGACTTGGATCTGCAGGCCCTGTATGAGCAGACCTTTGCCGGGGAACCGTTCGTTGATGTGCTCCCGGCCGGTTCTCATCCCGAGACCCGCAGTGTGAAAGGCGCGAATCTGTGCCGGCTGGCCGTTCATCGGCCGCAGCAGGGACGGCAGGTGGTGGTATTGTCGGTGATCGACAATTTGGTAAAGGGTGCCGCGGGTCAGGCGATACAGAACATGAATCTTATGTGTGGACTGGATGAAACGCTGGGCTTGCGCGGCATCGCCTTGTTGCCCTAGCAAACTGAAATCTAAAAGATGGTAGCGACCCCGCATATACAAATCCGCAAACGCAGACCCCGCCGTGGGATGGGGATTGTGCTGACGATCGCGGCATTGGTGACCGTGGCGCTGGTAATGTATCAGGTTGGCTATTATGAGGCGGTCGGCAAGGAAGGCGATCTCTACCAGACCAATGACGATCTTCAGCAGCAGGTCAAGCAGTTGACCCAGGAAAATATCGACTTGAAGGCGGCTGCGACCCTCCTGCAACGCACTCAGCAGGTAGAGGCCGAGGCCAGCTCCGAGGTGCAGGGACGGTTGCGCGACCTGCAAGCGGAGATCCTGGAACTCCAGGAGGAAATTACCTTCTACCGCGGTATTGTCGCTCCCTCGGAGGCCACGACCGGACTCCGAATCCAGCGTTTCGAGATCACTCCGCTCGCGGAGCCCGGGATGGCCCGCTACCAGCTCGTCCTTACCCAGGTCCTCAAGGACGAGACGGTGTCCAGAGGCGAAGTGGATATCGAAATTCAGGGAGTCCAGGAGGGGCGTCCGAAGCTGTTGCCCGTGTCCGGTCTCCCCGAGCAGAAATCGGGTCCGCTGAAATTCTCCTTCAAATACTTTCAGAAATTTGAAGGTGATTTATTGCTCCCTCCCGGCTTTGTGCCGCATAGTATCGATGTCAATGTGCGTCCGTCCTCCGGCAAATCCATCAAAGAATCCTTCAAATGGCCTAACGAGCATGCTGGGAGCGCGTGACTTCTGACAAAGGGACGTCTCAGGGGGGCCGCCCATGCCATGTGTTAACGGCTTCGCGCTTTGCATCCCGCCAGCGAAAAGCGGCTAAATATTGCGTCAACGAGTTCGATATGTATCGAGGGATGCGAGATTCGGTAATCAATTATTGTTATAGCAGGTGGTGAGAGATGTGGAACAAGAAAAAACGGCGCTCAGGCGTGGAGCGGATCGATTCGCTGATCGGGGCCGGAACCGAGATCCGCGGAGATGTGATCTTCTCGGGTGGCTTGCACATCGACGGCAAGATCAAGGGTAATGTGCTTTCGGATAACTCGCCGGAGTCGGCCGTGATCGTGAGTAATCAGGGGCTGGTGGAAGGTGAGGTGCGGGTGGCGCACGTGGTGCTCAATGGCGTCGTGAAAGGGGATGTCTATTCCTCGGAAAGCATCGAGCTGGCGTCCGAGGCCCGCGTGGAGGGTAATGTTTACTATAATCTCCTCGAGATGGCGATGGGGGCGGAGGTAAACGGCAAGCTGGTCCATGGCATGAACAATTCCCAACCCAGCTTGTCAACTAAGGGTGAAGAAATGGTACAATCCCTTTCAGAGACCCCAGCGATATAGTGGTCTCGACGTCCAAACTATTGGAGTGTAATCAAGTGAATGTTGAAGTTGTTGACGAAAGCCCGGTCATTTTTTCCGATGCGGCTGCGAAAAAGGTTAAGGCCCTGATCGATGAAGAAGGTGGCGCTGAACTGATGTTGCGGGTCTTTATCACCGGTGGCGGATGCTCGGGGTTCCAATACGGGTTTACCTTTGATGAAACGGTGAACGACGGTGATACCTGTGTCGAGAAAGACGGCGTGAAGCTGTTGATCGACCCCATGAGCTATCAGTATCTTGTCGGGGCGGAGATCGATTACAAGGAAGGCCTGGAAGGAGCGCAGTTTGTGATCCGCAATCCGAATGCGTCCACTACATGCGGGTGCGGCTCATCGTTTTCGGTGTAATCATGGCGGACGCCTCGTCAGGCGTCTGGCCGCTTTAAGGCGCTGGAAAAGCTCAGGCATCATCTCAGAGAACCGATAAAGGAGGTTGAAACCTCCTTTTTGTTTTTTATGACTTGATGAGGACGATATGAGCGAGTACTTGCCAGGATTGGAGGGTGTTCCCGCCACCAAGTCCAACATCTCCGACATCGACGGTGAGAAGGGCATTCTTTCTTATCGCGGTTATCCGATCGAACAGCTGGCCGAGCACAGCACCTTTGAAGAAACCACGCTGCTACTCCTCGACGGCGCCTTGCCCACCGCGGATGCGCTGGCGCTGTTCGATGATCAGTTGCGGCGTAATCGCCGGGTGAAATTCCACATTCGGGAGCTGATGAAGCAGTTGCCGGCCACGGGGCATCCGATGGAGATGCTGCAGACGGCCGTGGCTTCCCTGGGCATGTTCTATCCGGGGAATGAATGTTTAACTACCCCGGAGATGTGCAGCAATCTCGACTACGTCCACAGCATGACGGTCAAGATCATCGCGCGCATGCCGGTGCTGGTGGCCATGTGGGAGCACATCCGCCGAGGCTATGATCCTGAAGAGCCGCGGATGGATCTGTCCTACGCCGAGAATTTCCTCTATGTGCTCAACCGCAGAGCCCCGGATCCGCTGCTGGCCGAGATCTTCGATACCTGCTTGATCCTGCACGCCGAGCACACCATCAA
>CAZKZP010000014.1:821-7082 GCA_964557295.1 uncultured Chromatiales bacterium | reverse complement strand
GCGCTGGTGGCCGGGTCCACGCTCGCCAGCCCCTACGGGGTCATCGCCGCTGCCATCGGAACCTTGTCAGGTCCGCTGCATGGCGGGGCCAACGAAAAGGTGGTCTCGATGCTGGAAGAGATCGGCTCGCCCGCCAACGCCAAGCCGTGGCTGGAGAAAAAACTGGCCAAGAAGGAAAAGATCTGGGGATTCGGACATCGCGAATACAAGGTCAAGGATCCGCGCGCAACCATCTTGCAGAAACTGATGGTGAAGTTCATGCAGTCGCGCGGAGGGGAGATCAACCCCTTGTTTGAGATCGCCGTGGCCCTGGAAGAGGCGGCTGCCGGGCGACTGTCAGAAAAAGGTGTTTATCCTAACGTGGATTATTACTCCGGCATTCTCTATCGGGAAATGGGCATTCCGGTCGATCAATTCACCTCGATCTTCGCCATCGCCCGTTCCGCAGGGTGGCTTGCGCATTGGCGCGAACAACTGGCTAATAATCGGATCTTTCGGCCGACGCAGGTCTACAGCGGAGAGCGGCTGCGGGATTATATCCCGATCGATCAACGCTGATCGGAAGGCGTTCCAGGATAGATGCCCCCCAGAATGACGAACGCGCGCGCTCCCGTCACCGCCGGCAGGTTGCCCGGTTTCATCGACAGGGTTTGTTTGGCCAGCCAGGCGAATGCCATGGCTTCCACCTGCTTGGGCGGCATGCCCAGCGCTTCGCTAGACTTCACCTCGATCGGCGCGAGTCGCCGACTCAGCACATCCATCAAGTGCGCATTGTAAGCCCCTCCGCCACAGACCAGCACCTCTTGCGTGGCTGGCGCGTGTTCGCCGATGGCGCGGGCGATGCTGCGTGCGGTGAGTTCACACAGGGTGGCTTGCACGTCCTGCGGCCTGCGGTCGTGTTCGCCGAGCTTCGACATCAGCCACGATAGATTGAAGTGTTCGCGTCCGGTGCTCTTTGGCGGCGGCAAGCCAAAGTATGGGTCGCTCAGCAGCGCAGAGAGCAGGCGCTCGTCACATTTCCCCCCGGCCGCCCAGGCCCCGTTCTCGTCAAACTCCAGATTTCGATGCTGGGCGATCCACGCATTCATCAGCACATTGGCTGGGCCGGTATCAAAACCGTGGATGGGGTGGGATGCGCCGGCGGGCAGTATGGTGATGTTGGCGATGCCGCCCAGATTCAATATGCAGCGGTTGAGGCGCCGATCGTGAAAGACGGCGGCGTGGAATGCGGGTACCAGCGGCGCCCCCTGGCCCCCCGCGGCAAGATCGCGGGAGCGAAAATCGGCGACGGTGGTGATCCCGGTCAATTGCGCGATCACGGCGGGATCGGCGATTTGCAGCGTGAAGGGGTGGCGGAACGCGGGCCGATGGCGGATGGTCTGGCCGTGACTGCCGATGGCCGCGATCTCTTCCCGCGTGACGCCGGCGGCGGCGATCACGGTGTTGGCCACGTGCGCGAACATCTCGCCGAGCTGCACATCCAGGCTGCCCATGCGGTCGATTTCGTTGTCGCCGGGCAAGCACAGGGCGAGGATTTCGGCGCGCAGTTGGGAGTCAAGCGGGAGGCTGGTGAAACCCAGTGTCTGTGGGAAGGGTTGGGAGAAATCCACCAGGATGCCGTCTATGGCGTCGACGCTGGTGCCGGACATCAGGCCGATATAGAGTGAGGACGGTCGCTTCGTGGCGTTCATGTCGGCCGATGTCGCGGGGACGGTGAAGGTTCGGCGCTAGAAATCGTTTTGCGCCAGGCGGGTTTTGCTCATTAAGGTCAGTTGTGCCAGCAGCGGTTTGCTGACGGCCATGAAGTCCGCCAGGTGCTCCGAATCGATCGGTTCCGCATCGGGGAAGCGGATGGTCAACGGGTTGCGATGCGCGCCGTTGACACGGAACTCATAATGCAGATGGGGGCCGGTCGCGAGTCCGGAGCTGCCGATATACCCGACGACTTGTCCCTGCGAGACGCTGCCGCCGGTTTTCATCCCTTTCTTGAACGCGGAAAGGTGGGCGTAGAGGGTTTGATATTGCGAGCCATGTTGCACGATGACGGTGTTGCCGTAGCCGCCTTTCACGCCTTTGAAGACGACCTTGCCGTCGCCGGTGGATTTGACCGGGGTGCCGGTGGCCGCCGCATAGTCGACGCCGTTGTGTGCGCGCATGCGGTTCAGGATAGGGTGGAAGCGTTTGCCGAAACCGGAGCTGATGCGGGTGAAGTCCACCGGAGAGCGCAGGAACGCCTTGCGCATGCTCTTGCCGTCGGGCGTGTAGTAATTGGTGTTGCCTTCGGGATCGGTGTATCTCACTGCTTCGAAGGTTCGGCCCTCATTGGTGAAGCTGGCGGCGAGGATCGCGCCGGTCCCGATCTTCTGGCCGTCGAGATACTTTTCCTCGTAGAGGACGCTGAAGGCGTCATTTTCGCGAATATCCAAGGCAAAATCGATGTCCCAACCGAATACGTTGGCCAGCTCCATGATCAACGCATCGGGCATGCCCGCCTCCTGCCCTGCGGCATACAAGGAGGAGTCGATGGTGCCGCTGGCGTGGGCGGTGCGGATCTCGGGCGTTCTGATATCTTCCGCGAATTGATACGCGCCGTTGTCGTTGGAGATTTTCAGTGAATGGGTGAGCGAAGTTTGATAAACCAGTTCAACCAGATCCTGGTTGTCGGTGAGGGTGAAGCGCAGCTCCTCGCCGGGCATGATTTGGCGGAGCGGGCTGGCTTCCTTGTGCGAGATTATGGTGTGCAGCAGCTGCGGGCTGAGATTGACTTGATTGAAGATCTTGGCGAGCGTGTCGCCCTTTTCGACTGTGACGGTATTTCTGATATAGGCTTCGGCAGGCGCCGTTTCGTTGGTCTGGGTGTTCGCCGCGCTGGGGCCGCCCGGCACGGCGAGCGTCATGTCGACCGATTGGCTTGAGGCGTCCAGATCCAATTCATGGGAACGTATCGCTTCGGCGCTTTTCGCAAAGATGGCGAACAGCCCGCCGGCGATCAGAAAGCCAGCGCCCAGGAGATACCAGGGCATTTTGGAGAACGTGGCGAGTCTGAGACCGAAGAGGGATCTTTGTGTCGCTCGCTTGTAATCTTGGTTGATCATCGATATCCGCCCAGGATATTAAGGAAATCATAAATATACGTATTGATCGCGGGAATATACACCAGATGGATCAATCAAGTGAAGGAAATATCTCACGATCCGAGATCAAGGCGTCCGGTCTTTGCCGGCCATTTCCGCACGAAAGAGCACGCATCGATTGCGGCCGTTCTCCTTGGCGCGATACAGGGCGATGTCCGCGTTGTTGAGGAGGATGTAGTAGTTTTCGTCGTTAGGCCCAATGTTGCAGGCACCGATGCTCACGCGTATCGGGATTTCGGTTTGGTTGAAGATCACGGGAGCGGCCGCGATGTTTTTGCGCAGCCGTTCGGCCACGACCAACGCGCCTGACTCGCCGGTTTCCGGCAGCAGGATGGCAAATTCCTCTCCGCCATACCGGGCCAGGGTGTCGGCTTCCCGAATGCTGCCCAGGAAGCGCTCCGCGGCTGTCTTGAGAACCTCGTCACCCGCCAGGTGGCCATGGTTGTCATTGATGCTCTTGAAGTGGTCGAGGTCGAGCAACAAGACGGAAAACGGCAGGTCATAGCGCCGGGCGCGGTTGAATTCTTTCGCAAGGGTGGCTTCGAGATGCCGGCGATTGAAGAGTCCCGTCAGGGGATCGCGCACGCTGCTTTCGGCCAGGATGTCGCGGGCGTGTTGCAGCTTTTGTTCCGAGATGCTTTCGTCGGTGGCATCGAACAGGGTGACGCAGATATGCTCGACGTCGCCATTTTGGTTTTTGATTGGCAGGAAGGTGCAGTTCTGCCGCATGCAGTCGACACCGCCGGTCACCGGACGGTTGTGCGGGAAGCGAAACAGATACGGTCGCTGCTTCCAGGAGGTGAAGGCGTAGTTCTTCAGGATGAGGACGTTCTGGAGCTTGCGTGACAGCCAGCTTTCCGGCAGTTCAGGGAAGGCCGTGAAAATGCGCTTGCCGACCACCTCTGCGGCGGGTTTGCCGCTGTGGTGCTCCATGAACCGGTTCCACAGCACTACCTCAAAATCGGTGTTGAGTACGAATACCCCAACCTCGGCGCGGTCTACGATGAACTGTAGCAGTGCGGGATGTTGGATGTCTTCCATCAGAAGGATTCCAGGAAGTGATCCAGTGCCTGGGCCAGAACCTTGATGGATTCTTCGGCCATCAAAATCAGTTGATGGCACTTGAAGGTCTTGTTCTCGATGCCGAAATCGATGCCGACCATGAGGGCGTAGTTCCAGCTCAGATTTTCCGGCGTGATCACCTTGGCGATGGGGCTGTGCTCGGCAATGATCGAAGGAGCCGAATAGCTCAGGTCCGTATCGAGCTGTTGCGCCAGCCCATTGAGGACCGCGCCGGTGAGAATATTGCTGACGTCCAGCAACAATTCCTGCTCTTCTCTCTGGCCGAGCACGCTGTCGTAACCCATGCAGGTGGCCAGCTCGGCGCAGCCGGCCTGAGTAAAGATGGCGATGGCCTCGCCGCGCAGCTGGTTGCGGTTGTAGAAGGCCTGGCGCACGGCCGTTACCTGCTCATGTTCCGGGATCATGGCCTCGATGGTGGGCAGGATTTTTCCGGCCTCGATGACACGGATCTGTGGGATCGAAAGCTCGACGAAGACATTCAGGATCTGGGCGAGCGAACTGCCCGCCTGTCCCATGGCGATATTGGTCAATTCCTGTAAAGTATCCGCCTGATCTTGCGACAGATGTAGATTCATAGTTCGATGCCGTATTTGGTGAGCACGCCGGTCAGTTTTGCATTATCGATCGGCTTTTGGATGAAATCGATGGCGCCCAATTGCATCACGCGCTCGCGCGCCTTGGGCTGGATGTCAGCGGAAATGACGATGACAAACGAATTCAGTCCCTCCTTCTTGAGGGTTTCAAGCACCTGATAACCATCCATCACCGGCATGGTCAGATCCAGAAACATGATGTCCGCCTTGCCAGCACGGTAGGCCTCCAGCGCCTCGACGCCGTTGGCGGCCTCGGTGATTGAGACATCCCAGGTTTCCGGCAGGGACTTCTTGATCATCTTTCGCGAGATGGCTGAGTCATCCACGATCAGCAGTGGTATCGCCATGAAGTGTCTCCGAAAATATCCTTTACAGTCACCATTGACTTCAGTTAATAACGACAGCTACCTGTTGAACCTTAGATGCCCTGATGAGGTTTTTAAGCTTTAAGGGCAGCGAGCGCTGTGTGATAATTCGCCAACATCAGGATATATCGGCTATTTTTAGAAATTCCTTAAGTTCGACACAACCCGGATTCGGAGCAAGCATGTTGGATATTCAAGCGCAACTGGCAGAAATCAAGCGCGGCGTGGAAGAGCTATTGATCGAAGAGGCCCTCATCGAAAAACTCAAAGAAGGCCGCCCCCTGCGGATCAAGGCGGGGTTCGACCCCACCGCGCCAGATTTGCACTTCGGACACACCGTACTGTTGAACAAGCTGCGCCAGTTCCAGAACCTGGGGCACGAAGTCATGTTCTTGATCGGCGATTTTACGGCCATGATTGGCGACCCGACCGGCAAGAGCGCCACACGGCCGCCACTCTCCCGGGACGATGTGATCGAGAACGCACGCACCTATGAGCATCAGATCTTCAAGATCCTCGATCCCGAAAAGACCTTGGTCATGTTCAACTCCAGCTGGATGAATGCGATGAATTCGGCGGACCTGATCCAGTTGGCGGCCAAACACACCGTGGCCCGCATGATGGAGCGGGACGACTTCAGCAAGCGGTATCACGCGGGCCAGTCGATCGCGATCCATGAATTCCTCTACCCGCTCATCCAGGGCTATGATTCGGTGGCGATGAAGGCGGATGTCGAGCTGGGCGGCACCGATCAGAAGTTCAATCTCCTGGTCGGGCGTCAGCTCCAGGAAGCCTTTGGGCAAAAGCCGCAGGTGGTCATCACCATGCCGATCCTGGAGGGGCTGGATGGGGTGCAGAAGATGTCCAAATCGCTCGGCAACTATATTGGCATCACCGATGCGCCCGATGAACAGTTCGGCAAGCTAATGTCGATTTCCGATGATCTGATGTGGCGTTATTTCGAACTACTCAGTTTTCGGCCTCTTTCTGAAATCGAACAACTGCGCCGGCAGGTGGCCGAAGGCGCCAATCCCCGTGACATCAAATTCGAGCTGGCCAAGGAGCTGGTGGCCCGCTTCCACAGCC
>CAZKZP010000014.1:0-811 GCA_964557295.1 uncultured Chromatiales bacterium | reverse complement strand
TGTCCGCGCCGTCCGGTGGGCTGGCCATCGCCAACCTGCTCAAAGAGGCGGGGTTGGTGCAGAGCACCTCTGAAGCCATTCGCATGATCAATCAAGGCGCAGTGAAGATCGATGGCGAACGCGTCACCGATCGCGCGCAGGAGGTGGCGGCGGGGACGGCTCATGTCTATCAAGTCGGGAAGCGCAAATTTGCGCGGGTGGTACTGAGATCCTGAGTGCCCATAGGAAAGCTGGCATCTGCCGCAACGGGAGTGCAACAAAAGGGCTCAAAGAGATTTGAGGCCTTTTTTACGGGTCGATATATACAAAGAACCTCTGTTGAGTTCGGGGCTTCCTCACGTAAGCAAAGCGCCCCTATCTCTCAACACCCCGTAATGAATGCCGTGGGTGATAAAAGCGGCAAATTAATGGCTGGCGAATAGAGAAATCCAAAACGCCTGTTGACAATAAAATCCCGGCCTGTAGAATGCGCCGCTCAGTCGAGAGCAGCTCCAATTTATCGACTGAATGCGCAGCCAAAACAGTAGTTGACATTGAAAAATAACGCTGTAGAATGCGCAACTCCTGACGGCCGAGAGGTTAAAGTTGTCAGGGCGCGGCGGGCAAAAGATGTTTGGATTACAGCATCTTGCGCAGCTGCGAAACGATGGCTTGGCCGGTGTATGATCCGTGCTAAGCGGCTTGCGAAGGCATGAAAATGTCATTGACAAGCAGTGGTGGAGTGATAAAATCCTTCGCCCTGACCGCTGAGAGAAGGCGGAAGTTCTTTAACAATTTGGTCAAACAATCTGTGTGGGCACTTGCGTAAGCG
>CAZKZP010000013.1:38558-70671 GCA_964557295.1 uncultured Chromatiales bacterium | reverse complement strand
CAACTTACGGCGGGACTTGCACCCGCAGGAGTGCGCCCATGCTGGGCGCACCAAACAAAAGCCCTCAATAAAGAGGGCTTATGACTGTTCTGATGCCGTTGGCTGCCAGCCTGTGCCAGACGCCGGCTACTCCCACTCGATTGTAAACAAGCCTGAAAAGGCCTGTAATTTCTTTGATTTATATTTAATCATAGCGTCGATACCATGCGAAATACCATGCTCAAAAAATCCTTGAGCGAATCGAGTACGATGCGGACACAACCCTAGGTGCATACCGATTAAGTGGCCCCTATTCTGACGCGGGGGGATCCCAATGTCTTCCGGGGGCGCTGTCGACGTCGTGCCGGGCGCCGAGCGAAAGGAACCCGTCCTCTTCCCGGCGCCCACACAGCCGATCCCCAGGGCGGCATGATTCACCAAAATCGCTATCTGTAAGAACCCACTGGGCCGCTGCGACTGAATGATACGTATCCGTTCAGGAGATAGCCATGACCATGCCCGCATTGTTGGCACCCCCGTATCCCTTCATCGTTTCCGAGATGAGACCGTTGCTGGAACAACACGGCCATACTTCGCAAAGCTCCAGCGTCTCGCGGTGCAACTGATTCAACGTCACTTCCGGTGACCGGGCGCCTATGAAACGATTAGTGCTCATTGGCGGCGGACATGCCCACCTGTCGGTGTTGCGGGGTTTGGCCCGCCATCGTCCGGCAGGGGTCGAAGCGGTGCTGGTGACCCCCACCCCGCATCAAGGTTACTCGGGCATGTTGCCGGGGTGGATGGCCGGACACTACAGCCGCGCCCAATGCCAAATCGACCTGCGTCCCTTGTGCGATGCTGCACATGTACGATTGGTGCTCGATAAGGTGATCGGCATGGATGCGGAGCGGCATTGTGTCGCATTGCCGGATGGCCAGCATATCGAATATGACGTACTTTCTCTGGATGTGGGCAGCGAGACCAATCTTTCCTGGCTGGAACTGTTGGGGGAACGGCTACTGCCGGTCAAACCGTTGGATGACTTCTTCTGCAAGTGGGAGGAGACCGTAGCCACAGCCCGCGACCACCCCGGTTTCCGCCTCGTAGTGGTAGGTGGCGGCGCCGCCGGCGCCGAGATCGCATTGGCCGCACGCCATGTATTCATGAAGAATGGCCTGGATGCACACGTTGATCTGCTGGCATCTGAATCCGGACTCCTGCCCCATCATGCGTCCGGTGTCAGGCGCCGTATCCGGCAGTGTGCGCAGCGTGCGGGCGTGAATATCCATGACGCGCGTGGCGTGGGCACTGAACAAGGTGTGCTGTTATCCACCGGCGAGCAATTGGCAGCCGATCGCGTCATTGCTACGACAGGTGCCCTCCCGCACTGCTGGTTGATACTGTCTAAACTTGCTCTCGATGAGCATGGGTATGTCGCCGTCGATGGTGCGCATCGCAGCATCTCTCATCCAAATGTGTTCGCGGCGGGCGATGTCTGCGCGCGCCAAGATACCGTGGTGCCACGCTCCGGCGTACACGCGGTACACGCCGGGCCGGTGCTGGCGCACAATATCCTGGCCAGCCTCGCGGGTGACACAATGCGTGTTTACCGGCCCCGGCGCCACTCGCTCTACCTGTTGGCGTGCGGCCCGCGCTACGCCGTGGCCTCGTGGGGACAATGGAGTGCCGAGGGGGCTTGGGTATGGCGCTGGAAGGACTGGATCGACCGGCGCTTCATCGCGCGCTACACCAGCGCACCTCGGAATGACAATGCACCGATAGCAACGGAGCGCAGATCATGAATTTCGTCACTCATCCATCCGATGCCGCAAGCATCTCCGCCGAAGCCCATTTCAGCGGCCTGCTCGCCAGCTTGTTGACCATGGCGTGGTTTGTCGAGGCGCGCGATCCCTACACCGGCGGTCATCTCTGGCGCGTGTCGAGATACGCGCGGCTGCTTGCCGAGACCGCCGGGCACGGCGCCGCCGATGCGGCCCGCATCGGACTCGGTGGCTTTCTGCACGATCTGGGCAAGGTTAGCGTGCCCGATGCCATCCTGCGCAAACCGGATCGGCTGACCGGCGAGGAATACGCCATCATCAAGACCCATCCCGATGTCGGCATGCGCCTGTTGTCCGGGCATCCGCTCGCCGCGCTGGTCAGTGACGCCGTGTTGTTACACCATGAACGGCCGGATGGCACCGGCTATCCGCGTGGTTTGAACAACGAGACGATTCCCGTCATGGCGCGCATCGTCGGTATCTGCGACGCCTTCGATGCGATGAGCAGTCACCGGCCATATCGCGCCGGCATGCCGCGTGACAAAGCACTCGCCATCATTGGCGAACTTCAGGGCGCGCAGTTTGATGCCCATTATGCCGAGACGTTTATCGTCCTCGGCAGGGCGGGCAAACTGGATCACGTCATGGGACATAGTGACGACGGGATTCCACTCCAGTCATGCCCGATGTGCGGTCCCACACTGGTGGTTCAGCGCGAGCATCATGCCGGAGACCATCTCTATTGCCGCAACTGTGGCGGCGAGTTTGTGCTCGAACAAGAAGCAACACACCTGATCGCCAAGCCGACCGGCCGCAAGGGCGATGCCGCGGATCTGGAACCCGAAACGGATAACGCCCTGATCGCGCGAACCGTTCACGCCGCCGTGGCGGCGTTGCCCGTTGCGGAGTTATTGAAGGGGAGCAAACCGCCGATGGAGGTCGCGGGGTGATATCCTTGTTTCGAACCGACACACCTGTCGATGAATTGCTTTGTGCCATACTGTGTCGCCTGTTGCAGCGCCGCGAAGAACGAACTGAGAAGGAGTGACAATGGATGAGTGACGAATCGGTGTTTGGAGAAAGCGTCCTGCTCACGGACAGCACGGCGTCACTCGCCGACACCGCTTTTCTTGATGCATTGAGAAACCAGATGCTGAAATTCGCCACCCTGCAATTAGGCGACGGTCATCTGGCCGAGGATGCGGTGCAGGAGGCGCTGGTGGGAGCGCTCAAGAACGCGCAATCGTTCGGCGGCAAGGCCGCGTTGAAAACCTGGGTCTTCGCGATACTCAAGAACAAGATCGCGGACACGTTGCGCCAGAGGCGGCGTCTGATCAACGCCAGTAGCCTGTTGCGCGATGATGAAGAAGAGGAAGACTTCGCCATGCTGTTCGACCGGAAAGGTTTCTGGCGCGCCGACGAACGGCCGCGGGATTGGGGCGATCCTGAGGACTCGTTCCGCCAGCAAGAATTCTGGCGAGTCTTCGACGCATGCCTGGAGGGGCTGCCGCCGAAACAGGCCAGGGTCTTCATGATGCGCGAATTTATCGAACTGGAAACCGGGGAGATCTGCGCGACGGTCGGCATCACGGTCACCAATCTCAATGTCATGCTCCACCGCGCCCGGCTTCGCCTCGGGAAATGTCTGGAACACAAGTGGTTTCTTAATTAAGGAGGCTCCCACATGTTGAACTGCCGCGAGGCCACCCGTCTATTTTCGGAATCCCAGGAGAGACCACTGAGTCTGCGCGAAAAAATGGCGCTGCGCATTCATGTGGCGATGTGCGACGGTTGCCGTCACTGCAAGCAACATATGGACATCTTGCGCAAGGCGGCCAAGGCCTATGCCAAGGGCGACGGCGAAAAACAGGGTGAATGAACACGTAGAAACCGGACTGGCCAAGACATGTGCCTAGGCGGGGCTGTTTCCCCTGTTTTTTTCGTCATGAAACTGTGCGTGTAACAACAGCAGCACATCCGCGACTAACAGGTGGCAATACAAAAGGCACTGGAGTATTGCAGTCCACCCCGTGCGAAGACTCGGTTTCGAAGCGTGCCTCATGTTACGCAAACTCGGGTTCCAGGCGCGCGCCCATTTCCAACGCGCCAATAACCGACATTAACCCAGGAGAAACCCATCATGAAAACCCAAGTTAAGCCGCTACGCGCGGCAATCCTTACCGGCCTGTTCAGCGCGGCGATCACCATGCCTGGGACGCTCATCGCGGCCCCCTGCGCACCATGCGCCCCGAGAGCCGGGCGGAGCAATCCCTGTAGCCCGGGCAGTCCCAAGGCCAACCCCTGCGCAGCAAAAAACCCTTGTGCCGCTCGGAATCCATGCGCGGCCAAAAACCCCTGCAAAGCGAACCCCTGCGCGGCCGCCGACCGGATCGACCCGAAAATCATCACTCGCCCCAAGGGAACCAAGCCCTACAAGGGCAACCCGGAGGCCTTGGCAAGAGAAGGCGAGAAGCTGTGGAACAGTACCGCTCTGAGCAGCACCGGCGCGACATCCTGTGCCACCTGCCATACGGACGGCGCCTTGTTCCAGCCCAGTTTCGCCAAACCCTATCCACACCGGGTGCAAATGGTAATGGACATTACCGGCCTAAAGTCGATCACGCTGGAAGAAATGATTCAGTTCTGCATGATCAAACCGATGCAGGCCAAGCCGCTCCCCTGGGATTCACGCGAACTGGCGGCGCTGACGGCATATACGGCCCGGATTCAGAATGCCTTCATTACGCAGAGCAACCCATGTGCCCCGAGGAATCCCTGCGCGGCCAAGAATCCATGCGCAGCGAAAAACCCCTGCGCGGCAAAGTAGTCGTGGGTAGTGGGTTGGCAGCAAACCTGGGGCGACGAGGCGTGGTTGGGGCCTCGTCGCTTTGGCCCGCCTTCGGATCCAAACATGGAAACCGCTGATTTCACCATGCTGCCGCGCGAGCGGCTCGAACGCATGGCAGAGGCCGGATCGCAGATCCTGGAATGCCATCGAGTGCTGGGCAAGGCCGGTCTTAATATCGTCGGCGAGCTGCTGCGGGGGCAAGGTGAGTTCTACGAGTTCGAGCATTACCCGAAGGACGATGTGCATGACACCGACAGCCATAGCCAGTATTACTACCACGCCCATCGTGCCGATACCGGCGAGCACGGACATTTTCACACATTCTTGCGCCAGCCGGGCATGCCGGCGGGCACGGTGCCCGTGCCTTATGACGGTTCCGAGCCGTGGCCCGAAGGAACAGACGCGCTCTCGCACCTGATTGGCATTTCCATGGACGCATACGGCTTTCCCATCGGGCTGTTCGCCACCAACCGCTGGGTCACGGGCGAGGCATGGTACGAGGCCGAGGATGTCATCGCCATGCTCGACCGGTTCAAGATCGACCACGCCAAGCCATCGTGGCCGGTGAACCTGTGGATCACCTCCATGCTGATACTGTTCCGCCCGCAGATCGAAAACCTACTGCGTCAGCGTGACCGGGTGCTGAGCGCATGGATCGACGCACATCCCGGCGAGGATGTGTTCGAGGATCGCCGGCTCGAAATTACCGGCTACATGACGATCGACATCGAGCAACAGCTGAAGGCGGTGGCCGCGGCGCTTGGCCATAACCGGCCTTGGCTGCGGGCCGCGGGCCGTGGGAGTGATCAGGCCGCCAGCAGCTGATCCAGCCGCCCCGCGCGATCCAGATCGACCAAGTCGTCGTAACCGCCGACATGGACATCACCGACGAATATTTGCGGTACGGTTTTCCTTCCGCTCCGTGTGACCATCTCGGCCAGAGCGCTGGATTGAATATTGACCAGAATCTTGTCAACGTGGCTGATGCCTTTTTGCTTGAGATGCGCCTCGGCCAGAAGACAGAAGGGGCATGACCGGGTGCCGTACATCGTAACCTTTGCCATCGTGTCCTCCTTTATTTCTGCGATCTATGCGGCATGCGGCCATCGGAACCGCACGCCGGATATCGTCATATTGCTCAACCTTGCCGCCAGCGTTCACCTTCCATGGGCGGATCGAGGGGTGTCTTGAGCAGATGGTTGGCGTAATTGCTCAAGGTCTTCTGGGTAACGCCCAGTACCACTTCCAGCGCCTGATTCGGGGTATATCCCGCATTGAGAAAGTCCGCAAAAGCCGGATGATCCCCGACCCAGCCGCGTTCCTCGACAATGGCCTTGGTCAGCGCCCACAGCGCCTTTCGCCGCGCATCCGACGGCGCACGTCCGGCGCGGATGGCGGCAACCTCGTCCTCGGACACCCCGGCCATTTTCTTCGCGATCATGGAGTGGGCGGCGACGCAGTAGTCGCAACCGTTGATCACGCTGGCCGTGAGCAAGACCACCTGCCTCTCGCGCGGGTCGAGGCTGGTCCTGTCGAATTGAGCCGCAATGGCGACATAGGCACCGAGGGCTGCGGGCGCATTGGCGAGTCCCGCATAAAGATTGGGAACGAACCCCAGCGTTTTCAGCGCACCTTCGAGCACGGGCCGAGCGCCCTCAGGTGCGGTTTCAGGTGTATGGAAGACATAGTCGATCATCTTGATGGGCTCCGTTGGCTTGGTTGCAATGACACCGGCTGATTCATGCATTTGTTTCGTCTGCGCCACACGTCGTTTTCTTACAGACGCAAATCGGGTGCTACACCCTCCTGCGCTTCGCAATTACGTGGCCCAGGCGCGGTCTTGTGTGAGACCAAAGCACATGGGTTGTCGCAACGGATGGAATTTGGCTGCGTTGGCCTCCGTCTGGTACTACACTTACCTGCGTGATCAGACAGTGGTATCGGCGATGTACGTGGTCAGGGAACGCCGGAGCGCGGCCGGCGATTCATCTCCTCAGGATACCTGGGGTTACCGGATGCGAGGAGACAGTCATATGCGTATTCACAATTGGTTTTACGCAGGGTTACTGGCCATAGCTTTGGGAGGCTTTGACGGGCTTGCTCTGGCGACCGAGGGACATAAGCTTGTCCTAGGCGAAGGGGATTATTCCTTTACATCCGACGCCCGAGGCAAGGGGCATTATGTCGCGACAGTGCCCAGCGCCGAATTGGCGAAATGGGAGATCATCGAGATCGCCTATCATCCGGACAGGGATCCCACGAATATGAAGAATATCGGTATCGCACTCAAGGCGAACCTTCCCCGGTAACCGGCGCGAACGCGCTGACATGCCACGCGACGTTCCCCTGGGAAATGGCTCCCTGCTGGTGGCCTATGACCGCAACGGGCTGATCAGCGACCTCTACTATCCCGGGGTGGGAATGGAAAACCACCTGCACGGGTACCCCTGCAGGGTCGGATTGTGGATCGATGGTGTCTTTCAATGGCTCACGGACCCGGGCTGGGAGCGGACACTGGACTATGAGGCGGACACCCTGGTGGCCCGGCTGTTCTTTCGTCATCCGGGGCTCGGGATTGAGCTCGTGTTCCGCGATGCCGTGGATTTCCACGAGGCGTTGTGGGTGCGTGAGGCGACCGTCACCGACCTTGCGGGCCGTCCCCGTGAGGCAAGGCTGTTCTTCCACCATGACCTCTCCATCTCCGGCACCGACATCGGGGATACCGCCGGCTACAAGCCTGACGAGAAGGCGTTGCTCCATTACAAGGGCCAGCGCTACTTCCTGCTCAATGCGCAATCCCGGGATACGGTGGGTCTCGATCAGTTTGCCACCGGGGTCAAGCGCGTCCGCGGCCTGAAGGGGACGTGGGCCGACGCCGAGGATGGCCGCCTCTCCGGAAACCCCATTGCCCAGGGCTCGGTGGATTCCGTCTTCGCGGCACATTTGACAGTGCCGGCGGGTGGAATGGCTATCGCCTATTGCTGGATCGCCGCCGGCTGTGACTGGAAGGCGGTACGCCGGATCAACGCGCTGGTGGTGAAACGGGGGCCAGGCGGTTTTCTCAAGCGCACCGCCGATTACTGGCGGCTGTGGCTGGACAAGGAGGCGCTCAACTTCGACGGCCTGCCTCAGCCCGTGGTCAGACTCTACCGGCGCAGCCTCCTGATCACACGTACTAACGTCGACGACAACGGTGCGATCACCGCCGCCAACGACACGGACATCCTGTATTTCAACCGCGACACCTACAGCTGTGTCTGGCCTCGCGACGGCGCGCTCATTACCCACGCCATGAGCCTCGCCGGCTACCACGTACCGGCGCGCCGGTTCTTCGAACTCTGCGCCCGGCTCATAACCGATGAGGGCTATTTCCTGCACAAGTACAACCCGGACGGGTCGTTGGGAAGCTCCTGGCATCCCTGGCCCGCAGCCGGTGGCGGCCGCCTCCCCATCCAGGAGGATGAAACCGGCTTGGTGCTGTGGGCGCTATGGGCCCATTTCGCCCGCCAGCGGGACATCGAGTTCATCAAACCGCTCTATCGACCCCTCATCAAGAACGCCGCGGAGTTCTTATGCCGCTATCGCGACCCCGTCACCGGCCTCCCCCTGCCTTCCTACGACCTGTGGGAAGAGCGTCTGGGGGTGCACACGTACACCGTTTGTGCGGTGATCGCGGGACTCAGGGCGGCGGCGCGCTTCACAGGCGCATTCGGCGAGATGGAACACGCCGGGCGTTATGAAGCGGCGGCGGAAGCATACCGGGAGGCGCTCCTGCATCATCTGTATGACTCGGAGCGAGGCCGTTTTCTGCGTGGTATAACCTGGGACCGAGAGGGTCGCAAGCAGGCCGATCCCGCACTGGATGCCAGCCTCTATGCCCTCTTTGCCTTCCGTGTGTTCCCGGGGCGGGACGAGCGGGTGGCCGCCACCATGCAAGCGGTACGTGACGGCCTGTGGTGTAGAACCCCGATCGGCGGCCTCGCCCGCTATGAACATGACACCTATCAGGCGAGCCAGCCGCCCTCAGCCGCCGTGCCGGGCAATCCCTGGATCATCGCCAGTCTGTGGTATGTCCGTTACCTGATGGCGCGGGCGACGACCCAGCAGGAGCTGGACGAGGCACTCCCCACTCTTCTTTGGTGCACGCAGCGGGCCTTGCCCTCGGGGGTCCTGCCGGAACAGATCGATCCGGCGAGCGGGACCGCGGTCTCGGTCTCGCCGCTGACCTGGAGTCACGCCGAGTTCATTACGGCGGTGCAGGAGTATCTGAATCGACGCGAGGAACTGAGCAAGTGCCCCAGCTGCGAACATCCGGCGATACTCAAGTACCGCAGCAACGTGCTGTTCCAGAACCGCGCTGATTAACGATGCCACCAAGCTCAATATCACGGACCCGAACCTCAAGGCGGGGCTGGCGAATTACACCAACGACTGCGTTGTGCCGCGCCTGTGGGAACAAGGGGCTTGCCAACGAAAGCTTGATGCCTTCAATTTCGGTCGGGCAGGGGCATGTTCAGGCGTCGGCCGGGGCGGGCAATGCGGTGACGACCGATCCGATGGATATCAATACCGTGATGGGAAGCTTTTCCAACAAGAATCTCACACAGACGTATACTGCGAAAAATGCGCTTTCGCAGTCGGTTAGGGTTGGTGACAATTCCGGGCGAACCGTCACCGTGGATGATGCCATCCGGCAATCGCACAGCACCAATGAGTCACTCACTCAGGCCATAGGGCGGGCCGTCACCAGGAGCAATGCAAGTGGCCAGGACTTCGGCAGGGATCAGTCGTCCGAAAAAGCGGAAATGCTGCAGCTTTTGAGCGAACTTGGTTTTGACCATCAAATAAAGGCGGGTGGAGGGGCGAAGAATACCAGTCATACGGCGAATACCTTTCAAATGGGAGCTGGCGTAAAAGGACAAGGAACATTAGGCACGCCGGGTTTTCTTGGCTCAGGCGTGCAGGCCACAGGCTTAGCAGGGGTTGATTGATCTCGGAAATACCTCGCAGGACATCCACACCGTCGATACGGGCATCGACGCCAGCGCCACCGCTACCGGCATGTTTTGTTGGCGGAGCAACCGGTTCTCATCAAGCAATTCTTTCCGCTTGGACTTCATATAGAAAGCGGGAATATATTTCTAATGAATAATGGTCAATTGTCCGCTATAATGTAGACAATCGTCCATTTCAGGAGAATGCCTATGTTAGCGGAAAAAGACATTACTGACATCCTTGGGGGTCCTAAGTTGCTCGGAAAACAGGCCAAAACAGCCCTCGATCTGGCTGACCTGATCCAGCAGGGGTTTCCCACTAGATCTGTATTTTTCCTCCAAAAGCAGATGGCGTTGGGGGATGATGACTATTCTTCAACCCTGGGGGTGAGCATCAAATGGCTCGGGCGCTATAGAAAAGAGCCCCGTGAGCATATGGATGCGAATGTAAGCGATCGCCTTTACCGCATCGCCCGAATCTTCGCGCTGGCCGAAGAGGTCCTGGAAGACAAAGAGTCCGCCAAACGTTGGTTACATCGTCCGCAATCTGGGCTGGGCGAAAGAACTCCCCTTGAGCTTATGAAAAACGAGGCGGGAGCCCGCGAGGTCGAGGAACTGCTCTATCGCATCGAATACGGTATCTATTCATGATAAGAGCCGTTCGGATCGCAAAAGCCAAGCATAAAAAGCAAGCTTTTACCGGCCAGGGGAGTCAATTTGCCAGTGGCCGCTGGCATCATCAGATGACTTCCTTGGTCTACTGTTCCGAAACACATGCCTTGGCGGCACTGGAAGTATTCGTGCATCTTCAAGAAGAAGCAAAACAAATCAAATTCGTTTCGTTTGAGATATCTATTCCCAAAAGCCTCATCCTTGAGGTTGATGCCATTGCAACTTTGCCTAAGCGATGGCGAAGTATGCCGCCAGGGGTAGGGACTAAAAATATAGGCAGCGATTGGGCTAAGTCGGCGGCCTCTGCCGTACTTGGTGTGCCATCAGCGATCATCCCAGGCGAGAGAAACTATCTCCTAAACCCCATACATCCTGATTTCAGCAAAATTACTATCAATGACCCGGTAGCATTCAGCTTTGATGCGCGACTATGGAAATAGGTCGAATTCATCCTCCAAGACATATTTGTTATTTGAGCTACCGCATTGAGAAGGGCGCTATCGCTGTTGAACGCCAGCCAGGCGAAGTGTTATTAGGTAAAATGGAACCGCTGAAACTGGATGAACAACTATCAATCTAAGCCGAATACTCGTAAGCGATCGACAAACCCCACCTTGAGCAAGATCTAGCAGACCGCTATTGTTTCCGCATCCACACTCCAAGGCAAAAGCGCCCCGATATCTTCAACGCTCGATGCGTTGGGCAGCTCTTTGAAAACATAACGAAGATAGGCATAGGACTCTTGCCCATTGGCCTTTGCCGTTTCAATCAGGTTGAAGAGATTGGCGACGTTCGGCATGAGTTCGTGAAAGGACGAATTGAGGCGATGGTCGGCGGCAGCTCAGGTCACAACAAGATTTCCTCAATCATTCAGAAAAAGTTGTCGACCTACCTGAAAAACACCCCCTGCTCCGTCTATATCTCTGACATGAAAGTGAAGACTGAGGATGCCTATTACTACCCCGATGTGATGGCGGTATGCACCCCGGTTCCCAACGACTCTATGTGCCAGACAGAGCCGGTGGTGGCAGACGTGTGTTGCGAGGGATCGGACAACGCATGGCACTGTAAGCATGCAGATGTATCCAAATCCGATTACTGCGTTTTGTCTATAGGCTTCTGGGCGTTCTGCTGCAGATAGACAACGAGCACCCGTAATTCATGATCTGTCGGAGCCTGGATATCAGGCATCATTCGCATCATGCCGCGACCGCCCATCATCTGCATGCGGCGGTTCATGCGGTCAACCACTGGCAGCCACTCTTGCGCGGTATGCATGCCCGGACTGGGCAGGTCATGACACTGGGCGCAATACCGGACAAGCAGTCGTGCGCCGTCCGATTGTGAATCAGGAAGATCGTCCGGGTCGACGCCCGGCGGCAGTTGCGCACCCATCATGGCTTTCATCATCTCCTGCATGCTTTCGCGGTCCATCATGCCGCCCATCATCATTCCGGTCATGGGGAAACGGGGCTCGGAAAGAAGGGTGAGACCGAGTATGCCGGCAAGAATCAACCCGAGGCCGAGGAACAGATTTCGATGCCGGCTCATGGGTTTCCACCTTCGATATCCCGTTTCATCCGCTCGAAGGTCTCCCGGTCGATCTCGCCCCGTGCATAGCGTTTTTTCAAGATGTCCAGCGGCGCCTCATTCTCGCCATCCTTGCCGCGATCCATCAACCATTTGATGACGAGCACGGTACCGGCGATGACCAAGATCCAGAACAGGATGGAAAGCAGCCACATACCGCCCATCCACCAACCAGGCCCGTCGTTCATCATGTCCATCATGGTTATGTCTCCTTAACGCTCGTTGCAGATACAGTAAATTTCCGTGGCCTGGACAATTCATAAATCACCACAGTGGCACAGGGAAAACCGATTTTCGGAGAAACGCCTCGTTCGGTGTCTTTCCACGTCCCGGCGGCGGTGGTCCCTGACATGTTCCACATTCTCCGCATCCTCCGTGGTAAACAAACGGACTCACGGCATCGTGCTATCGGTAATCGGTGTCGCCGGTCGCCATTTTTCCACCCGGTTATTACCGAAGTCGACTGCAAAAACCATCCCCTCATCGGCGACCGCGACGGCGAACGCATGGTTGAACTGGCCCGCGCCACTCCGCTGCCCGCCGAAGCTCGTCAGAAACGCGCCATCAGCGGAGAATTTCTGGATGCGTTGGTTATAGAAATCGGCGACGAATAGATCGCCGTTGGCGGCGACCGCCACGCCGCCGGGGGCGTGGAACTCTCCGGGGCCGCCGCCCGTGTGGACCGGCAGGGCGATGTTGAAGGTGATCGGCGCGCTCCCGGCGGCGCCGGCCCACAGGCAGAGCGCGAGCCACCCCGCCCTCATCGCGCCGGCTCCGGCGAGGCGGGGCCGACCCGTTCCAGGCGGCGCATGCTGAAGCCCGCCTCGCGGACCGCCCTGGCCGCCGCGGCCTCGTCCAGCCGCACGCCCTCGCCCATGATAACGGTGACGGCACCGGCGGCGATATCGGTCTCCACCCGCTCGACGCCGTCTATTTCACCCAGCTTCTTCTCGATGCCGTAGGCGCAGAACGGACAGGCCAGGCCGTCGACATGGACGCGGTAGATTGGGCCCGCGGCGAGCGCGGTTGCGATCCCCAGGCACATGACAGCGCCCATGCCCATCCGGACCATCCTCACGCCGAGTCTCCTCCACATGGTTCGACCCGCTCAGTAGGTATAGTCGAAATCGGCCTGCCGTCTCAGCTCCAGCATCTGCTTGAGCGCAACCGGCGTGAAGATCTTCTTCGCGTAACCGGCGAGCTTGCCCATGTCCGCGTCGGGGTCGGACGCGATGCCGGCCACGATGAGAAAGCCCTTGTTCACATAGAAGCGCGCGCCCTCCTGGTGGAGCCGCAGGAGATAGTCGCCGTAGGTCTTCGGCACCT
The DNA here is from genome assembly GCA_964557295.1 of uncultured Chromatiales bacterium. Classification (GTDB taxonomy): domain Bacteria; phylum Pseudomonadota; class Gammaproteobacteria; order RBG-16-57-12; family RBG-16-57-12; genus JBFMHP01. The sequence goes on along the minus strand of CAZKZP010000013.1, from coordinate 57,481 downwards.
CGGCGAGAGGCATGCCCAGCTGCCGGGCGAGGGCGCTGCGCAGGTTCTCGGGGATCCTGAAATCTTCGATGGAGTCCTTGTCCGAGAACCAACCCATCTTGAAGGTATTGATGGCATCGGCATCCACCAACACATCGACCGCCATGCCCTCCTTGAGGGCGGCCCAGATCACGTTATACGCGACGCAGATCTGCGCATCGTCGTGTTTCAGGCTGGTTTTCAGGTGCACGAACAGCCGTCCTTCTCTCCCATCCTGATCCGCCGTCAGAGGTAGGGGCAGAACCAGGGCAAACAGCAGCACCCATGCGCCGAGTCTCGATTTCATCTTCATTCCTCCATAGCATCTGTTCATCCCGCGCAGCACGACAGCCGCTCGACGTCCTTAGTAAACGTCTGCGCGCAAAGCCTCAGTCCCTCGACCAGGGTGAGATAGGGAAAGAGTTGATCGGCGAGATCCTGCACGGTCATCCGCGCGCGCAGCGCGATGGCCGCCGTCTGGATGATCTCGCCCGCCTCCGGCGCGACTGCCTGCACGCCGAGCAGGCGGCCGGTGCCGCTTTGCGCGACGATCTTGATGAAACCGCGCGTGTCGAAGTTGACCTGCGCCCGCGGCACATAATCCAGCATGAGGGTACGGCTATCGGTTTCAAATCCAGCCTGGCGCGCCTGCGCCTCACTGTAGCCCACGGTGGCCACCTGCGGGTCAGTGAACACCACGGCCGGCATCACGCTCAGATCGAGTGTGGCCTCGCCGCCGGTCATGTTGATCGCCGCGCGCGTGCCGGCCGCCGCCGCGACATAAACGAACTGGGGCTGGCCGGTACAGTCGCCGGCGGCGTAGATGTCCGGCGCACTGGTGCGCATGTAACTGTCGACCACGATGGCGCCGCGTTCGTCCACGTCGACGCCAGCCTTGTCCAGAGCCAGGCCGCGGGTGTCGGGCAGGCGGCCAGTGGCGACGAGCAGCCTATCGGCGCGCGCCTCGCCGTGTCCGGTGACCAGCACGAACTTGCCGTCGGCGTGGGTCACCCGGCTGGCTTGCGTCCTTTCCAATATCTCGACGCCTTCGGCACGAAAAGCGTCCGCCAGCGCCGCACCGATGGCCGGATCCTCGCCGGACAACAGCGTACTGCGCGCCAGGATCGTCACCCGGCTGCCCAGCCGGGCGAAGGCCTGGGCCAGCTCCACGGCCACCACCGAGGAGCCGATCACGGCCAGGCGCTTTGGGATGATGTCGCTCACCAGCGCCTCGGTCGATGTCCAGTACGGCGTGCCCTCAAGGCCAGGAATCTGAGGGATCGCGGCGCTGGCACCGGTGGCGATGAGGCAACGGTCGAACGGCACTTCGCGTTCACTGCCCTCCCGCATCTCCACAGTCAACGTATGGTCATCCTTGAAACGCGCCGCGCCCCGCTGCAGGTTGATGTCGGGAATCGATTCCAGGATGCCTTCGTACCTGGTGCGCCGCAGCTCGTCCACCCGGGCCTGTTGCTGGGCAAGCAGACCAGGGCGATCGATGACCGGCGCAGCCGCGGTGATGCCCACGTCGAACGGACTCACGCTCCGCAGGTGCGCAACGTGCGCGGCGCGGATGAGAATCTTGGACGGCACGCAACCGATGTTGACGCAGGTGCCGCCGACCGTGTCGCGCTCGATCAGCGTGACCCGTGCGCCGTTTTCCGTGGCCTCGAGCGCGGCGGCCATGGCCGCGCCGCCGCTGCCGATGATGGCGATGTGCAACGATCTATCCGGCTTTTCCACATTGACCTCCCGCCGAGAATGGACCACCGGCGCCCGTAAGCCGGCCTGATTACCATCGATGGTTACCTGCGTAGACCCACTAAACTTAGTCCCGTACCACAGTACGGAGTCAAGCGACATGGCGGAAGAAGCAAGAGAACTCACCATCGGACCTCTCGCCCGCACGGCGGGTGTCGGTGTCGAAACCGTTCGGTTCTATCAGCGCAAGGGACTGCTGCCGCAACCCGAGCGCCCCTATGGCGGCGTGCGCCGCTATGGAGCGAGAGAGGTCACTAGACTGCGCTTCATCAAAGCCGCGCAACGCATCGGCTTCACCCTGGAGGAGATCCGCCAGCTCCTGCGGCTGGAGGATGGCACTCAGTGTGAGGATGCCCGCACTATCGCCCAACACAAGCTGACCGATCTGCGCGCACGCATCGCCGAGCTGAGACAGATCGAAGCGGTATTGGATGGACTGGTGCGACGGTGTGCCGCCACCGAAGGTGAGACGACCCGCTGCCCGATCATTTCGGCACTGAAAACCGCGGATGAATCCCAGCTCACCGCTGCGCGTGAGAGAACACCTCCCGGGCGACTACGCCGGTATCTGAATGAAAAGCCAAGGAACCGGTCATCCCTGCTAAATACCCCCAAAAGCCTGTAACAAACAAGACCCGAGCACCGACAATGAGCACATCGCCATTGCAAGTTCGCTTTCATGTTGTCGAAGGAATCGCCATGCACGCCACGCTACCGCTGCTTCAGATGACCGAATTTCCGCCAATTCGTCGAGATGTTCTGGAAACGCTCCAGGTCAACCTCGGCTACCGCTGCAACCAGAGCTGCCTGCACTGCCACGTCAACGCCGGCCCCAACCGCAGGGAGATGATGGATCACGAGACACTCAGGCTCATCCCCAGGGTGCTGAGGGCGCGCGGGATCGGCCGGCTGGACCTCACCGGCGGCGCACCGGAGCTGCACGAGGGGTTTCGTACCCTGGTGCGCGAGGCGACGGCCATGGGCGTGCAGGTCATCGACCGCTGCAATCTCACCATCCTCTTCGAGCCGGGGCAGGAGGGTTTGGCGGAGTTTCTGGCGGAGCATCGGGTCGAAGTGGTCGCCTCGCTGCCCTGCTATTCCGCGGACAATGTGGACAAACAGCGCGGCAAAGGGGTGTTCGACAAAAGCATCGCCGCGCTGCAACGATTCAACAAACTGGGCTACGGCCGGGACGGTTCCGGGCTGACACTCAACCTGGTCTACAACCCGCAAGGCCCGTCGCTGCCGCCGGATCAGCACAATCTTGAAGCCGCTTACAAGCGCGAATTGCACGATCATTTCGGCATCGTTTTCAACCGGCTCTTCGCCCTGGCCAACATGCCGATCCAGCGCTTCGGCTCCGCGCTGATCTCCAAGGGCCGGTTCCACGATTACCTGCGCCTGCTCAAGGAGAATTTCGCGGCGGCCAACCTCGGTGAGGTCATGTGCCGCAGCCTGGTAAGCGTCGATTGGCAGGGGTATCTGTACGACTGCGACTTCAACCAGCAGCTCGGCCTGCCCATGCCGGGCCTCGCACCGAACGATCACCGTCCCCATCTGCGCGACCTGCTGCACGTCGATCCCGCTGGTCAACCGATTCGCGTAGCGGACCACTGCTACGGCTGCACCGCCGGCCAGGGCAGCGGTTGCGGCGGCGCGTTGAAAGATTAATCAAGGAACAACAATGAAAAGAACTGTACTTGTATTGATACTTGCGGCGGTTATCGTCGCCTTCTTCGCCTTCGATCTCGATCAGTGGCTCACCTTCGAGGCATTGAAACAGAGCCAGGCGCGCTTTGATACCTTGTATAACGAATCCCCCTGGATGGTGGCGGGCATTTTCTTTTCTATCTACGTCATCGTCACCGCTCTGTCACTGCCCGGCGCGGCGATCATGACCCTGGCGGCGGGTGCACTCTTCGGTCTGACCAGCGGCACGCTGCTGGTGTCGTTCGCCTCCAGCATCGGCGCTACGCTCGCCTTCCTGGTCGCCCGATTTCTGCTGCGCAACACGGTGCAAAGCCGCTTCGGCGACAAGCTCAAGACCATCAACGACGGCATCGCCAAAGACGGCGCGTTCTATCTCTTCACGCTGCGCCTGGTGCCGCTCTTTCCGTTCTTTCTCATCAATCTGGTCATGGGGCTGACGCCGTTGCGCACGGCGACCTTCTACTGGGTGAGTCAGGTGGGGATGCTGGCCGGGACCTTGGTGTATGTGAACGCGGGCACACAGTTGGCGCAATTGGAAAGCGCCGCCGGCATTCTTTCGCCGGGCCTGCTGTTGTCGTTTGCGTTGCTGGGTATCTTCCCGCTGATTGCCCGCAGCATCGTGCGCCGCGTGCAACGCCGCCGGGTGTATGCCAAGTGGCAACGCCCGAAAACCTACGATCGCAACCTGATCGTCATCGGCGCGGGCGCGGCGGGATTGGTGAGCGCCTACATCGCCGCTGCTGTGAAGGCCAAAGTGACCTTAATCGAAGCGCACAAGATGGGTGGCGATTGTTTGAATTACGGCTGCGTACCGAGCAAGGCGATCATCAAGAGCGCCAAGCTGGCCCAACAGATCCGCGACGCCGAACACTACGGGCTGGAGGCGGATGAACCGAAGTTCAGTTTCCGCAAGGTAATGGCGCGGGTGCATGAGGTGATTCGCGCCGTGGAACCCCATGACAGCGTGGAGCGTTACACGAAACTTGGCGTCGAGGTATTGCAAGGCTACGCCCGCGTGGTCGATCCCTGGACGGTCGAGATCAAACTCAACGACGGCGGGGCGCAACGGCTCACTACCCGCAGCATTGTCATCGCCGCCGGTGCGCGGCCTTTCGTCCCTCCGTTGCCGGGCATTGAAGAGGTCGGCTATCTCACCAGCGACACTTTGTGGGAGGAGTTCGCCAAACTGGATCAACCCCCCAAGCGCTTGGTGGTGCTCGGCGGCGGTCCCATCGGCTGCGAACTGGCGCAAAGCTTCGCCCGGCTCGGCTCGCAGGTGACGCAACTCCAGCGCGGCCCGCGCATCATGCCCAATGAGGATGAGGAGGTCTCGGCATTGGCCAAAAAGGCGCTGGAAGCAAGCGGCGTGCAGGTGCTCACCGGCCATGCAGCGTTGCGTTGCGAGAGGGACGGCGAGCGCAGATTCATCGTCGTCGAACATGATGGAAAAGAACAACGCATCGAGTTCGACGCCCTGCTCTGCGCCGTCGGCCGGGTGGCGCGACTGCAAGGCTACGGCCTGGAAGAACTGGGGATCGAAACGGAACGCACTGTCGTTACCAATGAATACCTGGAGACGCTCTACCCCAATATTCTCGCCGCCGGCGATGTGGCCGGGCCGTACCAGTTCACCCACACCGCCGCGCATCAGGCGTGGTATGCCGCCGTCAACGGACTGTTCGGCGATCTGAAAAAATTCAAGGCCGATTATTCGGTCATCCCCTGGTCCACCTTCATCGATCCCGAAGTGGCCCGCGTCGGCCTCAATGAACAGGAGGCGAAGGCCAAAGGCATCGCCTATGAAGTGACGAAATACGGCATCGACGACCTCGACCGCGCCATCGCCGACGGTTCGGCCCACGGCTTCGTCAAGGTGCTCACCGTGCCCGGCAAAGACAGAATCCTCGGCGTCACCATCGTCGGCGAACATGCCGGCGACCTGCTGGCGGAGTTTGTGCTGGCGATGAAACACGGACTGGGATTGAACAAGATTCTCGGCACCATTCATATCTATCCTACTTTAGCGGAGGCGAACAAATACGCCGCCGGTGAGTGGAAACGCGCACATGCGCCGCAGAAACTACTGGCGTGGGTAGAACGCTATCACACCTGGAAGCGGGGGCAGTCATGAAGCAACTTTTATTAACCATACTATTGCTTTCGCAAACAGTCATCGCGCAGGCCGCCGGTTTCGATCACTCGGACTGGGACACGCTACTGAAGAAACACATCGTCTCGATCCGCAACGGCCAGGCCACGCAGGTCGATTACGACGGCATGATGAAAAATCGCGCTCAACTCAAACGCTATCTCACCGCGACTTCAAGCGTGAGGCGCTCGGCGTTTGACGGCTGGAGCAAAGATGAACAACTCACCTTTCTCATCAACGCCTACAACGCCTGGACGGTGGAGTTGATCCTGACCGGCTATCCCGACATCAAATCGATCAAGGATCTCGGTTCACTGTTCCAATCGCCCTGGAAAAAATGGTTCATCCCGCTGCTGGGTGAAACCCGCTCCCTGGACGACATCGAACACGGCCTGATTCGCGGCTCGGGGCGATATAATGATCCACGCATCCACTTCGCCGTCAATTGCGCCAGTGTCGGCTGCCCCGCGCTGCGGCCGGAAGCCTACGTCGCGGGGAAACTCGATCAACAGCTCGAAGACGCCATCCGCAACTTCCTCTCCGACCGCACGCGCAACTCTCTGGAGAGCGGCGCGCTTCATGTATCGAGCATCTTCAAATGGTATCGTGAGGATTTTGAAAAGGGGTGGCGCGGCGCGGCAAGCCTGGGCCAATTTCTTGCGCTTTACCGCCAGCCGCTCGGCCTGGATGAGGGCACCGCGAACCGTCTTTCGCCGAATGGGATCGACATCGAATTCCTCGACTACGACTGGCGTCTGAATCGCACACCATGACGAAGCCGCTCATGAAGGTGAAGCCTCTTTCAGGATCTCTCAAGTGGATATTGGCGATGGTCGTGTTGATCGTAAGCGCCGCGGCGTACTGGTTTTTTGCCCGCGACAACCTGCTTACCCCGGAGTCGATCCGCGCCCACATCGAGGGCTGGGGCATTTTTGGCCCGTTGGCCGTGGTGACTTTGATGCTGGTCGCGGTGGTAATCACGCCGATTCCCAGCGCCCCCATCGCGCTCGCCTCGGGCGCGCTCTACGGACACGCCTGGGGCGCACTGTACGTGGCGGTCGGTGCCGAGCTCGGCGCGGTGATCGCGTTTGCGATTGCCCGCTGGGTGGGCGCGGCCACCGTCAAACGCTGGCTGGGCGAACGTCTTGACGCTGGACTGCTGGGATCGCAAAACATGCTCATGCTCCTGGTGTTCGTGTCGCGGCTGTTGCCCTTTGTATCGTTCGACATCGTCAGCTACGCGGCGGGACTCACCGTGTTGCGCGTCTGGCGCTTCGCGCTGGCGACGTTCGCAGGGATCGTGCCCGCGAGTTTCCTGCTGGCCCATTTCGGCGGCGAAATGGCCTCGGGCAATGCTGAGCGCATCATTTGGGCGGCGGCGCTGTTGGGGGTTCTGGTCGTTCTGCCTCCGGCGGTCAAATGGCTGGCGGCGCGCTACCGACGACGCACAAAGTAATCGAAATCTCAAACTACGAAGCTATCTTTCCAATGAATATGAAAACCACGCGAATCGTTATTTTCGCCAAAGCCCCGCTGCCCGGCCTGGCCAAGACCCGCCTGATCCCCGCCCTCGGGGCCGAAGGCGCGGCTGGCAAGGCGGATGCTCGAAACCACCGTCGCCAATGCCCTGGCGGCTAACGTCGGCCCGGTGGAGCTATGTGTCACGCCGGACATCGACAACCCGGTCTGGCAATCCATCAACCTGCCGCAGGGGCTCGAATATTCATCACAAGGTGAAGGCGATTTGGGTACGCGGCTGGCGCGCGCCACGCAACGGGTGATTGAGCGGGGCGAATCCGTTCTGCTCATCGGCACCGACATCCCGGCCCTGGACGCCACGCTTTTACAACGCGCCGCCAGCCTGTTAAACGAGGCCGACGCCACGATCTTCTCCACGGCCGACGGTGGCTACGCCCTGCTCGGCCTGAATCGATTCCATCTCTCGATCTTTCGGGGAATAGCGTGGAGCACCGAGAACGTAGTCTTCGCCACCCTCTGCCGTATCGGTGAACTTGGCTGGTCGGTGCGCAATGGTCCGATGCTGCGGGATATCGATGGACCCGGCGATCTGAAATGGTTGCCCGCCGAATGGAAACCTTGCCCGGCGGTGTAAGTTTTTTGCACACGCCGCGACTAACCCCTATTGATAAGGAATCAACACTATGCATGAACTCGTACAAAACTATTACGGCAAACAACTGCAACACTCGGGCGATCTGAAAACCAGCGCCTGTTGCGACGCCTCGCAAATCCCCGCGTGGCTCAAACCCGTGCTCTCCAACATCCACCCGGAGGTGCTCTCCCGTTATTACGGCTGCGGCCTGGTCTGCCCGCCGCTGCTGGAGGGGTGCCGGGTGCTCGATCTCGGTTGCGGCTCGGGGCGCGATGTCTACGCGCTGGCGCAACTGGTCGGCGCCGTCGGGGAAGTGGTGGGGGTGGACATGACCGCCGAACAATTGGCCGCGGCGGAACAACACCGCGCCTATCACGCCGATGCCTTTGGTTATGACAACGTCCGTTTTCTGCACGGCTATATCGAGCGGCTGGATGAACTCGATCTCAAACCCGAGAGCTTCGATGTCATCGTTTCCAACTGTGTGATCAATCTCTCGCCGGACAAGGACGCGGTACTGCAAGGCATCCAGCGGCTGCTCAAGCCGGGCGGCGAATTTTATTTTTCGGATGTCTATGCGGATCGCCGTGTACCGGAGAGCGTGCGTAACGATCCGGTGCTGTATGGCGAGTGCCTGGGTGGCGCGATTTACTGGAATGATTTTCTGCGTCTAGCGCAGCGCCGCGGTTTTATCGACCCACGCCTGGTGGAGGACCGTCCGCTGGCCATCACCGATGCGCAACTTGCGGCGCTCACAGGCAACATCGGCTTTTATTCCGCAACGTATCGCTTGTTCAAAATCGCCGAACTGGAAAGCGCTTGTGAGGACTACGGCCAGGCAGTGATTTATTCAGGCACGATACCCCACCACTCCCATCGAGTTGTACTCGACAAACATCACGACATCGAGGCGGGCCGGATCTTCCCGGTGTGCGGCAACACCTGGCGCATGTTGCACGACACGCGCTTTGCCGCCCATTTCGATTTCATCGGCGATTTCAGCCGTCACTACGGCCTGTTCGAGGGGTGTGGCGGCGGGTTGCCGTTTGATAGCGGCGGTTCAACAGGAGGATGTTGCTGATGGAGTATCTGCTGATCTTCAGCGCGCTGTTCCTCGCCTTCAGCAACGGCGCCAACGATAACTTCAAGGGGTTCGCCACGGTGTGGGGCTCGCAGACGCTGGACTATCGCACGGCGTTGCGGCTCGCAACCGCGGCGACCATCACCGGCAGCCTCTGCTCGCTGCTGCTGGCGGAGGCGCTGGCGCAGCAGTTTTCCGGCAAGGGGCTGGTCGCCGATGCCGCCGCCAATGCGCCCCATTTTATTTTGAGCGTGAGCATCGGCGCGGCGTTGACGGTCTTCGCGGCGACACGCGCTGGTTTGCCAGTCTCCACCACCCACGCGTTGATCGGCGGGCTGGCGGGCGCGGGGCTTGGCAGCGGCGAACTTCATCTCGACAAACTGGGCAATACTTTTTTATTGCCGCTGCTGGTGAGCCCGCTGCTCGCCGCCATGCTCGGCTGGCTGACCTGTCGCTTCATACGTCTGCATCCGGCGCGCAACGACTGCGCCTGTGTCGTCATGCCGGAATCCGTGAGTGAGGCATCGCCGGGGATCGTTGCATTGCAGAGCGCCCCGCCCGCCATCGTGATCGCGCCCGCCGCGCAGTGCGACACACTGGCGCGACCCGTGGCTCGTTTTTCACTCGAACGCATCAAGGACCGCCTGCACATCTTCTCCGCAACGCTCATCTGTTTCGCGCGCGGCGTGAACGATACGCCCAAACTCGCGGCGCTGCTGATCGCGGCCCATCTGCTCGACAGCACGACCTCGGTGGCGGTCATTGCCGCGATCATGGCGTGCGGCGGTTTGCTCTTCGCCCGCCGCGTCGCCCACACCATGAGCCATCGTGTCACCTGCCTCAACCATAGCCAAGGACTGACAGCCAATTTAATCACCGCGACGCTGATACTCGTCGCCAGCAAATTCGGTCTGCCGGTTTCCACTACCCACGTCTCGGTCGGCGCCATCGTAGGAACTGGCGCGAGTGCTTACACCCTGAATTGGCTAACAGTACGCAACATTGGCCTGTCATGGCTGGCCACTTTACCGTTGGCCGCCGCGCTTGCGTGGCTGGCGCAGCGAGGTTTGCAATGACAATGAGAATGAGGTGGATGAAAAACACGTTTATCGCAATACCATCCATTATCGCCTTCTCTCTTCCACTACTCACTGCCTGCGATGTATCCACGGAGAGATTGGACGAAACGGTTTTCTACGATGGGCCCCGTTTCAAACTCAAGCTGATGCGTTATTACGAAAACTATCCGCTCACTTCAACGGAGAGGTGTTCCACGTGTTGTGCGCCTCCGCACACACAGCGAACAGCCCCGGCCACGAGATGCAAGACCCCGGATGGGTGACGCTGGATTTATAACGTCTGTGAAATTTGGCTGGGTCTAAACCATCAAAAACTACAAATGGCTATGAATCCCAGTCCGAGTTATATTACTCAACATTTGCAACGTATGGTCCGTCATTTTCGTTTAAAAACATTGCTCTCGGCCGCGTCTCCATCGGTGGAAAAGCGGTAGCAGATCAGCGTCCGTTCTATTTTCCTCACACTAAAAACAATATTCTATTGATATTCGCCAACGTCCCAAATTAATTTATGCCTCTTAACCATTCACAGGATGGTCTAAACTTACTGAAAATATTCAGATAAGGAGCCGCTCCGATGAAGATGGAAAAGACCGACTTGATAGACTGGCAAAAGCGCTACGGTACGGAAGAAGCGTGTGCAGCAGCAACGCTGGCCGGAGGGGTTCGTGTGCCCGCGCTGCGGCCATGACCAGGGCTATCTCATTGAGAGGCGCCGCGTGTACGAGTGCGCGCAGTGTAGACACCACGCCTCGTTGACAGCGGGCACGCTGTTTCATTCCACCAACCTGCCGCTGACGAAATGGTTCTGGGCTATTTATCTGACCGCCTCGGATAAGGGCGGCATTTCGGCCCTGCGGTTGTCCAAACAGATCGGCGTTTCGTGGCTGACCGCGAGCCGCATGCTGCGCAAGATCCGCACCGCAATGGGCCACCGCGACAGCGTGTATCGACTGTCCGAACTGCTCGAAGTCGACGATGCGCTGGTGGGAGGACGGCGCAGCGGGGGAAAGCGCGGACGCGGGGCAGAAGGGAAAACGCCCGTATTGGTGGCGGTCGAAAACCGCGGTGAGCGCGCGGGGTTTGTGGCCATGCAGGCGGTGGGCGCCCTCAATCAACAGACCGTGCATGACTTTGTGTGCCGACGCGTGGCGGCGGGACAACAGGTGCGCAGCGACGCGCTGGGCGCGTTGAATTCCATTGCGCATACCCACCACCACGAGCCGCGCGTCACGCCCTCGGATGAGGCCGGCGTCTGGCTGCCCTGGGCCCATATCGCCATCGGCAACCTCAAGACCTTTCTGTTGGGTACTTACCATGGCGTCTCCAAGAAATACTTGCAGGAATACCTATCCGAGTTCTGCTACCGCTTCAACCGCCGCGATTGGGAGGACGAACTTCCGCATCGCTTGCTGAATGCTTGCCTCACCCACACTCAAGTTAGGTTCTCCTGAAAATGGTTGAGGCAAATTATAAATAAGCATTTTTTATCTTTTACATTCAATGACTTATTTTCCTGCTTAATGGTAATACCATGAAAAATACCATATTCAGAAAATCCTTCAAATTGCTCGAAAAAATTCCCGATTGAACGCTGCGACACGGCAGCTCCTGATCTCCTCGACCAGACAATACAAACATTGACAAACTTTGTATTCCCGCCTAACATTTTTTATAGAAGAGCTTACTTACCTTGGAGATCAATATGCATATATCACTGACTCCCGAACTGGAATCTCGTGTTAAAGCCAAAGTGGAAACCGGCCTGTACAACAATGCCAGCGAAGTCATCCGTGAAGCGCTCCGTTTTATGGAAACCCATGAAGACTGGATTCACGAAATCAAACTGACTCGACTACGTGAGCAACTGAAAGCCGGAACAGACCAACTAGACCGTGGAGAAGGTATCGCAATCGAATCAAAAGCGGCGCTCGACACCTTGTTTGGCGATATCAAGAGCTGACCTTCATGGCGCGCCATCAGCTGGTCATTGCCCCAGTCGCCAAAAATGACCTCAAAGACATTTACCAATACGGCCTGCGACAGTGGGGACAGTCACAATCCGAAAGCTACCTGTCCACTATAAAGAAGCAGTTCTGGTTGCTGACTCAGCAACCACTTATGGGCACCGAGCGCCCCGAACTCCTGCCAGATACCAGAAGCCTCCCTATAGAAAGCCATACCCTGTTTTACCGTGTGGCCGCCAACAGGGTTGAAATTATCCGGGTACTACATGGCCGCCAGGATCCACAACGCCATCTGAAATAGCCAGGCATAACCCATATGTCTTGACCCGCATCTGCAGCAGGTATAGCAGGTTTCCGAATTGCTCCAGAGCACCCTCAGTTCAAGCTCCCTGATACCATGCCAAACTCAATTTTCATCTCATGGTATCGATGTTTTCTGCCCTGCTACGCCCAATAAATACCATGAAATATACCATTGATGATGCAGATTATATTATCGATTGTATGATTATTATTTTTATAATTCAATGAGTTACAAATTCTGGTCACTCCCACTCGATTGTAAATAAGCCTGAAAAGGCCTTTAATTTCGCTAAGTTATATTTCGTCATATCCTCGATACCATGAAAAATACCATGTTCAAAAAATCCTTGAGTGAACCGACTATGAGGTGGTACGCGGAAGCCATCCCTGAAGGACCGGCGGCAAGGTCTCGTGAACGTCACCGATGTCTCATAGTGGCCTAGCTGTGCTCAATCCGAACATGCAACCGTGATGAAAGCATCGCCTCGATCTCGCCCCTGACGACACAATGCGTGTCGAGAAACTTTGCCAAAGTGGTCTGGTCCACTAGCATTACTTTATTCAGATCAGCATGGAAGCGGGCCTTGTCATTGAAGAATCGGTTCGTTACCGCGTCCTTGGCGAATACCACACCCGGATGCTCGAACTTGTACTTAGCCTCCCCCGTCACGACGTCCTTGATCGCTTCCCAGCCCAAGTTCGTTCCCTCTGTTCGTGAACTCTTGCAGCCTCTCAAGCAACTTTTGCGCGCATTTCTCGAATTCTTCTTAATAATCCAGTCTCACTTGTTGCACCGCATACTCCCATTCAATCTCACATTCACCGCGCGCGACCCGCTCATCCACGACGCAACGCACCACGCCGCTTTGTGACGGCACCTCGAACATGGATTTGCGCAACAGGTGTTCGAGCACGCTGCGCAGGCCGCGCGCGCCGGTGCCGCGGGCCAGAGCGATCTTGGCGATTTCCCGCAAGGCTTCGGGAGTGAACTCCAGCTTCACGCCATCGTATTCAAAGAGCTTTTGGAATTGTTTGGTCAGCGAGTTCTTCGGCTCTACCAGAATGTTGATCAGACTGGCTTCATCCAGTGGAGACAGTGCCGCCAGCACCGGAAAGCGGCCGATGAATTCCGGTATCAGGCCGAAGCGCTTTAGGTCTTCGGGCTGCACCGCGTCCAGCAGGTTTTGCAGGTCGGGGGGCTCCCGCTCCACCTCGGCGTGGAAGCCGATGCCGGTCTGCTTGGGAGCGATCCGCTTGGTCACGATCTCCTCCAGTCCCGCGAAGGCGCCGCCGGCGATGAACAGGATGTTGCCGGTATTCATGGTGACATCACTACCGCCCTCGCGGCGTTTGCCTTTTTGCGGAACCTTGACCTCGCTGCCCTCGACCAATTTCAACAGCGCCTGCTGCACGCCCTCACCGGACACATCGCGCACCCCGGTCGGCGATTCGCTGCTGCGAGCCAATTTGTCGATCTCATCCAAATAAACGATGCCCCACTCGGCGCGCTGCACATTGCCATCGGCCACATCCAGCAGCCGCGTCAGCACGCTCTCAACGTCTTCCCCGACATAGCCGGCCTGCGTCAAGGTGGTGGCATCGGCCACCACATAAGGAACACCGACGATGCGCGCGAGCGTGCTGGCGATCAGGGTCTTGCCGCTGCCGGAAGGCCCCAGCACCAGGATATTGGATTTTCCCAGCTCCACCGCATCCGTACCGCTCCAGTCGCCGCCGGTGAAACTCTTGAGCCGCTTGTAATGGTTGTAAACCGCCACTGACATGATTTCCTTGGCGAGGTCCTGACCGATGACATACTCATCGAGCTTGGCCTTGAGCTCCTGTGGTTTGGGCGCTTCCCCCTGGGCTTCGCTCATGGCGCGCCGCTGGCTCCAGCTTTCGATCACTTGGCTGGCCAACCGGACACAGGCTTCACAAATGAATCCGTCCCGTCCGGCGATCAAAGGGCTCGCGCCACTTTGCACCACGCCGCAAAAGGAACAACAGGATGTGTCATCGGGCATAGATTATCTCCCTGGCAAGTTTTTCAACCACAGGCGTAACCAGATACGGTCATAGCGCTGTTGCAACTGCTCCTTGATCTTGTGCGACACCTCGCGAAAGGCGAGCGCTGTTTGCGGCGCAGCGGCCTCGCAATACAGCAGATGCCAGCCCAATTCGGATTCCACCGGCGCGGAAATCTCCCCGGCCTTCAACTCGAATGCGGCGGATTCCAGCTCGGCATAGAGCTGTCCACGAACGATCGGCCCAAGCAACCCGCCATGAAATGCGGTCGGACATTCAGAGTATTTTTGCGCCTGTTCCGCGAAGCGCTTGGGCTTAGCGCTGATCCGCGTCCGAATCTCCTGGATGCGCCGCCGGGCCTGCTCGCGGGTGTTTTCGGGATAGCGCTCATTCACGGTGATCAGGATATGACGCAAGGTGCGGGACTCCGGCACGGTAAACCGGTGACGATGCAAGTGATAGAAGATCTCGGCATCAACCTCATCGGCCCGCCAACCCTTGGCCGTGACGCGCTCGATCACCGCCTGAACCCGCAGATCGCGTTCCACTGCCAGATAGATCTGCTCGTCATCGAGGCCGCAGTCGCGCAATGCCGCCCGGAATCTCGCTTCGTCCTCGAAACGCGCCATGATCTCCTTGACCGAGGCTTCGACCAGCGACGGCGGGATGATCACCGCCGTCGCCTCGATGGCGCTCAAGGCGAGCTGTTCGATGGCCAGCTCGCGCCGGGCCTGTTGCGCCACTTGGCGGTATTCCTGCGCGGTCAACTCGGCCAGAGGTTTCTGCAACACGGTCAAGGCGGCGCGCAGCATGTGATAGCGTGAATCATCGCCACGCATCTCAACCACTCGCTTGCTGAGGTTCATCGCCATCCTCCTTCTCGATCGACTGCAAGGCCGTTTCGGGGATCAGCAAGGTGCGGCCTGGGAAGCGCACATGGTAAGCCACGCCGCCGGGATAATCGCGCAACACCTTGATCACCTCGCCTTCCTGTCCAGGCGCGACGATGACCTCGCCCTGGATCGCCAGCGGCATCTTGCAAGTAACCCAGTCGCGAAATTCAAAGGCGCTGGGCACCCAAGGCGCAGCGATGGAGATCAGCTCCTCTTCCCGGCAGCCGACCATCAGATCCTGCTCGATGAAGTGCACGGTGTAGATGATCTGATCCTGCAAAAAGGTGCCGATATTACGCACAAAGCCGCTGCTGCCGCGGCGGATCAACAGGGCGCCGGTGTCGCGGCCGGGGAAGGTGCCGTCATTGCGCACGTTGCGGGTAACCCGCACCTCATCGCCGAAATCATATTCCTGCATCCGCCCCGCCCTCATTTGATCAGTGTATTCAACGAAACAAAGGTCTCCTGCGGGCCGTGAAGGTGAAAAACCTTGAACACCTTTTCGGTCAGGGCATCGGAGTTGACGAAATCCCGATACGCCTGCAAGAGATGGCGCTTGTAATGCGCGCGCAGCGGCGCTTCTTCCATAGGAGCATCCGTCGCCTTGGCGAGATAATCATGGAATCGCTGCAGGATGTGCAGACGATTTACCTGCACCACATTTTCATCGAATTCGATGTCAAAATAATTTAGAAAGTCTTCTGCGCTGTACAGGTCACGCATATCATCCAAAAAAACTTCGATACTCATTGCACCCTCCTGTGGGCGGTTGTTGCCATGACGGCGTTTTCGCGAGCAGGGCTCGCTCCTACCGGGCCTCTTGTAGGAGCCTGCCCTGCAGGCGAACATTTCGCGAGCAGGACTCGCTCCTACGATCCAACCTGTAGATGGTCGGGGTGCTCAAATGGCAGCCCGGCTGGGCATGGCATACTCGGACTCCGTCACCACCTCCAGCAGCCCCCGCGCGCCCAGCCGGTCATGCGGATCAAGCATGATCACTTTCTTCAACATGGCGATACCTTCATCGATGTGTTTCAAACGAAGCTTCAGATAACCCGCGCCCTTGATCGCCAGCAGATAAAATCGCAACAGATTGATCGAGCGAATCACCCCGGCGCCAAGATAGGCCTCGCTCAGCTCGCGCCAGTCGTCCGGCATGCTCAATTGCCGGCCCGCTATCTCCATCGCGCGCTCGGCCACACGCAAGGCTTCTTCCAGTTTGTGCTGATAGTAGTAATAGCGATACATCGCCACCAACACCGTCAAATTCGCGGGCGCGATAAAATAGGCCTTCAACAGATAGCATTCCGCATCGATGCGGCCATAGCTGTTGGATGCCATCTTGATCAGGGCCTCGACCCCCTCCGGCACCTCCGTCTGAAAGTAGAGTCCGCCGCTATCGATGTCCAAGAGATCCATCAGCCCGCCCTCCCGTTACTTTTGTTGTTTGCGATGATGTCACTGGTGCAGAGCTCGCGACCCTGGCATACCGGGCAGGCTTCTTCGTGGCGATGCTCACCGTGGTCCAATCGCTGCAGTTGACCCTCCAGGATGCGAATGCGCTCCACCAGACAGCTGATGGCTTTGCCGACCGGATCGGGAATCAAATGATGATCCAAATCGATGCCATAGGGATGTTCGCCGACGACCGCTTCGGTGTTCACCGCCTTGCCGGGAATGCCGACGACGGTCTTGCCCGGCGCCACATCGCGGTGCACCACGGAATTCGCGCCCACGCGCACCCCGTCGCCCACGGTGATCGCGCCAAGGATCTTCGCCCCGGCCCCGACCATGACACCATTACCCAAGGTGGGATGGCGACGGCCTTTGTTCCAACTGGTTCCGCCCAGCGTCACCCCGTGATAGAGCGTGACATCATCGCCCACGACGGCGGTCTCGCCGATCACCACGCCCGCACCGTGATCGATGAAGAAACGTCGGCCGATCGTGGCGCCGGGATGGATATCGATATTGCTGATGGCGCGGCTCACATAGGCAAGAAGCCGCGCGGCATAACACCAGTTGCCGCGCCACAGCCGATGCGCCACACGATGAAGCATGACCGCGTGCACTCCCGGATAGGTGGTGAT
Organism: uncultured Chromatiales bacterium; assembly: GCA_964557295.1. Classification (GTDB taxonomy): domain Bacteria; phylum Pseudomonadota; class Gammaproteobacteria; order RBG-16-57-12; family RBG-16-57-12; genus JBFMHP01. The sequence continues at coordinate 40,292 of CAZKZP010000013.1, read as the reverse complement.
CACCTCGAAGGTGCTGCGCGCGGCCGGATCGCGGGTGAAGACGCATTGGATGTCTTCGCGCCATTGGCGGAATATTCCGAGTCGTTTTGGTCTGCGCGCTTTTTGTCCTGCCATTTCCGAACTCACCTTGCGGTGCGCGATGTGGGTAGTCATGCCTTCACCTCCAATGCATTTCCCGAGAGGGCGTGATAGAAGTGCGCCAGCTCGCTGGCAAGCGGTGTGCGTTTGACCTTGGAGACAAACTGCCGCACGGCTTGCAGGATCTCCCTGGCCTCTGCAAGCGATAACTCGATCCCGAGATCCCGATAGACCTTGCACACCGTCTTGGTCCCGGAGTGCTTGCCGAGAATGATCTGATGCGTGCGGCCGAGGCTGATTGGATCCACGCCCTGGTAATTGAGCGGATCCTTGAGAATACCGTCCACGTGAATACCCGATTCATGGGTGAACACGCCCTCGCCCACCAGACTCTTTTGCCAAGCGATAGGCCGGCCGGATGCCGCGGCCACGTACTGCGAGATGGCCGGGAATTGCGAAAGATCGATCCCCGTCGGCCTGCCGTAGAGCTGATGCAAACCCATCACTACCTCTTCCAGGGGGGCGTTGCCGGCCCGTTCACCCAGCCCATTGACGGTGGTGTTGATGTGCGTGGCCCCGGAGACGGCCGCCGCCAGGCTGTTGGCGGTGGCCAATCCCAGATCATCGTGGGCGTGCATCTCGATCTCGATATCCACCGCGGCACGCAGCGCGCTGATGATCTTGGCCACGCCAAAGGGCTCCATCACGCCTAGCGTATCGGCGAAGCGGATGCGTCTCGCGCCGGCGTGCTGCGCCGCAGTTGCCACCTGCAACAGAAAGTCATGGTCGGCGCGCGAGGCATCTTCGCACCCCACGCACACCTCAAGCCCCAAGGACTGCGCCTCGGCCACGTGAAATGCGATCGCGCGCACTACATAGCCGCGGTCGCGATTGATCTTGTGACGGATTTGCTGGTCGGAAACCGGGATCGAAAGATCGACCATATCCACCCCCAGGTTCCGGCACCGCGCGAGATCATCCGCCCGCATCCGACACCAGGCCAGCGTACGCGCATTCAAACCAAGGGTGGCGATGGCGCGGATCTCCTCGCACTCCTGCGCCCCCATGGCGGGGATGCCGATCTCCAACTCCGGCACACCAATGGCATCCAGGTGGCGGGCGATGACGACCTTTTCTTCTAGCGTAAAGGCAACGCCCGCGGTCTGTTCACCGTCACGCAGCGTCGTGTCATCGATGATAATGGCGCGTGATTCGTTCATCGCACAGCTCCAGCAACCAATCTATTCATGAGCATCAGAGCAAAGCCCGTGCCACAAAATATTTTTATTTTTTTACAGCAAGTTAACGCACACATAGCACGCCGCTGACACGACAATCGCGATTCGTTGTAGCAAAGCCGACATACTGTTCCCTCCCGTAGGAGCCAGCCCTGCTGGGCAAACAGCGCTTTTTCCCCGTAGGAGCCAGCCCTGCTGGCGACAGGTGTGTGCCATGCATGGTTGTTCGCCAGCAGGGCTGGCTCCTACGGGGGGAGATTACAAAAAAAACGCACCCGGAAGGGTGCGCAAAGTTGTTGCCTCACAGTAACGCGGCCGCTCTCAGGCATAGGTTGGAGCGAAGGCCTTTTCTGGTTCTTCCTTCGGCGCGCCGTCCCCCCAATAGGGCGAAAGCTTGCGCAACTTTTCGATGACAGGC
>CAZKZP010000013.1:0-38548 GCA_964557295.1 uncultured Chromatiales bacterium | reverse complement strand
AGGCGGCATTGCAGCGATCACCCGCTCCACCTCTTCCAGGGTGTTGTAACGCGAAAATGAAAAGCGGATAGAACCATGTGCGGCGGTATAGGGGATGCCCATGGCGCGCATGACATGCGAGGGTTCCAGTGAACCGGAGGTGCAGGCCGAACCACTTGAGGCCGCGATACCCTCCTTATTCAACAACATCAGAATCGCTTCGCCTTCCACAAACTCAAAGGCGATGTTGCTGGTATTGGGCAGGCGATTGTCAGGATCGCCGTTGACGAAACAGTGGGTCACCTTGGAAAGAATGCCACGCTCCAGCCGGTCGCGCATCGTCTTCACGGCGGTGTTTTTAAACTCCATGTGTTGCATGGCCAATTCGGCCGCCGTGCCCAAGGCCACGATGGAAGCGGCGGGCTCGGTGCCGGCGCGACGCCCGCGCTCCTGGTGGCCACCCCGCAGCAGTGGACGAAAGCGCGTGCCGCGGCGCAGGTACAGCACCCCGATCCCTTTCGGCGCATGGAGCTTATGGCCGGAAACCGACAACATGTCGATCTTGGTGCTTTTCAAATCCATGGGGATCTTGCCTACCGCTTGCACCGCATCGGTATGAAACATGATTCCCTTTGCATGCGCCATCTCGGCCATCCGTTCCACCGGAAACAGCGTGCCGGTTTCATTGTTCGCCCACATGACCGAGACCACCGCGATCTTGTCACTGAGCAGCGCGGCGTATTTTTCCAGATCCAGACGACCTTTGTTGTCCACCATCAGGTAATGGACCTTATAGCCGTCTTTCTCCAGGGCTTGGCAGAGGTTGAGTATCGCCGGATGCTCCACGACCGTGGTGATGATCTCCTTGCGGTCGGGCTGCGCCTTCAGCGCAGAGAGAATCGCCGTGCTATCGGATTCGGTCCCGCAGGAGGTGAACACAATTTCCGAGTCGTGCTCGGCACCCAGCAGGGTTTGGATTTTCTGGCGCGCCTCCTTCAAGGCGCGGCCCACTTGATTGCCGAAACGATGGATCGATGAGGGATTGCCATACTGCTCGGTGAAATAAGGCAGCATGCACGAGACGACCTCCGGATCGACCATGGTCGTGGCATTGTTATCGAGATAGATATCAGACATGATGCGACTCCCGTTATTGCGCCGGTACGACCTTGATGAACTCGCCAAGCTCTTCCATCAAGCGTTGCTGGATGCCTCCCAGCGTCATCCCCGCCATTTGACAGCCGGAACACGCGCCAACCATCTTCACGCTGACGGTATTGCCGTTGACATCGATCAACTCCACATCTCCGCGATCCGCCTGCAATTGTGGACGTATCGACTCGATGATGGTCTCGATGCGCTTCATGCGCTGAAAAGGAGTCATCCCTGACACGGGGGGTCCCTTTTTAACCGGGGGCTTGGCGGTGGGATCGAAGGTCTTGCCTTGTTCGGCCAGTACACGGGCCAACACTTCTTCGATGCCTTCGTGACAGGAGGAGCAGCCGCCCCCCGCTTTCGTGTAGTTGGTCACCTCTTCCACGGTGGAGAGACTGTTGGCACGGATAGTTTCCTCGATCATCACCGCATCGATGGCGAAGCACTTGCAGATCAGCGCGCCTTCCTCATGATCATCTCGCCACTCTTCACCGCGGTAATTGGCCACTGCCGCTTGCAATGCCTCGCGGCCCATGACCGAACAGTGCATCTTCTCCGGCGGCAGCCCATCCAAATAGTCGGCGATATCCTGATTGCTCACCTGCAAGGCCTCATCCAGCGTCATGCCCTTGATGATCTCGGTCAATGCCGACGATGAGGCGATGGCCGAGCCACAACCGAAGGTCTGAAATGAGGCTTCCAGGATCACCTCGCTCTCTGGATCCACTCTCAACATCAAACGCAAGGCATCGCCGCAGGAGATCGAACCGATGTCACCGACACCGTTGGCACTCTTCAGTTCACCGGCATTGCGTGGATTGTAGAAATGCTCTTTTACCGTTTCTGAATAATCCCACATAGTCAGCGCCTCGATTTAGCATGAAAATGAATTACCGCAACCACAACTGGCTTTGGCGTTAGGATTGATGAACTTGAAACCAGCACCTTCCAGTCCATCGACGAAATCCATGGTCACCCCGGAGAGCATCGGCGCGCTGCCCGGATCGACAAACACCTTCACAGCCCCGAACTCGGCCACAACATCGACTGCGCTCGGAGCCGCTTCGAGGGCCAACGCATATTGAAACCCAGAGCAGCCACCGCCGGTGACCGACACCCGCAGTCCGCCGATCGACTTGTCGGAATTTGAGATGAAGCGGCTTACGGCCGCGACAGCGCTTTCAGTCAAATGAATCATCTTTTATCTCCTTGGCAAACCAATTGCAGATTGTTGATGCGTTGAGTTACCAGGGCTAACGCAAACGCTATGCCAGAGACGCAACCAAGACACAACACTCTGTTGTTGAATGAGTTTTCAAATTACAGGCTTATCCACGGTTGTGACGAACCCTACAAACGATGAACACCAAAACAGGCGGAGTGTAGGGTTTGTGACAGAGGAAAATCCAAAGGAGCACACCATGCCCAGTAACACGTTAACTTCCGGCGATATCATCTATGCCAGTGACGACATCTACAACGATGGCACACACCCGCAACTGCCAAAATCCGCCCTGCTTGCCAAGGCCGGCACCCGCGGCGTCTTGATCAACATCGGCGAGATCTTCATTGAAGAAACGCAAGAGTCACGCGAGCTGTTGCTGGTGCGTTTCGAGGGCGAAGACCTGGTGCTGGGACCCCCGGTCGGCTGCTGGCCGGAGGAGATCTTCTCGCCGGCACAGTGGGAGGCGCGCATCACAGCCCAATGAATTGCTATTGCGACACGAATTCCCATACCGATTCTGAACACCCGGCGGCATCCAATCTTTCATCAACACAAACCAAGGAGCACACCATGACCAATGAATCATTCCCCTGGGACGAGGACGCCCTCGCGCGCCTGGAGAAGATCCCGTCGTTCGTTCGCAACATGGCCAAAGCCAAGATCGAAAAGGCCGCCAAAGACGCCGGCGAAAACCGCGTCACCGCCCAGTTCATGGAGGCCAACAAAGCAAGATTGATGGGATAGACCCTCTTCGCCAGCAGGGCCGGCTCCTACCTGGAATCTTTGCTCCTGTAGGAGCGTGCCCTGCACGCGAATCGGAAGGCGGTACGCATCACCCCTGTGATTGATTGCCCCGAGGTTTCGGTCTATCTCTATTATTATGCCCAGTTGCCCGGACGCTATGGCCTTGATCCGGAATATCCGCGGTTGATCGCACAGGAGGCAGGCGACCAGAGCGAACGCTTAACCGAGCTGAATGTGACACAGGAGCTGAAGAGGACCCTCCAACACCTGGAACTGGAGTGCGAAACATGACCGACCGTCCCGTACAAAACCGCCGCTTCCTCAGTCTCGACCAGCGGCATATCTAGAAGTCATTGGCGGTAACGACATCCGGTAGCGCTTGCCGCAGCCTGTCCTGCAGGTGAGAAACCTGCATTCGCGGGCAGGGCTCGCTCCTACAAGTGCGTTCGAACCGAGCTTTGCTGGCGTATCAGCATTCATCAGATCATCGATCACTGATTCCACCCAACTTTTTCATATTCAGCAATGTTCAGCACCGCGTACTTGACTGACTCATCGAAGATCCGCACACCGCCGCCCTCTTTTACCACCGTCTGTAGACTGGCTTGATCCTCGATCGTGACGCCGGCGATGTAATCGATGCCGAAATCGGTCAGCTCCGCCAGCCACGGTACGGTGGGTCCCATCAACACCACGTTGGCGTTCCTGCTCAGCTCCGCCAGGCGCGGGAAACTCTTGTTCACCAGGGATGTGGCACTAAGAAAAACCCATTGCGCCTGCGGAATGATGTACTCACATGCCTGTGCGGGGAGATCGTTGGGTCCCGGATTGAGTTCTAGCACGGTGAGTTCACACGCCAGATCAAGCTGTTCCAGACCAGGATAACGTCCGACCACAACCACCTGTTGTCCCTTGAACATAGGCATGAAATGTTCAAACACCGCCAGATTGCCGCTCCCCAGGCGCGGCGCATGTTGCAACAGATTATTGTCAAAGTTGATGCTGGCATTGAGTGCCGCCATGCCCACCGTTGCCTGGTAAGGATCCCAACACTTGAGCCACTCACCGGCCTGATGCAGTCTCATGCCGCGGATTTTGCCCGACCATGGCAGGGTACGGGTGCTGACACCGGGCTCATCGCCAAGCCGATGCCATCGGCGCGACAGAGGGTCCACGTCAGTCCGATCACCAGCTCTTCAATGGTCTGTTGCTTATCGACGCAATCGATCAGCAGGTCGTAAATTTCCCAGGGCTGGCTCATCACTCCTCTTCTACGGCTGCCATCAAACGCGGCTCCACTTTCAGGTTATCGACCGACCCCCAAGCGGTGATCGCCTCGATGATCCAGCGCTTGTCAGTGGGGTGCGGTTGCAATACATCGTATTCCAGATACAAGGTGCCATCGGCGCGATAGTCGAGACTGCCGCGCAACGGGCCGCCGACATCGCGCCATTCGCCATGCAACGTGGTTTCCCCGCTGTAGGGATCGTGTTGCGCAGAATAACTGAGTTCATCAAGCGCGATCCGGGGCAGCCACCGGCGTTCCATGCCCATATTCCGCAGACAATCGCACAGCGATTGACAGAGCGGATCGCCGATCATGCGAAAGGCTTCGATGCGCGATTGCAGCTCAGGCGACATGTGCGGACCCCTCAGCGAACAGATCAACGAGCGGCGTCGCTTTAACCCCACACCTCGGCAGGCACCTTAAGGCGCTCCACCGGCGTATCACCCAGCAGGTGCTGATCGATGATCTCCTTCACATCGCCAGCACCGACCTGGCCGTACATCACCCCTTCCGGATAGACCAGCACGCTCGCCCCGAACATGCAGGGGCCGAGACAGCCGGTATTGGTCACGGCGATCTTGTCGAACAATTGGCGCGTCTGGATTTCATTGATAAAAGCCTCCATGACACCGGCGCACCCCTTCTCCATGCAAGAGCCCCTCGGGTGGCCCTGCGGGCGGCCTTGGGTGCAGACGAATACGTGTTTGTTTGGTTTGGGCATAGTTGATCTCCAGAAGAAAATCCCGACGCAAAGGCGCCATGAGATGGGTGAGATGTCTCACGTTACCCTGTAGGAGCCTGCCTTGCAGGCGATGGCTTGTTCGCGAGCAGGGCTTGCTCCTACGGGGAACGATGGTTTGTTCGCGAGCAGGCTCGCTCCTACAATTCGAACCGTTCGGTACCGGGTGAATGGCCATCACACCGCATGCGGCGCGTGGCTATGGCAATTCTTCGGACAAACCTTGGAACAGGACCGGCACCCGATACAATCCATGGCATCCTTGATCGCCATGACCATCGAGGTGTCATCGGAAAATCCGTCGTCATCATGTTCGTCATCCGCCTCGCGTTCGACCAGATCGAAGACCTCGCGCGGACAGACCTTGAAGCAACGTCCGCAGCCGATGCAGGTCGACTGATTGAGATCGGTAATGAATGCCGGGGTCCATGCTGTCCCGCCACGGGTTAGACCCGTAATGAAATCCGCCATGGTCATGCTCCACTTTGTGCCGCGGCCAGCGCATCGGAGGCCTCTTTCCAGGCCTTGCAGGCATCGTAGGCGGCCTGTGATATTCCAGGTAACTCCTGATACGCGGCTGGCAGACGGTCTTCCACCAGGTCATGCAGTTCGGAGGCCTTCTCGCTGGCAATGCGCTTGGCCGTTTTCACCGCCTTTTCCAAGGTCTGGATGTCGAGTTGCTCACTCATCGCCCTCTCCTCTCACCGTTTGGCAGCTGCAGGATATTCACTGATGATCTGCAACGCGACCGACAGCAGCTTGTCGGCCTCGTCTTTCATGTTCGACAGGCTCTTGAAGCCGAAACGGTGTACATCACGCAGTGTCTTGTCCACCACGATGAGTTTGCCCACCGAGATGATGGCGCGGCCAAATCCTTCATGCGAGAGGTTGATCATCGGCACCGCCATCAGTCCACATTCCTTTTCGATCATGCAGGCGATGGAATTGTAGAACGCCTTGACACGCGCCATGGTCACCTCATCGGGATCACCCACTACCGGGATATCGCGCTTGCGCTCCGGCGTGAGCACATAGGGATCGAGCAATTTCGCCTGGCTATATCCATCGTAGGTGCCGTAGGAATCCAGCGCCTTGACTTGGCGGATAATCTCCGCTGCAAATTCGGTCCCGAGAACCGGATCGTTTTCGACTACAACTTGTTCTGCAAAACTCATGGTGTTTCTCCGTTTACAATTAAAAAATCTTCCCGTAGGAGCCTGCCCTGCAGGCGATGGTCGGTTGTTCGCGAGCAGGGCTCGCTCCTACAAGGGTACGCACAGACCTATTCATTCCAACCGTCCGATTCCATCTGCTCGAACCGTTTCACATCGGGATCTTTTTTCTGATTGATGGCCTTGGCCAACCACGCCGATGGGCCTAGGCGCAGCTCTTGCTGCACTGCGGCGATCAAGTCTTTGATCCGCGCCCCTTCGCTCACCTTTACAGGTTGAATGCCTTGCGCCAGCAGTTGCCGCACCGCCGAGGAGCCTACGGCTTGGCAATACACCGCGGCACATCCCTCAAGGACGCCGATCTTGGCCGCCAGCTTGTCCTCGTTGCCATCCTGCGCCGCCGGCGCGAATTCGATGGCTTCGAGCAGCGCACTGCCTTGCGGATCGATGCTGTAGATGGCAAAGCTTCGCGCGGCGCCGAAATGCTGATCGACACAGGTCATGTCCGAACTGGCAAATGCAATCTTGAGACAACTCATTACCTCACTCCCCTTGTTAATGACGCGCATGCGGCGTTGGAAGGTCATGGCCGATCCCCCTCTCCTCGTGTTTCAAGGAATACCTGGCGCTGTAAGGCTTGATGTGACGCGCGTCATGGCTGACGAAGATATTGGCCAGATCGAACAACAGCTGACGCGTGCCGCGGTAACCGATCCAGCAGCGCTGATAGCCGCCGATCAGGTCATACTGCGGAAAGCCCACACGCAAGATCGGCACCCCAAGACGCTCGGCGCTCTGGACGCAATGCGAGTTGCCGATGATCAGCTGTGCCTGGTGTTCCGCCGCCAGCTGCTCGAGATCCTCGAGGTCGCCCACCTTGACGCTGGCCAGCGGCAGTTGTTGCAGACTGGCGGCCCGCTCCGGCACGACCGCGGCCACCATCTCGCCGCCCATGCCGCGAATCAGTGATTCGAAGGCCAGCAACAAATCGGGATCACCGGCCATCGCCACGCGCGCAAAACCGATCATGAAGTGGCAATCCACCATGGCATCCTGCAGCTGGGCGCGGTGGCGCTCATACTGCGCCGGCACCGGACGTTCTGCGATTTCACTCAAAACGTAAAGCAGCTGGTCCACCGCCTCCAGCCCCAGCAAATGATCGAAACGATAATCCGCCACACCCGTCCTCTCATGCAGATGATCAGCCGCCTTGAACATGGACGGGCCGATCACCAGGGTGGCCTTGGCATCACCCAGATTCGCGAATTCGGAGACCGTCAGACCGCCTACGGTCAGCGGATTGAACTCGTCATCGGTGAGATGGCCATCCAGTGAATCGGCGATATCCGGCACCACCACCGGACGCAATTCAAAGGCCCCGATGATCACCTTGAGTTCTTCCACATCGCCGGGTGTGAGTGCGGAACTCACCAGCACATTCACTTGACGCGGGCGCCTGCCCGGCTGCGTGCCGGCGCTCCCGGCCGCGGGCACCAGGGTATCGATCATCGCGCTGACCGCAGCGGCAAAACCGCTTTCGAAGCAACCGGTGAAGTCCGGCGTGTTTACCGGCACCACCGCCACATCGTTGAATTGCGGATATGCGGCGCGAAACTCTTTTACCGCGCGCGTGACATCGGCACCCTGCGTCTCGGCCAAGCCTGTCGTGGGCAAACCGATCAGCGCCGGACGCGATTTCTCGCAGATCGTCTTCAATCCTTCAATGACGGACGCTTCCGATCCCATCACCGCGTTCACCTGATCCATGGCCGTGGTTTGCAGCGGGATCGGTTCACGGAAATGACGCACGAAGAATACCTTGGCGAAGGCGGTGCATCCCTGCGAGCCGTGCAGCATCGGGATGGCGCGGCGGATGCCGAGAAAGGCCAACGCCGCGCCCATGGTGGAACTGGCCTTGAGCGGGCTGACCGAAAGCGCCTTATTGCGTTTGATGATCTCTGCCATTAGGCCGCGTCCTCCACGATCTGCCGTTTCACCCACGGCGCCGCCTTGCGCACCGCCGGCCACACCGGGCTTTCGATGGTCAGCGCGAGCTGACGCACCAGCTCCAGCATGCCTTGATATCCGGCATAGCCGAACTCGCGCTCCTGGTTGATATCCAAAAAGGGAATGCGCGCCTTGAGTGCCGTGTACATATTGCGGCCACCGGCGATCAGGATATCGGCCTGGTATTCGCGCACGATGTTGAGCAGCTCCTTCGGGCTGCCTCCTTCAAGCATCTTGGTATCCTCGCCCATCAGCTCGCGGATGCGGGCCTTGTCTTCTTCGGTGGACTTGTTGGTGCCGGTGGCCACCGCCTTCATGCCGAGATCCTGCAACTGCGAGATGACCGACCAGGACTTCACCCCGCCGGTGTAGAGCAGCACCCGCTTGCCTGTCAGACGCGTCCGCCAAGGCTCCAGCGCCGCATCGATGCGCGCCTCTTCCCGCGCAATCAACGCCTCGGTGCGGACGGTCAGATCGGGATCACCGATGAGACGCGCAAAGTCCCGCAGGGCTTGGGAGGTGTCGGTGACCCCATAAAACGAACCCTCGAACCACGGCGTGCCGTGTCGTTCTTTCAACTTGCGCGCCACATTGATCATCGCCTTGGAGCAGACCATCATGTTCACCTCGGCGCGGTGCATCGCCTGCACTTCGTGGAAGCGGGCATCACCGGAGAGCGTGCACAGCACGCGAATGCCCAACTCATCCAGCATCGGCAGCACATGCCAGAACTCACCGGCGATGTTGTATTCACCGATCAGGTTCACATCATGGATGGCGATTCCATCCGGGTGCAGATGCGCCGGCACCGGCTCCGGATCGCGCGTGCCGACGACATAGTTGACCATCGCCTCGCCGGCGATGCGGTTGCCCAGATTTTTCGTGCCATAAAAACCGGCCGCATCGATCGGCACCACCGGCACGCCCCAGCGCGCCGCGGCCGCTTTGCAGACCGCACCCACATCGTCACCGATCAACGCCGGCACACAGGTGTTGTAGACAAACACCGCCGCCGGTGAATAATCCTCCACCGCTTGCTTGATCGCGTGGAACAAACGCTTTTCCGAACGCCCCATGATCACATCCTGCTCGGTGAGATCGGTGGTCATCCCGATGCGATAGAGTGTCGGCCCCGACGAGCGCGTGCCGCGGTTGTCCCAGGAGCTGCCCGCACAAGCGATCGGCCCATGGACGATATGCGCGACATCAGCGATCGGCAAAAGCGCAATCTGCGCACCGTCGAAGGCGCAGCCACCCGCCGACGCCCCCGGCTTGGGTTTGGCACAACCGGACTTGGACTTCTTGTTGTGGCTGCACGCCGGTTCATCCAGCAGCGCGGCAATGTCGGATTGTTTCATGGCACCTCCACACCTCAACGGTCATAGAGGGTTTGCAGTTAGCGTGCCAGGATATATCTATATGTTTTCAATGAAGATGGTGAAGTAATCGCCATGTAGCAAATGCAACAAAGGCGGGATTTGGAAGCGAATGCGACAAGCACACGGTACCTACCACCCGTACCCGTAGGAGCCGGCCCTGCTGGCGAAACCGCCATAAGGAATTGCCCCCTTCGCTTGCAGGCAAGCTCCTACAGCGAAATTACCGCGCGAAGCGCCCACCCCGTGATGTCGCCCCCCGTAGGAGCCAGCCCTGCTGGCGAACCTGTCGCAAGCCCCCCTTCGCTTGCAAGGCACGCACCTACGAAGTAGCCTTAAGCCCAGAATAAACGGGACATGAAAGGATTTCTTATGGCTCAAGGATGCCGTCTGCGTATTGGCCGAATATCCCTGCCTGGCCAAATCTATAGCATCACCACCGTTACACGCGACCGAACGCCGTTTTTCACCGATTTTTCCGCGGCACGAACCGTCATCTCTACATTGAAAGAGCAGCAACAGGCCGGACATTTTAACTGCCTCTGCTATGTTGTGATGCCAGACCACCTGCATTGCCTCATCCAGCTCGGTGCAATAATTTCTCTTTCCGCCTCAATTCAAAGAATGAAATCACTGACCAGCAAGCGCTTGGGCAGTACGATTTGGCAGCGTGGCTTTCACGATAGAGCGATTCGCCATGATGAAGATTTGCTGGAAATTGCACGCTACATCGTTGCGAATCCTTTGCGTGCCGGCTTGGCTTCATCGGTAAAGGATTATCCGCATTGGGATTGCGTATGGCTGTAGGAGCTTGCCCTGCAAGCGAAGGGGGCAATGCCTTACGGCGGTTTCGCCAGCAGGGCTGGCTCCTACGGGGGTCGACATCACGGGGTGGGCGCTTCACGCGGCCGTTTCGCCGTAGGAGCTTGCCCTGCAAGCGAAGGGGGCAATGCCTTACGGCGGTTTCGCCAGCAGGGCTGGCTCCTACTCTAATAGGCCGACGCTTTTGATCTGGGCAAAGCAACGGCTGCCCTGTTGCAGCTGCAAGGTCTCGAAGGATTTCAGGGTGATGCGCGCCAGCAGCGCCGGGCCAGCCGCCGGATCCGCGCCGCGCAGACGCAATAATACCTGACCTTGTTGGGCGGCATCGATCTCCTCCACCACCACTGGCCAGATGTTTTGAATACTGGTGTCGCTCACCCGCTGCAAGGTGATGCTCACATCCTTGGCTGGGATATGCACGCGCACCTTACTCCCCACGTCCTTGCTCATGCGCCTCACCCACATGTCGCCGCCGGCACAGTGCAGCCGGCTGAGATGATAACGCGCCTCGTGTTCTACGAGCGTCGCGCTGATCACCTCCCCCGCCTCATCGCTGTGCAGCGCCGCGAGGTCGAAGCGACCGAGCACTGTCTGCAAGGCTCCCTGCGTTCGCACCACTCCGTCGTCCAGCCAGACTACGTGGTCGGCCAGCCGGCTCAGTTCCTTTTGGGAGTGGGTGACGTAGATCATGGGAATGGCGAGCTGCTCGCACAGCCGTTCCAGGTACGGAAGGATTTCGGTTTTGCTCTGCTCATCAAGCGAGGCGAGCGGTTCGTCCATCAACAGTAGTCGTGGACTGGTCAACAGCGCACGCGCGATGGCCACTCGTTGGCGCTCGCCGCCGGACAATCCCGCCACGTTGCGCGACAGCAAGTGCCCGAGTCCCAGCATCGCCACAATCTCAGCAAGCTCCACCTTGCGCTCAGAGGGAGCAATCCGGCGCTGACCGAATTCGAGGTTCTTTTGCACATTGAGATGCGCAAACAAATTGGCCTCTTGAAACACATAACCGATTGGGCGTTGGTGCGGCTGGATGAAAACAGTCCCCGAGGATTGCCAACACTGGCCGGCAACGGTGAACTCGCCCTTAACCGCAGACTCCAGCCCGGCCATGCATCGCAAAACGGTGGTCTTGCCCGAGCCGGAATGACCGAACAGCGCGGTTACCCCTTGGGCTGGCGCCGTAAACCGCGCATCCAGGGCAAAGCCGTCCCGGTCGAGCTGGAAATGGGCGTGAATCTCGCCGCTCATGCGCTGCGCACCGCAAAGCGATGATTCACCGCGTAGAGCGCCAACAGCGCCACAAAAGAAAATAACACCATGCCCGCGGAGAGCAGATGAGCCTGCCCATATTCGAGCGTCTCGACATGATCATAGATGGCGATGGACAATACCTGAGTCTCGCCGGGGATGTTACCGCCGATCATCAGCACCACACCAAACTCGCCGATGGTATGGGCAAAACTCAACACGATGCCGGTGATGAATCCGGGCCGGGCAAGCGGGATAACCACATGGATGAAGGTATCCCACGGCGATGCCCGGAGTGTCGCCGCCGCTTCCAAGGGTTTGCCGCCCAGATTCTCGAAGGCATTTTGCAGGGGCTGCACCATGAATGGCAGCGAGTAAAACACCGAGGCCACCACCAGACCGGCGAAGGTAAACGGCAGGGTATCCAGCCCCAGATCCTGCATGAGCGCGCCGACCGCCCCCTGCGGTCCGAGCAACAGCAGGAGATAAAATCCCAACACCGTGGGCGGCAACACCAATGGCAAGGCCACCATGGCAGCGATCGGTTGTTTAAACGGCGAGCGCGTTTGCGACAACCACCAGGCCAAAGGCGTCGCAACCACGAGCAATGCCACGGTGGTGACCGTAGCCAGCTTCAGGCTCAGCCAGACAGGCTGCCAATCAAACTCCATAACCACTGGCCGAAATAATTTCGCGCGCCTGTTTGCCGCGCAGGAATGCCATGAAGGCTTGAGCAGCCGCATTCCCCTCGGCGTGCTGCAACAGCACCGCCTGTTGCTCGATCGGTGTGTACATTTCAAGCGGAACTTTCCACACCGCACCAGGCAATTCCCCATCGGAGGACATCACTTGCGATCGGGCGACAAATCCCAGCTGCGCATTGCCGCTATGAATGAATTGAAAGGTCTGTGCGATATTTTCGCCCTTGGTCGTTTGTTTCTCGAAGCGTTTAGCCAGACCAAGTTTTTCCAATGCCTCTTCGGCGGCCGCCCCATAGGGCGCCGTTTTTGGATTGGCCATCGCCAGATGGCGAAACTCCCCCGTCTTCAGCATCGTCAGCACTTCATCGGGTGACTGCGCAGCAGGCGACCACAAGACGACCTCGCCCCTGGCATAGGTGAATCGGCTAGCGGCGGCAGTCAGTCCCATCTCCTCCAAACGGCACGGACTTGCGGAGTCAGCGGACAGAAATGCATCAAATGGCGCGCCGTTGGCGATCTGCGCAAATAATTTTCCGGTGGAACCATAACTGGTGATGACACGGTATGGCGTCTGCTGCTCAAATTGACGCACTAACTGTTGCATGGTCCCTGTGAAGTTAGAGGCTACAGCGACACGTAGCTCGTCCTCCGCCATCACTGGCAAGCTGATGCAATAAAACAAAAGTGAAAGTAACCGCTTTTTCATCTTGGCGCTCCTGTTTGCATTAGTACGCAATCATCTACTGAGCAATATCAGGGCCAACCGTAAAAAACGTTTTTATTGATTGTTTTTATTGAATTTCGCAAATCTTCGTCTTGTAGCAAATGCGACAATAAGCCCGGGTGTTGGCAGTGGTGCGAGGTATGCACCAATGTGCATACCATTCGATCTGCGCTGACGAGTTGTTCGATATGCACAGCGAAGCCGTGCATGGCCTACAGCACCGCCAATCCGTTTGGGGCCGGTGTTTGTGATTCTTTCCACTGTTGCGGGGTGTAGGCATTGACAGTCATGGCGTGCAGCACGCCATTGACGATGAGTTCCCTGACGGTCGCCAGTATCGCCTTTTGTCGTTGCAGCAGACCCATCCCTTCAAACACGGGGCTGATGACGATGGCGGAGAAACTGCAATCCTCCCCATCCACCAAGACCGTCGCATCGGGGAAAGCACGCTTGATCATGGCAACCACCTCCTGCTGTTGCATGATCATGCCTGCGCTGTTTGGCGAATGGCGGCTTCCATTATCGGTTTCAGTTCGCCGGTCTTGTTGAGTTCGATCACGATGTCGCAACCTCCGATCAGTTCACCGCCGACGAATATTTGCGGAAAGGTGGGCCAATCGGAGACTTCTGGCAGCGCCTGCATAATCTGCATATTTTGCAGCACATCGACATGCGCAAATGGCAGGCCGGTGCTTTTAAGCGCGGCCGCCGCATTGGCGGAAAACCCGCACAGGGGCAGCTCGGGTGATCCTTTCATATAGATCAACACGGGATTGCTTGCGATCTGTTGGCGTATCTTGTCGGTGGTCTTCATGGCTCGTTTCCTCATTGTGCAGCATGCGTTGTAGGGTGTAGTCTTTTTTGTGCGAGCTCCCTGATGTCGGGCTCAGGATCATCAAGCAGGGTTGCGAGCTGTTCAGGCAATGCACGTTCGGTGGCACGGTAGCGCACCATCCAGTCGCGGTCGCGCAGCAGCGGTCCGAGTTGCGCGGGATCGATGCGATCGGCGACGATGCGCCGCACTTCTGGATCGCTGTCGAAGCTCATCAGGGCCAGACTCACGACTGGAATACGCTCAGCTACGATCTTGCGCACCTCGCGCTCGTCATCGTTGATCATGCGAAACAATCGTCCCGTCGGAAGTCGCCGCGCAACGCGAACACGCACGCCATAGTCGAAATCATCGGCGAGCACTTCCAGTTGCTCGGGCGGCAGTCGGTCGGCCACGGTGATGCGCACTTCACGATCTGCATCGGCCCCCATGCGCACCGCTTTTCCTTCCGGCAATCGTGCCGCGACTGCACGCCGCACTACTTCATCGCTGTCGTCCACCATGCTCTCGATCAGCTCGATCGGGCTGTATTTCACGGCAATGGCGCGCCGCTCCCAGAAATGGTCGTGCAGATAATCGGGCGCGTATTCTGTATTCGCGCGGAAGAACCGATCGATCTGCCGGCCGCTGTGCGCGATGACACAGGCATCACCCGGCACGCAGCGCCCGGTCGGCAGCAGGTTATTGCGGAAACGGCACTGGCGGCAGTCTCCACGGGGAGTGCGATCCGGCCCTACCCCATTGCTGTGCTCGTCCACTATGCATCCTCGATCACTTCGGCCACGACAACGCCGGTGGCCAACGGATACTGCCGGGTGAACGCCAGGCAGTGATCGCGGCTGTCGATCAAATACAGATTGAATCCCTGACGCTCCAACACAGGCTTGCAGCTGGTGACATCGTCATCCATGCAATAGGTGAAGTGGATGCCGGGAAATTCCGCGCGCAGGCGCTGGGTGATGGTGGCATCGAGGCTCGCCCCGTCCAGGCGATCGGCGATAGCGATGACAGTTTGCTCGGTGATCATACTTCATCATCCTCGTCGCTGACGGTGTACTTCATGCTCGATTTGACGCCAATGACCTTGGCCAGCCACGGCGGCGGATTGTCGGCCATGGTGCGTTGCAACTCGGCCATGGCCTCGATGGCCGGGCCAGCCTGAGGCCGCTTGATGGGATAGATGCCGGCCTTGATCACCTTGGCGGCAGCTGGACCGCCGATGGATTGCACGAAAAGGATGTCGCAATCGGCAATGAGCCCGGCTCGATAGGCATTCTTGTCCTCGGCCTTGAAGCCTTCCGCGCATGAACGGATAGCTATCAAACGAACTTCGCTGACCGACACTTGGTAGACCAAAAAGCGCGGGCAGGAGCCAAAGTGGCCGTCGAGGATATCGCCACGATTGGACGCGCATGCCACGCGCGTGGAGCTTGGCATATCGCCGTCGCGATAGGAAACCGGCTCGGGGAGATCCAACATGTCTGCGCGGTCGCCCCAGAGGTACTTGACCGCTTGTTTGTAATACGAGGTTTCGATGCCGGCGCCACTGCCTTCGTCGTCTTCATCGAGATTGGAGATACCTTTCTTGAGATCAAGCACCGTGATGCTTTCAAGCTTCTGTTCATCGAGCGGCAGACCGACGATGGATTCCAGCACACCGATGAGCCGGGCCGGATCCACACCGGGGAGGACGCGCGCCGCCAGGCCAACACGCAGCGCCACATCTCGGGAAATTTGCGGTGTAGTCATGGAGCATACCTCATATATCTATCGTAGGAGCCTGCCCTGCAGGCGAGCATTTCGCGAGCAGGGCCCGCTCCTACGGGTTGCATTGGTAGGAGCCTGCCTTGCAGGCGAGCATTTCGCGAGCAGGGCTCGCTCCTACGGTTGCATTGGTAGGAGCCTGCCCTGCAGGCGCGCATTTCGCGAGCAGGGCTCGCTCCTACGGGTTGCATTGGTAGGAGCCTGCCCTGCAGGCGAGCATTTCGCGAGCAGGGCTCGCTCCTACGGTTGCATTGGTAGGAGCCTGCCCTGCAGGCGCGCATTTCGCGAGCAGGGCTCGCTCCTACGGGTTGCATTGGTAGGAGCCTGCCCTGCAGGCGAGGGTTTCGCGAGCAGGGCCCGCTCCTACGAAGCGGCTTTTACGCATAGGTGATGCAATCATCCACCGGACAAGCGGTGATGCACCGGGGCGAGTCGGCATCGCCGTCACACTCGGTGCAGGTGGCTTGGTTGACCACGTACATCCCTTTTTTGACCGAGATGGAGGTGGTGGGGCACACCGGTTCGCAGTCTCCGCAGGAGGTGCACTCACTGGTATTGATTACAACAGCCATTATCTTCGTCTCCTCTATTTAGGCGCGTGTGGCTTGGAGGGTGATGGGAAATTTTGGCGCGCTTTCCATGATGTCGAGCTTGTAGCGCGTGCCATCGGCAAGCTCGATGATGCCTCCCCATTTTTCCGTCGTGTCAAACTCGATCGAGACAACCCTTTCTTCCAGATCCTTTTTGGGGACGTAGAGCGTCATTGCCCCCGTCTCCAACTTTCTCAACATTACTTTTGGCATGGTCCGAACCTCATTCATATGCACATCTTTGCCGGCGTGTTCGCCTGCGAGGCAGGCTCCTACCACATGGTTCCGGATGAACTCGCCTGCCAATGCAAGCCGTAGGAGCGAGCCCTGCTCGCGAATCATTTCGAGATGTTCGCCTGCAGGGCAGGCTTACAACATGGCTCGGATGTGTTCGCCTGCAGGGCAGGCTCCTACAACATGGCTCCGGATGTGTTCGCCTACAGGGCAGGCTCCTACCATTCCTTGTGCCGGTCAACGCACCAGGTCGTAGTTGTAGTCAGTGGTGCCCATGCCGCGCGTGTCATCATCCAGATCTTCAAGAATCTTGTTGACCAACGTCTTGAGGATGTACATGCCGCCTTCGTAACCCAGGGTGGTGTCACGATGCTGGTGATGACGATCGAAGATCGGGAAACCCAGACGAATCAGGGGCACCTCAAACTCCTTGCCCTTATGCAGGGTGTCGCGCTGAATGAACTTTCCATAGGAGTTGCCGATCATGTAGTCAGGCTTGTTGGTGAATACCAGCGAGCGCATATGCCACAGGTCACAGCCGATGTGCACCGTGGTATTCTTGCCGTAGGGCGATTCCGACAGCATCTTTTCCATCGTCTTCTTCCAACGCTTGTTGGCGTTGTTACACAGCACGTCGGTCGGTTCGGCGCCCAGCTCCAGCAGGAACTTGGTCAGGCCCATGACGAAGTCAGGATCACCCCACAGTGCGAACTTCTTACCGTGCAGCCAGGTGTGGGAGTCGGTCATCATGTCGACCAGGATGCCGCGTTCCCGCTCCAGCGAGGCCGGTACGGGCTTACCCGTCACCGCGGAAACCTTCATCAAAAACTCGTCGGTCCATTCCAAGCCCATCGGGATATTGATCTTGTCGGCTTCATGCTTCCAAGTGGTCTTGACGAACTTCTGCGACTTCTCTGATTGCCAGGATTGCAGGAACAAAGTGTCCAGGGCATTGGGCGCGTCCTTCATTTCCGCCAGCGTGGTGCCACCGTCATACATGCGATAGGCGCCATCGGCCGGAGTATCCAGCACATCGGTCGGATCAGACAGCATGGTATACGGCACGCCCATCTCACCAAGCATGCGCTTGATGACGCGGAAGTTGCCGAGGTAGGTTTCGAATCCGGGCACGATATTCAGCTTACCGTTCGAACCGACCGCTTTATCATCCATGTAGTTCAGGGTGAAGTAGCGGGCAATCCCTTCCCACATGTTGTCCCAACCCGTGATATGCGAACCCACGAAGCTTGGGGTGTGTGCAAATGGGGTCGGGAAATCCTGTTCGATGTGTCCTGCCTTCTTGGTGTTGTTGATGAAGGCATTCAAATCATCTCCGATGACCTCGGCCATGCACGTGGTAGAGACCGCAATCATCTCTGGTTTGTACAGCGCCTTGGCATTCTCCAGGCCGGCCATCATGTTCTTTTGGCCGCCGAAAACGGCTGCATCTTCGGTCATCGAGTCAGACACACAGGCGACAGGCTCTTTGAAATGACGATTGAAGTAGGTGCGGAAATACGCTACACAGCCTTGTGAACCATGCACATACGGCAGGGTCTTCTCGAAACCCAGCGCACACAGTACCGCCCCCAGCGGCTGACACGCCTTGGCGGGGTTGATGGTGAGCGCTTCGCGCTTGAAGTTCAGCTCCTTGTATTCCTCGCTGGTCGTCCACGCGAAGATCTCCTGGATCTTCTCGGGGCTGTGCGGTTCTTCGTAATTGGCCTTTTTCGTGGCCAGATTGTCCTTGTAGTCCTGATCACGGAACAAAGGATAGCTGGGTTTGATGTTCTCTACATTTTGACTCATGACGATCTCCTCGCCGCGCCACTCATGCGTGGACCGACGGCAAAAATTGAAATGGGTTGTCGTGTTCGGTTTGTTCGCCTGCGGGGCAGGCTCCTACGCGATTGATGCGTAGGAGCGAGCCATGCTCGCGAACCTGCCGCCATTACGCGCTAGCAGCAACCTTCACATCTTCACGAACGCTCTGTTTCCAAGGCGGCGTGATGGCCTTCCAGCACGGATTGTTCAGGGTCATGTCCATATCACGGGCGAAGATGGCAAAGCCGTCGTAACCGTGATAGGGGCCTGAATAATCCCACGAGTGCATTTGCCGGAAGGGAATGCCCATCTTCTGGAAGATGTACTTCTCTTTGATACCGGAACCGATCAGGTCGGGTTTGATCGCCTTGACGAACTCTTCGAATTCGTAGCCGGTGACGTCATCATAAAGAAGTGTCGCATTGCCCATTTCAGGGATGGTGCGGTCGTAATCATCATTATGACCGAATTCATAACCGGTACCGACGATCTCCATGCCCAGATCTTCATACGCACCGATGGTATGACGTGGACGCAGGCCACCGATGTAGAGCATCACCCGTTTGCCTTCCAGGCGTGGGCGATATTTCGCGATCACGGCCTTGGTCTCCGCTTCGTAACGTGCGATGACCTTCTCGGCACCTTCTTTGATCTTGTCATCGAAGAATGCGGCGATCTTACGCAGCGACTCGGCAATCTTGGTGGGACCGAAGAAGTTGTACTCCATCCAGGGAATGCCGTACTTCTCTTCCATATGGCGCGAGATGTAGTTCATCGAGCGATAGCAGTGCACCAGGTTCAGTTTTACCTTGGGTGTCAGCTCGATTTCCGAAAGCGAACCGTCACCCGACCACTGCGCCACCACGCGCAAGCCCATTTCTTCGAGCAGGGTGCGTGAGGCCCAGGCATCACCACCGATGTTGTAGTCACCGATGATGGACACATCGTAGGGCGTGGACTGGAAGCTGGTGTCGTTGTCGCGCGCACTCAGCACGTGATCGCGGATCGCGTCATTGGCGATGTGATGACCCAGTGATTGCGACACGCCGCGAAAGCCTTCACAACGCACCGGGACCACCGGCTTATTCAGCTCCTGGGTCTTTTTCTTGGAAACGGCTTCGATGTCATCACCGATCAGATCGATGGGACACTCGGATTGGACCGAGACGCCCTTGTGCAACGGGAACAACTGTTCGATCTCGTCGACCAGCTTGTCCAGTTTCTTGTCGCCGCCGAAGACGATGTCCTTCTCCTGGAAATCCGAGGTGAAGTTCATGGTCACGAAGGTGTTCACCCCGGTGGTTCCGATGTAGTAATTGCGACGGCCCGCGCGGGAATACTGACCGCAGCCTACCGGACCGTGCGAGATGTGAATCATGTCCTTGATCGGTCCCCACACCACCCCTTTCGACCCTGCATAGGCGCAGCCACGGATGGTCATTACCCCAGGCAAAGACTTCTTGTTGGACGTGATGCACTTGCTGGACTTTTCGATACTTTGATCGTTGACTGCCAGGTGCTTGGCGCGTTCTTCCCTGGCACTCTCCGGATATACTTCCAAAACCTCTTGAATAAGGGCTTCGGTTTGCTCTCTGGTCATAGTAACCATGTTGAATCTCCTTCGGCTCCGTCACGAATCTGTGAACGGGCGTTATTAAAGGATCGATAGGAAGTAGCACGCACGCACCGAACGGTTTCCGACACCGGCAATCGCTACGCGGTGCTACCCTTATCATTTGACAAACGCAGATTAAGACTTACCCAGCCAGCTCTGCGGCAGTTTTTCCGACAATGCTCTCGTCTTCTTCATCGAGAATACCGAACTGCATCATCACATCTTCCAGCTCGTCCATGGACAGCGGTGTTGGAATGATGAACATTTTGTTATCGACAACCTTGCGCGCCAACGCGCGGTACTCATCGGCCTGCTTGGCCTTGGGGTTGTACTCAATGACCGTCATGCGCCGAATCTCGGCGCGCTGCACCTCGTTGTCACGCGGGACGAAGTGGATCATCTGCGTGCCCAGCTTGCGCGCCAGTTCTTCGATCAGCTCATCTTCACGGGCCGTGTTACGCGAGTTGCAGATCAAGCCGGCCAGACGCACGCCGCCGGAGTTGGCGTACTTCACGATGCCCTTGGCGATGTTGTTGGCGGCATACATGGCCATCATCTCGCCGGAAACCACGATGTAGATTTCCTGAGCCTTGTTTTCACGGATGGGCATGGCGAAACCGCCGCACACAACGTCACCCAGCACGTCGTAGAACACGAAGTCGAGATCTTCGTCGTAGGCGCCTTCCTCTTCCAGGAAATTGATGGCTGTGATTACGCCACGGCCGGCGCAGCCGACACCCGGCTCGGGACCGCCGGATTCAACGCACTTAACGTCGCCGTAACCGACTGAGAGCACATCTTCCAGCTCCAGGTCCTCGACCGTACCGGCTTCCGCCGCCAGATGCATGACCGTGGTTTGCGCTTTTGAATGCAGGATGAGACGGGTTGAATCCGCCTTGGGATCACAGCCGACGATCATGACCTTCTTGCCCATCTCGGCCAGGGCTGCGACGAGGTTTTGAGTAGTGGTAGACTTTCCGATCCCACCCTTACCGTAAATTGCACATTGACGTAGTGACATTATGCTGTCTCCTTGGTTGAAGTACGATTTGCACGTCAACAACCCTTGAGCAAGCGCTGTGCCAAGTCTCAAACCACTTGTTATGATATTGTTTTGAATATATTTTTTATGAAACAAACCAACGCTACCAGCCGTAACAACCACGACAAACGCCCCGCTGGCTGTAGTCTTCACGACAAGAGACAACCATGACAACCGAGACTCATTGGCCATCACTGCCGCGGCAAGCCCGGCTCCCGATCAACCGCTGCAACCTGCCCGCCGCCATCCTCGGCAGTCTCACCTTCCAGCGCCATCCCAAGCCGCTGCGCATCGATGGCGTGGAGATTCTGCACCGCGATCTTTTTCGCCGGCTGGACATCATCGGCCAGCCCGCCAATCGGGCCCAGTATTTCATGGACTACATGGTGGTGCGCTTTCGTCTGGAAACACCGGAGGACAGCGGCTATGACCCGCACAGCAAGATCGACCGGCGCGCGGCCAATTACATCAAGGTGATCAGAGGATGGTTCTTCAATCCAAACAGCCGCGAAGCCGCGGTATTGAAGGGATGGGTGGAGTCACGCTTCGGGCTGACCCCGCGCTTTCATCATCAACGCATCGATGATCTCAACGATGAAAGCTATCACCGCTTCTGCCAGGAGCGCGCCGTAGGACTTTACAACACCAACGCCTTGGAGTCACAACTCGATCTGCTCTACTCCTACTGCCAGTATGAATTGAAGCGGCAGCATCCCGGCGGAACACACCTCACCCTTTATCGCGGCAGCAACCACCTTAGCCATCATCGGATGGAAGATCAGCCCCGACAGCAGGGCCAAATCCTGCTGTTCAACAGCATCAGTTCCTTCAGTCTCAACCCCGAACGCGCGGACGAATTCGGCGACGAGATCATCGAAGTGCGTGCGCCGCTCAGCAAGATCGTCGTCAGCTCCACACTGCTGCCCGGTTTGCTCAAGGGCGAGGAAGAAGTCTTGGTGCTGGGTGGTTTGTACGAAGTCACCCCCCAGGTGCCGTAGATTGGATCGCTCCTACAATCGGGCGTTTTGAGATGCAGCCTCCACTAGTCGAGACGGACACACATCGTCCTAGTCGCACTAGATTGACTCAAGCCGTCGCGACGCACGCACTCATTTTGACCTAAAAAACCAGATCACTCCTGTGTCGCACACGCGTCGCGTGGCACGGACAATATGCGGATGATCGAGTAACGAACTGGACCGGTTCTTGCTTCGGGCTGATCAATCATATTGATGGTGGCGACTCATGAACGATTACCTTCTTGGATACGACCCCTGCAATCCCGGCGTTGTGCTAGATCCACCCCCTGGGAAGAGTGGCAGCGCTGGCCCCTATCTCCCCTCGGCCAGTGAGTGTCGCAGCTGTGGCGCGTGCGTAGCGCACTGCCCGACCTACCAGATAAAAGCGGAAGAGAACCAGTCACCGCGCGGACGGGTGCGGCTTATCGACGAGACCTTGCATGGCGATGCAATGCTGACACCGCAGGAGATGACCGCGCTGCGGCAGTGCACATTGTGCCGCGCCTGCGAAAAGGTCTGTCCATCAAAAATGGCCTATGGCGAGGCATATGCCATGGCACAACGGAAGATAGATGAGCGCGCGCCGCCACGATGTTCATTCATCATAAAGCTGCTGCGAAATCAGTTGACAATCAAACCATGGCTGCAAGACATCGCGCGCATTGCGATTACGCTCTACAAAAAAACTGGCGCACAGTGGCTGGCGCGCAGAAAGGGGCTGTTGAAAGGCGAACTGAAGTGCATTGATGCGTTGATCACGGAAAAACAGCGAGTATTGCCCTTGCGTTCGTACTATGACTCGTCGACCGAGGCGCGCTACGGCAAGGTGGCGTTATTCACCGGCTGCCTTTCCAACATCCTGGACAACCAGATTCACCATAACAGCATAAAACTGCTCAATCGCTTAGGATATGAAGTAGTGGTACCCAAGGGGCAAACCTGTTGTGGCGCGATGCACGCGCATGGCGGCGACAAGGAAATGGCGATCAAGCTGGCACGAAAGAATCTGGATGCATTCGAGGCGGCGCGGGTCAGCGCGATTCTGCACAATGTCAGCGGCTGCGGTGCATTCATCGCGGAATACGCCACCCTGCTGGGTTACGGCCATGAGGATAGAAAGCCGAAATTGATCAGGCGGTCCATGGACGTGTTGAGTTTCCTCGATGACATCACGTGGCACATCACGCCCACCTTCCGCTCCGCGTCCATCAAGGTCGCGGTGCATGAGCCCTGCAGCCAACGCAACCTGCTGCAAAATCAAGAGTGCCTCTACCGGCTGTTGAGACACATTCCGGAGCTTGAGATCGTCCCGTTGCCCGAGAACAATCTGTGCTGCGGCGCCGGAGGAATCAAAATGATCACCGACCCGGAGATCGCCGATCCGCTTCGCGATCGCAAGGTGGCGTTTTTGTTGCAAAGCGGCGCGAACATATTACTGAGCAGCAATATGGGTTGCGCCATGCATCTAGCCAGCGGTGTACGCCGGGCGGGCAAGGAAATCGAAGTGATGCACCCGGTGCAGCTTTTGGCGCGGCAGTTGATCTGATCGAAAACGGGCCAGACCAAGCTGGCGCTTTCGTCACAAACCCTACAATTGAGGGCGCGCTTGCACTATCAACGACAATTCAACCTCAGGCCGACCCGCAGCAATTTACCACTGCAATATGCAGCGCATCCCGAGTTGCGCCGTCAACATTATGAAATCAACGCCTTATGGAATCATCGGCTGCATGATGACGACCCAAATCATGCACAGGCCAAAGCAGTCTCGACCTGGCACCGATATTGCTCTGGCAACATCAAGATCAATTGCATACGGAGAATCCAACCATGACAACAGAGCTCAACGGCATAT
Organism: uncultured Chromatiales bacterium; assembly: GCA_964557295.1. Taxonomy (GTDB): domain Bacteria; phylum Pseudomonadota; class Gammaproteobacteria; order RBG-16-57-12; family RBG-16-57-12; genus JBFMHP01. The sequence continues at coordinate 14,590 of CAZKZP010000013.1, read as the reverse complement.
TGGCAGGCATCAAGAATGGAACCGTCGTACCCTTTCTTGGGTCTGGCGTCTTGAGTGGTGCGGTCAATCGCGCGACCGGCGCACCCATCCCCGCCGACAGCGACAGCCTGATCATCGCCATGAACAACGGCAACCCCATGGCCCCTAAACTGATGTACGAATTCCCGCGCGCGGCGATGAATCTGGAATTGAAACGCGGGCGCTCCTTTGTGAACAACTTTCTGACCAGATTGTACGGCGATACACCATGGACTCGCGCACCCTTCCATGACTGGCTGGCGGCGATCAAGCCCGACTATGTAGTGGATATCAATCGCGATACCCAGTTGCAGGACAGCTATGGCGACACTCCGCACATCTTGATTCAAGGGGTGGCGCGGCTCGCCTACGAATATCGCTTTGAGATTTTCCATTACGACGGCTCAAGCTACTGCGCGATCAAGCAGGACGAAACGGATACCGCGTTGCCGATATTATTCAAACCGATGGGTACGCCGCGTCCGACTCCAAACTTTATTGCCTCGGACGCCGACTACGTCGATTACATCACCGAGCTGATGGGCGGCTTCGCCATTCCCGCGTTTCTCAAGGAATACCGCAAGGACAAGAAGTACCTGTTGATGGGACTGCGTCTGAACCGCGACACCGAGCGCATGGTGATGGCGGACATCACCTATCGCGAAGACGGCCAGCGTGGCTGGGTCCTGATCCCTGAACCCACGCAAAAGGAGATGCGCTTTTGTGAACGTCATGGCCTGGAGATCATCCGCGCGGACATCAACGATGTGATGGCGGCCGGTTGCACCGGCGTGGCGAAGATGCAAACGCTGGCAGATGCTTCCCCCGTAGGAGCGAGCCCTGCTCGCGAAAATGTCTTGTCATCATGAGTATCGCGCGCAGGGCTCGCTCCTACGGGGGCTGGTATCCGGCTGACAGCTGTATCAATGCCACCGCCTGTTGCTCGCAGCGCTGGCGGATCGTTTTATCCAGTCCCTTCAACCAGCGCGGTGGAATGCCCTCCAAGCCATAAACCGCGCCGGCGATCATCCCGGCGATGGCGCCGGTGGTATCCGCATCGCCGCCTTGATTGACGACTTCGGTCAGGCAGTTTTCGAAATTGTCGCTGTCAAACAAACCTTGAAACACCACTTGCATCGTATCGACGATATAGCCGCTGGGATTGGCGCGCAACTGGCCACGAAAACGAAACGCGGGCCAGCGGTCGATAAAGGGGCGCACGGTTTGATGCAACAGACTCAAGAGGTCTGCGCCGTCCAGGGCCCGGTGGACCAGCTCGATCACGCAGCGCGTGGCGGCATCTGAGAATGCGTTGTGATGCGTGATGTGCGCCTGGGCTGCACTCGCTGCATCGATCGCTGCCTCTGGTGCGCCATAGCTATAGAGCGCAACGGGCAGCGTGCGCATGCAGGCGCCGTTACCTGCATCATGTTCGTCGGGCACGCCATGCGGCGCGCCGCTGCGGCGATAACGCACCAGGCCACGCCGCACGGTATTGCCGATGTCCACCGGTTTGTCGCGCATCCATTGCAGCAAGGCCTGCGCACAGCTGTCGGGATGAACACTGCCACTGCCAAGGATAGCTTCGCCCAGGGCGAGGCTCATGGTCGTATCGTCGGTCACCTGCCCCGGTTTTAGTTTCAACCAGCCGCCACCGAGGATTTCAGTGTGCACGCCGTACTGCTGCTTGATCTCACGAGGTGTCATGAACTCGACCGTCGCCCCGAGGGCATCGCCAATGGCAAGCCCGAGATAGGCTGCGGTGGCGCGCTCACGCAACTCGGTCTGCTTCATTGAGCACCCACCAATGATCGTTCAGAGTTCGGCGCCGAAGCAGTTGTCATAATCCGCGCACAGCTCGCACGATGGCACGCGACAGACATAAACACCCTTTCTGTCACACAGTTGTTTGTAGAGAAATTTCTTCCACTTCATATCGTGGACATTTTTCGCGGCCAGCGCGGAGAAATTATCGTGCAACAATGCGCTCAGGTCAGTGCGCGACCATAACCCAAGATCTTGCCAGAGATGGTCGACTCCCATGCAGCCGGCCACGAGGATTTCGGCCAGCCAGAGTTCTGATGTGTCCTGATGTGCGCGGTGCTCGATAAGCAGCGCGGTGAGGTCCGCGCGTTCGTACTGGCGACTGCGATCGATGTCGCACCCCTGGCACGGCCAGAGCGGCAGCGCGGGAAAATAGGCGGTCCACATCGTGCGATACTCGGATTCACTCAAGCCAAGACAGCTTGGCAGCATGCCGTCACCGTAGTGCCAACTGGCGATAATGCGGCAAAAGATTTCGCTGTTGGCGCGTTCAAGACAGTGGCCCTTCAATTGGTAGTACAGGGTCTCACGGCGGGAGGACGGTTTTTCCTGGGCTGACAACATGTGATTCTCCCCGGGCGGAATATTCGCCGGCAGGGCCGGCTCGTACGTGCAATCTCCAGACACGATATTCGCCGGCAGGGCCGGCTCCTACGTGCGATGTTGCGCATTAGATGTAACCCGCCGCTTCCAGCTCCCGGATCTTTTCGACCGGTATGCCGGTCAGCGAGCCCAGCGGATACAGCGGTTCACCGAAGCTATTCAGGATCGTCGCTTCGATCGGGCAGATCTCCGCGCACTGCGGAGCGGCGTAATCACCCTCGCACTCGGTGCACTTCTTTGGATTGATCATGAAGTGGCCTTCCGCCAGGAAGATCGCATCGTTCGGGCACAGCGGCTGGCAGGCGTGGCAGTTCACGCAGCGTTCGTTGATCGATAGAGCCATTGCGTGCCTCCTCAAGCGGTTGCATTCAGTTCGGCGGGTGCGTCATCGAGCTGGCCGGCCGCGACCATTTCCTGATACACGGCCAGCACTGCATCCTCGATCGGTTCCATGGCGTGTTCACCGTTGGGCATGATGCCCGCCGCCTCCAGGCTGCCCCACGGCTCGTAGCCGATCTTGGCGCACAGCACCACCTCGCAGCCTTCCAGGGCGCGGATGCTTTTATCCAATGCGCCCCCTTTATCGCCGCAGGTATCGTCACCCACGCAATAGAGTTCGGTCTTGCGATGGCCGATGAAGCGCACTCCGTCGGCCGAGGCCTCATAGACCAGAAACTCATTGGCGTGGCCGAAATGTTGATTGATGAGGCCACCGCCCTTGGTGGCGACCGCCATCAGCACCGGGCGCAGATGCGCCATGGCGTTGACCAGCGGAACCGGCTTGCTGGTGCTGCGTTTGCTCTCCAGCTCCGCCTCGATCGCCTTGTGGATTGCGGCGCGTTTGACCATTGCCTCCTGATAGTCGATCTCCATGACCTCGATCTTGTCCATGGTGAACTCCGCGCCGCGATCCTCTCCCAGCAACCCCACGGCGTCGGCGCGGCATTGTCGACAGTGACGCATCATGTTCATGTCGCCGGCGCAGGCATCCTGCAGCGCCTGTAATTCCGCCGCGGTTGGACTGCGCTGCTCCATCAGGCCGTAGTAGGTACCGTGCTCCGCTTCGGCGATCAAGGGCATCACGTTATGCAAAAACGCGCCCTTGGCCTTGACGACCTTGCTCACCTCCTTGAGGTGCGCATCGTTGACACCGGGGATCATCACCGAATTGACCTTGACCAGGATGCCCTTGGCCACCAGCATCTCCAGCCCTTTCTGCTGCTGTTCGATCAGGATCTGCGCACCCTTCTCGCCGAAGATTCGGCGATTGTTCCAGAAGATCCAGGGATAGATCTTGGCGCCGATCCTGGCATCCAGGGTGTTGATGGTGATGGTGACGTGGTCGATGTTGTGTTTGCTCAACTCTTCGACATGCTCGGGCAAAGACAGGCCGTTGGTCGAGACACACAGTTTGATGTCCGGTGCCTTTTGCGACAGCTGGCGGAAGGTCTCGAAGGTACGCGTTGGATTGGCCAGCGGATCGCCGGGGCCGGCGATGCCCAGCACGGTCATCTGCGGGATGTTGGCCGCCACGGCCATGGTCTTTTTCACCGCCTGATCCGGTGTGAGCAGTTCAGAGACCACACCGGGCCGGGATTCGTTGGCACAATCGTATTTGCGGTTGCAGTAATTGCACTGGATATTGCATGCCGGCGCCACCGCCACGTGCATACGCGCGAAGTAGTGATGGGCATCCTCGGAGTAGCAGGGGTGGTTTTGCACCTTCTTGCGAATCTCCTCTGACAGCTGGCTCATTTGATCACCGGTACTGCCGCAGGAACCCGCGGAACAACCCTTGCCAATCGTGGCAGTCTCATTCTGACCCAGTATTTTCAGTTCCATTATCAACCCTCTCATGGTGATGCGCGGACATGGCGCGACTTGGTTTATCCATGGAGTGCAAACGGTATGCCGGCTTCAGAAAAATAATTCATGTGTTTGTTTTGTAAATGGTTCGAAAATCCGCCGCGCGGGATTTGTCGTGATGATTACAGACACGCGCGCGATTGATGTGGTGAAGACGACAATCCCCGTAGGAGCGAGCCCTGCTCGCGAACGCGCTACCCCTCCCGCCTCGTAGGAGCGAGCCCTGCTCGCGAAATTTGCATGAACCGACCGTTCGCGAGCAGGGCTCGCTCCTACAGGGCGGGAGGGTGTGCGGGCTCCGACTGACCTGCCGGTCATATCTTCCTAACGTTGATGTTCAGGATCTGGATGCGATAGGCGATTTGCCGTGGCGTCATCCCCAGCAGACGGGCCGCCTTCGCCTGCACCCAGCCGGCCTGTTCCAGGGCGGCGATGACCCGCTCGCGCTCATCCAACTCAGGATAATCGAGCGCGACGGCGGCGGGCGTGCTCGGTAACGAGGCCGTCCGGGAGAAATTGGACTTGATCTTCTCTTCCAGTCCCGTGATGGCGATGACATCGCGGTCGATGGTGCCGCTCTCGCTCATGATGGCGGCGCGCTCCAGGCAGTTCTCCAGTTCGCGCACATTGCCGGGCCAGTCGTATTGCATGAGGATGCGAATCGCGCTGTCGGTGACGGTGAGTTGCCGGCCCTGCTGCTTGGCGAGCTTGCTCGCCAAATAATTGGCCAGCTGCGGGATATCCTCGCCCCGCTCGCGCAGCGCCGGCATGAAGATCGGCATCACGTTCAACCGGTAATACAGATCCTCGCGAAACGCGCCGAGATCGACCTCTTTTTCCAGATTGCGATTGGTGGCGGCGATCACCCGCACATCCACCTTGATGGTCCGGCTGCCGCCGACCCGCTCGAACTCGCCTTCCTGCAACACACGCAGCAGCTTGGCCTGAAATGCCGGAGAGATTTCGCCGATCTCATCGAGAAATATCGTGCCGCCATCGGCCTGTTCAAACCGTCCCTTGCGCTGGGCCGTCGCGCCGGTGAACGCGCCTTTTTCATGACCAAAGAGTTCCGACTCCAGCAGGTTTTCCGGCAGCGCCGCGCAGTTGAGCTTGACGAAGCTGTTGTTGGCGCGCGGCGAGTTGTAGTGGATGGCGTTGGCGATCAGCTCTTTACCCGTTCCGGACTCACCGCGTATCAGCACCGTGGTATTCCATTTGGCCACCTGGCGGATCTGTTCGAACACCCGGCGCATCACCGGCGTGTGGCCGACGATGTTGTCAAACCCGTAATTGCCGCGCACCTGACGGCGCAGCCGGTCGCGCTCGTCGGCCAGTGCCTGCTGCTTCTTCTCCACCTCCCACGACAAGCGCACACTCTGGGCGATGAGATTGGCCACCATCTCCATGAACAGCGCCATTTCATCCAGTCTGGCCGCGGCATCGGGCTGCGCCGCCAACACGCCGACCGCGCTGTCGCCCACATGGATCGGCACGCCGATGAACGGCAGCCGCGGATGATAGATCCCGAGGCGGTCGAGGAAGCGCGGCTCGTCGATGATGCGCTCGATCACCACCACCTGATCCTCGGCGAGGATGGTGCCGACGATCCCCTCGCCCGGCTTGTAGCTCACGCTTTGCAACAGCCCATCGTCTTCCACGTGCGCGGCGTTGATCAACATCGCCCCGCTCTCCGGATCGAGCAGCGTTACCATGCCGCGGTGGATGCCGGCGTATTCATCCAGCACCTCGAGCACGCCCTTGAGGGTTTGATGCAGATCAAGCGACCGGCTCAGCACCCTGCTCACCTGATAGAGCGTGGCGAGCTGCTGTTCGACCAACTGTATGCGATTATCTGGCGGCATCAATCATGACTCTCTTCAATGCGCCCGGCTGGCCGGGCGCGGCTTATTCAGCGCGGCGGACCGGCAGCTCGACACGGACCCGGCATCCGTGCGCGTAATCCGGATCGAACGTGACGATGCCGAAGTGATCCGTGATCACATCCTGCACGATCGTCAGCCCCATCCCGGTCGCCTTGGATCGGTGGCCGCGTGTGGTGAAAAACGGTTCAAATACCTTGAGCCGCAGCTGCGCCGGGATGCCGGGGCCGCTGTCCTCGATGAGGACACGAATCATCTGTTCATCACCTTCGGTCTTCACACGCAACTCGCGTCCGCGCCTCGGGCCATACTCGATGGCATCTATGGCGTTATCGATCAGGTGTTTGAACAGACTATGCAGTCGCCGGTCCTGTCCATGGAGTTGCAGCAACGTCGGGGCGGGCTGCCATTCCACGGTAATCCCCAGCGACAACATGCGTTCGGTCGACAGCGCCAGGATATCGCGCAAGACATCATTGATATTGAGCAAGCGGAACTCTTCACGGTTGACACCCTCCGGGAGGCATTGCTTCAGGGTGTCGATGGCGCGCAGGCTTGATGCACTGGCCTGCTGCAATACCGTCAGCAACGGCTCGCTCGCCGCATCCCCCTCGAAACGCCGCGCCAGGGTTTCGGTGGCAGCCTGAATCAGATTGGACGGCTCCTGCATCTGATACATGGCGCCGAGCAGCGTCTCGCGGATCCCCTGATTCATCTTTTCCTCGGCCAGCAAGGCGCGCATGGTGTTGACGCGGATCTCATCCTCCTGGCGCTTCATGTGCGTGATGTCATTGGCCACCAGCAGCAGATAATTCTGTTTCTTGGCCGCGAAAAACTCGTCGGCGCTGAATCCCTTTTCACTGAACCAGGCGCCGGAGCAGTTGAACCAGCGGCCGTGCAGCTTATTCCCCGCGTGAAAACTGATCTGCTGATTCTTGAAATCGCCGCCACGTCGTTTCAGTTCCTCGTATTGATCACCAAGATTCTGCTTGATCGCATCCAGCAGATCGAAGGCCAGTTCCGTTTGCATGTCACTGGCATAGGCCTTGTAGGCAAGATTATCCAGCACGATGTCGCCCTGCTCGTTCAGCAACACGATGGCGACGGTCGCCGCGTTCACCACCGATTCGATCAACGCCTTCTGGTTCTTGGTCAGCTGTTGCAGACGCTCGACCTCGGTGACATCACGGTGCAGGCCGAGATAGTGCGTGGTGACACCGCTGCCATCCATCACCGGCGCGATGGTCAGGTCGGCAAGATAACGCTCGCCGTTCTTGCGGCGGTTGATCAGAATGCCGGTCCAGGGCTTCTGCTGCAGCAGCCGTCCCCACATGGACTCGTAGACGATGGGCGGGGTGTTGCGATCGGAGAGCAGGGATTCGTTTTTGGCCAACACCTCGTCCTTGCTGTAGCCGGTCACCCGCGAGAAGGCGGGATTGGCATACAGGATATTGGCCTTGGTATCAGTAATGGAGATGGCCACGGCGGATTGTTCCACCACCTCATAGAACAGCGCGGGCGGCAACATCGCGGTAGCGCAACCGGAGAGCGTGTCGACCGCCTGCCGCACCTCATCAGGCAACTCGCCCGCGAGAGAACTCACATAGGTGCAGAGAATATTTTGCAGCTCTAGACAGCTTTTGGTTGTGATACATCCACTCATGCCGGCCCACCTCTAATCACGCGTTGCCAATAGGTGTTATTCAATATTCGTGCCGACTGACGAACCGCGTTTTATGCAGAACCGCAGGAGCGAGCCCTGCTCGCGAAAATACAATGCGACACCTCACACCAAACCACACCCGTAGGAGCGAGCCCTGCTCGCGAATGCGCTGTCGGTTCATGGCGGTATCGCGAGCAGGGCTCGCTCCTACGGGTTGGTCGGCTTTGTTGTGTTTGCGACAATCAACATGCCCGGCACCATGTTCCGCGGCAATCCTGACAAACCGCACCAGCACCCAACCGGTGCAAAATCTCGGCGCGGCGCATTTTTTGTATTTTCTTGGTGCAGAAAAACACCAGATGCCCACACGACTGCAGCGATGCCTGTGGTGGAAGACGCTACGCAGGCATCACTTTTTGTGGAGTCCGTGGAAATAGCCATCATTTGAGGAAGCTCTGAATAGTTCCTTTCTGGAATTTTCAGAACACATAAAGCAAGAACGGTGATTTTTGCTTTCCTGCATCCCTGTGCCGCACGGAACCGCTAATAAATCAGCGGCTCCTTAAATCGTGCGCGCTTCCCGACAAATTGGCTGGTTTGCGACATGGCAGTTGCTTGGGTTCCGAATACAACCAACTGAGTATATTGAGTTTTTAATTGTGGCATAGGATTTGCCAAAAATTGAGCAAGCCAAGCAAATCAGGAATCGTTTAGTTGAGGTCGTTGTGTAATGTCTAACGTGATGACGCACCGTCGTTCCAGCTCTTTCGTTGCTGTTGTGGTGTTGCAGAACGGGCAGGAGTTCTGACATGAACGTCCCCTTGAGTCTCAGTGCCCCGCGCCTGGTCGAAGGGATCGCCTATGTGGTAGCCGTGGAGGGTGACAGTGTCTGGCTGGAACCTGAGCAGACCACCAGCTGCGGCGGTTGTGTCTCGTCAGCGGCATGTGGCGCCAAGGGCATCGGCACCACGGCCAATCGCCTGGAGGCGCGCCGTTTTCAGATAACCAATCCGGATGATCTCGTGGTGGACGATCGAGTGGTGATCGGCATCCGCGAGCATGTGCTGCTCAAGGCCTCTATCACTGCCTACACCATTCCGCTCGCCGCCATGCTGGGCGGTGGCGCAGTGGCGCAGTGGGCAGCGGGCAGCGATGGCATCACCCTCGCGGCGATGGTTGCCGGACTCGCCGTTGGATTGGGATGTTCGCGCCTGAGCGCAGACCGTTTGTTGAACCGGGGTGATCTCACCCCCCGTTTCCTGCGCCGCGCCGGGCCGGATGAGCATTGTCATCCAGAAGCAATCACAAGGATAAAAAAATGAAAGAGTATTTACTGCTGATGGTAGGCGCGGCGCTGGTCAACAACGTCATTCTGGCCCGCTTTCTCGGCCTCTGTTCGTTCATGGGGGTGACCACGCGCATCGACACCGCCGTCGGCATGGGCATGGCCACCACCTTCGTCATCACTGTTTCGTCCATGGCGGACTGGGCGGTCCATACCTATCTGCTGGAACCCTACCACCTAGGTTATCTGCGCACCGCGACCTTCATCCTGGTGATCGCCGCGGCGGTGCAGTTCACAGAGATGACGGTGAAGAAGGTCTCGCCGCCGCTGTTCCAGATGCTGGGGATCTATCTGCCGCTGATCACCACCAACTGCGCCGTGCTGGGGGTCGCCCTGCTGCTGGTCGAAGGCAAGATGAACTTCATCTCCAGCACCCTGTTCGCCTTCGCCTCTTCCGTTGGTTACAGCCTGGTGATGGTGATCTTCGCCGGACTGCGCGAGCGGCTGGTGCTGGCCGATGTCCCGCGCATGTTTGCGGGGCCGCCGATTGGTTTTATCGTCGCCAGCCTGTTAGCGCTGGCGTTCATGGGTTTCTCTGGCATGAGCACGAATTAATTCATTGGGAGGACATCGTCATGTTGATCGCTGTGGCCAGTCTTACATTCATGGGTCTCGCTCTGGGCGGCATGCTGGGTGCGGCGGCGCGCTTCCTGGCCGTGGAGGAGAATCCGCTCGAAGAGGAGCTGAAGGCGATGCTGCCCGGCTCGCAATGCGGCCAGTGCGGCTATGTCGGCTGCGGCCAGGCCGCGGCGGCGCTGGCCAAGGGCGAAGCGCCGATCACCCTCTGCCCGCCCGGCGGCAAGGCGGTGATCGAGGCGCTGGCCAAGAAGCTTGGCGTTACTGCCGACCTCTCCGGGCATGAGGAGAAGGGGCCTGAACACGCCTATATCAACGAGAGTATCTGCATCGGTTGCACGCGTTGCACCAAGGAGTGTTCGGTGGATGCCATCCTCGGCGCCGCCAAGATGGTGCACACCGTGATTACCGACCCCTGTCATGGCTGCGGCAAGTGTGTGGATGTCTGCCCCACGGAGGCGATCTCGATGGTCCCGGTGCCCGTCACGTTGAGCACTTGGCACTGGCCTAAGCCGGTGGTGGGTCAATTACAGAGCGCGGGGGCCGCCTGATGAAGATTTTTCAACTTCGTGGCGGCATCCACCCCGACTATCGCAAGGGGCAGACCAGCGAAAAGGGCATCGTCGCCATGACCATCCCCGCCATGCTCTACGTACCGTTGCAACAGCACATCGGCGTGCCGGCCGAACCGTTGGTCCGCGCAGGTGACCTGGTCAAGAAGGGGCAGATGATCGCACGCAGCCAGGGTGCGCTGTCGGTGCCGCAACACGCCCCCACCTCGGGCCGTGTTGCGGCGGTGACGGAGCTTGCCGCGCCCCACCCCTCCGGCCTGATGCAGAAGACCATCGTCATCGAGCCCGATGGCAAGGATGAGTGGGCCGAGCTGCCGGCACCCATCGCCGACCCGTTCGTGTTAGATGCGCAGACCATCAATGATCGCGTTGCCGCGGCAGGCATCGTCGGCATGGGGGGCGCGGCCTTCCCCTCCGCCGTGAAGCTCAATCTCGGAACGCAGAAAAAACTCGAATTCCTGCTGCTCAACGGCGCCGAGTGCGAACCCTATCTCACCTGCGACGACCGCTTGATGCGCGAACACGCCGCGGAGGTGGTCGATGGCGCCCGCATCATGGGCCACGCGCTGGGCACGCCTCGCATCATCATCGCCATCGAGGAGAACAAGCCGCAGGCGATAGCGGCGATGCGCCTGACGGCGGCGTCCTATGCCAACGTCGTGGTGGCAAACGTGCCGGTGCAGTACCCCATGGGCTCCGAGCGCCATCTGGTGCAGGCGGTCACGGGGCGCGAGACCCCGGCGCGCAAGCTCACCGCCGATGTCGGCGTGGTGGTACATAACGTCGCCACTGCCCGCGCCGTGCATCATGCGGTGCGCTTTGGCCGTCCGTTGATTGCGCGAGTGGTCACAGTGAGCGGCGGCGCCATCCGCGAGCCGAAGAATGTCGAAGTGCCCATCGGCACGCGCATCAGTGATCTGGTCGAATTCTGCGGCGGCTACGCGCTGTGCCCCGAACGCATGGTCAACGGCGGGCCGATGATGGGGCAGCCGCTGCCCAGCACCGAGGTGCCGGTGGTCAAGGGCACTTCCGGCGTCCTGGCGCTCACCGCCGATGAGATCAACGAGCAACCGGCCAGCGCCTGCATCCGTTGCGGCAGCTGCGTCACCGTCTGCCCCTGTGGCCTGCTGCCGGTGGAGATGGCGGCCTTCATCCGCAAGGACAACCTGGAGGGGGCCACCAAACTGGGGGTGATGGATTGCGTATCCTGCGGCAGCTGCTCGTGGGTCTGCCCCTCACACATCCCGCTGGTGCACTACTTCAACTACGCCAAGGGGGCGCTGAACGCCGCGGAGCGCGAGCGCCGCAAGAACGAGCGCGTCAAGACGCTGGCCGAGGCGCGCGCCCTCCGCCTGGAGAAGATTGCCGAGGCCAGGCGTGCCGCCGACCTTGCACGCAAGGCCGCGAAGGCCGCCGCCAAAGCAACCACAACGACCACCCCTGTTCAGGAAGAGGCCAACGCATGACCATGCCGATAAGCGGGCCGTTTACCCACCAGGCCAACAGTGTTCGCAACATCATGGCCCTGGTGTTGCTGGCGTTGACACCAGCCACTGCCTTCAACCTCTACCTGTTCGGCTGGCCGGCTATTTTTCTGTTCACCATCACCATCGGCTCCTGCGTGGTGATCGAGGCGCTCTGTCTGTCGCTCGCGGGGCAGCCGGTGAAACGGGCCCTGACCGACAACTCGGCGATACTCACCGGCTGGCTGATGGCCGCCAGCCTGCCGCCGTGGGCGCCGTGGTGGACCGGCGTGCTGGGCGCGATCTTCGCCATCGCCATGACCAAACACGCCTTCGGCGGCATCGGGCAGAACCTCTTCAATCCCGCCATGGTGGGGCGCACCGTGCTGCTGGTGTCGTTCCCGGTGGTGATGACGGCATGGGTCGCACCGCACCCGCTCTTCTCGGCGGGCGCCCCCGGTTTCTCTGAGGCCCTGGCCATCACCTTCGGCGGCCAGATGCCCGATGCAGTGAGTTCGGCCACGGCGCTGGGCCACGTCAAGACCGAATTGACGCGCGGTATTCCAGTGACCGAGTCCATGGCCCAAATACCCGATCTGATGGACATGACGCTGGGCTATCGCGCTGGCAGCATGGGCGAGACCTCGGCGCTGCTGATCCTCCTGGGCGGCCTGTTCCTGCTCTACAAGCGCATCATCTCCTGGCACATCCCGGTGGCGGTGATGGGGACGTTGTTCCTGATGGGAACGCTGTTCCACGAAATCGACCCTGCCCGCTATGGCTCGGGCACGTTTCATCTGTTCTCCGGCGCCACCTTCCTCTGTGCGTTCTTCATCGCCACCGATTACGTCACCTCGCCGGTATCGAAGCAGGGCCAGCTGGTGTTTGGTATCGGCATCGGCGTGCTCGCCTGGCTCATCCGCACCTACGCCGGTTATCCGGAGGGGATGGCCTTTGCGGTGCTGCTGATGAATGCGCTGACCCCCATCATCGATCAATACATCCGTCCGCGTGTATTTGGACGCAGTCGTAAGGGCGAGCCACTGCCGTTGGAGAAGAAGCAATGAAACAACAGCGCACACTGAGCCACGGCGTGATCCTGGGGCTGTTCTGCCTCGGCTTCGGGCTGGTGCTGGCCGTGACCAACACCCTCACGGCGGAGGACATCGCCGTGCGCGCGCTGGAGGATCGGCAGAATTCCCTCAGCCAGGTGATCCCGCACGATCTTCACGACAACAACCTGGCCACCGACACCATCACCATGCAGGATGACCATGGCAAGGAGATCACCGTCTATCGCGCCACCAAAGAGGGCAAGGTGACCGGCGTGGCCTACGAGATCTTCGGCCCTGGTTACGCCGGTGATATGAAGCTGATGCTCGGCGTCGATGTGGATGGCAAGGTGCTCGGCGTGCGGGTACTCGCCCACAAAGAGACCCCTGGGCTGGGCGACAAGATGGAGGTGAAAAAGGGCGACTGGATACTGCGCTTCACCGGCTTGTCGCTTGGCAATCCGCCGCCAGAGCAGTGGAAGGTGAAAAAGGATGGCGGTCAGTTCGATCAGTTCTCTGGCGCCACCATTACACCCCGCGGCGTGGTGCGCGCCATCCGCGAAGGACTTGAATTCTTCGACGTTCACAAGGCGCAAATGATCATGATGGAGGTGAAATAGATGGCGACTCCCTACCGCACCATAGCCCGCGACGGTCTGTGGGATAACAACGGTGTCTTCGGCATGTTGCTGGGGCTCTGCCCGACCATGGCCATCACCACCAGCGCCACCAACGGCCTAGGGATGGGGCTGGCGACGGCAGTGGTGATGGCAGCCTCCGGCATGCTGGTCTCCATGTTCCGCAGCCACATCACCCAGGAGGTGCGCATCCCCGTCTACATCCTGATCGTTGCCGCCATGGTGACGCTGGTGGATCTCGCCATGAATGCGTGGATGCACGAGCTGTACAAGGTGCTGGGACTGTTCATCCCGTTGATCGTCTCCAACTGCCTACCGCTCGCCCGCCTCGAAGCCTTCGCCGCCAAAGAGCCGGTGCTGCCCTCATTGGCAGATGGCATCTTCATGGGCATCGGCTTCACCTTAGCACTGACGGCCATCGGTGCCGTGCGCGAGCTCATCGGTTCCGGCACGCTCTTCGCCGACGCCTCGCTGCTGCTGGGCCCCGCCTTCAAGTTCATGGAGCTGCGCATCATGCCCGCAGACTCTGGCATCTTGATGATGATCCTGCCGCCCGGCGGCTTCCTGGTCGCCGGTCTGATGGTGGTCGGCAAGCGCATGCTGGATGTGCGCGCCGGCAAGGCCATCCAGATGGGCGGCGCCCACAGTGCGGCGTGAGGAGATGAATATGAAGATTGGAATCGCCTATGCCCTGCCACATCGCCAGGCTTGGTTCGACATCGACCTGCCCGAAGGCGCCACTGTTAAAGAGGCCATCGAACGCTCCGGCATACTCACACAGTTTCCAGAGATAGACCTGGAGCAGCAAAAGGTGGGCATCCACAACAAACTCAGCAAGCTCGACGCGGTGCTCCAGGACGGCGACCGCGTTGAGATCTATCGACCTGTCACCTGTGATCCCAAAACGGTGCCCCGCCGGGTCAGGGCCGGGGACGCTGCTGCCGTAGACGAAGGTTGAAGTTCCAATTGAACAAAGCAGATACGATCGTAAACGTGACTGTTCTGCATGTTACTAACCCGTATATGGTCTCCTCTCGTTTTGCAAGTCTTTGTGTCATGGATGATAGGGGCAGGATTGCTTCCGTATATC
>CAZKZP010000012.1:33471-71828 GCA_964557295.1 uncultured Chromatiales bacterium | reverse complement strand
TGATTGCTCCGATCGCGATGGAAGAAGGTCTGCGGTTTGCGATCCGTGAAGGTGGCCGTACCGTAGGTGCGGGTGTTGTTGCTAAGATTATCGAGTAATATAAATGTCTAGCCAAAGAATTCGTATACGCCTCAAATCATTTGATCATCGCTTGATCGATCAATCTGCGCGCGAGATCGTCGACACGGCAAAGCGCACCGGCGCCCATATCAAGGGCCCGATTCCTTTGCCGTCGAAGACCGAGCGCTACACGATCCTGATCTCCCCGCACGCCAACAAGGATGCGCGCGATCAGTATCAAATCCGCACCCATAAGCGCCTGCTGGACATCGTCGATCCCACCGACAAGACCGTCGATGCGCTGATGAAGTTAGATTTGGCGGCAGGGGTAGACGTTCAGATTAAATTGAGCTAGAATTCGCCCCTCTTACAGGTGTCGCCCTGTCAACGAGTTAATGGCCGGGCGACATTCTGACTTATAGATGTTTGTTTAAATTGAATTATTGCGCTGATCAATCGAAATCGGCGCTTGAGGATAACGACAATGACGATTGGTGTTATTGGCCGCAAATGCGGCATGACCCGTGTCTTCACTGCGGATGGCGCGTCCATCCCCGTGACAGTCATCGAGGTTGCCCCGAACCGCGTGTCACAAGTCAAGACCGTGGAAACCGACGGCTATCGCGCCCTGCAGGTCACCATAGGTGAGCGGCGTGCGAGCCGTGTCAGCAAGGCGATGTCCGGACACTTTGCCAAGGCAGGTGTCGCGGCGGGCCGCAGTGTGGTCGAGTTCCGTCTCAATGACGGCGAAGGCTCCGATGTAGCAGTAGGGGCCGAGATCAAAGCAGATATCTTTGCCGTGGGCCAAGCAGTCGACGTCACTGGCGTGACTATCGGTAAAGGCTTTGCTGGTACCGTCAAGCGCCATAATTTCTCTATGAAAGATGCCACGCACGGTAACTCGCTGTCGCATCGTACCCCTGGCTCTATCGGTCAGCGTCAAACCCCCGGTCGTGTCATGAAAGGCAAGAAAATGTCTGGCCATATGGGTGACGTTCAATGCACGGTGCAAAACCTTGAAGTCGTCAAGGTCGACGCCGAGCGCAACCTGCTTTTGGTCTCTGGCGCAGTCCCAGGGGCTAAGGGCGGTGATGTCATCATCCGTCCGGCCGTCAAAGCGCGTTCGTAAGGGGAGTAGGCGATGAAACTTAAAATGATTTCTTCATCCGGGCAGGCGCTGGACAAGACCGTCAGCGTCTCCGACGAAACCTTTGGTGATGCGTTCAACGAGGCGCTGGTGCACCAGGTGGTGACCGCGCACTTGGCAGGCGGCCGACAAGGCACGCGTGGACACAAGAATCGTTCGGCCGTCAGAGGCGGCGGCGCCAAGCCGTGGAAGCAAAAAGGTTCCGGCCGTGCGCGTGCCGGTACGATCCGCAGCCCGCTGTGGCGCGGCGGCGGCAAGACCTTTGCGGCAACCAATCAGGATCATTCGCAGAAGGTGAACAAAAAGATGTATCGAGTCGCCCTGCGCTCGATCATGTCTGAATTGGTTCGTCAGGACCGTCTGGTCGTGGTAGATGATTTTGCCCTAAGCGCACCCAAGACCAAGGATCTGGTGGGCAAGTTGAAGACCATGGGCCTGGATAGCGTGCTGATTATCCCGGTGGCGATCGATGACAACCTGTACTTGGCTTCACGCAATTTGCATAAGGTCTCGGTGCGTCATCCGTCGCAAATCGATCCGGTGAGCCTGGTTGCGCATGAAAAGGTGCTGATCACGGCAGATGCGGTCAAACAAATTGAGGAGATGCTGGCATGAATCAAGAGCGTTTAATGAAGGTGCTGCTGGCTCCCCATGTCACTGAGAAAGCGGCTGTTGCCTCTGAGGTCAACGGTCAGTATGTCTTCAAGGTAGCGGCTGACGCCAACAAGTTGGAGATCAAAAAGGCTGTCGAGCATGTTTTCGACGTTAAAGTCGATTCTGTTCAAACGGCGAATATGATGGGCAAGCGTAAGCGGTTCGGTGCGATCCAAGGTCGGCGCAAGGGCTTTAAGAAGGCCTATGTGCAGCTCAAAGAAGGCCAGAAAATCGACATCGCCGGTGTTGCCGAGTAATACCAAGAGGAATTCAAGTCATGTCGATCGTAAAACTCAAGCCTACATCGCCTGGCCGCCGCTTCGTCGTCAAGGTGGTTGATTCGAGTCTCCATAAGGGAGAGCCGTTTGCGCCGCTGCTCGAAAAGAAGAACAAAAATGGTGGCAGAAACAACAATGGTCATATTACTACCCGTCATCAGGGCGGTGGCCACAAGCGTCACTATCGCATAGTCGATTTCAAGCGTAACAAGGATGGCATTCCGGCAACTGTCGAGCGTCTGGAATATGACCCGAACCGCAGCGCCAATATCGCATTGGTCCTTTATGCCGATGGTGAGCGCCGCTACATCATCGCGCCCAAGGGGATTAAGGCCGGCGCGGCCATCGTCTCTGGCCCAGAATCTTCGATCAAGATCGGAAACGCGCTCCGCCTGCGCGACATCCCGGTCGGTACCGATGTGCACTGTATCGAAATGCGTCCTGGCAAAGGTGCGCAGCTGGCGCGCAGCGCTGGTGCGTCGGTTCAGCTCATCGCCAAAGAAGGCGAGTATGCCACATTGCGCTTGCGCTCCGGCGAAATGCGTCGCGTCCATATCGATTGCAAGGCAACGGTAGGCGAAGTTGGTAACTCCGAGCATAACCTGCGCTCACTGGGCAAGGCGGGCGCCTCTCGCTGGCGCGGTGTTCGCCCGACAGTGCGCGGTACCGCGATGAACCCGGTCGATCATCCGCATGGTGGTGGCGAAGGTCGTACCAAGGGTGGTCGTCATCCGGTCACCCCATGGGGTGTTCCCACCAAGGGATACAAGACGCGCAAGAACAAGCGTACCGATAGCATGCTGGTACGTCGTCGGAAGTAATTCACGGTTAAATTGAAGAGGGCGAGTAATGCCACGTTCTATCAAAAAGGGGCCATTTGTTGACCTGCATCTCCAGAAAAAGGTGAAGGATGCGCTGGTGGCTGGATCGAAGAAGCCGGTCAAGACCTGGTCAAGACGCTCCATGGTTCTGCCCAACATGATTGGTTTGACAATCGCGGTACACAATGGGCGCCAGCATGTGCCGGTTTTTGTGACTGAAAATATGATTGGGCACAAACTCGGCGAGTTTGCTGCTACTCGTACTTACCGCGGCCACGCTGCGGATAAGAAGACTAAGTGAGGATTGTGCGATGGAAGTAATCGCTAAACACAGATTCGCGCGTATCTCTGCGCAGAAAGCCCGCTTGGTTGCCGACCAAGTGCGCGGCCTCAACGTCGACAAGGCGCTGCAGATTTTGACCTTCAGCAATAAGAAGGCTGCTGTATTCGTCAAAAAGGTTGTTGAGTCAGCCATTGCGAACGCCGAGCACAACAATGGCGCGGACATCGATGCGTTGAAAATATGCCAGATCTTTGTCGATGAAGCGCCGTCCTATAAGCGGATGCATGCGCGTGCCAAAGGGCGTGGCAACAGAATTACGAAGCGGAACAGTCACATCACTGTGACTGTCACAGAGAAGTAACTGAGAGGCTGGTATGGGTCAAAAAGTACATCCAATAGGCATCCGGCTGGGCATAACCAAGGACTGGACTGCAAAGTGGTATGCAACTAACAAGGAGTTTTCCAATTACCTCTACACGGACCTCAAGGTGCGTGAGTTTTTGAGAAAACGACTGTCGCAAGCCTCTGTCAGCCGCATCCAAATCGAGCGTCCGGCGCGCAATGTCAAGATCACCATTCACACGGCCAGACCGGGTGTGGTCATCGGCAAGAAGGGCGAGGACATCGAGGTTCTGCGCAGCGAACTTGGCAAGATGATGGGTGTTCCCGTCAATGTCAGTATTGAAGAGATTCGTAAGCCCGAACTGGATGCGCAGCTGGTTGCCGAAAACGTTGCCCAGCAACTCGAGCGTCGCATCATGTTCCGCCGTGCCATGAAGCGCGCCGTCACCAATACCATGCGCCTTGGCGCCAAGGGTATCAAGGTCACGGTCGCCGGCCGGCTCAATGGCGCTGAAATTGCGCGCACCGAGTGGTATCGCGAAGGCCGAGTGCCGCTCCATACCTTCCGTGCAGACATAGATTATGGTTTTGCTGAAGCCAAGACCACCTATGGAATCATTGGCGTCAAAGTCTGGATCTTCAAAGGCGAAGTGTTCGGTGGTGAAGAAGAAATGGCACCCGAATCTGCGCCCAAGAAGGTTGCAGCAAGCAAATAACAGGAGAGGCAGTAATGCTCCAGCCCAAGCGTACAAAATTTCGCAAGCAATTTAAGGGAAGAAACACCGGCCTTGCGCAAAGCGGAAACAAGGTTAGTTTCGGTGAATATGGACTCAAAGCAATCAGCCGCGGCCGCATTACGGCACGGCAAATCGAGGCGGCCCGTCGCGCAATGACTCGTCATGTCAAACGCGGCGGCAAAGTCTGGATTCGGATTTTCCCGGACAAGCCCATTAGCCAGAAGCCTCTTGAGGTTCGTATGGGTAATGGTAAGGGTAACGTCGAGTACTGGGTAGCAGAGATTCAGCCTGGCAAGATGCTTTATGAGATGGAAGGCGTCACCGAGGAAATCGCGCGTGAAGCATTCCGCCTGGCCGCGGCCAAATTGCCGATCTTAACAACCTTTGTAACGCGAACGGTGATGTAATGAAAGCAAGTGAACTGAAATCAAAAAGCGTAGACGAGCTGAAGGTCGAATTGAACGGCCTGCTTCGTGAGCAATTCAACCTGCGCATGCAAAAAGCGACCGGTCAGATTGCCAAGCCGCATCTGATCAGTGAAGTTCGCAAGAACATCGCTCGCGTTAAAACCGTACTAAATGCCAAGGCGCAGGAATCTTGATATGGCAGAGAAGCAGAAAGTCGTACGTACCGAAACGGGCCGCGTGGTTAGCCACAAGATGAATAAGACCATCACCGTGCTGATCGAGCGCAGAGTGCCTCATCCCGTTTATGGCAAGTTTGTCAGAAAGTCCAGCAAAATCCACGCTCATGATGAAAAGAACGAGTGCAAGGAAGGCGATCTGGTCATGATCAGTGAGTGCCGACCGATTTCCAAGACCAAGGCTTGGAAACTCGTAAAAGTTGTGGAGCAGGCCAAATAAATTGAGGCAAGGCAAAAGCCTTTCCTGTTTAAAATTAATAAGATAAATAAAACCCTGGTCAGGGTTGCAAAATGACTTGGGTTTGTTTTTATTTGATGGTAATATGCGACCCCCTGAAGTGGGTAAGACGCAAACACAGGCTTTTTGGAGAGATACCAATGATTCAGATGCAGTCGACCCTTGAAGTGGCTGATAATAGCGGCGCACGCAAACTGATGTGTATCAAGGTGTTGGGCGGTTCTCATCGTCGCTATGCCAATGTCGGCGATGTCATCAAGGTGAGTATTAAGGAAGCGATCCCGCGCGGTAAGGTCAAGAAGGGTGATGTCTACAATGCCCTGGTTGTCCGCACCCGTAAAGGCGTGCGCCGTGCTGACGGTTCGATTGTCCGGTTTGACACCAATGCCGCTGTGTTGCTCAACAACAAGCTTGAGCCTCTGGGTACGCGTATCTTTGGCCCGGTGACACGCGAGTTGCGTACAGAGCAATTCATGAAAATCGTTTCGCTTGCACCTGAAGTGCTGTGATCTGTTCAAGAGAGTTAAGAAGATGCGCAAGATCAAAAAAGGTGATGAAGTAGTAGTGCTTACCGGCAAAGACAAAGGTAAGCGTGGCGAGGTTAGGTCCGTTCTTGAAGACAGCCATGTTGTGGTTGCGAACGTGAATGTGGCCAAGAAACACGTCAAGCCAAACCCGATGCGTGGGATTGCTGGCGGCATCGTCGAGAAAGAAATGCCTATCCATGCTTCCAACGTGGCGCTGTTCAATCCTGCTACGGGCAAGATAGATCGTGTTGGTTTTCGTATGCTCGAGGATGGCCGCAAAGTGCGCTTCTTCAAGTCTAACAATGAATTAGTAGATGCATAAGTCGGGTAATTTTGTCATGGCCAGATTGCAGGAATTTTACCGTCAAGCTGTCGTAAAGCAGATGATGGACAATTTTGGGTACGAGAGCGTAATGCAGGTGCCGCGTATCACCAAGATCACTCTTAATATGGGTGTCGGTGAGGCCGTTGCCAATAAGAAAGTGATCGAGAGCGCCGTCTCTGATATGGAAAAGATTAGCGGGCAGAAGCCTGTTGTTACCAAGGCGCGTACATCAGTGGCTGGGTTCAAGATCCGTGAGGGTTGGCCTATCGGCGTGAAGGTTACGCTGCGCAGCAAGCGCATGTATGAGTTCCTGGATCGTCTGATCAACATTTCCTTGCCGCGTGTACGTGACTTCCGCGGCGTCAATGGCAAGTCATTCGATGGTCGCGGTAACTACAGCATGGGCGTGAAGGAGCAGATCATCTTTCCCGAGATCGATTTCGACAAAATCGACACGCTGCGCGGTCTCGATATCACGATCACGACCACGGCAAAAACCGATGAAGAAGGGCGTGCCTTGCTGGCAGCCTTCAACTTCCCGTTCAAGAGTTAATTGAGGCGCTGCAATGGCTAAACTTTCAATGATCAACCGCGAAAAGAAGCGCGAAAAGTCTGTCAAGAAATACGCTGAAAAGCGCGCCGAATTGAAGGCGAAGTCTGTCGATATGAACTTGAGCGCAGAAGACCGTGCAGAGGCCCGCGTCAGCCTGCAAAAATTGCCTCGCAATGCGGGACCAACGCGCATGAAGAATCGCTGCAAGCTGACGGGTCGTACGCATGGCTACTACCGCAAGTTTGGCCTGTGCCGCAACAAGCTGCGCGAGGCGGCGATGCGTGGTGACATTCCGGGCCTGGTGAAGGCAAGTTGGTAAGTGTTGGCTTAGCTGGAAGAATTGTTAGGAGTAAATTTTAATGAGCATGCAAGATCCTATCGCTGACATGCTGACACGTATTCGCAACGCGCTGTCCGCAAACAAAACACAGACAACCATGGCCTCTTCCAAAGTTAAGTTGGCTATCGCGCAAGTGTTGAAAGATGAAGGCTATATCAGTGGTTTCCGCGCCGAGACCACTGAAGGCAAGAGCACTCTCGTGATTGATCTGAAGTATTACCGCAACAAGCCGGTCATCGAGCTGATCAAGCGCGTGAGCCGTCCTGGGTTGCGAATCTACAAGAGCAAGGACGAGCTGCCGAAGGTCGTTGGCGGTATGGGAATCAGTATAATTTCTACTTCAGCAGGTTTAATGACCGATCGTGCCGCACGCAAGGCGGGGCATGGTGGCGAAGTCATCTGCTATGTTGCGTAAAGGGTTGACCGATGTCTAGAGTGGCAAAAAATCCAATTGTGATCCCGGCGGGTGTTGATATCACCATTGGCGGCGGAGAGCTGGTCGTCAAGGGGCCAAAGGGCACCTTGAAGCAGAAGATTGCGCCATCAATCGATGTGATAAAGCAGGACAACTCACTGGTCTTCTCTGCGCGCAGCAAAGATCGCAAAGTTATAGCCATGTCAGGAACAATGCGTGCGTTAACCAATAACATGGTTATTGGCGTGACCAAAGGTTTCGAGAAAAAGCTATCGCTGGTCGGCGTTGGCTATCGTGCCCAGGCGCAAGGTAAGGCCTTGAATCTGACGTTGGGCTTTTCACACCCGGTCAGTTACCCGGTTCCTGAGGGGGTCACCATTGAGACTCCTAGTCAAACTGAGATTCTGATCAAGGGCGTTAAGAAGGACCAGGTTGGTCAAGTGGCCGCTGAGATCCGCGCTTATCGCGCACCCGAGCCATATAAAGGCAAGGGTGTACGCTATTCGGATGAGCAGATCGTGCTCAAAGAGGCCAAGAAGAAATAATCATAGGTGCAAGCAATGGATAAGAAACTTACTCGTATTCGCCGAGCTCGCCGCACGCGCGCCAAGATCAAAGAGCTTGGCATTCATCGTCTTTGCGTGCATCGCACACCTCGGCACATTTACGCCCAGGTTATTGCGCCCGACGGCGCGCATATTATAGCGACAGCCTCTACGGTTGAAGCTGCTCTAAAAGCGGACATCAACTATACAGGCAATGCCGGTTCTGCGGCGCACGTTGGCAAAGTCATCGCTGAGCGTGCCAAGGCGGCGGGTATTTCGAAGGTGGCCTTCGACCGCTCTGGATTTAAGTATCATGGTCGCATCAAGGCATTGGCCGATGCGGCGCGTGAAAATGGCTTAGAGTTCTAAGGGGTATATTGTGGCAGGCTTCGAGCAAAATCAAAATTCGGACGAGCTCCTCGAGAAACTTATCTCGGTCAATCGAGTTGCCAAAACGGTAAAAGGCGGGCGTATCTTTAGTTTTACGGCCTTGACAGTGGTTGGCGATGGCAAAGGCAACATCGGCTTTGGCCGTGGCAAGGCGCGTGAAGTGCCTGCCGCCATCCAAAAGGCGATGCAGAGCGCGCGCAAGAATATGCGCAAGGTCAGCTTGAAGGGTGGAACCCTGTATTTCCCGGCAACAGCCTCTCATGGCGCGTCAAAAGTGTATATGCAGCCCGCCTCAGAAGGAACGGGGATCATCGCTGGCGGCGCCATGCGCGCAGTTTTTGAAGTTGTCGGCGTCACGGATGTGTTGGCCAAGTGCATTGGTTCAAGCAACCCGATCAACGTCGTACGCGCAACCATCAAGGGTTTGACGGATATTTCCTCCCCGGAACAGATGGCTGCAAAACGTGGTAAAACAGTGCAAGAAATTCTGGACTAAGTATCATGGCGAACAGTACGGTAAAAGTAACTTTGGTGAAAAGCCTGAACGGGCGATTGGCTGCACACAAGGCGTGTGTTGCTGGGCTTGGAATACGTCGTATCCATCAAACCGTCGAAGTCCAAAATACGCCGGAAAATCGTGGGATGATCAACAAGGTCTCCTACATGCTGA
Organism: uncultured Chromatiales bacterium; assembly: GCA_964557295.1. Taxonomy (GTDB): domain Bacteria; phylum Pseudomonadota; class Gammaproteobacteria; order RBG-16-57-12; family RBG-16-57-12; genus JBFMHP01. The sequence goes on along the minus strand of CAZKZP010000012.1, from coordinate 62,860 downwards.
AGGTTGAGGAAAAGTAAAATGCGCTTGAATACATTACGCCCCGGCGAAGGTTCCAAGAAAACTCGTAAGCGCGTAGGGCGCGGGATCGGCTCCGGCTTGGGCAAGACCTGCGGCCGTGGCCACAAGGGTCAGACTGCGCGCGCAGGCGGATACCATAAGGTCGGTTTCGAGGGCGGACAGATGCCGCTCTATCGCCGTATTCCTAAGGTTGGATTCACTTCACTGAAGCAACTGACTACGGCCGAAATCCGCCTGAACGAGATCGAATCACTTGGTGTCAGCGAAATCGATCTGCTTGCGCTAAAGAACGCCAATGTTATTCGCAACGATATTCAGCGCGCAAAGATCATCCTTTCCGGGAAGATCACCAAGGCGGTGACAGTCCGTGGTTTGGCGGTCACGAAAGGTGCGCGCGCGGCCATTGAAGCTGCCGGCGGCAAGATTGAAGGCTAATGGCTACGCCAAGTAAATTCGGCACCCCACCGCTGACCGCCGGAAAGCTGACTGATCTCAAGCAACGCTTGTTGTTTTTGCTTGGGGCGGTCATCGTATTCCGTATTGGGGCGCATATCCCTGTGCCTGGGATCAACCCTGATGCATTGGCTGCACTGTTTGCTCAGCAGCGTGGCACCATCGTGGACATGTTCAACATGTTCTCCGGTGGCGCCCTAGAACGGTTGACGGTGTTTGCATTGGGCGTGATGCCCTATATCTCTGCGTCGATTATCATGCAGCTCTTGGCTGTCGTGGTTCCCTCTCTTGAGCAGTTGAAGAAAGAGGGTGAGGCTGGTCGACGCAAGATCACGCAATATACACGCTATGGGACTTTGGCCCTTGCCACCTTCCAATCGATTGGCATCTCGATTGCGCTGCAAAATCAGCAGATCGGGGGGATGTCGGTGGTCGTTGAGCCCGGGCCGGCGTTCATGATCGGTGCCGTGACATCCTTGATTGCCGGAACCATGTTCCTTATGTGGCTGGGCGAGCAAGTAACCGAGCGCGGACTTGGAAATGGTATCTCGATCATTATTTTTGCCTCGATCGTCGCTGGATTGCCGTCCGCCATTGGTTCAACGCTCGAGCTTACTCGGGTTGGTGAAATGAGTGTGCTGACGATAGTGCTGTTGGTTGTTATGACCATCGTTGTGACAGGTTTCGTGGTATTCGTAGAACGTGGTCAGCGACGCATTACGGTTAACTATGCGCGTCGCCAGCAAGGTCGTCGGGTGCTCGCTGGACAGGCCACCCATCTGCCTTTGAAGCTGAATATGTCAGGCGTCATTCCGCCGATTTTCGCCTCGAGCATCATCTTGTTCCCGGCGACGATTGCCAGCTGGTTTGCGACTTCCGAGGGAATGGACTGGTTGAAGGATCTTGCGACCTATCTTTCGCCAGGTCAGCCGTTATATGTCATGTTGTACGCGGCGGCGATCATATTTTTCTGCTTTTTTTATACCGCGCTGGTGTTCAATCCGCGTGAGACGGCAGATAACTTGAAGCGATCCGGTGCCTTTATCCCAGGCGTACGTCCTGGGGAGCATACGGCTAAGTATATTGACAAAGTGATGTCACGATTGACTGTGGCGGGGGCAGCCTATATTACCCTGGTGTGTTTGCTGCCTGAGTTTTTGATTTTGAAATGGAATGTTCCGTTCTATTTCGGGGGCACATCCCTACTGATCATTGTCGTAGTGGTAATGGACTTCATGGCGCAGGTTCAGGCCCACTTGATGTCAATGCAATATGAAGGGCTGATGAAGAAGGCAAATCTGCGTGGCTATGGCCGCGCCGGTGTCCCTCGTTAAGGTCTAAAGTTTTAATTGCTGGAGAAATGGTATGAAGGTCCGCGCATCAGTCAAGAAGCTGTGCCGTAACTGCAAGATTATCCGCCGGAAAGGCGTGGTCCGTGTGATCTGCAAGGAACCGCGACACAAGCAGCGTCAAGGCTAATAAGGCCTTGATATTTTTTCGGTATCTAAGTAGAATTCGCGCTCCTTGGGCGCTGTAGAGTTGATTTAGGAGAGATAGAGAATGGCGCGTATTGCTGGCGTAAACGTACCAGACAACAAGCACGCGGTGATTGCGTTAACGTCAATTTATGGCATTGGACGCACCCGTGCTCAACTGATCTGTGACAACGCAGGTATCCGTCCTGATATCAAGGTGCGGGAGCTGGGTGAACCGGAGCTGGATAAGCTGCGTGCAGAAACAGCGAAGTTCGTCGTCGAGGGTGATCTGCGTCGTGAACTCTCGATGAATATCAAGCGTCTGATGGACATCGGTTCTTATCGCGGCATGCGTCACCGTCGTTCACTGCCTGTGCGTGGTCAGCGCACGCGTACAAACGCGCGGACACGTAAAGGTCCGCGTCGTATGGTCAAGAAATAATAGTTGGTGAATAAAGATGTCTAAAGCTCCTACACGTACTCGTAAGCGCGTCAAGCGCAATGTGGTCGACGGCATCGCACACATTCGCGCGAGCTTCAATAATACAATCATTACCATCACCGATCGTCAGGGAAACACGCTTTGCTGGGCTACTTCAGGCGGCAGTGGTTTTCGCGGATCAAGAAAGAGCACCCCCTTCGCGGCGCAGGTTGCTGCAGAGCGTGCTGGATCTGCTGCCATGGAAATGGGTGTGAAGAATCTCGATGTGAATGTGTGCGGCCCTGGTCCTGGGCGTGAGTCTGCCGTGCGTTCATTAAATGCTCTTGGATTCAAGATCGGTTCAATTTCGGATGTCACACCAATTCCCCACAATGGTTGCCGTCCACCAAAGAAACGTCGTGTGTAACGGAGGCTGACCTTGGCTAGGTATATTGGTCCAAAATGTCGTTTGTGTCGCCGTGAAGGTGAAAAGCTCTTTTTGAAGGGCGAGAAATGCTTCACGTCAAAATGTCCGGTGGAAAATCGCGCCTACGCGCCCGGTCAGCATGGACAAAAAGGTGCTCGTTTGTCTGATTACGGTGGCCAGTTGCGCGCCAAGCAGAAACTGCGTCGCATCTACGGGGTGCTCGAAGGACAGTTTCGGTTGTATTACAAAGAAGCTGATCGTCTGCGTGGCGCCACGGGTGAAAACCTGCTCCAGCTTCTCGAAAGGCGCTTGGACAGCGTTGCCTATCGCATGGGTTTTGCCGCGTCGCGTACCGAAGCAAGACAGCTGGTACGCCACAATGCGGTGCTGGTCAATGGCAAGCGTGTGAACATCCCTTCTTATCAGGTCAGTGCAAGTGATGTAATCACCATCACAGAAGGCGCAAAAAATCAGTTGCGTATTAAGTCTGCACTGGAAGCAAACCAACAACGTGGTTTTGCCGACTGGGTGACTGTGGATACAAGCAAAATGGAAGGCGTGTTCAAAGCAGCGCCTGAACGTAGTGATCTGCCATCCGATCTCAACGAACACTTGGTTGTGGAGCTGTACTCCAAGTAATTTGCTACTTGGTCTGTCACACGCTATTAGATCGATTAAAGCACAAGAGGATGAATATGCAGGGCGTTTCAGATTTGCTTAAGCCACGCTTAGTCAACGTTCAGTACGTCAGCAAAAATGTTGCCAAGGTGACTCTTGAGCCATTAGAGCGCGGCTTTGGTCATACCTTGGGCAATGCGTTGCGGCGTATCCTGTTGTCATCAATGTCAGGGGCCTCTGTGGTCGAGGCTGAGATCGACGGCGTTTTGCATGAATACAGTACCATTGAGGGTGTAGAAGAGGATGTGATCGACATACTCTTGAACCTGAAGGGACTGGCGATCATCGTGCACGAAGGTGGTCACGCCGAGATCTCCGTTAGCAAAAAGGGTGAAGGTCCTGTTACAGCGGCCGACTTCCAGGTTCCGCATAACGTAGAGATTGTCAACCCGGAGCATGTCATTGCCAATCTGACCAAGAATGGCCAGATCACCATGCGTTTGAAAGTGGCTAAGGGTCGCGGCTATCAACCGGCAGAACAACGCCGTGAGGCAGATGAGTCTGATCGTCCAATCGGGCGTTTGCTGTTGGATGCCTCTTTCAGCCCAGTCCGTCGCGTGACGTATGTGGTTGAGGCGGCGCGTGTGGAACAGCGCACCAATCTCGACAAACTTGTCATCGAGATGGAGACCAACGGTACGGTCGATCCAGAGAACGCTATCCGTCATGCTGCAACCATACTTCAGGATCAACTGTCTTCTTTCGTTGATCTAAAGGCAATCGAAGCGGTCAAACCCGTGAGCAAGCAGCCCGAGGTTGATCCGATCCTGTTGCGCCCGGTTGATGACCTTGAGCTCACGGTGCGTTCGGCCAATTGCCTGAAGGCGGAAAACATTCACTTCATCGGCGACTTGGTGCAGCGCACGGAAGTTGAGTTGCTGAAGACGCCGAATCTGGGCAAGAAGTCGCTGACGGAAATCAAAACCGTCTTGGCACAACGCGGCTTGACCTTGGGGATGCGCATCGATAACTGGCCGCCAGCGGGTTTTCACGAGCGCGAGAAGGCATCGGCGTAAATTGATAAGTTAGTCGTCAAGAAGATTTAAGGATACAACCATGCGTCATCGTAATTCAGGTAGGCAACTTAGCCGCAACAGCAGTCATCGCGCGGCTCTGCTCAACAACATGGCGGCTTCATTGTTGCGTCATGAGATGATTAAAACGACTGTCCCCAAAGCCAAGGAACTGCGTAAGGTTGCAGAGCCTCTGATCACTCTTGCCAAGAATGATACCTTGGCCAACCGCCGATTGGCATTCTCGACGTTGCGTGATCGTGAATTGGTACGCAAGCTGTTCGATGTGCTGGGTCCTCGTTACAAAGCACGCCCTGGCGGCTATACGCGCATCATGAAATGCGGATTCCGCGATGGTGATTGTGCTGTGATGGCCTATATCGAAATGGTTGATCGTCCAGAGCAAAGCGCTACTGACACGCCTGCGGCTACCAGCACCGAAGGCTAAACAGGTTCCTGTGCGATTGTTGTCTTGATGCCGGCGATAGCCGGCATCAGGTTATATAAGATGCCAGGATTGCCTTGTTATTTTCCCAAGTTCAGGTAAGATACGCCCGTTTCGGGCCGTTAGCTCAGTCGGTAGAGCAGCGGACTTTTAATCCGTTGGTCCTGCGTTCGAGTCGCAGACGGCCCACCATATAAGAGACCACTGCATGAAACATATGCAGTGGTTTTTTTGTTTGATGTTATAACCGTAAACCAGTCTCAGTCGTCGACTTTCGGGTGTTGCAAAACAAAGTCGACCGCTTCCTTTACCGCGATTTCCACGCTGGAGTACATGGCGACCTGCTGGTCGGCGGTGAGATAAAATAGCGCGTCCACATCGTGCTTGATGTAGCGCGGAGGCAGCTTGTTGAGGGCAACGCAGGCGATGTCTTCGAGCTGGGAGGTATCGACTTCGAGTCTTTGCGTCTGGATGACCTTTTGAAGCTCATTGACCACCATTTTTTCATAATAGTTGTGCACGGTTTCGAAAATCATCTTATGGTCCTGTAAGCAATTGCTGAGCAAGCTCATTTACGACTGCGTGGCATGTCGCATGGTTGACATTGATTATACGATTTGGCCAATAAATCTGCGCTAAACGAGAGGTTTGTTTGTTCCCACCCTTTGATTTCGGTAGAATCCCCGACGCCTTGAGCGGATCTGTAGAGCATGAGTAAACTAATTTCTGAATTGGCGCGACGCCGTACCTTCGCCATTATTTCCCATCCGGACGCCGGCAAGACCACCTTGACCGAAAAGTTGTTGCTGTTCGGAGGTGCGATCCAGCTGGCCGGCACGGTCAAGGGACGCAAGGCGGCGCGCCATGCGACCTCGGACTGGATGGAGCTGGAAAAGCAGCGCGGTATTTCGATCACGACCTCGGTGATGCAGTTCGAGCACAACGAGGCGGTGTTGAATCTGCTCGACACGCCGGGGCACGAGGACTTCTCGGAAGATACCTACCGCACGTTGACGGCGGTTGACTCCGCGCTGATGGTGATCGATTGCGCCAAGGGTGTGGAGGAGCGCACCATCAAGCTGATGGAGGTCTGCCGGTTGCGCGATACGCCGATCATCACCTTCATCAATAAACTCGACCGCGAAGGCCGCAGCCCGATTGAATTGCTCGACGAGGTGGAGAGCGTCCTCAAGATCCGCTGCGCGCCGATCACCTGGCCGCTGGGGATGGGTAAGCGCTTCAAAGGGGTGTTCAATCTTTATACCAAGACCATCCATGTATTCAGCCCCACGCACGGCGGCAAGATACAGCAGGGCGTGCTCATACAAGGCCTGGACAATCCGCGGCTCGATGAGCTGTTCGGCGCGGACATGGCCCAGGAGTTCCGCGACGAAGTGGAGCTGGTTCTCGGCGCCAGCCATGAATTCGATCTCGAGGCCTACCGCCAAGGCGAGCTGACGCCGGTGTTCTTCGGTTCCGCGATCAACAATTTCGGGATCAAGGAGCTGCTGGACGCCTTCGCCGAGTATGCGCCGGCGCCGCTGCCGCGTCCGGCCGAGACGCGCCGCGTGCAGCCGGAGGAAGACAAATTCACCGGCTTTGTGTTCAAGATCCAGGCCAATATGGACCCGGCGCATCGCGACCGTATCGCCTTCGTGCGTGTCTGTTCCGGCATGTTTAGCCAGGGCATGAAGGTGCGGCATGTGCGCATTGCGCGCGACATCAAGATCGGCAATGCCATCACCTTCATGGCCGGCGATCGGGAGCATGCCCAGGAGGCCTATCCGGGCGATATCATCGGCTTCCACAATCACGGTACCATCCAGATCGGCGACACCTTTTCCGAAGGCGAGGCGCTGAAGTTCACCGGCATTCCTCATTTCGCCCCCGAGCTGTTCCGCCGCGCACGGCTTAAGGATCCGCTGCGCATGAAGGCGTTGCAGAAGGGATTGGAGCAGCTGTGCGAGGAGGGGGCGTCGCAACTGTTCCGGCCGCTGTTGAACAACGATCTCATCGTCGGCGCGGTGGGCGTGTTGCAGTTCGATGTGGTCGTGCATCGGCTCAAGGATGAATATAATGTCGAGTGTCTGTTCGAGGCGGTGAATGTCGCCACGGTGCGCTGGGTGAGCTGCGCGGACGCCAAGAAGCTCGATGAGTTCAAGAAGAAGGCGGGTGACAATCTTGCGTTGGATGGTGGGGGCAATCTGGCCTACATCGCGCCGACCCGCATCAATCTCGAGCTGACGATCGAGCGCTGGCCGGACATCAAGTTCCACGCCACGCGTGAACATTAACCTGTGATAGGATGCCGCGATGAAGCCTCGGATCATTCTCTATGCGATATTTATCTTGACCATGATCCCGGTCTGGGGCGTGACGACCCAGTATCTGCGCCTGACCGCCAGCGTGGATCCGCAGCTCAATAGGCAGCTGATTGAGTCGATCGCGATGCTGGGGATGTTTTCCTGGCCGCTGTGGCTGGGCGTGGCCGGTTACGCGCTGGTGAAGTGGCGGAATTTCAAATGGTTTGAGGTGGCGGGCGCCGCACTGCCGATGGTGTATTTTTTGACCATCTACACCATTGTGCTTACCGGGAACTGAGTCAGGGTATGCCTGATGACGAAGGGAGCGAGTTCAACACTCGCTCCCTTTTGTCGTTTAGGGCCGGCCGATGCCGTAATACTTGATGCCGCACTCGCGCATGCGGGCGGGATCGTAGATGTTGCGGCCATCGAAGATCACGGGTGAATTGAGTTTGGCCTTGATCCGATCGAAATCGGGGCTGCGGAAATGCAGCCACTCGGTGACTATCACCAGCGCATCGGCGCCTTCGAGCGCGGCCTCGGTGCTGGTGCAGAGTTTGAGATCGGCGCGCTTGCCGTAGATGCGCTCGCACTCGTGCGCGGCCTCGGGATCGTAGGCCTGGACCTTGGCGCCGGCGTCCCAAAGTGCTTCCATCAAGGCGCGGCTTGAGGCCTCGCGCATATCATCGGTGTTCGGCTTGAAGGCCAGCCCCCAGAGCGCGAAGGTCTTGCCCTTGATCTGGCCGGCGTAGTGCGCTTTGATCTTTTCGAAGAGGACCAGCTTCTGACGGTCGTTGACCGCTTCCACGGCGCGCAGCAACTGGGCGGGATAGCCCGCGTCGCGAGCGGTACGCTCCAAGGCCTTGACGTCCTTGGGGAAGCAGGAGCCGCCGTAGCCGCAGCCGGGATAGATGAAGTGATAGCCGATGCGCGGATCGGAGCCGATGCCCAGGCGCACCATTTCGATATCGGCGCCCAATCGTTCCGCCATATTGGCCAGCTCGTTCATGAAGCTGATCTTGGTGGCGAGCATGGCGTTGGCCGCGTATTTGGTCAGCTCGGCCGAGCGGATGTCCATGGCCACCAGGCGATCGCGGTTGCGGTTGAATGGGGCGTAGAGCGCGCGCAACAGCTCCGTGGTCCGCGGGTTGTCGGTGCCGACCACGATGCGGTCGGGCTTCATGAAGTCATCGATGGCCGCGCCTTCCTTGAGGAACTCGGGGTTGGAGACGACGTCGAATTCATGCTTCATGCCGCGCGCGGCGAGCGTCTCGTTGATCTTGGCCTTGACCTTGTCGGCGGTGCCCACCGGGACGGTGGACTTGTCGACCACCACGCGATATTCGTTCATGTGCTCGCCGATGCTCTTGGCGACGGCCAATACATATTTCAGATCGGCCGAGCCGTCTTCATCGGGCGGCGTGCCCACGGCGATGAACTGAAACAGGCCGTGGTTGACGCCTTGCGCCACGTCGGTGGTGAATTTCAGCCGTCCGGCGGCGGCGTTACGCAGGACCATGTCTTCCAGGCCGGGTTCGTAGATCGGGATCTTGCCATCGTTGAGCATGGCGATCTTGCGCTCGTCGATATCGATGCAGAGGACATCGTTGCCGACCTCAGCCAGACAGGTGCCGGTGACGAGTCCTACGTAGCCTGATCCAAAAACCGTGACTTTCATGCTGATTCCTTCTCCCAAGATTTGACCGAGGGCTTTGGCACCCTGCGTTGTTGTTGAATTCGATGCGCGCAAGCCATTAAAGCAAAGCGCGATTATAGCAGTAAATGCGCGCGCGGCTAAATGCGGCCGTCCATCGCGCGCGATCGTGAAATTCAACCTTGCCGGCGCCGCCCGCGCGGATTAGAGTGACGGGACGCGCGCGTTCAATCCGTTCCCTGATCAACCCATGAGTAATCCCGCACGATGAACCCGAAACTTCCCAGTTTGATGGAGATGATGGCGCAGCTGATCGCCACGCCCTCGATGAGCAGTGTCAGCCCCGAGTTCGATATTTCAAACCGCCCGGTCATCGATCTGCTGGCGCAGTGGTTGTCGGCCATGGGATTCAAGGTCGAGATCCTGCCGATCCCGGCGCAGCCGCACAAGGCCAATCTGCTGGCGACGCTCGGGGAGATCCGGCCGGGCAGTCAGGGGCTGATGCTGGCGGGGCATACCGATACCGTGCCCTATGATGCGCACCGCTGGCGCGACGATCCCTTCGTCTTGACCGAGCGCGAGGGCCGTTTGTACGGCTTGGGCACCTGCGATATGAAAAGCTTTTTCGCGCTGGCCATCGAGGCGCTGAAGAGCTTCCAGGCCAAGGATCTGAAACACCCGGTGGTGATCCTCGCCACGGCGGATGAGGAGAGTTCCATGGATGGGGCGAAGCTGATGGTTGATCTCGGTTGTCCGTACGTGAAACACGCGGTCGTCGGCGAGCCGACGGGGCTCAAGCCCGTCAACGCCCACAAGGGCATCATGATGGAGGCGATCCGCCTGAAGGGGAAGAGCGGTCATTCCAGCAATCCGGCGCTGGGGGTCAACGCCATCGAGGTGATGCGCGATGTGATTACCGACATGCTCAACTGGCGCGATGAATTGCAGGCCCGATACCGCGATCCGCGTTTCAATGTGCCGTATCCGACCTTGAATCTCGGCCACATCTTCGGCGGCGACAATCCCAATCGCATCTGCGGCGAGTGCGAGTTGCATTTCGATCTGCGGGCGCTGCCGGGGATGGAGCTCGACGAGCTGCGTGGGATCTTGAAAAAACGCGTCGAGCGTGCCGTGGCGGGCTCGGGGGTCGAGCTCGAGATCTTTTCCCTGATCGACGGCACCTCGCCGATGCTCACGCCCGAGGATTAACCCATCGTGCATGCCTGCGAGCAGTATAGTGGTGCGTGTGCGCATGCCGTGGCCTTTTGCACCGAGGCCCCGTATCTGGCGGCGATCGGTATCCAGCCGGTGGTGATGGGGCCGGGGGAGATCGCCCAAGCGCATCAGCCCGATGAATTCATCGCTGTTTCGCAGTTGCAGCCGAGCGTGGCGCTCATCAAGAACCTGGTACGGCATTTTTGCTGTTGACGGGCGGCGGTAATGAATATCGCCCCTAACGGCGCGGGTGTTCGGATGTTGAGGGTGTGGGTGGTGCGTGGGATCGATGAAATGGTCGGAGTGAGAGGATTCGAACCTCCGGCCCCTGCCTCCCGAAAGCAGTGCTCTACCAGGCTGAGCTACACTCCGAATGATCGGTCAATCAGACTGCGGGATAGTCCTGTGGGCTTGCCGATCCTGGCGGCGTCACGGGGTCCAGCAGGCTGCGCGTCAATACTTGCGATCGACGCAAAACCGCAGCAATTCTTCCAGGGCGCTACGATACGTTGAGGCGGGGATAAATTGCAAGGCTTTCTTTGCGATTTCTGCTTCGCGTTCGGCGATCTTGGCGGTGTAGGCGATCGCGTTGGTTGCCGCGAGCGCTTGTTTGACCGCCGCGATGTTCTCCAGCCCGCCTTCCTGGATGGCTTGGCGGATCAGCTGCGCCTGCTCGGGGGTGCCGGTGCGCATGGCGTAGATCAGCGGCAGCGTGGGCTTGCCTTCGGCGAGGTCGTCGCCGATGTTCTTGCCCATCTCTTCCGGGGCGGCGCTGTAATCGAGTACGTCATCGACCAATTGGTAGGCGATCCCCAGGTGTAGGCCGAAGGAGGCGATGGCGTCCTCGATTGCGCGCGGGGCGTCGGCGATCACCGCGCCGAGCTGCGCGGCGGCCTCGAACAGCTTGGCGGTCTTGCAGCGGTTGACGGCCATGTAGCTTTCTTCGGTGGTGTCGGGGTTGCCGGCGTTGAGCAGTTGCATCACCTCGCCTTCGGCGATGGTGTTGGTGGTCTCGGACAAAATGTCCATCACGCGCATATTGTCCAGCGCCACCATCATCTGGAAGGCGCGGGAGTACAGGAAGTCGCCGACCAGCACGCTGGCCTGGTTGCCCCAGATGGCGTTGGCGGTCTTGTTGCCGCGGCGCAGCAGGGAGCCGTCCACGACATCGTCATGCAGCAGGGTCGCCGTGTGGATGAATTCGATGATCGCGGCCAAGTCGAGATGATGTTTTCCCTGATAGTTCAAGGCCTTGGCGCTGAGAAGCACCAACATCGGGCGCAGCCGCTTGCCGCCGCTGCTGACGATATAGTGGCTCAACTGATTGATGAGATCGACCTGGGAGTGCAGTTGCTGCTGGATGAGGTGATCGACCGCCTTGCGCTCTTCGCCGATCAATTGCTGGATCTCGGCGAAATCGAGAGTCTGGCAGCTTTTTGGGGGTAAAACGGTAGGCATGATAAGGTTCGAGTGCGTCGGGCCTGAAATTTTGCAACAATCTACCCCGGCTGAGCCATCGATGCAATCATTTCGCAGTACAAAGTCCGGTTTGTGGGCTGGAGTCACGAAAAAGGTTTGACCTTCGGGCGCTTGATCATTAAAATCTCGCATCTTCCAAATGTGGTTGAGATTTCATTGTGTCTGCCGTCGGGTGGGCGCCGAGCTGGAGATTCTGAGTATGTACGCTGTTATCAAGACGGGCGGAAAGCAATATAAGGTTGAAGAGGGTCAAACCCTTAAAGTTGAAAAGCTGCCGGCCGAGGTGGGTGGAACCGTGGTGTTCGATCAAGTCCTGCTGGTGGCCAATGGGGACGACATCAAGGTGGGCGCCCCCCGCATTACCGGTAGCAAGGTGACTGCGACGGTGACGAACCATGGTCGCGGTGAGAAGGTCCTGATCGTGAAGTTCCGTCGCCGCAAGCACTATCGCAAGCAGGCCGGACATCGTCAGGATTATACGGAAGTCAAAATCACCGGCATTTCTGCCGGCTGATGAACGCATAAGAGGTATTTGCAATGGCCCATAAAAAAGCAGGTGGTAGTACACGCAACGGTCGCGATTCCATTTCCAAGCGCCTTGGTGTCAAGCGCTTTGGCGGCGAAGTCGTCAGCGCGGGTAACATCCTGGTGCGTCAACGCGGCACCAACGTGCATCCCGGCGTCAACGTAGGCATGGGCAGGGACCACACCCTGTTCGCCAAGGCCGACGGCCGCGTGGTGTTCGAGGTCAAAGGTCCGCAGAACCGCAAGACGGTCAGCATCGTCGCTGCCTAAACAGCGATTCGCAATGTTACGCGAAAAGCCTCGCCAGTCTGGTGGGGCTTTTTTGTTAGCGTTAGACTCCCAAGCATCATGTCCGGAGCCCCGGCAACGAAGGGTCAGTTATGAAATTCGTCGATGAAGCGACAATCAAGGTTGAGGCTGGCAAGGGCGGCAATGGCTGCGCCAGTTTTCGTCGCGAGAAATTCATCCCCTTTGGCGGGCCCAATGGGGGCGACGGCGGCAAGGGCGGCAGTGTCTTTCTGGTGGCGGTCGAGGGGCTGAACACCTTGGTGGACTTTCGCCATATCCGCAGCTACCGTGCGCAAAACGGCGAGGGCGGCATGAGCCGGGAGATGTATGGCAAGAGCGGCGACGATCTGTATATCAAGGTGCCGGTGGGCACGGTGATCACGGATGTCGAGACCGACGAGGTGATCGGTGACCTGGCCAAGGTCGACGCCACTGTCTGCGTGGCCAAGGGCGGTCGCGGCGGTTTGGGAAATGTGCATTTCAAGAGCAGCACCAATCGGGCGCCGCGCCAGTTCACGCCGGGGGTGCCGGGCGAGGCGCGGGAGCTGCGCCTGGAGCTCAAGCTGCTGGCGGACGTGGGCCTGCTCGGCCTGCCGAATGCCGGGAAATCGACCTTGATCCGCGCGGTGTCGGCCGCGCGCCCCAAGGTGGCGGATTACCCGTTTACGACCCTGTACCCCAACCTGGGCGTGGTGCGCGTCGAGGAGTACCGCAGTTTCGTGATCGCCGATATCCCGGGTCTGATCGAAGGGGCGGCGGAAGGGGCCGGGCTGGGGATTCAATTCCTCAGGCATCTCTCACGCACCGGCCTGCTGCTGCACGTGGTGGATGTGCTCCCTGGGGACGAGGGGCGCGATCCGGCGGAGGATGTGCGGGTCATCGAGCGCGAGCTGGAGAAATACAGCCGCGAGCTGGCCGGCAAGCCGCGCTGGCTTGTGTTCAACAAGATCGATATGATTCCCGAGGATCAGCGCGCCGACTTGGTGCAGGATATCCTCGCGCGTCTGGACTGGCAGAGGCCATGGTTTTCCGTGGCGGCGATCAGCGGCGAGGGTACCCGCGAGCTGTGTTACCGCATCATGGAGTATCTCGAAGAACAACGTAAGCAGAATCCATCCGAAGAGCATGAGTAGTCAACGTCAAGAACTGAGCCAGTCGCAACGCTGGGTGGTGAAGATCGGCAGCGCCTTGTTGACCAACGACGGGCAGGGCCTGGCCCGGGAGGCGATGAAGGGTTGGGTATCCCAGGTGGCGGAACTGCGCCGTCAGGGTGTGGAGGTGGTGCTGGTCTCCTCCGGCGCGGTCGCCGAAGGCATGATGCGCCTGGGCTGGAAGAAGCGGCCGGCCGCGCTGCACGAATTGCAGGCCGCGGCGGCGGTCGGGCAGATGGGGCTGGTCCAGGCCTATGAGCAACTGTTTCAGCAGGACGGGCTGCACACCGCGCAGATCCTGCTCACCCACGATGATCTCTCCAATCGCAAACGTTATCTCAACGCGCGCAGCACCCTGCGCACCCTGGTGGGGCTGGGCGTGGTGCCGGTCATCAATGAAAACGACACCGTGGCCACCGACGAGATCCGTTTCGGCGACAATGACACCCTGGCGGCGATGGTCGCCAATCTGATCGAGGCGGACTTGCTGGTGATCCTGACCGATCAGCAGGGGATGTATACCAAGGATCCGCGCCAGAATCCCGATGCCGTGCTGATCAGCGAGGAGCGCGCCGAGAACAACGCGTTGCTGGCGATGGCTGGAGGCGGCGGGGTGTTGGGGCGCGGCGGCATGATCACCAAGGTGCGGGCGGCCCGCTTGGCGGCCCGTTCCGGCGCGGCGACCTGGATCGTCTCCGGGCGCATCGACAATGTGCTGTTGCGGCTGCGCGCCGCCGATCAGGTGGGGACGCTGCTGCTGCCGTCCAATGCGCCAGTCACCGCGCGCAAGCAGTGGCTGGCCGGGCAATTGCAAAGCCGGGGGCGTCTGACCATCGATGCGGGCGCGGTGCGGGTGCTGCGCGAATCCGGCCGCAGCCTGCTGCCGGTCGGCGTCAAGCATGTGGAAGGGCGGTTTCAGCGCGGCGAGCTGGTGACATGTGTGGATGAAAACGGCGAGGAGGTTGCCAAGGGGCTGGTCAACTACGGCGCGGATGAGGCCCAGCTGATCATGGGGCGTTCGACCGACAAGATCGGGGAGCTGCTTGGCTACATCGACGAGCCCGAGCTGATCCACCGTGACAATCTGATCCTGCTGTGAGCGGGGGGGGCGTGAAGCGCACAACGAAAAAGCCGGTCGATGACCGGCTTTTTCATATGTCTGGCAGAAACGGCTTAAGCGGCGCTGGCGGCCTTCAGGCGCGCGTTCAGGCGGCTCTTGTGACGCGCGGCCTTGTTGGCGCTGATGATGCCCTTGCGCGCCATCTTGTCCAGGGTCGGCACGGCAGCCTTGTAGCCAGCTTCGGCGGCGGCCTTGTCGCCGGCATCCAGGGCCTTGACCACCTTCTTCACGGCGGTGCGCATGTCGTTGCGCATCGGGGCGTTGTGTTCACGACGATTTTCTGCCTGGCGGGCACGCTTCTTTGCTTGTGCGGTATTGGCCAAGGTGTTTACTCCTATGAAAACTTGATTCGACCGGGTTCGAGGCCGGCTACTATGCGTTTTTTCCCCGCCGTTGTCAATGCCGACTTCGGGATTTTGCTGGTATCATGTGCGACTTTGCGCGAGAGAGAAGGGAGCGGTCGGTGAGCGAGCGATTATTGAAGTCCTCCGCCGTGTTTGGCGCCATGACGCTGGTCTCGCGCATCCTGGGTTTGGTGCGCGACATGGTCATCGCCCGCTTCTTCGAGGTGGGTGGGGCGACCGACGCCTTTTTCGTCGCCTTCAAGATCCCCAATTTCCTGCGCCGCCTGTTCGCGGAGGGGGCGTTTTCCCAGGCCTTCGTGCCGGTACTGGCCGAATACCGCGAGCGGCGCGGGATCGAGGCGGTGCGCGCCTTGGTCGAGCGCACGGCGGGCACGCTCGGGGTGATCCTGCTGGCGGTGAGCGCCCTCGGCATGTTGCTGGCGCCGCTGCTGGTGATGCTGTTCGCGCCGGGCTTCATCGGCGATCCGGCCAAGTCTGATCTGGCCGCCGAGCTGCTGCGCATCACCTTCCCCTACATCCTGTTCATCTCGCTGGTGGCGCTGGCCGGCGGCGTGCTCAATACCTACGGCCGCTTCGGCGTGCCGGCCTTCACCCCGGTGTTTCTGAACCTCGCCCTGATCGCGGCGGCCATCTGGCTCGCCCCGCGCATGGCGGAGCCGGTGACCGCGCTGGCCTGGGGGGTGTTGATCGCCGGGGTGGCGCAGCTCGCCTTTCAGCTGCCGTTTCTCGCCCGGCTCGGTTTGCTGCCGCGGCCGCGCTGGGGCGGGCGGGACGAGGGCGTGCGCCGCATCATGCGCTTGATGCTGCCGGGGCTGTTCGCGGTCTCGGTGGTGCAGATCAATCTCCTGCTCGACACCGTCATCGCCTCGTTTCTCGCCACCGGCAGTGTGTCCTGGCTCTATTACTCCGACCGGCTGGTGGAGTTTCCGATGGGCGTGTTCGGCATCGCGCTGGCGACGGTGATCCTGCCGAGCCTGTCGCAAAACCACGCCCAATCCGATCCCAAGGCCTTCACCCGCACCCTGGACTGGGGCCTGCGTTGGGTGATGGTGATCGGGGTGCCGGCCACGCTGGGCCTGCTGTTTCTGGCCGGCCCGCTGTTGTCCACCCTGTTCCAATACGGTGAGTTCAGCGTGCATGACTTGGAGATGGCGCGCCTGAGTCTGATGGCCTATTCCGTGGGGCTGTTGGGCTTCATCCTGGTGAAGGTGCTCGCGCCGGGATTCTTCGCCCGTCAGGACACGCGCACACCGGTGCGGGTGGCCGTGATCGCGCTGCTCGTCAACCTGGTGCTCAACGTGGTGTTCGTGGTGCCCATGCAGTGGTGGGATATCCCGGGCGCGCACGCCGGGCTGGCGCTGGCCACCTCGCTCGCGGCCTTCGTCAACGCGGGGCTGCTGTTCCATCTACTGCGCAAGCAAGGGGTGTTTCGCGCCGGGCCTGGCTGGGGCGTCCTCGGTCTACAGGTGTTGGCGGGTGCGGCGGCGATGTCGCTGCTGTTCGTCCTCGGCTTGCAGGACTTGGCGCAGTGGTCGCAATGGTCCTCGGGGTTGCGCGCGCTGTGGCTGCTGATCTGGGTGGCCGCCGGGATGGCGGTGTATGTGGTGGTGCTGCTGCTCGCCGGACTCAAGCCGCGCGATGTACTGATCAATCCGGAAAAGAAGTGATGCGTGTTTTGCGCTTAAGCGTAGAGCGATTAAGCTGATATACTTGCCCCCTCGGCTCTACGATAGCGTGCCCACGGTCCATGCAATTGATTCGCGGTCTCCACAATCTGCGTCCCGCCCATCGCGGCTGCGTGCTGACCATCGGTAATTTCGACGGCGTGCATCTTGGGCATCAGGCAGTGCTCGGGCGGTTGGCGGAGAAGGCCGATGCGCTGGGCGTGCCGACGACGGTGATGATCTTCGAGCCGCAGCCGCAGGAGTTTTTCGCGCCGGAGACCGCCCCGCCGCGGCTGACCCGGCTGCGCGAGAAGCTGCTGGCCTTGCACCGCTACTCGGTTGATCGCGTCATGTGCGTGCGCTTCGACCAGAAATTCGCCGCCCTGCCGGCGCAGGCGTTCATCGAGTCGATCCTGCTCGACAAGCTCGGCGTTCGCTACCTTGTGGTGGGCGACGACTTTCGCTTCGGTCATCGGCGCCAGGGCGATTTCGCCATGCTGCAACAGGCCGGTGCGCGGCACGGTTTTGAAGTGGTGAACATGCACACCTTCGTGCTCGGCGAGCAGCGGGTGAGCAGCACCCGGGTGCGCGATGCCCTGACGGCGGGCGACCTGGCCCTGGCCGAGGGTTTGCTCGGGCGGCCGTATCGCCTGGTCGGGCGCGTGGCGCACGGTGACAAGCGTGGCCGCCAGCTCGGCTTTCCGACGGCGAACATCCATTTGCATCGGGTGAGTTCGCCGGTGCAGGGCGTGTTCGCAGTGGAGCTGTTCGGCATCGCCGGCGAGCCGGTGCCGGGCGTGGCCAATGTCGGCACGCGCCCCACGGTCGACGGCCGCCGCTGTCTGCTTGAGGTGCACCTGCTCGATTTCTCCGGCGATATCTACGGCGCCTACGTGCAGGTGGATTTCCTGCGCAAGATCCGCGCCGAGCAGCGCTTCGCCTCGGTGCAGGAGTTAAAGGCGCAGATCGACAAGGACGTGACAGAAGCGCGCGAGTTTTTCCGCCGGCGCGATGCGATGGAATGAGACGAATGATTTATTAACGGCCATCAAAAATATCTGGTGTACAGTTCCCTCTCCCTCAGGGACGACTCCATGGATGGAGGAGGTAGGACGGAGTCCGGAACCTGAGTCGAGAGGGCTAGGGTGAGGGGGTAATATATTAATTTTACTCCCTCATCCTGTCCTTCTACCCTAAAGGGCATAAATCCCTGAGGGAGAAGGGACGTACTGGGAGCGTGTATCAGGTATGTTTAGTTGCAGGGTTAATATTAAAGTCAGAAGAAAAGACAGCTACACGATTTATAAAGAGAGATCCAAGTGAGCGATTACAAACACACCTTGAATTTGCCCGAGACGAAATTCGAGATGCGCGGCAATCTTCCCGCCCGCGAGCCGGAGTTCATCCGCCGCTGGGCCGAGCAGGGGCTGTACGCCAAGCAGCGCCAGCAGGCCAAGGGCCGGACGAAGTTCATCCTGCACGACGGCCCGCCCTACGCCAACGGCGACATCCACATCGGGCATGCGGTGAACAAGGTGTTGAAGGACATCATCGTCAAATCCAAATCGCTCAGCGGCTTTGACGCTCCCTACGTGCCGGGCTGGGACTGCCACGGGCTGCCGATCGAGTTGATGGTGGAGAAGACCGTCGGCAAGGCCGGGGTGAAGGTCTCGCCCAAGGAATTCCGCGCCGCCTGCCGCGCCTATGCGGCCAAGCAGGTCGACGGCCAGCGCGAGGACTTCAAGCGCCTGGGCGTGTTCGGCGATTGGGAGCATCCGTATCTGACCATGAACTATCCGTTCGAGGCCGACATCATCCGCAGTCTCGGGCGCATCATCGCCAATGGCCATCTGCATCAGGGCGTGAAGCCGGTGCACTGGTGCGTGGATTGCGGCTCGGCGTTGGCCGAGGCCGAGGTGGAATACGAGGACAAGACCTCGCCGGCGATCGACGTGCGCTTTTCCGCCGTGGACGATGCCGATTTCCTTGGCCGTCTCAATCATGTCGAAGGCCAGCGCGGGAGCGGCCCGATCTCGGTGGTGATCTGGACCACCACGCCGTGGACGCTGCCCGCCAACCAGGCGGTGGCGCTGCACCCCGAGCTGGAATATGCCCTGGTGCAATGCGAGAGCGAGCACGGCCCCGAGCGCCTGCTGGTGGCCGAGGCCCTGCTCAAATCGGTGATGGCGCGCTACGGCATCGAACAGTATCGCGTGGCGGCCTACGGCAAGGGCGGCGATCTCGAAGGGGTGAAGCTCGCGCATCCGTTTTACCCGCGCGAAGTGCCGGTGGTCCTCGGCGAGCACGTGACCACCGAATCCGGCACCGGCGCGGTACACACCGCCCCCGGTCACGGCCAGGACGACTACGTGGTCGGCGCGCGTTATGGTCTGAAGGTGGATAACCCGGTCGGCGGCGACGGCAAGTTCCTGGAAGGCACCGAGTTCTTCGCCGGCCAACATGTCTTCAAGGCCAACGACGCGGTGCTGGAGGTGCTCAAGGCCAAGGGCAGGCTGGTGCACGCGAGCGCGCTGCGCCACAGCTATCCGCACTGCTGGCGCCACAAGACGCCGATCATCTTCCGTGCCACGCCGCAGTGGTTTATCCGCATGGACGCGGCGTACCCTGGCGCCGTAGGGAACGAGCGCCAGGGCATCAGCATGGAGCAGAAGAGCCTGCGTGCGACCGCCCAAGCCGAAATCAAAAAGACCCAGTGGGTGCCGAGCTGGGGCCAGGCGCGCATCGAGGGCATGGTGGAGAACCGCCCCGACTGGTGCATCTCGCGCCAGCGCACCTGGGGCGTGCCGATCGCGCTGTTCGTGCACAAGCAGACCGGCGCGCTGCATCCGCAGACCTCTGAGCTGATCGAGGCCGTCGCCCAGCGCGTGGAACTCGGCGGCATCGATGCCTGGTTCGATCTCGATGCGTATGAACTGCTCGGCGATGAGTCCGATGATTACGTCAAGATCAACGACACGCTGGATGTCTGGTTCGACTCCGGCGTCACGCACGCCGGCGTGCTGGAGCGCCGCGCGGAGCTGGCCTATCCGGCGGATCTGTATCTGGAGGGCTCGGATCAGCATCGCGGCTGGTTCCAGTCCTCGCTGCTGGCCAGCGTGGCGATGCGCGGCAGCGCGCCGTACAAACAAGTGCTCACCCACGGCTTCACTGTCGATGCCAAGGGGCAGAAGATGTCGAAGTCCAAGGGCAACGTGGTCGCCCCGCAGAAGGTGGTCAACAGCCTGGGCGCGGACATCCTGCGCCTGTGGGTGGCGGCGACCGATTATCGCGGCGAGATGACCGTCTCCGACGAGATCTTGAAGCGCACCGCCGATGCCTACCGGCGCATCCGCAACACCGCGCGCTTCCTGCTGGCCAATCTCAACGGCTTCGATCCCGCGCGCGATATGATCGCGCCCGCGCAAATGGTCGCGCTCGACCGCTGGGCGGTGCGCCGCGCGGCGCAGTTGCAGGAGGAGATCCTGAGCGCCTATGAACGCTACGAGTTCCATCTGATCTATCAGAAGGTGCACAACTTCTGCTCGGTCGATCTGGGCTCGTTCTATCTCGATGTCATCAAAGACCGCCAGTACACCAGCAATGCCGTTGGCCATGCGCGCCGCTCCTGTCAGAGCGCGCTGTATCTGATCGTCGAGGCCTTCACGCGCTGGATCGCGCCGATCCTGAGCTTTACCGCCGAGGACATCTGGCCGCACATCCCCGGCAAGCGCGGCGAGAGTGTGTTCCTCGAAACCTGGTACGCGCTGCCCGAGTGCGGCGCGGAAGAGGCAATGAACGATGCCTTCTGGGCGCAGGTGCTCGAGGTGCGCGAGGCGGTGGCCAAGGAGCTCGAACGCCTGCGTGTGGCCGGTGGCATCGGCGCCTCGCTCGATGCCGAGGTCGATCTGTACTGCGGCCGCGAACTCCATGACCGGCTGAAGCTACTCGGCGACGAGCTGCGCTTCGCGTTGATTACCTCGTATGCGCGCGTGCACTTGGTGACCACGCCGCCGGAGAACGCCGTGCATTTCACCCTGGAGAACAACGATGAGCTGTGGGTGGCGGTCGCCCCGTCGGCGCATCAGAAGTGCGTGCGCTGCTGGCACTTGCGCGCGGATGTCGGCCATCATGCCGCGCATCCCGAGCTGTGCGGGCGCTGTGTGGAAAATGTCAGCGGCAGCGGGGAAGCGCGTCACTATGCTTAAATGGTTGTGGTTGAGTGGGGTCGTGATCGTGCTCGATCAGCTGACCAAGCTGTGGGCCTCGTCGAGCCTGGAACTGTATGACAGCATCCCGGTGCTGCCGCTGTTCAACATCACCCTGGCGCACAACACCGGCGCGGCGTTCAGCTTTCTCGCCCAGGCCGGCGGCTGGCAGCGCTGGTTCTTCACCGGCATCGCCATCGCCGTGAGCGTCGTCATCGTGATCTGGTTGAAACGGCTGCCGGGCAATGAGCGCCTGCAAGCCGTGGCACTGTCCTTGATCCTGGGCGGGGCGATCGGCAATGTCTGGGATCGCATCGTGCACGGCTATGTGGTGGACTTCATCGATGTCTATTATGGAAGTTATCACTGGCCGGCGTTCAACATCGCCGATTCCGCGATCACCGTGGGCGCGGTGTTGTTGATCTGGCATAGCGTGTTTGGCCAGCGCGCCAAACAGTGAAGAAATGACGTCATCCCGGCGTCTTGGCCCCCTCGCCCGCGGGAGGGGGAGGGTTGGGGTGAGGGAGAAGGAAAGGGCTAGCCTCTGTTGTTGCAACGTTTAACCGCGCTCCCTCACCCTGCCCCTCTCCCGCCCGCGGGAGAGGGGACGTGTTTCAACGGCGTTTCGGCATTTCGTAACGCGTTAGGCTTTGCTTGTGTAGTTCTTGGTAAATGTAGGTTGGGTGAAGCGCAGCGCAACCCAACAGAATTTTATATGTGACCGAGTAATTGTTGGGTTACGCTGCGCTTCACCCAACCTACGAGAGAGTTGCTGAACGTGAATATCATACTCGCCAATCCGCGCGGCTTTTGCGCTGGTGTGGACCGCGCCATCGAGATCGTCGAAAAGGCGCTGGAGATCTACGGCGCGCCGGTCTATGTGCGCCATGAAGTGGTGCACAACCGCTTCGTGGTGGACAACCTCAAGGCCAAGGGCGCGGTCTTTGTTGCCGAGGTCGACGAGGTGCCGGACGGCCAGCTGGTGATCTTCAGCGCCCATGGCGTTTCTCAGGCGGTGAAGGCCGAGGCCGAGCGGCGCGGGCTCAAGGTGCTCGACGCCACCTGCCCCCTGGTGACCAAGGTGCATTTAGAGGTAATGCGCTTCGCCCGCGCCACGCACGAGGTCGTGCTCATCGGCCATGCCGGCCACCCGGAGGTCGAAGGCACGATGGGGCAATACCCCGATCCGGCGCGCATGTACCTGGTCGAAACCCCCGCCGATGTGGAGAAGCTTGAGGTGAAAAATCCCGACGAGCTGGCCTTCGTCACGCAGACCACGCTTTCGATGGACGATGCCGCCCAGGTCATCGACGCCCTGCGCCGCAAATTCCCCAAGATCCACGGCCCGAAGAAGGATGACATCTGCTACGCCACGCAAAACCGTCAGGATGCGGTGAAGACCCTGGCCCTGAAATGCGACCTGGTGCTGGTGGTCGGCTCGGTCAACAGCTCCAACTCCAACCGCCTCAAAGAGGTCGCCATCAAACATGGCACCCCCGCGTATCTGATCGACAACGCCGAGGCCATTCAGCGCGCATGGTTGGTGGGGGTTTCAACGATCGGTGTCACCGCCGGCGCCTCGGCTCCCGAGGTGCTGGTCAATGGCGTGGTCGAGCGGCTCAAGGCATGGGGCGCGCAGAGCGTGGTCGATGATGATGGCGTGCGGGAGAATGTGATCTTTCCTCTGCCGAAGGAATTGCAGACGGGCTGACCACCCGCGCGGAGTTGATGGCTCTAAAAATAAACCCCGGTTTGAAGCCGGGGTTTTTTGTTCATCATTCCGGCGCACGCCGGAATCCAGTAAGCGTGTGCGTTATTAACCTGGCGGATAAAGATACCTGCTGCTGTAGGAGCAAGCTTTGCCTACATGTAGGTAGGCAAGGGGCGTGAGTCCAGAACGGAAGCTTTAGCTTGCCATCAGCCACCGTTGCGATGATCGCCATGTAAAGATGGCTCCTACATCAGATGTAATTGATCGCTGGGTTAAATAACTACTGATTACCAACAGTCCACCGTGGTGTCGGCGCTGCTGCTGTTGGTCGCGCCCTTCTTGCCCGTGCTATCCAGGGTGAATGAGGCGCACTTGGTATCCTTCATGACTGCGCCGCTCTTGGGTGTGGCCGTCAGGGTGAAACTGCTGGCGGTATGGTTGGAAATGCTGATGGTGTAATAAGCATATTCTTTGGAGGAGTCCTTGGGAAACGTAATCGGGCAGCCTAAGGCTGGCTTGTAACTGCCGTGCTCGGTATAACAACGCTCCAGGGCTTGCGCGGCTTCCAATAACGCGGCCCTGCCATCGGTGCGTTGCCCTTTGATCACCTGGTTCTGATAGGACGGCACGGCGATCATCGCGAGGATGGCCACGATGGCCACGGCGATCATCAGTTCTATCAGAGAAAAGCCAGCATTCATTGTTCGCGTCATGTTCATCACATCATTCGAGTAAAAGGTGCGTTGTGCCGGGAATGCGGGAGCCTGTCAGCCGGCTCCCGCGCCGTTGTCTTCCGGATTATTGCACCAGCTCCTGCCAGGACATGCGTTTCTTGGCAAGGCCGCCGAGCGGCTGGATCTGAGTGACACCCAGTCTATCCAGGGTGATGTCGGTCGGCTTCTTGGCGCCATCTTCCGAATCGATGGGCGGGGTGTAGCACTTGTCGCCGATGCACGCCGTGTTGTTGCCGCCGGTCTTCATGCCGCTGATGTGAATCTGCGTCGAATCGACAGTGATCGCATCGCCGATATCCACGACCTTATTCTTGGTGCGATCGAATACGGCATCGACCGGGCGTCCGCCCGTGGCCCAGTCCACGCCCATGAACCAGTTGGTAGACTCGTTGGTGCAAATGCCGACGGTGGGCCTCATGGTGTTGAAGTAGGCGATGTCGCCACGGATGAAGGGATCGACGATGATGCGTTCGCCGCTTTCGGGCAGGTTGAAGTACCAGCCTTTGGTGGCTGCCGCCGACCAGTTGACGGCGTTGGCGCTCAGATAGCGCACGGCGTTGCTATCGACCGTGACCTCGGTCACTGTTTGTTGAACGAGTTTGTCCAGGGTGATCCCGCCAGTAGTGTCGCTATTGCGATCGATCACGCCGAGCATACGCTGCGTCGTGGTGCTCGACTTGTCGGCGTCCGTCAAATAGCGGCCGGTGCCGAAGATCACGAGGTTGTGTTTTTCGCACATGCCGGTCTTCTTGCAGTTGAGCTCGACGACCTGCGGCGCGCTGGTGATTGGGGTGTCCGCGCTGGACTTGAACAGCGGGTTGGAGCCATGGCGGACCTTCCAGTTGCTCTTTTCCTTGTCGCTGACGTCGAAGGCCCAGAGGTTGCCGTGCAGGTCGCCGGCATAGACGGCATCGGCGATGGCGTCGCCGTTATTGTCGATGACCGCCGGGGACGATAGGCCATTGGGCGCGCTGGCACTCACGCCCGCGGCCGGGGCCTCGATTTTCACATAGCCGCTGCCGTCCAGGAAGATGATGAACAGAGCGGCCTTGTGCGCGGTGCTGTTATAGCCGTTGCCGACGAATACCGCCCATTTGCCCTCGTAATTGGTCTTGCCGACGATGGGCTGGCTGTAGGTGTAGCCGAGATCAGAGTCATTGGTGTCGGAGAACTCCCACAGCACCATGTTGGCGGCATTGGTCTCGCTGAAGGTGCTGGGGTCGGTGATGTCAAGGGCGAACAGGCCGCGGCCGCCGGAGCGTTGGCCGCCGATCAGCACCGTCTTCCAGTCGCTGCCGAGCTGGGCGTCGGAGACGCTGGGCGTGAGGTCGACATAGAAGCGGTGGGCGTAGGCGGGATCGGTCAGATAGTGCAGCCCGGCCTTGGCGTCGGTCGAGTACAGGTTGCCGGGGATGTAGGCAAAGACTTCCTCGCCGGATGCTGACTCGAAGGCATGCAGCATGCCGTCATTGGCACCCACGTAAATGATGCCCTCGCGGGCGGCGTTGGCCTTCTTGAAGTCGGCATAACCCGCGATCGGCCAGTCGATTTCCGGCTTGCCCACGTAGATCGGTGTGGAGTGTATGATGTCACCGAGCACGCTGGTGCGCTTGCGGTAGGTCGTGCCTTCGTTCGCACGATCGCCGCGGATGAAGTTCAGGCGCGCCTGGCCGCTGGCGTCGTCGCCTGCAGAGCCGTCAGGTTTGGTGCGCAGATCATTTTTCTGGCTGGTGCTCAGATTGTCCCAGTGGAAAGAAACGCCATCCGCATTGTGGGTGAGGATCACGCGGCTGCTTGCGGTTTTCTCATTGAGTTGCGTGGCGGCATCCTTGGTCCAAGCCAGGGCAGCCGTAGACAGGGTGTATGAAAACAGATTGCCGCTCCAGTCCGCAGTGTTGAATTGACTGAAAAAGATCTGGGTGCCAGATTCGATCATGGCGGAGCTGAAGCTTGCGCTGGAGTTCGAGCCTTTCTGTTGCATGATGCTTGCAAGCACATTGTCGAAGGCCTTTTTGAGCCCCGCAGCGTCTTTTGCGGTGTAGGCGACGCCACCGCCAGCGGTCGCGGTATTTTCCAGCAGCGGGTCTTTCAAAAGTACTGGGTCAGCTAGGCCGATGGTGTAGGTTCTGAGATTGGTCTTGCCATAGACATCCGGGCGCAGGTCCGCTTCATACAAGGCCTTGGCTATATCGTCGAGATCATAGCTGTCTGCGTTGTTATAGCCGTTCAACGGGTTGGTGCCACCGAGTTCGCCGCCGTTGGGCAGGCCATCGGTGAGCAGCACGGCGAAATTGTTCTGGCAGGAATAGGCGATCGGGGATTCCCCGGTGGGGCTGAGGCCCGTGCGATACGCGGGGTTGGTGTCAAACACCGCGTCTTCATCGTAGTCGGTGGTCTTGATGGTCAGAATGCCGTCGTATTGCTTGGCGCTGATCGCCCCGAACACTTCCGTGGTAGATGAGGTGGAGGCGCCGGAATGCCCGACGAAGTAGCGTCCGATCTGGTGCAGGGACGCGGCGAGCGGCGTGGTGCCGCTGGCCGTGATCGCGTTGACCTGGGCCTTGACATCGGCGCGTTGGGTGCCGGCGTCGATGTCGCTACAGAGATTCAGGATCTGTGCGCCGCTGCCGCCGTTGTATTTGGACAGGCCCAGGTTGACGTTGGCCATGCTGTCTACCAAGGCGGTGGCGGCGGTCTTGGTGATCTCGATGCGCCGTTGTTGTCCCGCCTTGTTTTTGGCACCCACCCCGAAGCCGTAGTAGGTGTCCGAGGCATCTTTTTGGGAGCCGAAATACCAGTTCAGGTAGTGGCCGGTGTATTGCGCATTGCCCGCCCCGTCGAGGTTGGTGGCCAGGTCGGCGGTATAGAGCGCGGTTGGATTGAAGCACTTCATGGTTTTGCTGGTGTTCCCGGTGCCGGTGGAGGTGACGCCAAAGTCATAATTCGTGCCTCCATATGTGAAATAGGGGTAACCGCTGCTATGCACTTTAATGTCGATGCTGGATGACGCCGACAGCTGCATGCCCCCGGGGCAGGCCAGGCCGTCGTAAGTCGCGCTCTCGTTGTACGGTGCGCTGGGTACGACGTGCTGCATGGAGCCAGAGCTGTCGAGCAGCAGCATGATGTTCGGGTCCATCGCCGAGCCGATGAACAGCGGCTCTGCGGGCAGGCTGAGCTGGGCTTGGCCCGCCAGCGGCAGGGTCATCAGCGCGCCGAACAGGCGGTATCGCCAAGGTGATGTGCGGTGACGGGAAGCGTCGGTCACCGGGCGGGCTTGCGTGTGTATCGACTGCATCGTTTGTTTCATGGCGTCCCCCTTAATGTCGTCTGACATCCGAGTTAGAAATGATTAATTGGTACCGTAATAGGCCTGGATCATGGCGACAGCGGTGCCCGATTGGCCGGTGCAGCGCACCGTGACGCGGTGGGCATAGATGGTCCCCATCAGGGTTTGGCCGTAGATCTTGAAGTTCTTCGAGCCTTGGAGCTTCCCCGCACTGGTGTTTTCCAGGATCTCGATGAGGAACTTGGCCTTCATTCCGGGCAGGACCTCACTGATTTCCCCGGCGCCGCCCCATAGCGCAGTGGAGAAATAATTGGTCGGCTTGTCTTCGCCCAGCCCGTAGAAGCCCGCGTCGGCGATGACGGTGTTGAAATCCGCGACCTTTTTCTCGCCGATTTGCGCGCTGATGACCTTGGGCAGGGCGGCCTCGGCGCACTGGAAGGCCACTTGTTGATCGCGCAGGTTCCCGGTCATCTTTTCTTCGTGGAGCGTAGTGTTCATGGTGCTGACGCCGATGATGGTCAGGACCAGCAGGATGATCAGGCTGATGGCCAGGGTGGCGCCGCGCTGCCGGATCATGTGGTGCGGTTCATGGCGTATCTTCATACATCACCTTCAATCTTGTGCGGTCAGATGACCCGGTTACGAATCGCAATGGTGCTTGCGAAGTTGCGGCGCAGGCGCCGGTCTTCCATGGCGGTGGTTTCCGCGGCGATATTGTCTTCGCTGCGCACGGTCAGCTCCACGCGGATCGTGACCACCTTCGCCCACTGGTCGAATCGATCAGCCGCGGTGGCGGCGATGTTGAGGGTCGCGGCGCTGACGTACTGGTCGGCGACAAGGTCACCGGAGGTGTCGTAGCCGTAGAGGATCTGCATGTCTTCGACGCCTTCCACCAGCATCATGGCGGCGGTACCGTCGATGCTTAGATACAGACCGCGCTCACCCGTGGTCGCATCATCCCGGATCGAATATTGGATGCGCCGGGGGACGTAGATTTGGGCGTCCTTTGTGTATTCCTTGACAACGGGGGTGGTGTTGCCTGGGGTGCCGATGCCGGCGGCGCCCACCACTTCGCCGGTCGTATCCGGGGTTGCCCCGGTGATCTGCACCAGATCGGCGGAGGCGCAATCCGCGACGACAATGGGGTCGTATTGCTGGAGCCGGTTGCCGACGGGGACGGTGAATTTGGTCCCCGTGCTGGATATCACTGGAATGCCCGCGCCGAAGGCGCCTTGCAAGGTCACGGTGTCGGCGCGGTTGGTGGCCGAGGGCGCGCCTTCGCTGGCGTCGGTGCCGAAGATGCCGCCATCGCGGGCATCAGCGCCCAGGTAGGCGGCATCGTCCTTGAGATTGTTGATGACCTTCCCGGCGGTGCTGTTGCAGCCCCAGAAGTCGGCCATGCGGATGTCTTGGGTCAGCAGTTGCATGGCCAGGCGGCCGTTTTCCTGGACGCGGGCCATGGCGGACTGGACACGGTACGCTTGTTTGTTGCTGGTGAAGATCTGGATCACCCCGGCGAGCAGGATCAGGCCGATGGTGACGGCCACCATCAGCTCGACCAGGGAAAGTCCCTTCTGCGTATTCATCTTGGCGGGTGTCGGGTTCATGATCGTCATGCTCATTCGATATCAAACTGGGTGGCCAGGCGGAAGCACTTCAATGTGGAACAGTCGGTGCCGGTGCCCTTTCGCTCTTCGTCCCACATGAGCGTGATGGTGTATTCCAGGCCCGAATTCGTGATGGTGCCGCGCCCGAGCGGGAGCTGGTTCTCCACGTCGGCTTTCCATTGCTCCAGATCGTAGGTGGCGATTTGTGTCGCGGTGCAACCGGCGGATTCGCAGTTAGTGGTGGAAGTGATCTTCGAGGTGTCGGCGGATTGGTACGATGTAATGGCCCCGAGGTTGCCACGGATGCGGTCCGCGATATCGTAGGCCAGCAGCGAGGCCTGGGAGCGATTGTAGGAATCATTGGTGTGCTGGAACGCCTTCATCTGCATCCCGGCCAGGCCCAGCAGGCCGACGGAGATGATCAGCACGGTCACCAGGATCTCCAGCAGGCTGAAGCCGTGTTGTCGCATGAGTGGCATTGAATGCGGCATGATCGAGTCCTTCATGGGCATGTGATCGTGAGGAGCGCGGGGTCGCGGTAGCTGACGGTCCCGCCGCCGCCGACGGCGATGCCCTTGGCGTGTGCGTCCTTGCGGTCATCACACAGGATCATCTCGCCGGAGAGGGTGGCGCCTGCGGAGGTCTTGGCGAGTCCCTGGCTGTTGAATGACAAATACTTATTTGTGTCACCGCTCCCACGCAGGGCCATGCTGGAACCCATCAAGGCCTCGTGTACGCGCAAGGCGGTTTCTGTGCCATCGACTGCCGCATTGGCGTTCTCGTCCTTGAAGATGATCCAGCCGTTTTCCCAGTTCGTGGTGCACCCCGTTCCGGCGGTGTCCTTCGGGCACAGGGTGACGCGGCTGCCGGATTTCATCGCCTCGCTGCGCGCCAGGTTGGCGGCGGCGATGAAATCGTTGAGGTGGCTCGTCAGCCGGTTGTCCTTGATGACGTTCGTGAAGGTGGGCACGGCCACCGCGATCAGGATCGCGGCGATCGACACCGTGATGATCAATTCAAGCAAGGTAAATCCAGCATTTCTGTTCATGTTATCTATCATGGCAAGGTTGAAGGCTTTATCCAGCGCTACAGGACGAGTGGTCAATTATCCCGGACAAACGGTAGTGCCAGGGAGGGGGGTAACTGTTTGGA
>CAZKZP010000012.1:23670-33461 GCA_964557295.1 uncultured Chromatiales bacterium | reverse complement strand
GGATGGGCGCTCGGGGAACAGGCGTCCTTGTGGGGGCTCATGCAGGATCAATCGGGTTTGCGGGTGCATTCTGTGGCCCCGCTGTTGGTGCGCGGCCTGCCCAGGCGGTTGATGACGATGGACCTGGCGCGCGTGTTGTCGCGGCCGTCGCAAATCTCGATGCGGCCCGCTTGGAAGCCGCCGTTGGGGAGGCGGGAGAGGCCGGTGCTATTGTATGAGAGGTAATTGGCAATCGTGGGTTTGCCGCGGATCGTGATCGGGTTTTCGACGGCGGGGTGCGTATGAATGATCGGCTCATCCTCCTCGCGGGTGCCGAAGGCGTTGCGGTCTTCGAAGATGATCCAGCCATGGCTCCAGTCCGAGGTTTCGGTGCAGGCGGTGTAGGGCGGGCGGCTTGCGCAGAGGGTGGCGCGCGTGCCGCGTTTGACGGCTTCGCTGCGTGTGAGATTGATCGAGGCGACAAGATCGTTGGTGACGGTGGAGATCTTGGTTTCGCTGATCAAGGCGCCGAATCCCGGAATGGCGAGGGAGAGCAGCGTGGCGGCGATGGCTATGGTGATGATCAGCTCGATCAGCGTGAGTCCTGAATTCCGTTTCATGATGCAGTCCTTTGCAAGGGTGGTGGGTGTAGCGGCTACCGTAGCAAAGTTTTATAAGGGTGCAGTATCCCCCGATTGGGGTAACTTTATCGGCCGCTTTGCGGTTGGGAGACGTGATCCCAAGCCGAAGCTTGCTCCTGCGGCTGAGGGGCGGTGTGTAGGATCTTCAGATCGCGATATTTGCGTGCGCCTATTCCGTGGCGGGGATGGGTTCTGCGGGCGCGGTTTGTTTCGCGCGCTCGGTCTTTCGCTGTTCGAACAGGTTTTTCAGCGCGATCAGGAAGCCCAGGCAGATGAAGGCGCCGGGGGGGAGGATGGCGAGCAGGAAGCCTCGGTAGTCTTCGAACACGGTGAGGGTGAGCCAGTGGGCGCCTTCGCCGAACATGAGGTGGGCCTGGCTGAAGAGGGTGCCCATGCCGATGAGTTCGCGCATCGATCCCAGGACCACCAGGGCGATCATGAAGCCGCTGCCCATCATCAGGCCGTCGAACAGGGCCGCGCCCACGTTGTTTTTGGAGGCGAAGGCCTCGGCGCGGCCGATGATGCCGCAGTTGGTGACGATCAGCGGGATGAAGATGCCGAGGATGTGGTGCAGTTCGAACAGGAAGGCGTTCATGGCCAGGTCGATGGCGGTGACGAAGGAGGCGATGACCACCACGAATACGGAGACGCGCACTTCGGGGCGCACCAGGTTGCGGATGAGCGAGACCGTGACGTTGGAGCAGGCCAGCACCAGCAGGGTGGCCAGTCCCAGGCCGAGGCCGTTGATGGCGGTGTTGCTGACGGCCAGCAGCGGGCAGAGTCCGAGCAGTTGCACGAAGATGAGGTTGTTCTTCCACAGGCCGTCTTGAGCGATGCCGAGATACTGCGGGTTAGCCATGAGGTGCCTCCTCGGTGGGACTGGCCGCCGAGCGGTTGAAGAGCTCGCTCTGATGTTGGCGGAAGTAGGTCAAGGTATTATAGACGGCCTTGACGACCGCGCGCGGGGTGATGGTGGCGCCGGTGGCGTGGTCGAACGCGCCGCCGTCCTTGCGCACCCTCCAGTTTTTCTCCACGGGATTGAACAGCGATTTGCCGGTGAATCCCGTGATCCAGTCCGATTTGGACGCCTCGATGAAGTCTCCCAGGCCGGGGGTTTCCCGGTGTGCGAGGGTGCGCACGCCCGCGATGCTGCCGTCGGCGTTGACCGCCACCAGCAGTTTGATCTCGCCGCTGTAACCGTCGGGGGCGATGGTGGTGAACAGCGCGGCGACGGGCAGGCCGGTCTTGCGCGCAAGGTAGACCTTTACCGGCTTCTTGCTGCCGAGGAATTCCGGTGCGGTGACGTCGAGTGTGTCGGTGTAGAGATCGTTGTCATGCCGGTCGGCCGGGATCAAGGAATGCAAGGTTTCCACCAGGGCTTGGCGCTTGGCGTCGGCGATGCGGTCCGCGGTGCTGCTGTTGGTCACGGCCACCAGGCCGGTGCCGACGATCGCGAACGCGCCGAGGATTATGCCGGTGGTCATCATATATTTAACGATCATGGCTATCCTTTCCGCTGGCCAAAGGGGCGCGGCTGGGTGTAGTAGTCCAGCGTGGGCGCGAGGATGTTCATCAACAGCACGCCGAAGGCGACGGCGTCCGGATAGCCGCCCCAGGTGCGGATGATGTAGACCAGGATGCCGATGCCGGCCCCGTAGAGCAGCCGGCCCTTTTCGGTGGTGCTGGCGGTGATCGGGTCGGTGGCGATGAAGAAGGCGCCGAGGATCGCCGCGCCGCTGACGAGATGAAAGGCCGGATCGGCGTAGCGTTCCGGATCGATCAGGTGGAACACCGTGGCGATCAGCACCAGCGCAGTGAGCATGCTCACCGGGATGTGCCACTGGATGACCTTCTTGTACAGCAGCCAGAGACCGCCGGCGAGGAAGGCCAGCGAGACCCACTCCCAGCCGTTGCCGCCGAGATTGCCGAAGATGGGGCTGGCGGGGATGATGTTGCTGATCTCTTGGCCGCGGCCGATCTCGGTCTTGAGGTGATCGAGCGGGGTGGCCATCGTCAGGGTGTCGATCCCTGCGCCGCTGCCGAGCGTGCCGAAGACACTGACGTGGATGGCGTCGGTGAATCCGATATTGATGTTGCTCAGCTCTTGCGGTCCCGCCCAGGTGGTGAGTTCGCGCGGAAAGGAGACCAGCAGGACCACATAGCCGACCATGGCGGGATTGAACGGGTTGTAGCCCAGGCCGCCGTAGAGGTGCTTGGCGATGATGATGGCGAAGGCCACGCCGATGACGACGATCCACCAGGGCGTAATCGGCGGCAGCGAGATCGCCAGCAGGCTGGCGGTGACCAGCGCGCTGTGGTCGCTCAGAAACGGCCCCAACGGGCGCTTGCGCAGCAGCAGCATCAGGGTTTCGCAGGCATAGGCCGTGAGCACCGCGATCATCAGATTGGCGATCACGCCCCAACCGAACAGCGCGGTATACACCACATAGCCGGGGATCAGCGCCAGCAGAACCCGGTGCATGAGCTGGCTCACGCTGCTGCCGGAGTGGATGTGGGGTGAGCTCGGTGTATAGAGTTGCATCGACGTTGCGCGCCTTATGGTTATTCTGGGGGGTTGCCGTCGGCTTGTTCGGGGGCGGACTGCTTGGCCTTCACGCGCTCCAACGCCGCCTGGATGGCCGCCTTCTTCTCGTCATTGCCGCTGGTCTCCTCGGTGACGGCGGCGGCCTTGGCCTTGTGTCGGGCGGCCTTCTCTTCTTTTTCCCGTTCCAGCCGCGCTTGGCGGGATTCATGGCGCTCGCGCGCGATGTCCGCCTTTTTCTTCTCGCGTTCCTGATCCCAGATCTGACCCTTGGCGTAGCGGAAATACTGCACCAGCGGGATCTGGCTCGGGCAGACATATTCGCAGCAGCCGCACTCGATGCAATCGAATAGGCGGTAGTCCTGGGTCTTGTCGAAATCCTTGGCGCGGGCGTGCCAATAGAGCTGCTGCGGCAGGAGGTTCACCGGGCAGACCGTGGCGCAACTGCCGCAGCGGATGCACGGCAAGGCGCGGTTTTTGTGCGGCAGCGGGATGATGTTGTCGTTGAGCGCGAGCAGGCAGTTGGTGATCTTGACCACCGGCACATCGGCGTTCGGCAGGGCGAAGCCCATCATCGGCCCGCCCATGATGATGCGGTCGATGTGATCGAGCGTGCCGGCGCATTGGCTGATCAGCTCGCTGGCCAGGATGCCGAACGGCACCTCCAGGTTGCATGGGCTGCCGACAGCGCCGGTGACGGTGATGATGCGCGAGATCAGCGGTTCGCCGTGGTGGACGGCGCGGGCGACGGCGTAGGCCGTGCCGACATTCTGGCAGACGATGCGGAAGTCGATCGGCAGCCGGTTGGCGGGGATCTCGATGCCGGTGAGCACGCGGATCAGCTGCTTCTCGCCGCCGTTGGGGTAGAGGCTCGGTACCTCGATGACCTCGACATCCGTCAGGGCCAGATGTGTGATCGCCGCGCGCAGGGCCTTGGCGGCCAGCGGCTTGTTGTCCTCGATGCCGATGATGCAGCGCTTGGCCATCAGCGCGTAGCGCATGACCATCATGCCCTTGAGGATCTCCTCGGGGCGCTCGCGCATCAGCATGTCGTCGCAGGTGATGTAGGGCTCGCACTCGGCGCCGTTGAGCAGCAGGATGTCGACCAGATGCTGTTGTTTCGGCGCGAGCTTCACATGGCTCGGGAAGCCGGCGCCGCCGAGGCCCACGATCCCGGCCTGGTGGATGCGTTCGCGGATCTCCTCCGGCGTGTGCAGGGTGCAGTCGTGGATCGGCGGCAGGTGATCGGCCAGCGCATCGAGACCGTCGGGCTCGATCACCACGCAGGTGGCGGTCAGCCCGGAAGGATGCGGCACGGGGTAGTCACCGATATCCACCACGATCCCGGAGGATGAGGCGTGCACCGGCGCGCTGATCAGCCCGCTGCCCTTGGCGATCATCTGGCCTTTCAGCACGTAGTCGCCGATCTTCACCGCCGGCTCGGCCGGCGCGCCGATGTGCTGCTGCACCGGGATCACCAGGCGCGGCGGGATGGAGGCCGGCTGGATCGGGCGGTGGGTGGTCTGCTCCTTGTTTTCCGGGAGTTTCAGGCCGCCGTTGTAGCGGAACAGTTTGCGGATCATGCGCGGCGCTCCAGCTGGCTGGGCGGCATGGACCATTTCCAGTAGCGCGTGCCGACCTGCACCGGCACCATGTCGATGCAATCGACCGGGCACGGCAGGACGCACAGTTCGCAGCCGGTGCACTCGGATTCGATGATGGTGTGCATCTGCTTGGCCGCGCCGAGGATAGCGTCGACCGGGCAGGCCTGGATGCACAAGGTGCAGCCGATGCAGATGTTCTCGTCGATCACCGCGACCATCTTGGGTTTTTCCACGCCGTGTTCCGCGCTGAGCGGCTTGGCCTCCACGCCCAGCAGGTCGGCCAGGGCATGGATGGTCTGCTCGCCGCCGGGCGGGCACTGGTTGATGCCGGCCTCGCCTTTGGCGATGGCCTCGGCGTAGGGCCGGCACCCGGGGAAGCCGCACTGGCCGCATTGGGTCTGCGGCAGCAATTTGTCGATCTGGTCGGCCACCGGATTGCCTTCCACCTTGAAGCGGATCGCGGCAAAGCCGAGGATCAAGCCAAGCGCAAGGGCGAGCAGGGAAAGGACGATAACCGCTGTCAGCACCGCATCACCCCTTCACCAGACCGGAGAAGCCCATGAAGGCGAGCGACATCAAGCCGGCGGTGACCAGCGCGATCGGCGCGCCGCGGAAGATCGCCGGTACGTCGGAGACGATGATGCGTTCGCGCAGGGCGGCGAACAGGATCAGCACCAGGGAGAAGCCCACCGAGGCGCCAAAGCCATACAGCGCCGATTGCAGGAAGGTGAGATCCTGCTGGGTGATGAGCAGGGCCACCCCCAGCACCGCGCAGTTGGTGGTGATCAGCGGCAGGTAGATGCCCAGCACCTGATAGAGCAAGGGGCTGGTCTTGTGGATCACCATCTCGGTGAACTGCACCACGGCGGCGATCACCAGGATAAAGACGATGGTGCGCAGGTATTCCGCCTCGAAGGGCGCCAGCAGGTAGGTATTGACCAGATGGCTGCAAACAGAGGACAAGGTCAGCACGAAGGCCGTGGCCAGGGCCATGCCGGTGGCCGTCTCCAGCTTCTTCGAGACGCCCATGAAGGGGCACAGACCCAGAAACTTCACCAGTACGAAGTTGTTCACCAGTACGGTGCTGACCAGAATCAAGAGATATTCGCTCATTGCCGACGTTTGTCTAGAGGTTTGATTAACATTTTCAGTGTCATCTCATTATTAGACTTTATCAAAATAATCTTTTGTATACGGCCATAAATAAAGTCCTGAGTCCTGAGCCGTGCTGCGCCGGATGACGATGGGAAACATGCGGCGCAATGACCTTCGATCATTGCGCCCACATGGACTTATTTAACCCGCATCCCCGGCTGTGCGCCCTCGTCCGGGTTGAGGATCCACAGCTCCTTGCCGCCCGGCCCGGCGGCGAGCACCATGCCCTCGGAGAGGCCGAAGCGCATCTTGCGCGGGGCGAGGTTGGCGACCATGACGGTGAGCTTGCCGACCAGGTCCTCCGGCGCGTAGGCGGATTTGATGCCGGCGAAGACGTTGCGGGTCTCGCCGCCGAGGTCGAGGGTCAGTTGCAGCAGTTTTTCCGCGCCCTCGACGTGCTCGGCCTTGACGATGCGCGCGATGCGCAGGTCGACCTTGGCAAAATCGTCGTAGGCGATGGTTTCGGCGATGGGTTCCATGAGTACCTTCGTTTCGTGTTGTTGATGCTCGCCGTGGCGCGCCTGGGAATGGCTGTCGGGCGCGGGCGCGAGGCTGGCCTGATTGTCGGCGATCAGCGCCTCGATCTGCTTTTGATCGACGCGGGCCATGAGGTGCTGGTAAGGACTGATCCGATGTCCTGTTGGCAAAAAGTTGTCAGCATCACTCCATTTCAGCGGGTAATCGATGTTTAGAAATTGTGCGGCTTGTTGGGCTAGTCTGGGCAAAACAGGGCTCAGGTAAATCGTCAGCAGTCTGAATCCCTCGATTGCGATACTGCATATCCAACGCGCCTTGTCCTGGCTTGATGGGCTTGTTTCCTTTGCATATTTCCAAGGTTCCCGGCTGTTAAAGAAAATGTTGATCTCATCGGCGATTGACATGATCTCTCTAATGGCTTTTGCGTACTCACGCCCCTCGTAATAATCGGAAATTTCGCGGCTTTTATCGCGCCAGTCGTCCAAATAGCTAACGTGAATATCTTCTAGCGTCGAAGAAATGCCAAAGTCCTCGTTTCTGTACTTTGTTAATTCTTCCTGGGGCAGGCAGCCGCCACCAAACTTTTCCAAGAACGGCGCGCAGCGGCTGGCGATGTTGACGTACTTGCCCACCAGGTCGCTATTCACTTTTGCGGTAAAGTCATCGAGGTTGAGATCGATGTCGTCCACGCCGGCCCCAAGCTTGGACGCGAAGTAGTAGCGCAGCCACTCGGGATTGAGGTGTTTGAGATAGCTCGACGCGGTGATGAATGTGCCGCGTGACTTCGACATCTTGGTGCCGTTGACGGTGAGAAAGCCGTGGGCGAACACGCCGGTCGGCGTGCGGTAGCCGGCGCTCTCCAGTTCCGCCGGCCAGAACAGGGCGTGGAAGTAGAGGATGTCCTTGCCGATGAAGTGGTAGAGCTCAGTGCCGCTCTGTGCGGCCTTCGCCTTGTCCCAGTAGGCATCAAAATTGATGCCCTGGCGGTCGCAGAGATTCTTGAAGCTGCCCATGTAGCCGATGGGGGCATCCAACCACACGTAGTAATATTTGCCGGGCGCGCCGGGGATCTCGAAGCCGAAGTAGGGGGCATCGCGCGAGATGTCCCAGTCGGAGAGGCCTGCGTCCAGCCATTCGGCCAGTTTGTTGGCCGATTCACTCTGCACCTGAGGCGGCTGGATCCACTCGCGCAGGAACCCGGCGCAGGCGCCGAGCTTGAAGAAGTGGTGGTCCGAGTGCTTGCGGATCGGCGCGGCGCCCGAGATGGCGGAGTAAGGATTGATGAGGTCGGTGGGCTGGTAGGTGGTGCCGCAGGCCTCGCAGGAATCGCCGTATTGGTCCTTGGCGTGACACTTGGGGCATTCGCCCTTGATGAAGCGGTCCGGCAGGAACATCTCCTTCACCGGGTCGTAGTACTGCTCGATGGCGCGCACCTCGATCAGCCCTTTGGCCTTGAGCTTGCCGTAGATGTCATCGGCGTAGTGCCGGGTCTCGGGCGAGTGGGTAGAATAGTAGTTGTCGAAGCCGATCAGAAAGCCCGCGAAGTCCTCTTGGTGCTCCTGGCCGACGCGCGCGATGAGTTCTTCCGGGGAGATGCCCTCCTTCTCGGCGCGCAGCATGATGGGTGTGCCATGGGTGTCGTCGGCGCAGACATAGTAGATCTTGTGGCCGCGCATCCTCTGGAAACGCACCCAGATATCGGTCTGGATGTACTCCACCATGTGCCCCAGATGGATGGAGCCGTTGGCGTAGGGCAGGGCGCTGGTGACCAGGATGGAACGTCGTTTTTCTGTCATGATGGCGGGAAACCTCAGTCCTAGCGTAATGGGGCGGCGCGTTGCTTCGCCACCTGCAGAAATCAAATCCGTACAAGGCGTGCAATTTTGCAATAAATTCGTCTGTCTTGCATCGGTTTCGGGTAAAATCGGCGGCTGAAATCCATTTTAAGTGCTAAACAGTCCCGCGTCAGCGGGCAGTCAGGAGTCCTCATGGCGAGCGTGTCCCAACACGAGATTGAAACCGTACTCAAAGGGTATGTCGACCCGTATCTGAAACAGGACCTGATCGCGGCCAAGTGCGTCAAATCAATCGGCGTGGCCGAGGGCAAGGTGACCCTCCGCATCGAGCTGGGATTTCCCGCGCAGGGTTATCGTGATGAGTTGATCGCCACGCTGCGGGCGCGGCTCGAACGCGAGCTGGGGCTCTCGGATGTGGCCATCACCGTCGAGAGCAAGGTCATCGCGCATGCGGTGCAGCAGGGCGTGAAGCCGCTCCCTGGCGTGAAGAACATCATCGCCGTGGCCTCGGGCAAGGGCGGGGTGGGCAAGTCGACCACCGCGGTGAATCTGGCCCTGGCGCTGGCGGCCGAAGGCGCGCGGGTCGGCATCCTCGATGCCGATATCTACGGGCCGAGCCAGCCGACCATGCTTGGCGTGCACCAGCAGCCGGAAAGCAAGGACGGCAAGACCCTGGCGCCGGTGCTCAGCCACGGCCTGCAATCGATGTCGATCGGCTATCTGATCGAGGAAGACACGCCGATGGTCTGGCGCGGGCCGATGGTCACCTCGGCGCTGTTGCAGCTGCTCAATGATACCGCCTGGGACAAGCTCGATTACCTGGTGATCGATCTGCCGCCGGGCACCGGCGACATACAGCTGACCCTGGCGCAGAAGGTGCCGGTGACCGGCGCGCTGATCGTCTCCACCCCGCAGGACATCGCCCTGCTCGATGCGCGCAAGGCGGTGAAGATGTTCGAGAAGGTCGCGGTGCCGGTGCTCGGCATCGTCGAGAACATGAGCACGCACATCTGTTCCCAGTGCGGCCACGAGGAGCATATCTTCGGCAGCGGCGGCGGCGAGCGCATGGCCGCGGACTACGGCATCGAGCTGCTCGGCGCCCTGCCGCTCGATATCCGCATCCGCGAGGAGACCGACCGCGGCAAGCCCACCGTGGCCGCCGAGCCGGAGAGCCGCATCGCGCTGATCTATCGCGAGATCGCGCGCAAGGTTGCGGCGCGGGTCTCGCTCAAGGCGCGGGATTTTTCGGCGAAGTTTCCCAGCATCGTCATCGCCAATGATTGAGGGCATGACAGGTTGAGGCGCGCTCCTGCGTTTCAGTAGGAGCATGCTTTAGCATGCGATCAGGTATCGCCATCTGAAGATGGCTCCTACAGTAGAGTTCGAATGAGTTTATCGTGGATAGAAAGGTAGCCGGCAATGAGCATCAAATCAGATAAGTGGATCCGCCGCATGGCGGAAAAAGGCATGATCGAGCCGTTCGAGCCGGGGCAGGTGCGCCATGCCAACGGGCAGCGCATCGTCTCCTACGGCACCTCCAGTTATGGCTATGACGTGCGCTGCGCCGATGAATTCAAGATCTTCACCAACATCAATT
>CAZKZP010000012.1:0-23660 GCA_964557295.1 uncultured Chromatiales bacterium | reverse complement strand
ATATTTCCGCATCCCGCGCAGCGTACTCACGGTGTGCCTGGGCAAGTCCACCTACGCGCGCTGCGGCATCATCGTCAACGTCACCCCGCTGGAGCCGGAATGGGAAGGCCATGTGACGCTGGAGTTCTCCAACACCACCACGCTGCCGGCCAAGATCTACGCCAACGAAGGCGTGGCGCAGATGCTGTTCTTCGAATCCGACGAGGTCTGCGAAACCTCCTACCGCGATCGCGGCGGCAAGTATCAGGGCCAGACCGGCGTGACCTTGCCCAAGACCTGAATCGCGGTCGGCAGGGCGCCGCTCGCGCCGTTACCCAGGTTAAATCTTGTGACATCCATTCAATAATTCGGAATTATTCAGATAACCTGTGTTGAGCGCCGCGTCTGGTCAGGATTCGGCGCCGACAACCATTCTGAGGGTCCGGGTATGAAGGCGCTGGTCTGTGAATCTTCCCGGCTGTTTCAGCAGATGATCAAGAGTCTGTTCGAGTCGGCCGGCTTTGAAGTGACGCTCTGCGAGCGCGGCGCGGAGGCGTTGATCCAGCTCAAAAGCCACAAGTTCGAGATCGCCTGCATCCCGATGCATTTCCCGGACATGGAAGGCGTGGCGATGGCCGCCAAGCTGCGCGCGCATCCGGCCCTCAAGCAGCTGCCGGTGCTGATGATCACCGCTCACGAGGACAAGAAACTCCTCCAGGCCGCCCTGAATGCCGGGATCACCGAGGTGTATCTCAAATCGGATCTCTCCCGGCTGGAACACTACCTGCACCTGCTGGCGCATCAGGCCAGGGTGCGCGGTGAGTTGGGCGGCAAGGTGTTGTGTGTCGAGGACGACCCGATTCTCGCGGGATGGGCGCGCGAGGTGTTCCTGCACATGGGGCTGGAGGTCGATTGTTTTGCCCGCGCCGAGGAGGCCTTCGCCGCCTTCACGCGCAAGCCCTATGACATCGTGATCACTGATTTCTTTCTGGAAGGCGAGATGAGTGGTCTGGATCTGTTACGCAGGATCCGGGAGGAGAAAGGCGCGCCCGGGCATGTGCCGGTATTGGTGACCACCGGGTTTGATGATCAGAGCCGCAAGATCGAGCTGCTGCGCTCCGGGGCCAATGACTATATCAATAAACCCCTGGTCCTCGAGGAGCTTCAGCTGCGCACGCGCAACCTGATCCTGAACAAACAGCTGTACGATCAGCTCGAGCGCCAACGGCAGACCCTGGAACAGCTGGCGATGACCGACCAGTTGACCTCGCTGTATAACCGGCATTATCTGTTCGATGCCGCGCGCAAGAAGCTGAGCGAGGCAGGGCGCCATGCGTATTCGGTGGCGCTGGTGGTGGTCGATCTGGATCATTTCAAGAAGGTCAATGACACCCACGGTCATGCCGTGGGCGATATCGTGTTGCGTGAAACCGGAGCCTTGTTGCGCCATGCGATTCGCACCGAGGATGTCGCCGCGCGCTTCGGCGGTGAGGAGTTCGTGCTGCTGCTCTCCCATTGCGAACCCGAGGGTGCGCTGGTCAAGGCGGAACGGCTGCGTGAGGCCGTCGAGCAGCTCAATCCCAACGGCATCCGCGTCACCGCCAGCATCGGTGTGGCCTGCTTCCTGCCGCAGCAGCCGCGCAGCTACGAAGAGCTGTTCGCCGCTGCGGACGCGGCGGTGTATCGCGCCAAGGAAAGCGGCCGCAATAATGTGCAGATGGCGGAATGAGCGCACTCATCGCTGATTTCTCGGCCGTGGGACGAATCGCCGTCTGAAGATGGCTCCTACCGAAAGTCCAATGCCTGTGGGAGCATGCTTCAGCATGCGATTACTGATGAAGCACTCACGCAACACTCAGTCCTCACCCCTCAGAACGCCCCACCTAGACGCAGATAGAGCTGATCCCCGCCGATCTCATCCAGCCCATGGGCATAGCCGAGGGTGAGGCGCGCTTGCAGGTAATAGCCCAGCACGAGGTCCGTGTGCAATTCGCCGCCGATGCCGGCGTACCACTGCTCGGGCGAGTCGTTCGCGTTCCAAACGGTCCCGGTGTTGTAGAACACCATTCCTGATATCTGCGAGACACCGATCGGCGGTGCCATTGCGGTGCGTTCGATGCGCCGTACGGGGAAGCGCCATTGCACGTCGAGCAGTCCCATGTTGTCGCCGATGAGTTGCGGCAGGCCTTCGTCGTAGCCGCGCAGGGGGAAGTCGCGTTTGTTGAAGGGCGGCGGGAGATTGCCGGCGCCCGGCAGGGTGATGGGATCGGCGTCGTTGCCGCCCAGGGCGTAGGCGGGCGTGCCGCGTTCGCCCAGGCCCGCCACGAGCCGCGCGGCGAGGACGTGTTGGCCGGTGAGGCGTAGATATTCACGCCAATCCAGCTGGCTGGTCTCGCCGCTGTAGACGCCCCCCAGCATATCGTGCCACTGATGCGTGAGATTGATGACGCGGCCGTCGACCGGGCTGATCGCGCGCGGGTAAACGCGGCTGCTGTTGTAGCTCAGCGCGATGCCGCCGAGCGTGCTCTTGAACGCGGGCATGGCGGAGACGCCCGGCGCGCGAAAGGCGTCCTTCTCGTTTTCATACACCAGGCCGAGGTGCAGCGCCCATTGGCGGTCGATGAACAGGAAGGGGCGTTCGAGATAGGCGTGCACCTCGTCCTCATCGCGGATGCGCCGCAGGCTGCCATCGGCGTTCAAATAAATATTTTTCGTGCGCGAGGCGAACAGCGAAAGCGAAGGTTGCCAGCGGTCGTATTGGTAATACACGTAGCCCAGCGGCCAGGAA
Organism: uncultured Chromatiales bacterium; assembly: GCA_964557295.1. GTDB lineage: Bacteria > Pseudomonadota > Gammaproteobacteria > RBG-16-57-12 > RBG-16-57-12 > JBFMHP01. Next base: position 20,893 of record CAZKZP010000012.1, on the reverse strand, counting down.
TGTTCGGTGTCGTAGGCGAGGGTGGTTTCATAATAGTGCCGGCGCAGCGGGTCGGTGCCGGAGGTGGTCAGGCCGAACTCGTTGTGTTGCTCATCGAGGAACCAATACGGGAACCACCACGCCGGCCGCAGGCCCGTGGCCGGTTGATAGTCCGTGATCTGCGCGGTGTCATCACGCGATACGGGCGGGGCTGCGGCGGCGCGTGCGGCGGCGGGTGGCGCGGTGACACTCGGGGTGGGTGTCGTCCAATGCAGATCATAGCCGCGCGGGCCGAGCTGATTGAAATACAGCCGCTTCCCGTCGGCGCTGAGGCTGGGGGACACGGCGGCGCCGAGTTGCCGGGTCAGGGCGCGAGATTCCCCGGTCGCGAGATCACGCCGGTGGATGTTGAAGACGCCCTCGTAATCGGCGCTGTAGACGACCTCGTTCTGATTGCCGAAGCGCGGCTGGATTTCGATCGCCGCGGTGTCGGTGACGGATTGCCACTGCTGCCGTTCAAGGTCGAACAAGGCCAGATCCCACGAGCCGGCGCCGCGCTTGAGGCTGGCGATCAGGCGCGCGCCCGCCGCGTCGATATCCATGCCGCCGATGACCTCGCCATCCGCGCCCGACCACAGGGTTTTCAGCAGGCTGCCGCGCGCATCGAGCAAACGGAGTTCTTCCCGGCCGAGTGCGTAATGCACGGCGATGATGCGCTCGCCATCGGGGTGCCACAGCGCCCGCTGGTAACGCCCGCCGTGGGTGAGGCGCGTGGTGGCGCCGGTGGCGGGGTCGATGCGATAGAGGTCGTTGAACCAGTTGGTGTTGCGGGTGCGTTCCACCTGGGCGAGCACAATCCCCGCGCGCGGGTGCGCGTGGAATTGCGTGCCGCGCACCTCGGCGATCCGTTGCGCTGTTTCGCTGCCGGCGGGCAGGCGCATGAGCGCGGCGCGCCGTTCGTCGCTGTCTTCAATGTAATAGAGATCGCCGTTGGGCATGGCCTGCGCAAAGCCGCTCTCCAGGCCGCTGACGGTGAGCGCGGTGGAGTCGGTCAGGCCGCGCGCGCTGATCTGTGCGATTTCCGGGCCGAACTCATCGGCCAGGTACAGTTCGTACTCGCGCCACAGCGCCGTGAGATCCTTGCCGAACACGGCACGGCTGTTGGTATTGATGAAAAACGGCAGCAGATTGTAGCTGTACTCGTCGCTCCACTGCGCGATGCGCTCCTCGCCGTAACGCGCGGCGAGAAAGTTGTAGAAGTACACGCCGTAGAGGTAGGCCGTGGCGCCGCGCGGCCATTCGGTGGTTCCGGCATTGACTTGGGCCAGCGGCTTGATGCCGTCCTGCCACTCCAGGCGCATCATGGCGCGGAACAGGCTGCTCTGGCCGCGCCCCACGCCGTGCGCGCGGTCGGTCTCGATGTGCGTGGCCAGCCCTTCCGTGATCCAGTTGGGCTGGAAGAGGTTGGGAAACAGCAGCGGCATGCGGCCGAATACCTTGCGCAGTCCCTTGGGCGCGCCGCGCGCCTTGTCCAGGTGCAGGGTGTGCGTGTATTCGTGGGTGAAGACCAGGGTCAGCCAATCGTCGTAGTCCTCCAGCGTGGCGACATCGGCCGGCGGGATCGTCAGGAGGGTGATGTGATTGCCGGGAAACGGCGTGGCCCAGCCGTTGGTGAGATCCATGCGATCGAGCAGCACGATGTCGGTGCGCTCCATCGGTTGCCAGCGCAGGCGCTCGGTCAGACTGCGGTGCACCGGCTCGGCGATCCCGGCCAGGCGCCGGGCGAGGTCCTCCTCGCCGTCATGGAAGTGGATGGCGAAGTGCGGCGTATGGAGGGTCTGCCAAGTCAGGGCGGGATCGAGCAGGCTGGCGGCATGCACGATCGTGCCGGTGTTAACCGCAAGGGTCAGGAACAACAGGCGAATCCATGCAACATGCCGCAGCTTGGTCATTGTTAATTCTCAAATTTTCGAATGATGCGCTGCATCATAAGCGAAGCCGCTGGATAAACAAAACGGTTAAAGAGCGCTGGGCATTGGACGATTAACTGGGAGGCAATCGGCACTTTCAAATAATGGCGGGTTTGAGCATGTTGGGGAATCAGACAACCCTGGAGGTCGTCAAGGAGCGGCTGAACGAGTACGGCGATTTGCCGATCTTCAGCGCGAGCGTCAACCGCATCCAGCTGGTCAGCGCCGATCCCGAGAGCGATGTCATGCAACTGGCCATGGAGGTGATGAAGGATGCCAGCCTCAGCACCAAGCTGCTCAAGCTGATCAATTCGCCGTATTATCATCGCGGCGGCGCGCGCATCGGCTCGGTGGTGCAGGCGGTGATGCTGCTGGGTTTCGACACCATTCGCAACGTCTGTCTCACGCTCAAACTGCTCGATAGCTTCTCCACCAAAGACAATTCCTCCGAACTCACCGGCATGTTGGTGCAGGGCTACATCTCCGGCGGGATCATGCGCGAGGTGGCTCGCAGCGCCGGCATCGACGACTCCGAGCAGTGTTACCTGCTGGGGCTGCTCTACAATCTTGGCGAAATGATCGTCGCCCATGCCCTGCCGGATAAATATCTCGAGATCCAGACACTGAGCAAGGCCCAGGGTGTCGTCTGGGGCAAGGCGCAGCAGTCGGTGCTGCGCACCAATTTTTGCGATCTGGGACAGAATCTCGCCGATGAGTGGGGCTTTCCTGGCACGATCGCCAAGGTGCTGGGCTTGCCGCCGTGTGATGATGTGGCGCCCGCCTCCAGCAAAATCGAATTCAATACCAAGGTTTCGTCCCAAGTCAACGCGCTCATCGGCACTCTGTATCAGCGCGGCGCGCGCACCAACAAGACATTTTCCGCGCTGTTGGATGATATCGCCGAGCTTTCCGGTCTCGAGCGTGATGTGGTGCAGGCCGGGATGGAGAAGGCCTTCAAACAGGCCTGTGATCTGGCCGAGGCCTTCAGTCTGGACAAAAAACTCCTTGCGCCGAAGGTGGTGCAGACCGGCGATGCGCTGCGCGACCGGGTGGCGAAACAGTTCGCCTATTACGCCAACAGTTCCGGCGCGGCGCGCGCGAGGGGGCTGCCGGAGCTCGCGGATGATGCGGCGGAAGATAATGCACCGGATGAAACGCAGCGTGACGCCAAGGCCACGAAACCGCCGGTGGAGGAACCCCGGGCCGATGCCGGACTGCTGTTGAAATACATCAATGAACTGACGGTGTTGATGGGCAACAGGGCGGCGCTCAATGCCGTGATTCTGAAGATGCTCGAAGGCATCAATGCCGCCTCGGGCTTCGAGCGCGTGGTGCTATGCCTGCTCAATCCGCAACGCACCGCCTATGCCGGGCGGCTGGCCGTGGGGCAGGGTGCCGAGGCATTGAAGGGCTATTTCAATTTCCCCGTCAATAGCGACCAGGATCTGTTCTCCCAGATCATGATGTTCCATCAGCAGCAGTCCGTGGCCGACGTGAAGGAGGCCTGTTGGGCGCAGCGGCTGCCGCCTGGATTCGCGGCCAAGACCGGGGCCGGCGGTTTCGTCGTCTCTTTCTTCGGGATCGAAGGCAAGCCGTTGGGGATGGTGTACGCCGATATGGGCGTGTCCCAACAGAAGATCGGGCTGGATCAATATCAGAGTTTCTGCCAGCTCATCTCGCATGCGCGCCTGGCGCTGCGCGTGCAATGAAGGCTTCGTGATTCGGCGCTAAACAAACGGGGTTTCAGGTCGATGACTTGCTCATGAGATGCGCCGTTAAATCACCGGGATCAACGCGATGCTGAAAAGCGTATCAAGCCTGCATGAGATCAAGAAACGGCTTGAACAGGCCGGCGATCTGCCGATCTTCAGCGAAAGTGTCAACCGCATCCAACTGCTCAGCGATGATCCCGAAAGCGATGTGATGCAGTTGGCCGCCGCGGTGATGAAAGACGCCAATCTCAGCATCAAGCTGCTCTCGCTCGCCAATTCCGCCTATTACAATCGCGGCTCCGGGCGCATCGGCTCGGTGGTGCAGGCGGTGATGCTGCTGGGCTATGAGACGGTGAGGAATGTCTGTCTCACGCTGAAGCTGATCGATACCTTCTCCGCCGATGAGGAATCGCTGCAACTCAGCGGCATGCTGGTGCAGAGTTTCATCGGCGCCTCCTTCATGCGCGAACTGGCGCACAAGGCGGGCGTCAAGGACGCCGAGCAGAGTTATCTCGGCGGCCTGCTGCATAATCTGGGGGAAATCCTGGTCGCGCATGCCTTGCCGGACCAGTACCTCGAAATCCAATATCTGTTTCAGTCCACGGACAAGGACTGGACGCGCGTGCAGCAGGATGTGCTGGAGACCACCTTCGCCGAGATCGGCCAAGGCATGGCGCAGGAATGGGGATTCCCCTCCTCAATCGCCAACAGTCTAGGGATGGCGCCCACACGCGAGGTCCGTCCGGCGGCATCGGCGGCGCAGTTCAATCAGCAACTGGGCGGGCATGTCGCGGCGATGGTCGCCAATCTCTATCGCCAGCGCCTGCGCACCAAACGTCCCATGGCCGAGTTGTGCGCCGAGGCGGCCAAGATCTGCGGACTGGAGACCCCGCAGGTGGCGACGGCGCTCGATAGCGCCTTTCAGGCGGCGTGCGAGCTGGCCCACGCGTATGGCATCGATAAACGCCTCCTGGCGCCGAAGGTCGCGCAGACCGGTGACGATTGGCGCGACAAGCTCAGCCAGCAATATTCTTATTTTGTTCACAATTATGCCGCCGGTCGTTCCATGAAGCCTGTTGCCGCTGTCGAGATCGCGCCGCCTCCCATCACGGCGGAGGTCTCTCAAGCGCGCGGCGAGGCGGATCCGAAGCTGCTGCTGAAATGCATCAACGGCCTGACCTCGATCATGGGGCGCAAGGCCGATCTCAATGTGGTGATCATGAAGATGCTCGAAGGCGTGACGCTCGCCGCGGGATTCGATCGTGCGGTGTTGTGTCTGCTCAGCCCGGCGCGCGATCAGTACCAGGCCCGTCTGGCGATGGGGGAGAAGGCCGAGCCGCTCAAGGCCTATTTTTCATTTCCGTTGGATGCCGATCACGACCTGTTTTCCCAGGTGATTGCGCACAGCCAGCAGCAATGGGTGAAAAACGTGGCTGAGCCGGTCTGGGTGGCGCGCCTGCCGCCGGACTTTCAAACACGCTGCGGTGTCACGGGGTTTGTGGTGTCCAGCTTTGGAATCGAAGGCAAGCCCTGGGGCATGGTCTACGCCGACATGGGCGCGACAGGCAGTAAGATCGGCCTAGATCAATACCAGGGGTTCTGCCAGATCATCTCGCACGCGCGGCTGGCATTGCGCGTACGCTGAAGGCCTCCGCGCCGCGCAAGCCTGGTCGCCGGCGGAGCGGAGGGCTTACATGGGTTTTTTCTCCATCGGGATATAGCTGATGGCCGAGAGCGTCGCCCCTTGCGTATCTTGCAGCACGCAGAAGCGCCCGACGCCGGGGATATCGGTCGGCGGAACCAGGATCCTGGCCCCGAGCTTCTTCGCCTTGGCGGCCGTGTCGTCGGCGCTTTTCACGGTGACATAGGTGCCCCAATAATTCGGCGCGTCCTTGGCCATCGGAGGCTTTTTCATGATGCCGCCGATCGCGGTGTCGCCCACCTTGATGACGAGGTACTCCTGCTGTCCTTCTTGCGTCTGCATGTTTTCCAGGGTCCAGCCGAAGAGCTGGCCGTAGAATTCCTTGGCCTTGTCGGGCTGGTCGGTGAGCAGTTCGCACCAGCTGAAGGCGCCGAACGTGGTGAATGGGTTGTTCATGGCGGTTCTCCTCTTCGAAAACGGCTACATGCCGTGATGACTCGCTAAGCATAGATCAGCACGAGGAGAATGCGATTTCACCCAGGAAAGGTGCGGGTGGATGCGCCAATAGAAAGGGGGCGCTGGGGCCCCCTTTCTGTACGCGATGGCGTGGGTGTTGGTTGAATCACTCGCCGTGGTTATGGTGGCGACTCTTCAAGCCTTTCTTCTTGAGCTTGGCCTTCGGCGCATGGGCGGCCAGATCGGCGCAGGCGATGCGTGCCTTGTCGGTGTCGTGTATCACGATGGAGACCGCGTCGGGGCCGGCATGGAAGTCGTTTTTCGCAAAGCCTACGCCGATGCCGGTTTCATTGGTGGTGAAGCCCGGCCAGATTTCGTTCACGGCGTCGACGGCGCCACCGACCACGTGTTGATAATGGCCGCCGCCGTTGGCGTCAGTACAAGGTTTGTTGTGGACATGCACGCCATAGGCGGTGTTCGGGAACAGTCCGCGGACCATGATTTCGACGATGGTGCTGCCGGCCGGGGTCTTGATCATCATGGCATTGCCGGAGATGTCATAGGCGCGTGCCAGGCCCGAGGCATAGGTGTTGAATTTTCCTTTGCTGATTTGCAGCTCACTGGCGTCGGCCATGGCCGTAGATACGGTCATGAGAGAGAGGCTGCAAAAAATGAAAGCACTACGGGATACAGTATTCTTGATCATGTGGACCCCCAAAGTTTGCCAAGTGGCGATAGTTTATAACCAACCCTAATCCAGGAAGGGTAAGGACATTCTGCTTAAAAAAATGAGTTAATGGTGTGGCGAATATCACACTTTGCTGATTGTTTTTTTTGGTGCTGCTTCCGCTGGCAGCGCCGTCAGCCTAGCCAATACTACGAAAGTAGTGAAACCTGTACAAATTCTGATTTACAGTGATTTGATAAAGATTTTAGATTTGCGTTGATAGTTATAGAGTTTTTGCTTCTCTACCGGCAGGGCGGCGAGCTCGGACTCGGCAAAGCCTCGCTCGATGAACCAGTGGGCCGTGCGGGTGGTGAGGACGAACAGCTGCCGTATGCCCTGGGTAGCGGCCTGTTTTTCGATGTAGTCCAACAGGGCGTCGCCGCGACCGTGCCCCCGGTAGTCCGGATGGATCGCCAGACAGGCGAGTTCGGCCAGCCCGGTTTGGGCGTAGGGGTAGAGCGCCGCGCAGCCGATGACCATGCCGTCGCGCTCGATCACGGTGAAGCGGTCGATCTCCATCTCCAGCAACTCCCGCGACCGGCGCACCATGGTGCCGTCGCGCTCGAACGGGGCGATCAGCTCCAGGATGCCGCCGACGTCCTCGATCTGCGCCGGGCGGGTGCCTTCGAACCGGTTGGCGCTGATCAGGGTGCCGATGCCGTCGCGGGTGAAGAGTTCCTGCAGCACGGCGCCGTCGACCTGCCGCGGTACGAAATGGATGCGCTCGACGCCGCTGCGGCAAAGGCTGATGGCATCCTTGAGGTTGCGCTGGGTGGCCTCGGAAAGTTCACTCGAGGATTGGAGAAACCGCTCGACCTCGGGCACGGTCATCTCGCGCAGCAGGCGGCCGGTCTGGTCGAGCAGCTCGCTGTCGTCGGCGAGATAGATCAGCTTGGCGGCCTTCAGCGCGCGGGCGGTGCTCACGGCCACGTCCTCGGCGCGCAGGTTGAAGACCTCGCCGGTGGGGGAGTAGCCGAGCGGTGAGAGCAGCGCGATCGAGCCCTGGTCGAGCAGGGCGTTGATGCCGTTGGCGTCCACGCGCCGCACCTCGCCGGTGTGGCAGTAATCGATGCCATCGTGCACGCCGAGCGGCTTGGCGGTGACGAAATTGCCCGAGGCCACCCGCAGCCGCGCGCCGGCCATGGGGGAGTTGGCCAGGCCCATGGTGAGCAGGGATTCGACCTCCACCCGTACCGCGCCGACGGCGTGTTTGACGCAGGAGAGCGCCGTGTCATCGGTGATGCGCAGGCCCTTGTGATATTGGCTCCCGGCGCCGCGCAGCGTGAGCTGCTGATCGATCTGCGGCCGCGCCCCGTGCACCAGCACCAGCCTCACGCCCAGGCTGTGCAGCAGGGCGATATCGTGGACCAGGTTGGCGAAGGAAGGCTCCAGCACGCATTCCCCGCCGAAGGCCAGCACGAAGGTGCGGCCGCGAAAGGCGTTGATATACGGCGCGGAATTGCGGAACCACTGCACGAATTCGTAGGTCTCTGACATCGCTCTGAGCACGCAAATTATTGAATGCCCACACTATAAGATGTCTCGATGCGTGAATCCAGCGCGAGCGGTAAAAATGCGCACCTGCGCGGTTTAGTGTTAGGATTTTTTTGATTGAACCAATGTCGAATGAATCATGAGTGATACGAAATTTCATCTTTCCATCGGCGGTATGAGTTGCGCGGGTTGCGTCAACAGCGTGGAGACGGCCTTGCGCGCGGTGCCGGGTGTCGAGGAGGCGACGGTGAATCTCGCCGAGCGTACCGCCTGGGTGCGCGGGGCGGCAGCGCCCGAGGCGCTGATCGCGGCGGTCAACCAGGCCGGATATGCGGCCGCGCTGTTGCAGAATGACGAAGACACGAGCGCCAAGGAGGCCGCGGAGATGACCCATTACCGCCGCCTGCTACGCCACGCCGGCATCGCGGCGGCGGTGGGCGTGCCGCTGATGGCGCTGGATCTCGCCGGCGTGATGCCGGGGGTGCAGACGCCCCCGGAGCGCCTGTTCTGGCTGCTGATCGCCACGCTCAGCGTGGTGGTGATGGCGTTGACCGGCGGGCGGTTTTTCGTCGGCGCGATCAAGTCGTTCCGCGCGCACAACGCCACGATGGATACCCTGATCGCGCTCGGCACCGGCGCGGCCTGGCTGTTTTCGACCGTGGTGGTGCTGCGCCCCGAGTGGGTGCCCGAGGCGGCGCGGCATGTGTATTTCGAGGCGGCGATGGTGATCATCGCGCTGGTGAATGTCGGCTCGGCGCTGGAGATGCGGGCGCGCGGCAAGACCTCGGAGGCGATCAAGCGGCTGATCGGGCTGCGGCCGCGCACCGCGCGGGTGGTGCGCGCGGGCCAGGAGCTCGATGTGCCGATCGCCGAGGTCGGCATCGATGAGACGCTGCGTGTGCGCCCCGGCGAACGCATCGCCGTCGACGGCGTGGTGATCGACGGGAGCTCGGCGGTGGATGAATCCATGCTCACCGGCGAGCCGCTGCCGGTGGAGAAGCGCGCGGGCGACGAGGTGGTGGGCGGCACGCTCAATACCGCGGGAACCTTTCTCTATCAGGCCCGGCGCATCGGGGCGGATACGGTGCTCGCGCGGATCATCGAGATGGTGCGCCAGGCGCAGGCCTCCAAGCCGGCGATCGGGCGGCTGGTCGATCGCATCGCCGGGGTGTTCGTCCCGGCGGTGCTGATCATCGCCGTGCTGACCTTCCTCGGCTGGCTGAACTTCGGCCCCGCCCCGGCGATCAGCTACGCGCTGGTCGCCACGATGACGGTGCTGATCATCGCCTGCCCCTGCGCCCTGGGGCTGGCCACGCCGATGTCGATCATGGTCGGCGTCGGCAAGGCCGCCGAGGCCGGTGTGCTGATCCGCAAGGGCGAGGCCTTGCAGCGCGCCAGCCAGCTCACCACGATCATCCTCGACAAGACCGGCACGGTGACGGCGGGGCATCCGGAACTCACCGGGCTGTATCCGGCCGCGGGCGTGAGCGAAGAGGAGCTGCTGCGCTGGGCGGCGAGCATCGAGCGCGGTTCGGAGCATCCGCTGGCGCAGGCGATCGTGCAGGCCGCGCAGGCGCGCGGGCTTGAATTGCGCGAGAGCAGCGGCTTTCAGTCCATCGCCGGCCACGGCGTGGTTGCGCGGATCGATGGCCAGGAGACCGTCCTGGGCAATGAGCGCCTGATGCAGCGGCAAGGCATCGCCCTCGATGGATTCGCGGCGCAGGCCGCGACCCTCGCCGGGCAAGCGCAAACCGCGATCTTCCTCGCGCGCGCCGGGCGGCTGCTCGGCGTGCTGGCGGTGGCCGATCCAGTCAAGCCGGATTCGCGCGCGGCCATCGCCCGCTTGCAGGCGCGGGGGATCCACGTCGTGATGCTGACCGGCGACCACCACGCCACCGCACAGGCGGTGGCGCGCCAAGTCGGCGTGGACGAGTTCATCGCCGAGGTCTTGCCGCAGGACAAGGCCGCCAAGGTCGCGGAGTGGCAGCGACGCGGCGCGGTGGTGGCCATGGTCGGAGACGGCATCAACGATGCCCCGGCCCTGGCGCAGGCCGATGTGGGATTCGCCATAGGCACCGGCACCGATGTGGCGATGGAAAGCGCGGATATCGTTTTGATGCGCGGCTCCCTGCACGGGGTGGCCGATGCGATCGCCGTCTCCCAGGCGACGCTGCGCAATATCAAGCAGAATCTGTTCGGGGCGTTCATCTACAACACCCTGGGGATTCCGCTCGCCGCCGGCGTGTTCTATCCCGTCTTCGGCTGGTTGCTCAATCCGGTCATCGCCGGCGCGGCGATGGCGCTCTCCTCGGTCACCGTGGTGAGCAATGCCAACCGGCTGCGGCGGTTCCGTCCGCGCGAGGAGGCACGCTGATGCTCATGCTCATCGATCTCGCCGGCCTGCTCCTGATCGCCCTGATTGTTTGGTGGTTCTGGCTGGCCAAACCGCGTATGGTGCAGGCGGTGAACGACGCCATCGACATCCGCGTCGCCGACGGGGTGTATACGCCCTCGCGGATCCAGGTGCCCGTGGGTAAGCCGGTGCGGCTGCGGTTTTTGCGCCAGGACGCCACGCCCTGCGCGCAGCGGGTGATCATCGCGCGGCTGGAGCGGATGGTGGAACTCGAACTCAACAAACCGCGCGAAGTGACGCTTACCTTCCCCGAATCGGGCGAATACGAGTTCGCCTGCGAGATGCACATGTACGTTGGCAGATTCATCGCCGCCTGATGCATGGCGGCGCAGGGCGTCAGCTATAATAAAATAAGTGGGTCTTTATAACTCAGGAGGACTGTCATGCGTACGAGAGTGAAAACGATGTTGCTGCTGTGCGTGCTGGCCCTGGCGCTGGTCGGCTGCGGCGGCAAGACCATGGTGGAGAGCGATCTGCGCATCAAGGGCGCGCCGGAGTGGGTCAACGAGGGCACCAATGTGCTCAATGATCGGGGCGGGCGGCTGTTTCACGGGGTCGGCTCCTCCAAGCCGCTCGGCGATGATTCGCTGCAACAGTCGACGGCCGATGCCCGCGCGCGCGCCGAGCTGGCGCGCATCCTGACCTCCTATATGGATGTGGTCTCCAAGGATTACATCGGCGCGGCGCAGAGCGGCGCGCAGCAGGTCAGCGAGGAAACGGTCAGCCGTCAGATCAGCGCGCTGAGCCAGGTCAACATCACCGGCTCGAAGATCATCGCGCGCTGGAAGGACAAGCGCACGAACATCGTCTATGCGCTGGCCGAACTGGATCTCAAGCAGGTGAAGGACACGACGGAGACCGTCACCGAGATGAATCAAGGTTTGAAGGAACATATCAAGACACAGGGCGACAACATCTTTGATCGTATGGCAGGAGGAAAATAAGCATGCAGCGTTTGGCAGGACTGATGACAGCGGTGTGGGTGGGCGCCTCGGTGCTCGGGCTTTCGGCGTGCGCCAAGAAGGTGGAGCGCATCGAGGTGGAGGAGGTGCGCGATCTGAGCGGCAGCTGGAACGACACCGATTCGCGTCTGGTCTCCGAGGAAATGATCCGCGATGTGCTCGCGCGCCCGTGGCTCGGTGAATTCAGCGCCAAGAAGGGCAAGCAGCCGGCGGTGATCGTCGGCGAGGTGCGCAACCTGAGCCATGAGCACATCAGCATCGGCACCTTCGTCTCCGACATGGAGCGCGAGCTGATCAACTCCGGCCGCGTGGAGTTCGTCGCCTCCAAGGTCGAGCGCGGCGAGATACGCGATGAGCGCGAGGACCAGGAGCTGCACGCGGCGGAAGAAACCCGCAAGGCCATGGGGCAGGAGCTCGGCGCGGATTTCATGTTGAAGGGCACGATCAATTCCATCGTCGACACCGAAGGCAAGGAGCAGGTGCGGTATTTTCAGGTCGATCTCACCCTGATCAGCCTAGTGGACAACCGCAAGGTCTGGGTCGGGCAGAAGAAGATCAAGAAGTACATCAAGAAGCCAAGGCTGCGTCTGTAACCGGCATGCGCTGACATGAAGGGGACGGTCGGGCGTTGCGCGCGCCGCTGCGGGGTTGTGTTGGCGGTCGCCCTGTCATTGCAGGGCTGCGTCAGCTTCACCCGCATGCAGAATCCGGTGGAAGATCTGTTGCAGCAGCACAAGCCCGCGCAGGCGCTGGAGGTGCTGGAGCGGCGCACGCGCATCGGCCGCGACAAGGTGCTCTACCACCTGGACAAGGGCATGCTGCTGCGCATGACGGGGGATTTCAAGGCCAGCACCGCCGCCTTGGAGACGGCCAAGCAGGCGCTGGAAAAGCTCGAGGCGGTCAGTCTCACGGAGCAGGCCAGCGCCACCGTGGTCAATGACAGCCTGCGCAGTTATGTCAGTCCGCTGTTCGAGCGGGTGATGCTGCACGTCTACCTGGCGTTGAACTATCTCGAACTCGGCGACCTCGATGGCGCGCGGGTCGAGATGATGCAAGTCGATGAGCTGATGCAGGACAAGGGCGACAAGGACGAACTGCCCTTCGCGCGCTATCTCGCCGGCATGGTGTTCGAGGCGCAGGGTGAGCGGAGCGATGCGCTGATCGCCTATCGCAAGGCGTACCAGGCCTACCGGGCGCACGGGCAGCCGATTCCGGAGTATCTCAAATTCGACCTGCTGCGCCTGACCGCGCATCAAGGGCTGAGCGACGAACGCGCGCAGTACGAGCGGGAATTCGCGCTCAAGGAATTGCCGGCGCGGCAAGGCGCCGAGTTGATCGTGGTGGTGAGCAACGGCCTGGCGCCGCGCAAGTATGAACAGGCGATCACCGCGCAAGACCCGACGAGCGGACAGCTGCACCGCATCGCGACACCGATCTACGAGAAGCGCCAGAGCAGCATCGAACAGGTGCGCGTGATCGCCGGCGGCGAGGGCGCGGAGGGCGCGGCGATGGAGCATCTGGCGCCGCACGCCGAGGCGGCGCTCGCGCAGGCGATGCCGGCGATCATGGCGCGGGCCATTGCGCGCGTGGCGGTCAAGAACAAGGTGAGCGACGAGGCGCGGCAGAAAGACGCGGTCGTCGGCTTGATCACCAACATCGCCGGCGTGCTGACCGAGCGCGCCGACACCCGCGGCTGGTATACCTTGCCGCAGGAGATCATGCTGGTGCGCCTGTGGCTGCCGCCGGGGGATTATCGCCCCGCGGTCGAGCTGCTCGCGCCGGGGGGCCATGTGAGTGCGACCAAACAACTGGGCGAGGTGCGGCTGGACAAAGGGCAGCGGCGGTTTTTGTCGCTGCACTGGCCGGCATCCCGATCATTATGGAGAGGAGTGAGATGAACACGTGTAAGTATGGGCTGATCGTATGCTGCGTCCTGAGCCTGGCCGGCTGCGCCCCGGCGGTCAAACCCGACGCGGCCAACGCGCCGCCGGCCTGGGTGAACGGCGCCAGCGAGCAATATCCGCTCGCGCTGTATATCGTCGGCCGCGGCGTCGGCGCCACCCAGGAAGAGGCCAAGGACCGCGCGCGCGCGGATATCGCCAAGACCTTCGAGGTCACGGTGCTCGAACGCAGCGAGGAGCAGCAGAGTTTTGCCCGCACCGAGCGCGACGGCGCGTCCCAGCAGCAGCTGGAGCAGACCGTCACACGCAATATCATGACGCGCACCGGCAAGCTGCTGAACGGGGTGGAGATCGCCGATGTCTGGCAGGACCCCGCCGGCGCGCGCGCCTATGCATTGGCGGTGCTCTCGCGCAGCAAGGCGGCCGAGCAGCTGCGTCAGGAGATCAGCGAACTCGATACGGCAACCGAGCACTACATCCAACGTTCCCGCACGGAGCCCCAGGGATTGACCAAGGTGGCCTTCGCCCATCAGGCGGTCATCGCGCAGCAGGAGCGCATCGGATTGCAGCGCTCCTTGCGGGTGGCCGATCAGACCGGCGCCGGCCTGCCGCCGAAGTGGTCGTTGGCGCAGCTGGCGCTCGATCGCGACGAATTGATCCACCGGACCCGGATCTTCCCCACCCACGAAGGGCTGTACGTGGCGGGGCTGGTGGACGTGCTCAATGGCTCGATCGGTGCCGCCGGGTTCACCGTGGCCAGCGCGACACTCTCCGAATATCGCCTGCGCGCCGAGGTTGAGCTCGATGATCCGATCTATCAAGACGGCTGGATCTGGATCCGCGGCGCGCTCGAAGTCAATCTGACCGATCGCGACGGCAAACCGCTCGGCGTGCAGCGCTGGCCGCTCAAGGTCTCCGCCACCGAGGAGGCGCGGGCGCGGGGGCGCGTGCTCGATGCCATCGAATCGATCTTGAAACGGGATCTGCGCAGCACGCTGCTGGATTTCGCCATGGCGAAACAAGCCGAGCCATAAGCGGACGTGTGAAACAATGGTCACGATCGCGCGCAGTGAATTAGGTCTCGACGGACGCAGGCCCTTCGATCTGGAGGGGTGGCTGCAATGTATCAGCGAGGGCCGCTCCGAACAGGACATGGCGATGATCCGTCGTGCCTACGACATCGCCGCGCGCGCCCATCACGGCCAGATGCGCGCCTCGGGCATCCCCTACATCCTGCACTGCGTCTCGGTGGCCGACATCCTGGCCGATCTGCGCCTCGACAGCAATGTCATCGCCGCCGCGCTGCTGCACGATGCGATCGAGGATTCCGAGGTTACCGCCGAGTTCATCACCCATGAGACCAACGCCGATGTGGCCGGGCTGGTGCAGGGTGTGACCAAGATGCGCAATCTGCCGGGTTGGCGCAACGATGGCGCGCCGCTGCCGAGCAAGCAGCACATGTATGCGGAAAACCTGCGCAAGATGGTGCTGGCGATGGCCGAGGATGTGCGCGTGGTGCTGATCAAGCTGGCCGACCGCACCCACAACATGCGCACCCTGGGTTCGCTGCCGGAGGACAAGCGCCGGCGCGTCGCGCGCGAGACACTGGAGATCGTCGCGCCCTTGGCCAATCGGCTCGGCATCTGGCAGATCAAGTGGGAGCTCGAAGACCTGGCGCTGAAATATCTGGAGCCGGAGCGCTACAAGTACATCGCCTCGCGCCTCGATGAGCGGCGCATCGACCGCGAGAATTACATCAACGAGTTCATCGAGATGCTGCGCACAAATCTCGAACGCGTGGGCATCAAGGCCGGCATCAAGGGGCGGCCGAAACACATCTACAGCATTTGGCGCAAGATGGACCGCAAGCAGCTCGACTTCGAGCGCATCTTCGATGTGCGCGCGGTGCGGGTGGTGGTGCCGGAGATCGCGCAGTGTTACGCCGCGCTCGGCATCGTACACAGCCTCTGGCCCTATGTGCCCGGCGAGTTCGACGATTACATCGCCACGCCCAAGGGCAACAATTATCAATCGCTGCACACCGCGGTGATCGGCCCGCAAGGCAAGATCGTGGAGGTGCAGCTGCGCACCTCCGACATGGATCATCACGCGGAATATGGTGTGGCGGCCCATTGGCGCTACAAGGAGGGCGCGCTGTACGATTCCGATTTCAACAACAAGGTCGCCTGGCTGCGCCAAGTGCTGGAATGGAAGGAGGAGACGCTGGATGCCAGCGATTTCGTCGACCGTTTCAAGACCGACCTGCTCGGCGATCGCGTCTATGTGCTCACGCCGGCGGGCAAGATCATCGATCTGCCCTCGGGCGCCACGCCGATCGATTTCGCCTATGCCGTCCATTCCGATGTGGGGCACCGCTGCCGCGGGGCGGAGGTCAACGGCCGCATCGTCCCGCTGAACTACCTGCTGCAAACCGGCGAGCAGGTCAAGATCCTCACCGTCAAGCACGGCGCGCCGAGCCGGGATTGGCTCAATCCGCACTTGGGGTATCTCAAGACCTCGCGCGCGCGCGGGCGCATCCTCGCCTGGTTCAAGCATCAGGACTACGACAAGAACGTGGCAGAAGGCCGCCGCATCCTGGAAAAGGAGCTGGCGCGGCTGAATTTCCCCGAGGCCAATTTCGAAAAGCTGGCGCAGAAACTCAAGTTCGACAAGGTGAATGACTTCATGGCGGCGCTGAGCCGCAACGAAATCAAGATGGGGCAGATCATGAACGCCCTGCAGGAACATCTGCCGGCCGAGGGTGCGCGCGAAACTCCGCCGCTGCCGACGGAAATCGCTGCCCGCAAACTCGTCGGTGGCGAGCCCGGCATCAAGGTGCACGGCGTGGGCGATCTGCTCACCAACATGGCCAATTGCTGCAAACCGGTGCCGGGGGATTTGATCGTGGGCTACATCACCCGCGGCCGTGGCATCAGCATTCATCGCGCCGATTGCAGCAATCTGCTGCGGTTACAGCAGGAAAACAGCCAGCGCCTGATCGAGGTCGATTGGAGCGGCCAGGCGCAGAGCACCTATCCGGTGGACATCCGCATCGAGGCCTTCGACCGCCCAGGGCTACTGCGCGATATCACCGCGGTGTTCGCCAACGAGGACATCAACCTGATCGCGGCCAACACCTTCACCAACAAGAAGACCTTTCAGGCCGAGATGCTGCTGACCATCGAGATCAGCGCCCTGGATCAGCTCAGCAAGGTGCTGGCCAAGATCAGTCAGCTGCCGAACGTGCAGTCGGCCCAGCGCGCGCGGGGCAAGTAATGCCGGTTCACCAGTAGCGTCCGCCGCTGGCGATGGCGATCACGCTCAGTCCGAGCAGCAGATTGATCAGCACCGCCCAGCGGATGCGGGTGAGGTGCTTGCCCGCCTTGGGCCACTCCTCGCCGATCACCGCCAGGCGCAGTTGCAGGTAGGGGATGAAATACACATAGAGGAAGATCAGGATCATCATGATGCCGATCATGGTCATCAGATGGATGTACAGGCCCAACTGGCCGAGATCCTGATACGTGTTGAAGACCATCCAGAATCCGGTGACCGGCAGCAGCACGATGGCCGACCAGACCCAGGTGAAAAACCGCGCGAAGGTCTGCGCCCAGAGCTTGAGGCGCTGCGGCGGTTCCAGCACCTGCGCCGCCACCGGGCGCAGCGCGACATAGGCGAAGAACATCCCGCCGACCCAGACGACAGCGGCCAAGACATGCACGGCATGAGCAAACGCATTCATAGTGATTTCCCCTCTCTTATTTTTTGTTGTTCAACGCGGCGGCATGACGTTGCAGCCAACCCTTGATCCACGGCGCCAGCGCGTCTTCCGAACCTTGAAAGCGCACGTCCGCGCCGGTCATGATCCGCTGGCGATATTGCGTGTTCCCCGCCTGCGCAGCGGCCGTCTGACGCTCCTTGGCGGCGGCCAAGGCAGGAGCGGACTCGCGGCTACTCAGGATGTCGAGTACCGGCAGTGTGCTTTGCGCCAGGAAGTGCTTGGGATGCTGGCGTTCGGTGAGGAAGTCGGGCGTCTGCATGCCGATCGCAATAAAGGCCAGGATGCGGCTCGCGTGGGCCTCCGGGATGCCGCCGTCGAGGTAATTGGTGAGCACCGTCGCACCGGCGCCGTGGCCCAGCAGCACGATCTTATCGACACCCTGGCTGGCGAGATGATCGATCGCGGCGGTCAGCCGCGGCAGGGTTTGCGCCAGGTAGGACGGGAAGTTGTGCTCGCTCAGCGGGCGGCTGTGATCGAAGGCCGGCAGGCGCAGCGAAAGCGTCAGGGTTTGCCAGCGTCCTTCCGCCAGTGTGCGGCGCAGCGGTCCGATCACGGCGCTCGATTCGAGATGCTCGCCGTAGTCGTGGACCAGGATGATGCCGCCCAGCCGCTCCGGGAGGCGCGCGGGCGTGCTCTGCGCCAGGAATTTTCGGCCGTTGCTCTCCAGCCAGATCAACTCGCCGGCGCCGGGCTGCCGTGCGAGTTCCTCGGCCAGCGTCTGATCTGTCATCGTGGCGCCGGTGGCGGAGTTCCACATTGTGAGCAGAAGGATGATCAATAACGATATATTTGACATGGTATTTGAGGCTGGTATTAACTTGTATAATGCACGGCTGTCCAAAATCAGAGGGTTGAACAACGGTTGGGCGCACTGAGGCGTCGTTCGATCGACTGATTTTAAGGAAATTCTAAACATGTTCATTGCGTGCGCAGCGCGGCGCAATCACATCAAGGCAGGATTTCCGGTCAGAGTTGTCTGCCGTCATGTCGCTATCACGCAGGTGTGTGGTCCATTATGAGGGTAATGGAGGGCGAACGGAAGGACGGCAGATGTGGGGGGAACTTGGGGTATCGGAGTGGCATGCCATGAAGTATGTCGTCTACACGCTGGCGCTGGTGGGTGTCCTCGCCGGTTTCAGCTTTGATCTGAGCATCGCAGAGAGCGGCCGTGTCGGCATGGCGGTTACTTTGCTACCGCAGGCGCACGCCGCCAAGAAAGAGTTCAAGGAACTGGATGATATCTCCGTCTTGTTCGAAGAGGGGGGCACGGATTATTCCGAGGAAGACCCCGCCAAGCTGTTCCGGCAGCTGCCTCCGGCGCAGGAGCCCGTCCAGCCCGTGATACCGCCGACGGTGCCGGCGCCGAAAATCGTGGCGCCCGAAGCGCCGACCGCCCCGAAGGAAGCGGCTACGCCGGTCGGTACGCCCGAGCATGCGATGGAGGCCGTCGCGACCCCGGCCCCGTCTGCGCCCGCTGGAACGGCGGAGGCTCCCGTCGAAGCGCCGCGCCAGGGTGCGGAAACCGCCGAGGCGCCGTCCGAGGGTGGACAGCCCGCCGAGGAGAACTTGAAGCTCCTCGACACGCAGACGCAATTCCCCTTGGTCAATCCCAAGCGCACGGCGGAGGAAAATCTCGAATACGACCCGTATTGGAACGTCCCCGATTCGGTCAAATACATCGCCCCGGCGCAGCTTCTCGATGCCTGGGTGGCGTGGCACGAGAACAAGGACAAGCAAAGCGCGATCAAGATCCTGCGCGATTACGCCCTCACCAACAAGAAGGCGAGCACGCTGCCCACACAGTCGCAATACTCGAAGGATTTCGTCTTCGATCTTTCGATGTTCAACGACACCAAGATCAACTCCTTCGCCTTCCAGTTGCTGTTGGCCAAGGTCAATATGCTCAAGAACATCACCGAGCAGGACGTCGAGCTGTATGACGACAAGGGGCTGTTCTGGTACGCCAAGGGCTTGGAGAAGGTCTATCAGCAGAAGGCGCTGCACGCGCGCCTGGCCTTCGTGCGGGGAATCATGAGCGCCGCCGAACTCGGGACGGAAAACTTCCAGCAATTGAATTACGCCGGGATCGAGATCAACTACGATCCGGGCATGAGCAAATACGTCAACTCGGCGCGGCTCGCCAACAAGTTCTTGGCGCTGCCGCTGGAGAAGCAGGAGATCGTGCTGAACATCGCGTTGGCGGACAAGTTCTTCAACCAACCGGTGAACAAGGACGAGATCGGCGACATCTACAGCCCGACCTACAGGATGCTCAGCATCCTGTTCAATCTCGGTGCGTATATCAAGACCGAGCGCAGCTTCGACTACGGGGCCAATGTGATCTTCACCGACGAGGAGTACGACCTTTACCGCATCCTCGCGGACAAGTTCAAATTCCACACCATCGATCTGATCGAGATCAGCCGCCTGGGCGACAAGAAGCAGCCGCAGTGATTTGCCGGCGATGCCCGCCGGCAGCTGTTCCCTCTCTCCCCGAGGGAGAGGGTCGGGATAAGCAGCAGCCGTTCCCGGCAGACCGCTCTACAAGGCCGCGGGTCCGTTTGCCGATACCGCCCACAAATCATGCTCGCTGGCGTGGGTGATCTCCACCTCGGCGAACTCGCCCACCGACAGGCCCGCTGCATCATCGATGAACACCACGCCGTCGATCTCCGGGGCATCGGCCGTGGAGCGCGCGATGGCCGCGCCATCCTCGCCGATCTCATCGACCAAGACCGTGATGCGCCGGCCGATCTTCTCGGCCAATTTATCGGCGCTAATCGCCGCTTGCAGTTCCATCAGACGTTCCAGGCGCTCCTGCTTGACCTCCTCCGGTACCGGATCGGACAGGGCGTTGGCCTGGGCGCCCTCGACGGCGGAGTAAGTGAAGGCGCCGACGCGGTCGAGGCGCGCCTCTTGCAGGAAGTGCAGCAGCAGCTCGAAGTCGTGCTCGGTCTCGCCGGGGAAGCCGGTGATGAAGGTGGAGCGGATGGTGATCTCGGGGCAGATCGCGCGCCACTGCTGGATGCGCGCGAAGGTGTTTTCGATGTTCCCGGGCCGGCGCATCGCCTTGAGCACCTTGGGGCTGGCGTGCTGGAACGGCACATCGAGATACGGCAGGATCTTCCCCTCGGCCATCAGCGGGATCACCTCGTCCACGCTCGGGTAGGGATAGACGTAATGCAGCCGCACCCACACGCCCAGTTCGCCGAGGGCCTGGGCCAGGTCGAACATGCGCGTCTTGACCGGACGGCCGCCCCAGAAGCCGGTGCGGTACTTCACATCGACCCCGTAGGCGCTGGTGTCCTGCGAGATCACCAGCAGTTCCTTCACGCCGGCGTTCACCAGGTTCTGCGCCTCTTGCAGCACATCGCCGACCGGGCGGCTGACCAGCTTGCCGCGCAGATCCGGGATGATGCAGAAGGTGCAGCTGTGGTTGCAGCCCTCGGAGATCTTCAGATAGGCATAGTGCTTGGGCGTGAGCTTGAGGCCGGCCGGCGGCACCAGGTCCATGAAGGGATCGTGCGGCTTGGGCACATGCTGGTGCACGATCGCCATCACCTCGTGCAGGGCGTGCGGCCCGGTCACCGCCAGCACCTGCGGATGATGCGTCTCCACCACCCCCTCCTTCGCCCCCAGGCAGCCGGTGACGATCACCTTGCCGTTCTCCGCCAGCGCCTCGCCGATGGCCTCCAGCGATTCATCCACCGCGCTGTCGATGAAACCGCAGGTATTGACGATCACCAGCTCCGCATCGTCATAACTGCCGGTCAGGGCGTAACCCTCGGCGCGCAACTGGGTGAGGATCTGCTCGGTATCGACCGTGGCCTTGGGACAGCCGAGGCTGATGAATCCG
>CAZKZP010000011.1:75268-78006 GCA_964557295.1 uncultured Chromatiales bacterium | reverse complement strand
AGGATCTTCTGATCCGCCGGAATCGCCACGGCGCGCGCGGCGTCGATGACGCGATCGACATCGAAGCTGCTGACCTCCTGTTCGCGGATGGCGACGATGCCGTGCGAATTCAGGCTGCGGATGTGGCTGCCGGCGATGCCGGCGTAGACCGAGTGGATCTGGCAACCGGCCATCAATTCCGCCTCTTCCACCGCGCGCTGGATCGACTGGACGGTGGATTCGATATTGACCACCACGCCCTTCTTCAATCCGCGCGAGGGGTGCGAGCCGAGCCCGATCACCTCGACGGTGTTCTCGGGCGTGATTTCGCCGACGATCGCCACGACCTTTGAGGTGCCGATATCCAGACCTACTATCAGATTTTTTTCCGAGCGTTTCGACATCAGGCACTACCCTTTGATTCGTTGTACAACTTCCACTGCACGGCCATGCCGTTGGTGTAACGCAAATCCACCCGCGCGATCTCCGCCAGCCGCGGCGCCAGCACCTGTGGGTAGATCCTCACGAAGCGCGTGATCTGTTCGGCCTTGAGCTCGCGCCCCAGCACCAGTTCGATGCCGTTGTCCAACTTCACGGTCCAGGCGCGGCGCTCGTTCAGCTCGAGGCTCGCTACACGCAGCTCTACGGCATCGAACTGCGGCTTCATTGCGCGGTACTGCTCGACCATGGCCTTGGCGAGCGTCTCGATGCCGTTGAACACCGGCAGGGTTTCCGCGACCTCGGCCGCTTGGCCGGCGAAGAGCTTGCCCTGGTCGTCGACCAGGCCGCCCCGGCTCCAGACCGCCAGCGGTTTATGCTCGTCGATCTCGATGGCCAGCGTATCCGGCCAGACCCGGCGCACCGAGGCGCTGCGCACCCAGGTCATGGCCTCGACCTGATCGCGCACGGCGGTCACGTCCACGCGCAGAAAGCCACTGGCGGCCAGCGGCGCGACCACCGCCTGCAACTGCGCCGGGCTGACCTTGTCCAAGGCGCCGATCGCCTGCACTTGACGCAGTGGCATGAAGCGTTCCGAGTTCATCCATGCCGCGACCAGCAGCGCCATCACAACGAGGGCGATCGCCCCTTTCATAACCAGCCGCCAGTCGATGCGCTGGAGCAGGGCCGATGGCGATGGGAGACGACTGCGCACTATTTCCCGCCCTCCAAGGTTTGCGCCAGGATGCGCAGCACCAGTTCCTGGAATTCGATGCCGGCGGCCTTGGCCGCCTTCGGCACCAGGCTGTGATCGGTCATGCCGGGGATGCTGTTCAATTCGATCAGCCAGAACTGGCCTTGCTCGTCGCACATCACATCCACCCGGCCCCAGCCGCGCGCGCCGAGCGCGTGGAAGGCCTGTTTGACCAGGGTTTCGAGGCGCTGGAGCGCCGCCGCCTCCAAGCCGCAGGGGCAGTGATAGCGCGTGGTGTCGGCCTGATATTTGGCGTGGTAGTCGTAGAAGGCATTCGGTGTTTCCACGCGGATGGCGGGCAACGCCTGCTCGCCGAGCAGCGCGACGGTGTATTCCTTGCCGGTGATCCAGCGCTCGGCGAAGACGCAGTCGTCGTAACGTGCGGCGAGCGCCCAGGCCGCGTGCAGATCCTCGGCGCGCGTGACCTTGCTCATGCCGACGCTGGAGCCTTCGTGCGCGGGCTTAATGACCAGCGGCAGGCCCAACTCGCGCAGCGCGGGCGCCAGATCCTCCTCGCGCCGGAGCACCGCCGAGGGCGGCGTCGGCAGGCCCATGCTCTGCCAGATCTGCTTGCTGCGCAGCTTGTCCATCGACAGGGCCGAGGCCAGCACGCCGCTGCCGGTGTAGGGCAGGCCGAGCACCTCGAGCGCGCCTTGCATCACGCCATCCTCGCCGCCGCGCCCGTGCAGGATGTTGAAGACGCGGTCGAACCTGCCGGCGCTCAGTTTTTCCAGCACATCACGGCCGGCATCGATGCCGTGGGCGTCCACGCCCGCCGCCTTGAGCGCGGCCAGCACGGCCGCGCCGCTGCGCAACGAGACCTCGCGCTCGGCCGACCAGCCGCCCATGAGGACTGCCACCTTGCCGAATTTCTCCACCTGGATCTTCATAGCTTCACCTCCGGCTCGCCCACGATCCTGACCTCGCATTCCAGCTGCACGCCATGGCGCGCCTGCACCGTCTCGGCCACCCGGGCGATCAATCGTTCGATATCCGCGGCGGTCGCGCCGCCTTCATTGATGATGAAATTGGCGTGCTTCTCCGACACGCACGCCCCGCCGATGCGCGTGCCCTTCAATCCGCATGCCTCGATCAAGCGCCCGGCGTAATCGCCCGGCGGATTGCGGAACACCGACCCGGCGTTCGGCCATTGCGTGGGCTGGGTCTGGGAGCGGCGTTCGAGCAGCTCCTTGATGCGCTTGCCGGCCGCCGCGGCATCGCCGGGGGCGAGCTTCAGCCACGCGGCGGCGAACCATTCCTGCGCCGGCCCGACCACGGTGCGATAGCCGATGCGGTAGTCGCGCGGCGTGCGCATGGTGCGTGCGCCGGCGCGGTCGACGGTCTCCACCGCATCGACGATGCTCCAGGTCTCACCGCCGAAGGCCCCGGCATTCATCGCCAGGGCCCCGCCCATCGCGCCGGGGATGCCCGCAAGGAATTCCGCGCCGACCAGCCCTTCCCGCGCGCAAAAGCGCGCGACCTTGGCGCAGGCCACGCCGGCCTCGACATACACCCGGCCGTCGGGCTGCAATTCGATACGATTCAAACCGCCGAAATAGGCGATCAC
>CAZKZP010000011.1:59986-75258 GCA_964557295.1 uncultured Chromatiales bacterium | reverse complement strand
ATGCAGCGCCGTGCAGATTGTGCGAGGCGGCAAAGCGCGCCAGTTTTGCGCCGGGCACACCAGCTTCGGCGTAGATCATGTTGTCTGTTTCGAGGCGCAATTCATTCAGCGCGCCATGCAGCATCAGCACCGTACCGCGCAGCCCGCCGTCGCGCACCAGCAGA
Source organism: uncultured Chromatiales bacterium (assembly GCA_964557295.1). Taxonomy (GTDB): domain Bacteria; phylum Pseudomonadota; class Gammaproteobacteria; order RBG-16-57-12; family RBG-16-57-12; genus JBFMHP01. Next base: position 75,094 of record CAZKZP010000011.1, on the reverse strand, counting down.
TTGCTGCCCAGCCCCAACCAGAACAGCGGCTCTTTGGCCGGCAGTTCCGCCAGAAACTCGCACAGGTCTTCCAGATCGGCGGGCTGATAATAACGGTCGGCCGGCCCGCCCACGCGCCCGGTGGTATGCGCCGACATCGGCTCGTTGAACCGCAGGGTGCCGCGCAACTTGGGCGTGAGGTCGTAGGCCATCATGCGCCCTCCTCCACCGCCGGCCAGGCCGCGGCCAATTCCTGCGCGGCCTTGCCGATATTGCCCGCGCCCAGGGTCAAGACGATGTCGCCGGGCTGGAGCACGCCTTCGAGCAACTCACGCAGCACCTCGACACCCTCGACGAACACCGGATCGATCTGCCCGCGCGCGCGGATGGCGCGGCACAGGGCGCGGCCGTCGGCGCCGGGGATCGGCTCTTCGCCCGCGGCGTAGACCTCCAGCAGCAGCAGCACGTCCGGCTCGCTCAACTGGATGACGAAGTCCTCGAACAGATCGTGGGTGCGGGAATAGCGGTGCGGCTGGAAGGCCACCACCAGCCGGCGCGTCGGCCAGCCGGTGCGGATCGCGCGCATGGTCGCCGCCACTTCCGAGGGGTGATGGCCGTAGTCGTCGATCAGCATCACATCCCCGGCGGGGGTGCGCCGCGTGCCGTAGCTCTGCGAGCGCCGGCCGATGCCGGCGAAGGCCGCCAGCGCCCGCTGGATCGCCTCGACCGTCACGCCCAGCTCGCGGGCGACGGCGATGGCGGCCAGGGCGTTCTGCACATTGTGCAGTCCGGGCATGTTCAAGGTCGCCGCGATGCGCTCGCCGCCGGGCAGGCAGGCGGTGAAATGCGTTTGCCCTTGCTGGAAGCGCACATCGGTCGCCGTGACATCGGCCTGTGGGTTCAAGCCGTAGGTCAGGACGGGCCGGGCGACATCCGGGATCAGCTCCGCGACGACGGAATCGTCCAGACACAGCACCGCCAGCCCGTAGAACGGCAGGTGGTGCAGGAATTCGAGGAAGGTCTGGCGCAGGCGGCCGAAATCGCCGCCGTAGGTCGACATGTGGTCGGCCTCGATATTGGTCACCACCGCCGTCATCGGTTGCAGATGCAGGAACGAGGCGTCGCTTTCATCGGCCTCGGCGACCAGATAATGCCCGCTGCCGAGCCGCGCGTGCGCGCCCGCGCTGTTGAGCTTGCCGCCGATCACGAAGGTCGGATCGAGGCCGCCTTCGGCCAAGAGGCTCGCGATCAGGCTCGTGGTGGTGGTCTTGCCGTGCGTGCCGGCGATGGCGATGCCGTGGCGGAAGCGCATCAGCTCGGCGAGCATCTCGGCGCGCGGCACCACCGGGATGCGCAGCTCGTAGGCGCGCTTGACCTCCGGGTTGCTCGCGGTGACGGCGCTGGAGATCACCACGACATCGCAGCCGGCGATGCGCGCGGCGTCATGGCCGATGTTCACCTCGGCCCCGCGCGCGCGCAGGCGCTGGGTCATCGCGCTTTCCTGGATGTCCGACCCCGAGACCTGATAACCCAGATTGAGCAGCACCTCGGCGATGCCGCCCATGCCGGCGCCGCCGATGCCGACGAAGTGGATCTTCCGCACCCGCCCCATGCCATAGACCACGGGATTAGCCATTGGCCACCTCCAGACAATGCCGCACCACCTCGGCCGTCGCCTCCGGTTGGGCGAGCGAACGCGCCGCCTCGCCCATCGCCACGATCTTCTTGCGTGACGCCGACAGGTCCCGGAGCAGTTCGGCCAGCGCCTGCGCGCTCAGCTCGTGTTGTTGAATCAGCACCGCGGCGCCCTGGTCGACCAGGAAGCGCGCGTTGCTGGTTTGATGATCGTCCACCGCGTGCGGATAGGGCACGAGGATCGCCCCGACCCCGGCGGCGGCCAGCTCGGAGACCGTGAGTGCCCCGGCGCGGCAGAGCACGATGTCCGCCCAGGCGTAGGCCTCGGCCATCTCGTCGATGAAGGGCACCACCTGGCCGGCGATGCCGGCGTTGCGATACTCCGCCTGCGCCGCCTCGATATGGCGGCGGCCCGCCTGATGCCATACCCACGGCCGCTGCTTCTCCGGGATCAAGGCCAGGGCCTGCGGCACCGCACTGTTGAGCGCCTGCGCGCCCAGGCTGCCGCCCAGCACCAGCAGGTGCAGCGGCTCGCCGCCATGCGTGGCCATGCGTTGCGCCGGGGAAGGCAGCGCGGCGATCTGCGCGCGCACCGGGTTGCCGGTCACCGTGGCGGATTTGAACACGCCGGGAAAGGCGGCCAGCACGCGGGTGGCGATGCGCGCCAGCAGGCGGTTGGTCATCCCGGCGATGGCGTTTTGCTCGTGGATCACCAGGGGCCGGCCCAGCAATACGCTGACCACCCCGGCCGGCCCAGTGACGAAGCCGCCCATGCCGAGCACCGCCGCCGGCTTGATCCGGCGGATGATGCGCAGCGACTGCCACATCGCCCGCAACAGTTTGAACGGCGCCGCGATCCAGCTGAGCGCACCCTTGCCGCGCAGGCCGGAGATCGTCACGTAATCGATCGGAAACCCGGCCTTGGGCACGATGTCCGCTTCCATCCCCTGGGAGGCGCCGAGCCAGCGCACCTCGACATTCCGCTGGCGCAGGCTCTCGGCCACCGCGAGCGCCGGGAAGACATGCCCGCCGGTGCCGCCGGCCATGATCAGGATCGGTCCCTTCAGCGCCGCGCCGCTCATGAGCGCACCCTCCGGCGCGGCTCGAGGCCGTCGCGCACGCCGACATCGTGATAGATACGCAGTAGCAGACCGACGGCCACCGCCATCACCACGATGCTGCTACCGCCGTAGCTCATCAGCGGCAGGGTCAGTCCCTTGGTCGGCAGCACACCCATGTTCACCCCGATGTTGATGAAGGCCTGCAACGCGATCCAGGTACCTAGACCAAAGGCCAGGAAGCTGGCGAAGTGCATGCCCTTCTCGGCGGCCAGCCGGCCGATCGCAAAGGCGCGCCAGACGACCCAGCCAAACAGCAGGATCACCGCCGCCGCCCCGAGCAAACCCAGCTCCTCGGCGAGTACCGCGAACAGGAAGTCGGTGTGGGCCTCCGGCAGATAGAACAGCTTCTGGATGCTGCTGCCCAGGCCGACGCCGAACCACTCGCCGCGGCCGAAGGCGATCAGCGCCTGGGTGAGTTGAAAGCCGCTGTTGAACGGATCGGCCCAGGGATCGAGGAAGGTGGTCAGGCGCTGCACGCGGTAGGGCGCGGCGAGCATCAGCGCCACGAACGCCAGCAGGACCACGCCGATCAGCGCCGCGAAGCGCTGGAGCGGCACGCCGGCCAGGAACATCATCGTCAGCGCGGTGGCCATCATCACCGCCATGGCGCCGAAGTCGGGCTCCAGCAGCAGCAACACGCCGATCAGCGACAACACGCCCATCGGCTTGAGAAAGCCCTTCATCGTGCTGCGCACCTCCGCGCCGCGGCGCACCAGATAGCCGGAGAGATAAAGGATCGCAAACAGCTTCACCAGCTCCGAGGGTTGCAGGTTCACCGGCCCGAGCATGATCCAGCGTTGACTGCCGTTGACCTCGCGGCCGATGCCCGGCAGCAGCACCAGGATCAGCAGCACGATGCCCGCGAGCAGCAGCATCGGGCTGAAGCGCTCCCAATGCTCCAGCGAGATCATCGCCGCCGCGATCGCCGCGGCCACGCCGGCGCCGATGTAGAACATCTGCCGTAACAGATAATAGAAGGGGGAGCCCAACTCGCGATCGGCGATGGTGATCGAGGCCGAACACACCATGATCAGGCCGAGAAACACCAGCGCCAGCACCGGCGCGAGCAGCGAGTAATCGACGAACAGATCGCTGCCGGGTTTGGTGATCCGCGGGGCTCTGAGCTTGGCGACGGCGATACTCATGCGCTCAACCCCCGCACCAGGGAGACGAACACCTCGCCGCGATGCTCGAAGCCCTTGAACATATCGAAGCTGGCGCAGGCCGGTGACAACAGCACGTTGTCACCGGGCAGGGCCAGCTGCTGCGCGAGCGCCACCGCCTGCGCCATGTCCGCGGCGCGATGGCACGGCACCCGCCCCTGCAGGGCCTGCTCGATGAGCGGTGCGTCGCGGCCGATCAGCACCACGGCCCGGACCTTGCCGGCGGCGGCCTGCGCCAGCGGCGCGAAATCAGCACCCTTGCCATCACCACCGGCGATCAGCACCAGCTGTCCGGGCATGCCCGCGATCGCCGCCACCGTCGCGCCGACATTGGTTCCCTTGGAATCGTTGTACCAGCCCACGCCGTTGAGCGTGGCCACGTGCTGGCAACGGTGCGCCAGTCCGGGGAACTCGCGCAGGACTTGCAGCATCGCGTCCATCTTCAGCCCCAGCGCGCTGCCCATGGCCAAGGCCGCGAGCGCATTGGCGGCGTTGTGCCGCCCGACCATGCGCATCTCGTCGACCTTCATCAGCAATCGTGCGCCGTGGGCGAAATACACCGCGCCGTCGTGCTCGCGCAGGCCAAAGGCGCCCGCGCCCGGCTCATGCAGGGTAAAATGCAGCAGCGTGCGGCCCGGCTCGGCCATCGCCGCGACCACGGCGTCGTCGTCATTGAGCACCATCACGCCGTTGCCGTTGTAGATCGCACGCTTGGCGGTGGCGTAGACCTCCAGACTGTCATAGCGGTCCATGTGATCGGGCGAGACGTTGAGGATCACCGCGACCTTGGCGTTGAGATGCGAGACAGTCTCCAACTGGAAGCTGGAGAGCTCCAGCACGTAGAGGTCCGGCGCGGACTCTTGCAGCAGATCGAGCGCCGGGATGCCGATGTTGCCGCCGACGCGCACGTCCAGGCCGCTGCGCTTGGCCATCTCGCCGAGCACGGTGGTGACGGTACTCTTGCCGTTGGAGCCGGTGATGGCGGCGACCGGCGCATCGGCGTGGTCGGCGAACAAGGTGATATCGCCGACGACCTCGACGCCGCGCTCCATCGCCGCGCGGATCAGTGGATGGCTCAAGGCCACGCCGGGGCTGACCACCAGACGCTCGGCGGCGCGGAAGGCCGCCTCATCGAAGCCGCCGACGAACACCGGCACGTCCGGCAGTTCCTCGCGCAACTGCGCCAATCCGGGCGGATCGAGCCGGCTGTCGGTCACGGCCACGGTCTCGCCACGGCGCACCAGAAAGCGCGCGCACGACACCCCGGTCTTGCCCAGGCCGACGACCAGGGTGCGCGGATGTGTTGCGTGTGGATCGAGGGGTAGCGTCAAGTTCGTCTCCATTACCGGATCTTCAGCGTCGCCAGGCCGATCAATACCAGGATGACCGTGATGATCCAGAACCGCACGATCACGCGCGGCTCCGGCCAGCCCTTGAGTTCAAAGTGATGATGCAGCGGTGCCATGCGGAAGATGCGCCGTCCGGTGAGCTTGTAGCTGGCCACCTGCAGGATCACCGACACGGTCTCCATCACGAACACGCCGCCCATCACGAACAGCACCAGTTCCTGGCGCACGATGACCGCCACTACGCCGAGCGCCGCCCCGAGGGCGAGCGCGCCGATATCGCCCATGAATACCTGCGCGGGATAGGTGTTGAACCAGAGGAAGCCGAGCCCCGCCCCGACCATCGCGCCGCAGAACACCACCACCTCGCCGGCGCCGGGGATGTAGGGAATGGCGAGATAGCTGGCGAATTTCACATGGCCGGTGACATAGGCGAACACGCCGAGGGCGCCCGCCACCATCACCGTGGGCATGATCGCCAGGCCATCGAGGCCGTCGGTGAGATTGACCGCGTTGCTCGAACCGACGATCACGAAATAGGTCAGCAGCACGAAGGCCACCACGCCGAGTTCCAGGGCGACATCCTTGAACACCGGGATGATCAGGGTGGTCTCGAGCGGCGTCTGCGCGGTGTAATACAGCACCAGGCCGGCGCCCAGGGCACCCACTGATTGCCAGAAGTATTTGTAGCGGGCGATCAGACCCTTCGAGTCCTTCTTGATGAGCTTCTTGTAGTCATCCACCCAGCCGATGATGCCGAAGATCGTGGTGGTAGCCAGCACGATCCATACATAGCGGTTGCCCAAATCCGACCACAGCAAGGTGCTGATGGCGATGGCGACCAGGATCAGCGCCCCGCCCATCGTGGGCGTGCCGGCCTTGCTGAAATGCGACTGTGGACCGTCGGTGCGGATCGGCTGGCCCGATTTCTGGGACAGACTGAGCTTGCGGATCATCGCCGGCCCAATCAACAGCGAGATCGCCAGCGCGGTCAGTACCCCGAGGATGGCGCGCAGCGTCAGGTACTGAAACACATTGAAGCCCGAGTGATACTGGGCCAGATATTCGGTCAGATACAGCAGCATCAGTTCGCCTCCCGGGCTGCAAGCGCCTCGACCACATGCTCCATTCGCGCCGAGCGCGAACCCTTCACCAGCAGCGTCGCACCCGCGTGCAGATCCTGACGCAAGGCCGCGATCAATTCGTCTTGCTGCGCGAAGTGCCGCGCCTGCGCACCGAAGCGTTCCGCCGCGTGGCGGCTGAGCGGGCCGACCGCGTAGAGCCGGTCGGCGCCCAACGCTTTGGCGAGCGCGCCGGCCTCGGCATGCAACTGCTCGGTCTGTTCGCCCAGCTCGCCCATGTCGCCGAGCGCGAGGTATTTCTCGCCCGGACAGGCGGCGAGCACCTTCAGCGCCGCGGCCAGCGAGGCGGGATTGGCGTTGTAGGTGTCATCGATGAGCGCGGCGCCGTTGAGCGCGGCGCGCCGTTGCAGGCGGCCGCGCACCCCGTGCATGGTGTGCAGGCCGGCGGTGATCTGCGCGGGGGCGATCCCCAGCGCCAGCGCCACCGTGGCGGCGGCCAGGGCGTTGGCGGCGTTGTGCCGGCCCGGCAATTCCAGGTGCGCGGTGAATTCACCCTGGGCGTGACGGATGGTCAGTTCGCTGCCGAAGGCATCGCCGCGCATGTCCGCCTGGACATCGGCCTGCGCGCTGAAACCAAAGGTGAGTTGCGTGTATTGCTTGGCGACTTCACGCCAATATCCGGCATAGACATCATCGGCGTTGATCACCGCGATGCCGTCCGCCCCCAGGCCCTGATAGATCTCGCCCTTGCCTTGCGCGACCCCATCGAGTCCGCCGAAACCTTCCAGATGCGCCGGGCCGGCGTTGGTGATCACCGCCACATCGGGGCGCGCGATCCGGGTCATGTACGCGATCTCGCCGCGATGATTGGCGCCCATCTCGATCACCGCATAGCGGTGCTCCGGCTGCATGCGCAGCAAGGTCAGCGGCATGCCGATGTCGTTGTTCAGATTGCCCTCGGTGGCCAGCACCGGACCGGCCTGGCGCAGGATCGCGGCGATCATCTCCTTGGTGGTGGTCTTGCCGTTGCTGCCGGTCACGCCCACCACGCGCACATCGAGCTGATCACGCCAGTAGGCCGCGAGACGGCCCAGCGCCAGACGGGTGTCATCCACCAGCAGCTGCGGCAGATCGGTATGCACGGTGCGCGAGACCATGACCGCGGCCGCGCCCTGCGCCTTGGCCTGATCGATGAAATCATGCGCATCGAAGCGCGGACCGACCAAGGCGATGAACAAGGCGCCGGCGCAGGACTTGCGGCCGTCGGTGCTCACGCGCGCAAAGCTCACGTTCGCACCCACGCAACGGCCGTTCACCGCGCGGGCGGCTTGTTCGAGCGACATGGTCATGAGTGTGCTCATTTACTGGATACCTTCCCGGCGCAGCGCGAGATTCATCTCCACCGCCGCGCTGTCGCTGAACGGCAGGCGCCGCGCGCCGATGATCTGATAGTCCTCGTGGCCCTTGCCGGCGACCAGCACGATGTCACCCGGCTGGGCCTGGGCGATGGCGTGCGCGATCGCCTGGCCGCGGTCGCGGATCACTTCGATGGTTTCGCTGAACTCCAGCTCGGCGAGGATGTCGTTGACGATCGCATCGCCGTCCTCGCTGCGCGGATTGTCGTCGGTCACGATCAGACGATCGGCGCAGGCCTCGGCCACCCGGCCCATCAGGGGACGCTTGCCCTTGTCGCGGTCCCCGCCGCAACCGAACACGCACCACAGCTGACCGGCGCAATGCTCTTGCAGGGCCAGCAAGACCTGCTCCAATGCATCCGGGGTGTGCGCATAATCCACCACCACCAAGGGTTGCGCGCCACCGCCATAACACTGCATGCGCCCGTCGACCGGCTGGCACGCCGCGATGCGCTCGACCGCCTCGCTGAGCGGCATGCCGAGCTTGAGCAGCACCGCCAGCGCCGCCAGCAGATTCGAGGCGTTGAATCTCCCGAGCAAGGGGCTGCGCAGCAGGGCGCGCTGCGCGCCGCTCACCACCGTCATCGAGATGCCGCGGTCGCTCAGCACGAGATCTTCGCCGGCCACCATCGGCACGCCATGCGCGCCGGTCTTCAGTTGCAGGCTGTAGGCGGTCAGATCCAGGTGGCCGCGATAGCTATGGATCAGCGCGCGGCCGAAGGCGTCGTCGGCGTTGATGACGGCGTGGCGCAGGCCGGGCATGTCGAACAGGCGCCGCTTGGCCGCGCCATAGCGGCCCATGTCGCCGTGATAATCCAGGTGATCGCGGCTCAGATTGGTGAACACCGCGGTATTGAAGCTCACGCCGTTGACGCGTCCTTGATCCAGGCCGTGCGAAGAGACTTCCATCGCAACTGACTTGGCCCCCTTCACGCGCATCTGGGAGAGCAGCTCATGCAGGCGGATCGCATTCGGCGTGGTGTGCTCGCCTTGGTCGAGCTTGCCGTAGAGGCCGTAGCCGAGCGTGCCGATGACGCCGCACGGCGCGTCTTGGTTGAGCGCCTGGGCGATGAATTGGCTGGTCGAGGTCTTGCCATTGGTGCCGGTCACGCCGATCACCGTCATGTATTTCGACGGTTGGCCGTAGAAGCGGTCGGCGATGTAGCCGATCTTGCGCTTGAGATCGTACGCCAGCATGACCGGTACTATCCCTTCGAGCCGCACGATGCCGTGTTTCTCCGCATCCTCGACCTCGCACAACACGGCGGCGGCGCCGTTGGCGATGGCCTGATCGATGAAATCACGCCCATGGCGTTTCACGCCGGCGCAGGCGAGAAACAGCTCGCCGGGGCGCAGGCTCGCGGCGTCCATGCTCAAGCCGCCGATCTCGCGATCCATGCCGCGGGCGAGCTTTCCGATATCGATAAGCAACTCACTCAACATCCAGGACTCCGACAATTTGATAGCTGGCATCATTGGCGATGACCTCCCGCCATTGCTAGTTGAATCCCCATGGTCGATACATCATCCGGCGCAATGTCCAACAAGCGCAGCGCACCGGCCATCACGCTCGCGAACACCGGCGCGGCCACCGCGCCGCCGTAATACTCCTCACCGCGCGGCTCATCGATCACCACCACCATGGCCAGGCGCGGATTGCTCGCCGGCGCCATACCGGCAAACACCGAAAGATATTGATCCTCGATGTAACCGCCGGCGCCGGCCTTGCGCACCGTGCCGGTCTTGCCGGCCACGCGATAACCCGGGATCGCCGCCTGCATCGCCGTGCCGCCTTCGTGCACCACGGACTCCATCATCGTGCGCACCTGCAGCGCGGTCTGCGCGGAGATCACCTGATCACCCGCAATGACTTCGCCCGCCCGGCGCGGCACGAAGGTCGGCGCGAGGTGACGGCCGCCATTGGCCAGGATCGAATACGCCTGCGCCAGCTGCAGGGGCGTCACCGACAGGCCATATCCATAGGACAAGGTAACGCGGTGAACATTGCGCCAGGCGCTGAAGTGCGGCAGATGGCCCGTGGTCTCGCCGGGGAAGCCGCTGCTCGGCGCACCGCCGAATCCCAGGCCGGACAAGATGTTCCAGAGCGCTTCCGGCTCGGTCTCCAGCGACAGCTTGGCGGCGCCGACATTGCTCGATTTCTTGATCAGCGTCGTCAAATCCACCAGGCCGTAATCGCGCAAATCCTTCACCGTGCTGCCGGAAATGCGCATGAATCCCGGATGGGTGTTGATCACCACGCCCCCGGAGACAGCCTTGGAATCCAGCGCCGCGGCCACCGTAAACGGCTTGACCGTGGAGCCGGGCTCGAAGATGTCGGTGAGCGCGCGATTGCGGTAATGGTCACTGCGCAATTCATCGCGGTTGTTCGGATTGAACGACGGCTGATTGACCAGCGCCAGGATCTCGCCGCTCGCCACATCCATCACCACCATCGAGCCCGCGCGCGCGCGGTTGCGCTGCACCGCCGCCTTCAACTCGCGATACGCGAGATATTGCACCCGGCGATCGATGCTCAAGCGCTGGTTGTTGCCCGGCTTGGGCTGGCGGATGAACTCCACGTCCTCCACCACCCGGCCCAGGCGGTCACGAATGACGCGGCGCTGACCCGGCTCGCCGCGCAGCCCCTCATCGAAGGCCAGCTCGGCGCCTTCCTGCCCGGCGTTGTCGATATCGGTGAATCCCACGATGTGCGAGGACACCTCGCCCATCGGGTAAAACCGCCGGTACTCGCGCTGCATGGCCACGCCGGGAATCCCCAAGGCCATCGCCTGCTCGCCGAGCGAGGGATCGATGTGCCGGCGCAGATAGACGAACTCGCGCGTCTCGCGCCCGGACAACGCCCGCTCGACATTCACATCGAGCAACTTGTTGAGCTGCGGCCATTGCGCCCTGGCCGTGAGCAACTCCTGCGGCTGGGCCCACACCGAATCCACCGGCGCGCTAGCCGCCAGCGGCTCGCCTTCGCGATCGAGGATCATGCCGCGATGGGCCGGCACCTGCACGACGCGCTGATGCCTTGCATCGCCCTCTCCCTGTAGAAAATCCTTCTCGATCAAATGGAGGTAGGCGGTGCGCGCGAGCAGCAGCACCATCACCACGCCGATGAGGGCGAGGGCGATGTGCTGGCGCCGCGGATTGATGGCTTGGATCTTCTCTTCGATCATGGCCGGACGATCACTACCTCTTGATTGCTGGGCAGCCCCATATCCAAACGGGTGCGCGCCAAACGTTCCACCCGGACGTGCGTCGCCCAGGTGCTCTGCTCGATCTGCAATCGCGCCCACTCCACATCCAGGCGGTCACGCTCGGCCTGCAATGCCTGTAGCTCGACGAACAGCTTGCGCGACTGATGCTTGACATACACCACGCCCACCGCCGAACCAACCACCAGGCAAATGAGGATCATCATCACCAAGCGCACACTCATGACACCCGCTCGGCCACCCGCATCACGGCGCTGCGCGCCCGCGGATTGGCCGCCACTTCCGTCTCGTTCGCATACACCGCCTTGCCCACCAGCCGCATCGGCTGGTGGATCTGGGATTGCAGCACCGGCAGGCCGCGCGGCAATTCCGCGCCCTTGGCCTGATCGCGCATATAGTGTTTGACGATGCGATCTTCCAGCGAATGAAAACTGATCACCACCAGGCGCCCGCCGAGGGCCAGGATCTCCAGCATCTGGTCCAGGCACAGACGCAGGTCGTCCAGCTCGCGATTGATGAAGATGCGGATCGCCTGGAAGCTGCGGGTGGCCGGATGGATGCGTTTTTCATGGGTGGGGCTGGCCTGACGGATCAGCTCGGCTAATTGCTGCGTGGTCGTGATCGGCTTCGCCTGGCGCGCCGCGACGATGGCGCGGGCGATACGGCGCGCGTAACGCTCTTCACCGTATTCCTTCAACACATAGGCCAGCTCGGACTCATCGACCCGCGCCAGCCACTCGGCGGCGCTGATCGCGGCCGTGGGGTCCATGCGCATGTCGAGCGGGCCGTCCAGACGGAAACTGAAGCCGCGCGCCGCGTCATCGAGTTGCGGCGAAGAGACGCCCAAATCCAGCAAGACCCCGCTCACCTTTCCCATCCAGCCTCGTTGTTGTAATTCTTCGCGCATCCCTGCAAAGCTTCCCGCCACGATTGAAAACCGTTTGTCTCCCGCAAACTGCTGCGCGGCGGCGATCGCCGCCGGATCCTTGTCGAACGCCAGCAGGCGTCCCTGCTCGCCGAGACGCTGCAAGATCTCGGCGCTATGGCCGCCGCGCCCGAAGGTGCCATCCACGTAGAGGCCATCGGCCTGGATGTTCAATGCGGCGGTCGCCTCATCCAGCAGCACCGGGCGGTGAGTCTGGTCGTTCATCAGAGCGACAAACTCCCCCAGCCCTCATTCAACCCCTCTTCGCCTTCGGCATCTTCCTGCAACCATGCCTCGCGCATCGTGTTCCAGGCATTCTCATCCCAGATTTCGAATTTATTCCCCTGACCGATCATCACCACGCGCTTGTCGATCGCGGCGAATTCGCGCAACAGCGGCGGCAACAGGATGCGGCCGTTGCCGTCCAGCTCGCACTCGGTGGCATGACCGATCAACAAACGCTGCAGGCGGCGCGCCTGCTTGTTCAGGCTCGGGAGGCGGACCAGTTTGCGCTCGATCTCTTCCCACTCGCACAGCGGATACAGCAACAGGCAGTGGTCACGATCTACCGTCACCACCACCTGCCCTGCACAGCTTTCCTGGAGCTGATCCCGATAACGGGTCGGCATGGTCATACGACCCTTGGTATCCAGGTTTAGAGCGTTAACGCCGCGAAACAAGTGACTCGCACTCCCTCATTATCCATTTTTCACCACATTGCCCCACTTCGTGACACTATAGGTTCGGGAAGGCGCCCTGTCAAGGCGAATTTGACAAAATCTTGCTTATACAACAGTGACTTAGGAGCGCGAGGACGGCAAAAAACCACAAAGGGTTTTTGCGTAAAGAATCAGCCTAGTAACCATTCAAGTTAAAGTGAACTCTGAAGAGAAAGCGTGCCGGATGTGGCCGCGGGGTGGTGACGGGGGGAGAAAGTGGGAGAAATTCGGGAGAGAAAGTGAGAGTCGGCCGATAAGCCGGGTTCTGTCGTGGACAGTCATTCATCTGGGATATGCGTCACCGCATACCTCAAGCAACCTACCCGGGAACAGCGCGGGCCGCGCCAATGTTCCCCTATTTGGTCTTGCTCCGGGTGGGGTTTTCCATCGCCGCCGAGTGTTGCCACCGACGCGGTGCGCTCTTACCGCACCATTTCACCCTTACCGGTCCCGAAGGACTTAGGCGGTATACTTTCTGTTGCACTTTCCGTAGGCTCGCGCCTCCCAGGCGTTACCTGGCACCCTGCCCTGTGGAGCCCGGACTTTCCTCTACACCCGAAGGTGCAGCGACTGCCTGGCCAACTCTCGGCGCGAAGTATACCACATCCCTGCCCCGGTTCGCCGCTATCCCTCATCCTTGATTGCCAGCGCCCGCTCGTACATCTCGTTCTTCTTCAATCCGCAGATCTTCGCCGCCAAGGCGGCGGCCTGCTTGACTGGCAACTCCTCCAGCAAGATGCGCAACACCTGCCCGGGATCGACCGCACTCTCTTCTCCGCGCGCGCGCGGTTCGGCGCCATGCACCAGCACGACGAATTCACCCTTGCGCTGATGTTCATCGGCCTGCATCCACTCCAGCAGTTCGCCCAGCGAAGCGCTGCGGACGGTCTCGAAGGTCTTGGTAAGCTCGCGCACCACCACCGCCTGGCGCAGCGCGCCGAAGATCTCGGCCATGTCTTCCAGGGTCGAAAGGATGCGATGCGGGGACTCGTAGAAGATCAGGGTGCGGGTCTCATGACGCAGCCCCTCGAGCGCGTGGCGCCGCGCCGGGGGCTTGGCGGGCAGGAAACCTTCGAAGACAAAACGGTCCGAGGGCAGGCCGGCCACGGAGAGGGCGGCGATCAAGGCCGAGGGGCCCGGGATGGGCACCACCTTGAATCCGGCATTACGCACCTCGCGCACCAGGTAAAAACCCGGATCGCTGATCAAGGGCGTGCCGGCATCGGAGATCAGGGCGAGCGACTTGCCTTCGCGCAGCCATTGCATCAGCGTCTGCGCCGCTTGGCGCTCGTTGTGCTCGTGCAGCGCGATGCAGCGTGCGTTGATGGCGAAATGCCGCAGCAGCTTGCCGCTGTGCCGGGTATCCTCGGCGGCGATGCAATCCACGCCGGCCAACACCGCCAAGGCACGCTGCGTGATATCGCCCAGATTACCGAGCGGCGTGGCGACGATATATAATGTGCCCGGCTCAATTGACACGACGCACACTCACCAAGATACTGAGGGGCCTACTTTTCATAATACGAAACCTCATGACACTGATCCGTTTTTGGCTGGTACTGATGCTGAGCGTGGGCACATCCCTGTTTGGCTGCGCCGCGCAACAGCCGATAGAACCGCCCGCCGATGTCAGCGCCCCCCCGCCGGTTCAGCTCGACACGCAAGCCAAGGTGCGGCCCTACCTCCAGCTGGCCCGGCAATCGAGTCCACCCAAGAGCGCCCAGTATCTACTCCAGGCCGCCGCCATCCTGATGCAGGATGACTACCATGACTACGCGCGCAACATCTTAGCAGGTCTCGACGATGATGGCCTGACGAGCGATCAGCGGATCGAAAAACACCTGCTGCTCGGACGCATCGCCCTCGCCGCCAAAGACCCCGATCGCGCGCTCGCGGAGCTACAGCGCCTGCGCTCGACCCGACTGGAAACTGCGCAAGACACCCAGCGCTATCATCAGATACAAACCGAGGCCTTCGCCATGCAGGGCAACGCGCTGGATGAGGCCTGGTCACGCCTGAGCCTCGACGCCTACCTGGACGATGCCGCGCGCAAAACCAATCTGCGGCGCATCGAACAGCTGATCGAGTCCCTCAGCGGGAGCCCCCTCCCGAAGTCCGCCCCCGCACTAGCCCACGCAGACCGCATTCAGGAATTGAACAACCAGTTGAGCGACTGGATGCGCCGCAACGCACGCGCGACCACGCTGAGCCTGCGGGAATCGCGTTCCGGCATCCAGTCCGTGGAGCCGCCCGCCAAGGTCGCCGTGCTGCTTCCGCTCAAGGGGCCTTACGCACCTTCCGCCGAGGCCGTGCGCGATGGCCTGATGTCCGAGTATTACCAACGCATCAAACCGCATTACGACGCGGAGCTGCGCTTCTATGACGCCAGCGATGACAATCGCATCGTGGAGATCTACGAGACCGCGGTAGAGGAAGGCGCCCGCTTTGTCATCGGTCCGCTGACCAAGGAGTCCGTCGCCCTGCTGGCTGCGCACGACA
>CAZKZP010000011.1:46711-59976 GCA_964557295.1 uncultured Chromatiales bacterium | reverse complement strand
TGCCGGTACTGGCGCTCAATTACAGCACCGACCCCCATTCCGCCGACCGACTGTATCAGCTTGGCCTGTCGCCCGAGCACGAGGCCGAACAAGCCGCGGAGCGCGCCGTCGCCGACGGCCGTCAGCGGGCCATCGTGCTGGCGCCGAACACCGCTTGGGGGCAACGCATCAGCGGCGCCTTCGGCGAACGGCTCCAGACGCTGGGAGGCGCGGTCACCAGCGTGCGTTATTACGATCCCGCCGCCACCGACTTCTCGCAACCGATCCGCGAGGCGCTCGAGCTGGATCTGAGCGATCAGCGCCATCGCGCCCTGCAGGATGTATTGAGCATGCAGCTCAAATTCACCCCGCGCCGCCGCCAGGACGTGGATTTCATCTTCGTCGTCGCCCAGCCCGTCCAGGCGCGCCTGCTGCGCCCGCAGCTGAAATTCCATTACGCCAGCGACCTGCCGGTCTACAGCACCTCGCACATCTTCACCGGCCTGGCGAATGCGCAAAGAGACCTCGACATGAATGACGTGATCTTCGGCGACATCCCCTGGCTGCTCGCGCCCGTGGACCAGGAGTTGCACAAAGCCGCGCAGCAGGCCTGGCCGACGCGGGACGAGAAATACGTGCGCCTGTTCGCCCTCGGCGTCGACGCCATGGCACTCGCCGGGCCGCTAAGCACACTGCCCGCCACCCTCACGCATCACGGCGAAAGCGGCATCTTGCAGCTCGACGAACAGCGGCGGCTGCATCGCCAGGTGCGCTGGGCGCAATTCCGCGGCGGACTGCCGCAACCGCTGCCGTACTGACTCGCGCCCGCGTCATGGATCGACCGCCGCACAGCCGCGCCGCCGGATCATACGCCGAGGACGCGGCCTTGAGCTTCCTGCAACGTCAGGGCCTCACGCTGATCGAACGTAATTATCACTGCCGGCGCGGTGAAATCGATCTCATCATGCAGGAACATCACACCCTGGTATTCGTCGAAGTCAGAAGCCGACGTCCCCATGGCTTCGGCAGCGCGGCGGAAAGCGTCGATTATCGCAAACAGCAGCGGCTACTGGCGTCGGCCGCGCATTACCTGCAAGCCCATCCGCGCCACCAGAACTCACCCTGCCGATTCGATGTGATCGGGATTGCGACGCAGAGCGGCGCGGAGAATTTGCAATGGATTAAAAATGCGTTTGAGGCATAATACGGAGATCTTTATCAGCCTTCGCCGATTTATCCAGGAGAGGTAGCGATGCGTATTCCAACCGTCATGGTCAGTCTGTTGCTGGCCACCCTGCTCATCCAAGGGTGCGCCCCTGCCGTGGTCGCCACTGCCGCCACCGGCGCGATGATCTCCGGCGACCGCCGCAGCGGCGAGGCGATCCTGCGCGACAAGGCCATCGAAATGAAGTCCAACGACGCCATTTATTCCGACCCCTACATCGGCACCAGTGTGCATGTCAACGTCGTCAGCTATAACGGCCTGGTAGTGTTGACGGGTGAGGCCCCCTCGCCGGAAGTCCGGCAGAAGGTCGAAGAGATGGTGCGCAACAGCGACACCACCATCAGCACCATCCATAACGAAATCATCGTCGGACCCAATAGCGACATCACCTCGCGCAGCCGCGATGCCCTGATGACCGCCAATGTGAAGGCCCACCTCCTGCGCAACACCGATGTGGATCCCACCAAGATCAAGGTGATCACGGAAAACGCCACGGTCTATCTGCTGGGCCTGGTCACCGAGGAGGAGGCCGAGCGCGCGAGCAAGGCGGTAAGCCAAATCAAGGACGTCACACGCGTCGTGCGCGCCTTCGAATATATCTCGCAATCCGGCGAAATCATCCCGGCCGGGGAACATGAAATCGATCCCGGACTCCAGGGCGAGGATAACAGCCTGATCCTGGAAAAGATCGACCAGATCATGACCAAGCCGCAGCCGCTGATCGTCGAGCCATTGGAAGAGCCCGCGGCAGAACAGCCATGACAGGGTGACGGCGCGCGCGTGCCGTCATCCTCCGATCCGCAACCCTATCCGCACCCAGGCTGTCACCCATGGTCACATCGCACCCGCCACTGCCGGAGGCATTCGTCAGCGCCTTATGCCAGATCTTTCCGGCAGCGCAGCGCCTGTTCGAACCCGCCGACTGCTGGCCGTACGGCTACGACAACAGCCGCCGCCACCACTTGCCGCAGGCCGTAGCCTTCGCCACCGACACCGAGCAGGTGGTCCACCTGCTGCAACTCTGCAACGCGCACCGCATCCCGCTCGTCCCCCGCGGCCGCGGCACCGGCACCACCGGCGCCACCGTGCCGGTGCGCGGCGGCGTGGTGCTCTCACTCGAACGCATGAACAAGATCCTGGCCGTGGATCCGGACAACCGTGTGATGGTCGTTCAGCCCGGCGTCACCAATCAGCAGGTCCAGCAAGCCGCGGCGGTGCACGGCTTTTTTTGGCCCCCCGATCCGACCAGTGCCGCGTTTTGCTCCGTCGGCGGAAATCTCGCCTACAATTCCGCCGGTCCGCGCGCGGTGAAATATGGCACCCCCCGCGACAACGTGCTTGGTTTGAGCGCCGTCACCGGCGCCGGACGATGGATCAAAACCGGGGTCTACACCACCAAGGGCGTGGTGGGCTACGACCTGACGCGGCTGCTGATCGGCTCGGAGGGCACGCTGGCCATCATGACCGAGGCCACACTGAAGCTGACCCCGCTGCCGGAAAGCACACAGACCCTGCAGGCGGTCTATCATGACATGCAGGCCGCGGCACGGGCGGTCTCGCGCATCATGGCCCAGCCCATCACCCCCTGCGCGCTGGAGTTCATCGACGGCAAGGCGATCGAAATGATCCGCGGCTACTCAAAATCCAGCCTGCCCGAACGGGCCGGGGCCATGCTCATGATCGAGGTCGATGGCCCGGCGGCCGCCATGGAGGCGGCGATCGCTTCGGTGGCGCAAGCGGCACAGGGAGACGGGCTGCTGTCGTTTTCAGTCGCCCGCACGGCGGAAGACGCCGCCGCGCTGTGGGCCACGCGCAAGGCCCTGTCGCCGGCCTTGCGCAACATCGCGCCCAAGAAGATCAACGAGGACGTGGTGGTACCCGTCTCGCGCATGGCCGATCTGATCGAAGGCCTGTCAAGGCTGGCCGATGAGCACGGCATCACCATCGTCAACTTCGGTCATGCCGGCAACGGCAACATCCACGTCAACCTGCTGGTCGACCCGGAGGACCCAACGCAAATGCAACAGGCGGAGCATTGCCTGAGTGCGGTATTCGATCTGGTGCTGAAACTCAACGGCACCTTGTCCGGCGAACACGGCGTGGGCATGGAGAAGCAGGATTTCGTCGGCCGCGAAATCGATGCCGCCAGCCTGGATCTGATGCGCCAGATCAAGTTGCTCTTCGATCCGAACAACATCCTCAATCCGGACAAGATGTTCCCGCTGACACCTGCGGCGCATCACCGTTGATCCGCGCAAAAAAAATGCCGGCATATGCCGGCATATTCATCCCGAAGGGATCGGTATCAATTATTCTTCGCGCCCTGATCGATCCACCGCTTGATGGTATCGATTTGCGCTTGCGACAAGCTCTTGCCGCCGCCATGCGGCATCTTCAACGAGGGGTCCGCGCGGCCTTCGATCAGGCGCACCAGCGTGCTGGAGATACTGTTGCTCGGCTCGATGATCGGGCCGAACTTGGTCCCCTTCATCAGCGCGGCGTAGTTGGTCATCAACAATCCGGTCTTTTCATAACCGGGACCACCTTCCGTATGACATTCCACGCAATATTCTTTTAGTATCGGCTCTACGCTGGCTGAATAACTGACTTCCGCCTCTTTTGCGCCACAGCCCGCAAGCGCAACCGCCAGCACCGGTACAAGTATCGTGGTTTTCGCTACTGTTTTCATCAGGACTCATCCTCCAGGAATGTTGTTGATCTCCGTGCCGCGTGCCCCCAATCACACCTGCCTGTCACGCCTTATTCTGTCAGATACTTAATCAAGACTATGGTCAAATGGCAAGTCAAATTTGACGCATCAGCGAACCGTCCATCACTTGTCATATCCAGGCGATGATCCCGCTCGCATTTCATCAAGATAATTCCCGCAGCGATGCAGATGAAAAGGGATGACCCATGACGTCTGCGCACGCTCGATCACAACATGACGAGACGGCATCGTCCATTGGTGGATTGCCAGAACGCCAGACAAAAACGGCGCCTGAGTCGGCGCCGTTAGGTTGTGGTGCGTATTCCGGTCACTTGACCAGTTTGAGCTTGGGCTTGACGCCGTCATCCTTCGGCGCGGAGGGAGGGCTGGGATCCTCCATCTCATCATTGAACACCATTCCGGTGCCGTTTTCGCGGGCGTAGATGGCCTTTACCGCACCGAGCGGCACACATACATCCATTGCTTGTCCGCTGAAGCGCGCGCTGAAATCGATCCGGTCATTACCCAGCTGGAGCCGCTGCACCGCGGCGGGTGCGACGTTGAGGATGATCTTGCCATTCTCGACGAACTGCCGCGGCACCACGACCCCCTCCGCCTCGGCGTCCACCAGAAGGTAGGGCGTCATTCCGTTGTCGACCAACCATTCATAGATAGCCCGCACCAAATACGGGCGACTGGAGGTCATCGTGAAGTCTTTGGAATCGCTCATGCCAGTGATCAAGCGGCCCGCATCTCACGCTCGGCTTCAGAAAGACTCATCTGAAAACTCGTGCGTGTGAACATCCGCTCCGCATAATCGAGGATGGGCTGCGCCTGCTCCGGCAGATCGATGCGGTACTTGGGCATACGCCACATCAGGGGGACCAGCGCGCAGTCCATCAGACTGAATTCCTCGCTCATGAAATGCGGCATCTGCTTGAACAGCGGCGCCACCATGGTCAGGCTCTCCCGCAACTCCTTGCGCGCCTTGGCCACTGCCTTCTCACCCTTGGTGTTGATTTCATCGACCAGGCTGTACCAGTCCCGCTCGATGCGATAGAGCATTAGCCGGCATTGCGCCCGATGGACCGGATCCACCGGCATCAACGGCGGATGAGGGAACCGCTCATCGAGATACTCCATGATCACCTGCGAACTGTACAACACGAGATCCCGATCGATGAGCGTGGGCGTGGAGCAATAGGGATTGAGTTCTCGCAAATCCTCGGGGATCGAATCCGCGGTCACTTCGATGACCTCATGATTGATCCCCTTTTCTGCCAACACAATCCGTACCCGGTGACTATGGATACAATCGGCATTGGAAAAAAGCGTCATAATTGAACGTCGATTGGCCAGTGACGCCATTACACAATTCTCCTGCAAGATGTGGGAAGTTTGAAAACCAGGACATTATAAAACAAACAAGGGGGGACTTGCCCCCCCTTATTTCATGGATGATTATTCGAGTGATGGATCAATGCACATCCCGCCAGTACTCACGCTTGACCAGATACAGCAGGATGGTCAGCACCAGCAGGAACAGGATGACCCAGATACCCAGGGAATACCGCTCGAGCTTGGCGGGCTCTCCGACATAGACCAGGAAATGCACCAGGTCGGAGACCAGCTCATCGTACTGCGCCGGCGTCAGCACGCCCGGCGTTTTGATCTCCAAGCCGCTGATTTCCTTGTCCGCCTCGTTCTTGAATACCGGCTCGGCCAGACCTTGCAGATCGACCAGCGCATGCGGCATCCCCACATCCTTGAATACGAGGTTGTTGACACCGAAGGGACGGCTGTCGTCGCGATAGAAGGAACGCAGATAGGTATACAACCAATCCGCCCCGCGCGAGCGGGCCACGAGCGACAGATCGGGCGGCAGCGTGCCGAACCACTTCTTGGCCTGCTTGGGATCCATCGCCACTGACATGGTGTCACCGACCCGGTCCGTGATGAACATCAAGGGCTTGAGATCGTCGATGCTCATGCCGATGTCATCCGCCATGCGGTTGTAGCGTTGATACTTGGCTGAATGGCAATTTAGGCAATACGTCATGAACACCTTGGCCCCGTTGCGCAGGGACTCCTTGTCGGAAAGGTCGATAGCCACGTGATCGAGATGCGCACCGCCCCCCGCCGCCATCCCCAAGACCGGCAGCCAGCTTAACAAGAGCACTGAAAGTATTTTTTTCATTTGCACGTCACCCTCTCTGGAACCGGCTTATTCTTCTCCATCTTGGTGTAGATGGGCATCAACAAGAAGAACAGGAAGTACAATACCGAGCAGATCTGGCCGAGGAGATTCTTCCCTGGGCTGGGCGCCTGCGTGCCGAGATAACCCAGGATCAGGAACACGATGACGAAGAGGGTCAGGGCAATCTTGAATTGGATACCGCGATAGCGGATCGAGCGCACCGGATTGCGGTCAAGCCACGGCAGCAGGAAGAAAATCACCGTCGCCACGCCCATCGCGATGACACCGGGGAAGGCCGAACCGCCCACGCTGGGGACGGCGCGCAGGATGGAGTAGAACGGCGTGAAATACCATACCGGAGCGATATGCTCGGGCGTCTTCAGCGGATCGGCCGGCTCGAAGTTGGGATACTCGAGAAAGATCCCGCCCATCTCCGGCAGGAAGAACATCACCGCGCAGAAGATGATCAGGAAGAAGGCCGCACCGAAGGCATCCTTCACCGTGTAATAGGGATGAAACGGCACGGCATCGAGCGGCACGCCATCTGGCCCCTTGAGTTTTTTGATCTCGATCCCATCGGGATTGTTCGAGCCGACCTCGTGCAGGGCGGTGATGTGCGCCACCACCAAGCCCAGCAGCACCAGCGGACCGGCGATCACATGGAAGGCAAAAAAGCGATTCAAGGTGGCATCGGCCACGACGAAGTCGCCGCGAATCCACAGCGCCAGGTCCGGACCGATCACCGGCAAGGTACCGAACAAGGAGATGATCACCTGGGCGCCCCAGTATGACATCTGGCCCCACGGCAACAGATAACCGAAGAAGGCCTCGGCCATCAGCGTGAGGTAAATCAGCATCCCGATGATCCACACCAGCTCGCGCGGTTTCTTGTACGAGCCGTACAGAAATGCGCGGAACATGTGCAGATAAACGACGACGAAGAAAAACGACGCGCCGGTCGAATGCATATAACGGATCAGCCAACCGTATTCGACATCCCGCATGATGTATTCGACGGAACCGAAGGCGGATTGCGCGTCCGGCTTGTAGTTCATGGTCAGGAAGATGCCGGTGACGATCTGGATCACCAGCACCAGCAAGGCCAGCGAACCGAAGTAGTACCAGAAGTTGAAGTTCTTCGGCACATAGTAATGACCGAGGTGCTCGTTGAAGGTCTTCCGTAACGGGAAACGCTCATCCACCCAGTCCAGCAGTTGCATCGCGATATTTCTCATTGCTACGCCACCCCTTTGTCGTCAGCACCGATCAGGATTCGGGTATCGCTGATATACATATGGCGCGGCACCTCGAGATTCTTGGGTGCCGGCACACCAGCGAAAACGCGTCCGGCAAGGTCGAAACGCGAACCGTGGCAAGGACAGAAGAAGCCGCCCTTCCATGCCTCCCCCAAGTCGGCAGGGGCAAACTCCGGACGATAGCTCGGCGAGCATCCGAGGTGGGTACAGATGCCCAGCAGGACTAGCGTCTCGGGTTTGATCGAGCGCACGGCGTTTTTCGCATAGTCGGGTTGCTGCTGCAGCTCCGAGGCGGGATCGAGCAATACGGGATCCAGCGTCGGCAGCGCCTCCAACATCGTCTGGCTGCGGCGGATGATCCATACCGGTTTGCCGCGCCACTCGACCGTGATGCGCTGACCCGGCTCCATCTTGTTGATATCCACCTCGACCGGCGCGCCGGCGGCCTGAGCCTTGGCGCTGGGCTGCATCGAGGCCACAAAAGGCACCGCGGCGCACGCCGCCCCGACTCCCCCGACGACGCCTGCGGCCACGGTGAGTGTGCGACGCTTGCTGTGATCTACACCATCACTCATTCACTCCTCCTGACAAGCAAATTGATCGGTGAATTGCTTCACCGGTTACATGTCCGCGAACTCAGGCGCGGCCTTGGTGATACCCAAACGATAGACGCTGACAACCAAGCAGAATGCAATGACAAATACATCAGTTACCGAAGAGCAGGTTGATGTCGCAATTGAACTATATGGGAATTGATGGAGGCAGCTGCGAATTGACGACAGAGCCCTGCGCGCCCCTCTTCTCCATTTGTATTTTTTGTTTTCGATAGCACTTGGTATTAGTGGCCTTTTCGAGCCATATCCCTATTGTTGACCTGATCCTAGAACAGTTTGGGTAACCCAGTCAACGCCAATTCTATGGACATTCCGATGTACTGAAGCAGTCCTGCGTTCACACTGGGTTGGGGATATCAATGAAACGATGCGTCAACGAAAATCTCTGCGCCAGATGTTCCCCTAGCGCCTGCGCCCCATACCGCTCGGTGGCATGATGTCCCGCCGCGAAAAAGTGCATGCCGGTCTCGCGCGCGATGTGCACCGTGTGCTCCGAGACCTCTCCGGTGATATAGGCATCCACCCCCAGTTCGGCCGCCTGTTGAATATAATTTTGCGCGCCCCCCGAGCACCAGGCCACGGTGCGGATGATTGGTTTATCGACCACAATGTGCAACGGCTGCCTTCCCAACGTATTCTCCAGCAGCTGCGACACGGCCTCGGCCGCGAGCGCCGCGGGGAAACTCCCATGCAGGCCGACGTCGCCGAATCTGCCGGAGACGCTCAGCCCCAACAGCGCGCCCAGGCATGCATTGTTGCCCAGTTCCGGGTGGGCATCCAGCGGCAGATGATAGGCGAGCAGGCCCACATCGGAGCGGATCAGAGCGCGCAGCCGCCGGTATTTGAACCCGGTGAGTTGCGCCGGCTCGCCCTTCCAGAAAAAACCGTGATGCACCAGAATGGCATCGGCGCCCCACGCCAGCGCCGCATCGATGAGCGCCTGGCTGGCCGTCACCCCTGTCGCCAAACGCACGACTTCTTTCTTCCCGTCGACTTGAAGACCATTCGGGCAATAGTCCTCGAACTTCGTAATCTCCAGCAGGTTATTGGCATAATCAACCAACTCATCCAGGTGCACCATGCGCTTTTCCTTGGGGTAGGTTAAGATCGCTACATCATATGCTGAAACAGACACCCAAACCATTTACCCTGATATGCTGATCAAATTTCTTTACCGCTACATCATGCTCGGCTTGGCCTTGGCTTTTGTCGCCGTGCTGTTCATGATCCTGTTTTATCCGGACCTGTTCCGCGCCCAGCACACGATTGAAATCAAGCAGGTGCCGGCCGATCCCGCCAATGCCGCCACTCCCGCGGCCTTCAATGTCAAAGGGCCGTTCTCGTATGCCAGCGCGGTGGAAGCGGCCGCGCCCGCCATCGTCAACATCTACACCACCAAACACATCACTCAGCGCGCGCCGCTCTTTGAAGACCCGCTCACGCGGCAGTTCTTTGACAATTTTTCACCTGCATTGACCCGCACCGAGCGCAGCCTGGGCTCCGGCGTGCTGATCAGCCCCGACGGCTATCTGCTTAGCAATAATCACGTCGTAGAGAACGCCGAAGAGATCCTGGTGGCGCTCCAGGATGGCCGGACCACGACCGCTCGGGTCATCGGCAGCGACCCCGAATCCGATCTCAGCCTGCTGAAAACCGAGATCGATGAAGAGCTGCCCATCGTCACGCTCGGCAACGCCAAGGCGCTGCACGTCGGCGACGTGGTGCTGGCCATCGGCAATCCGTATGGCGTGGGCCAAACCGTCACCATGGGCATCATCAGCGGCCTGGGGCGCAACAACCTCGGCATCAACACCTTCGAGAACTTCATCCAGACCGATGCCGCCATCAATCCAGGCAACTCCGGCGGCGGACTGGTCAATGCCCGCGGCGAATTGATCGGCATCAATTCCGCGATCTACTCCCGCACCGGCGGCTCGCAAGGCATCGGCTTCGCCATCCCAGTGGATCTGGCCATGTCGACCATGGGACAGCTCATCAAATACGGCTACGTCGTACGCGGCTGGCTGGGCATTGAAACCCAGAACCTCACCCCCGAACTGGCCGCCTCGTTCGGTCTCGCCAGCAAAAACGGCGTGTTGATCACCATGGTGTACCGCAACAGCCCGGCGCATATCGCCGGTATCCATCCGGGGGACATCCTGCAACAGATCAACGATCAGGAGATCACCAGCGCGTATCAGGCGATGGATTACATAACGCAACAGCAACCCAATAGCCAGGTGCGCCTGCTGGTACTGCGCAATCAGCAGCAATATGAAGTGCCGCTGCGGGTGATCCAGCGGCCGCGGATATAGAATCAATCGGAGGGTTGTTGGTCTGAGTCTTCAGACTGCGGCGGTTTGCCGCTGAACAGTTCGAGGCGCGCGACCAGCAAGCCGAGCTCGAACAGCAGGCACATCGGTATCGCCAGCATGGATTGGGAAAACACGTCCGGCGGGGTCAGCAGCATGCCGATCACGAAGGCGCCGACGATGACGTAGGGGCGCTTCTCGCGCAGGCTCGCGACCGTGGTCATGCCGGTGCGCACCAGTAGCACGGTGGCGACCGGCACCTGGAACATGAAGCCGGCGGCGAGGAATAATGCGAGCACGAAATCGAGATATCGGCTGAGGTCCGTCATCACCGACACGCCCGCGGGCGCCACGGACGTGAAGAAATCGAAGATCACGGGAAACATCACTAAGTAGACAAACACCACGCCCAAGGCGAAGAGCACCATGCTGGCCACCAGCAGCGGCAACACCAATCGCTTCTCGTGTTTGTAAAGCCCCGGCGCGACGAAGGCCCACACCTGATACAGGATCACCGGCATCGCCAGGAACACCGCCAGCACCATGGTCAGTTTGAACGGCGCCATGAAGGGCGAGGTGACTTCGGTGGCGATCATGGTGCTGTGCTCGGGCAACTTGTCCAGCAAGGGCTGCGCCACCAACGTATAGATGTCGTTGGCGAAGGGATAGAGACAGGCGAACATGACCACGACCGCGAGCAGGCACTTGATCAGACGCGCGCGCAGCTCGACCAGATGATCGATCAAGGTTTGCTGCGGCGTCGCGGGATCGGGGGCGCTCATGAAGGCTTGGTGTCGTTGTCTTTGTTGGCCGAGGGAGCCTCGGCCGGCGGGGCCGGGCGGTTTTCCAGGGCATTCTGCTCGAGTTGTTGCTGGAGCTTTTCCGTCTCCCGGCGCAAGACCTCGGCATTGTGCAATTCGCGTTTGACCTCGGCATCCACCTCGGCGGCCATGCGGCGGAACTTGCCGACCCAATGCCCCACGATGCGCACCAGTTCCGGCAGCCGCTCGGGCCCGACCACCAGCAGCGCAACGATGCCCACCAGCACGAGCTCGGAAAACCCTATCTCGAACACGACCGCCGACCTGTGAAATGCACTACTTAGTCAATGTGCCTAATGCTTTTCCTGGTCCTTGCGCGTGACCTCGCCTTCGATGACCCGCCCCGGCTGCTCTTCCTTCACTTTGGCCGGATCGGGCTTGGTCTCGCCCTGCTCGCCGTCGCGCACGGCGTTACGAAAGCCCTTCACCGCCGCGCCGACATCGCCACCGAGATTGCGCAGCCGTTTGGTGCCGAACAGCAACAGCACGATGACCAGGATGATCAGCAACTGCCACAAACTTATACCTGCCATATTCATAACGCACTCCGACTAATCGCATTGAGACCCTGAATACATTCGAGGCTCAAGTTAGTTAAACCCCGGCAGCTGGCCGCCGCCCAGCAGATGGACGTGCAAGTGAAAGACCTCCTGCCCGCCGCCCTTGCCTGTATTGATGATGGTCCGGAAACCACCGTCCAGCCCTTGCGCCTGCGCCAGCTGCGGCAACAAAAGCATCATGTTTCCGAGCAGCTCGCGGTGTTGCTCGCCCGCCTCGCTCAGACTGGCGACATGGATCTTCGGAATCAGCAGCAGATGCACCTTCGCCCGCGGATTGATGTCCTTGAACACCATGACCTGCTCGTCCTGATACACCACTTGGGCCGGGATGGCGCCCGCGGCGATCTTGCAGAAGATACAGTCGCTCATTACACACTCCCCTGAGTATTATTTCGGCCGCTGCGCCTTTTCCTGCAAACCGGAAAGCCCGAAGCGCCGTTGCAGTTCCGCCAGCACCGCCTCGGGTCCGAGCCCTTGATGGGCCAGCAGCACCAGCGTATGAAACCAGAGGTCGGCGATCTCGTAGACGATCTTGGCCTGATCGCCGTCTTTGGCGGCCATCACCGTCTCGGTGGCCTCTTCGCCGATCTTCTTCAGGATCGCATCCAGCCCTTTCGCGTACAGGCTGGCCACGTAGGATTGGTCGGCGCTCTCCTGTTTGCGCGCCTCCAGCACCTGGGCCAGTGCCGCCAGAACAGTGTCGTTGGCCGTCATTCGGGCTGACCGTAGATCTGTTGCGGGTCTTTGAGCACGGGCTCGACCGTGACCCAGGCGTTGTCCTGGTATTGCTGATAGAAGCAGCTGTGGCGCCCCGTGTGGCAGGCGATAGCCCCGTGCTGTTCGACCTTCATCAAGAGCACGTCATCATCGCAATCGAGGCGCAGATCCTTGACCACCTGCACATGACCGGAGGCCTCGCCCTTGTGCCAGAGCTTGCCGCGCGAGCGCGACCAGTACACCGCCTGCCCCAGCTCCACCGTCAAGCGCAGCGCTTCATGATTCATCCAGGCGAACATCAGTACCTCGCCCGTGCCAGCGTCCTGCGTGATAACCGGCACCAAGCCGTGCTCATCCCATTTGATTTGAGCCAACCATGATTTATTCATAATCGGTAGTCTGTAGTAGTGTTGCGCCAAGTTGCAAGCGCCAGAACAGAATTATAGGCGCACCTCGATACCCTTGCCGGCCATATGGGTCTTGGCCTGCTGCACGGTATAGGTGCCGAAATGGAAGATGCTGGCGGCCAGCACGGCGTCGGCCCCGCCCTGGGTCACGCCGTCGACCAGATGATCGAGCGTGCCCACGCCGCCCGAGGCGATCACCGGCACGGAGACGGCGTCGCAGATCGCGCGCGTCAGCGCGAGATCGAAGCCATCCTTGGTGCCGTCGCGGTCCATGCTAGTGAGCAGGATCTCGCCGGCGCCGTACTCCACCATCTTGCGCGCCCAGGCCACGGCGTCGATCCCGGTGGGTTTGCGCCCGCCGTGGGTGAAGATCTCCCAGCGATCGGGCTCGCCGGGCTTGGAGACCTTTTTCGCGTCGATGGCCACCACGATGCACTGGCCGCCGAGCGCTTCGGCAGCAAGTGCAT
>CAZKZP010000011.1:41530-46701 GCA_964557295.1 uncultured Chromatiales bacterium | reverse complement strand
GGCCCACTCGACGGCGTCGCGCCCCGTCGGTTGCCGCCCGCCGTGGGTGAACACGTCCCATGCTCGGGCCTCGCGCTGGCGGGCGTCGATGGCCACCACGATGCACTGGCTGCCGAAGCGCTCGGCGGCCTCTTTGACGAACTCCGGGCGCTGCACGGCCGCGGTGTTGATGCTGACCTTGTCGGCGCCGGCGTTGAGCATGCGCCGGATGTCCTCATTGCTGCGGATGCCCCCGCCCACGGTGAGCGGGATGAAGACCTGGCCGGCGACCTGCTCCACCACATGCACCATGGTCGCGCGGTTGTCGGCGCTGGCGGTGATATCCAGGAACACCAGCTCATCGGCCCCCTGCTGATCGTAGCGCCGGGCGATCTCCACCGGATCGCCGGCATCGCGGATCTCGACGAACTGCACGCCTTTGACCACGCGGCCGTTGTCGACATCCAGACAGGGAATGATGCGCTTGGCCAGGCCCATTATTTGCCGCCGCACAATTCGTCGGCCAGCTGCTGGCCGGCGGCGAAGTCGAGCGTGCCTTCGTAGATGGCGCGCCCGGTGATCGCGCCCATGATCCCTTCCTGGCAGACGCCGCAGAGGGCACGGATGTCATCGAGATTGGTGATGCCGCCGGAGGCGATGATCGGGATCTTGACCGAGCGCGCCAGCTTGAGCGTGGCCTGCACGTTCACGCCCTGCATCATGCCATCGCGGCTGATGTCGGTATAGACGATGGCCTCGACGCCGTCCTCTTCGAAGCGCTTGGCCATGTCGACCACATCGTGATGGGAGAGCTTGGACCAACCGTCGATGGCAACCTTGCCGTCGCGCGCGTCCAGACCGATGATGATGTGGCCGGGGAACTGCAAGCAGATGTCGGAGACGAAATGCGGCGCGCGCACCGCCTTGGTGCCGATGATGACATAGGCCACGCCGGCCTCGAGATAGGTCTGGATCGTGTCCTCGTCGCGGATGCCACCGCCGATCTGCACCGGCACCTCGGGAAAGGCCTGGGTGATGTCGTAGACCACATCGGCGTTGACCGGCTTGCCGGCGAAGGCGCCGTCGAGATCGACGATGTGCAGGCGCCGCGCCCCGGCCTCGACCCAGCGCGCCGCCATCTCCACCGGCTTGTTGGAAAACACCGTGTCATCTTCCATCCGCCCTTGGCGCAGACGAACACACTTACCATCCTTGATGTCGATAGCGGGAATCAACAACATAGAACACGCATCCTCAGTAACATTCTTTGACTCAACATATCTCGATCGAAATATTCACGCGACGCCATCCCAGTCGAGAAAATTCGCGTACAGCTGCAAGCCGGCCGCCGCGCTTTTCTCCGGATGAAACTGGGTGGCGAACACATTGTCCCGGGTCACCGCCGAGGTGAACACCACGCCGTATTCCGTGCTGCCGGCGGTGATCGCGCTGACGCCGGGCAGGAAATAACTGTGCACGAAATAAAACCGGGCATCCTGCGCGATGCCGCGCCACATCGGGTGATCGCCCGCCTGATGGACCTGGTTCCAGCCCATGTGCGGCACTTTTAGATGGTCGGCACGATTGCGCAAAGCATTACCGAAAAACTCCGCCCGGCCGGGCAACACGCCCAGGCATGCGGTGCCGCCGTTCTCGGCGCTGAACTCCAGCAAGGCCTGCATGCCGACGCACACGCCCAGCAGCGGCTTGGACTTGACGACTTCGCGCACGACCTCGTCCATGCCCAGACGCTTGATCTCGTGCATGCAATCGCGGATGGCGCCGACACCGGGCAGCACCACGCGGTCGGCGCGCAGGATCGTCGCGGGGTCGTGCGAGACGACGACGCGTGTCGTCCCCTCGGCCACCCGCTCCAGGGCCTTGGCCACGGAATGGAGATTGCCCATGCCATAATCGATGACTGCCACAGATTTCATTTCAGGATTCCAACACCGTCCGACTCGCCGCGCCGCTTACAGGCTGCCCTTGGTGGAAGGCATGATGCCACTCATGCGCGGATCGTGCTCCAGCGCCATGCGCAGCGCGCGCCCGAAGGCCTTGAACACCGTCTCGGCGATGTGGTGGGCATTGCGGCCGCGCAGATTGTCGATGTGCAGGCTCACCTGCGCGTGATTGACGAAGCCCTGGAAGAACTCGCGCAGCAGATCCACATCGAACTGGCCGATCCTGGCGCGCTGGAAATCGACATGATACTCCAAGCTCGGGCGGCCGGAGAAATCCACCACCACGCGCGAGAGGGCCTCGTCGAGCGGCACATAGGCGTGTCCGTAGCGGCGGATGCCGCGCTTGTCGCCGAGAGCCTTGGCCACGGCCTGGCCCAGCGTGATGCCGATGTCCTCCACCGTGTGGTGATCATCGATGTGATGGTCGCCCTTGGCCGTGACCGCGATATCGAGCAGGCCGTGGCGCGCGATCTGATCGAGCATGTGTTCGAGGAACGCAACGCCGGTGTCGAATTGCACCTGCCCGGTGCCGTCGAGATTGACTGCCACCTCGATCTGCGTCTCCAGGGTATCGCGTTTTACTGTGGCCTTGCGCTCAGCCATCGATGTCTCCATCTTGCCTTGGGTGAAAAACCGTCATGATAGCCATTTTAATGGGTATTGCCAGCGCTTTCACAGCGCTTCCGTCAACGCGGTGAGAAACGCCGCGTTTTCCTCGGGCGTGCCGACC
Organism: uncultured Chromatiales bacterium; assembly: GCA_964557295.1. GTDB lineage: Bacteria > Pseudomonadota > Gammaproteobacteria > RBG-16-57-12 > RBG-16-57-12 > JBFMHP01. Next base: position 44,028 of record CAZKZP010000011.1, on the reverse strand, counting down.
GTCACTCGCAGGCCGTCGGCTAGCGCCCCGCCGGCGCCACTGAGGTTCTTGATCAACACCCCGGCCTGTTTGAGGCGGGTGAAGATCTCGCTCGCGCGTCCCGCGGGCGCGCGAAAAAAAATGAAGTTCGCCCGGCTGGGATAAACCGTCAATCCCTTCAGCTGGCACAGCGCGCGATAGAGATTTTCGCGCTCCGCGCAGATCGCCTGGGTCTGCTCGGTGAAGACGTGCGCGTGGCGCAGCGCGAAATCGGCGCTGTGCTGGGTGAGCACGTTGATATTGTAGGGCAGCCGGACCTTGTCGATCTCCGCGATCCAGGCCGGCGGCCCGGCCAGTGCCCCGAGGCGCAAGCCCGCCAGGCCCAGCTTGGAGAGCGTGCGCATCACCAGCAGGTTGCCGAACTCGCCCAGGCGGTGCATGAAGGTACCGCCGGCGAAGGCGTGATAGGCCTCGTCGACGATCACCAAGCCGGGGCTGGTCTGGATGATCTGCGTGATCTCCCGCTCGTCGAAGAGATTGCCGCTCGGGTTGTTCGGATAGGCCAGGAACACCAGCGCCGGTTGATGCAGGTCGATCGCCTCCAGCATCGCCGGCAGGTCCAGCGAAAAATCCGTGCGCAGCGGCACGCCGATGTATTTCATGCCGACGCAGCGCGCGATCATGTCGTACATGACGAAGCTCGGCTGTGGGGCGAGCACCGCGCGGCCCGGCGCGGCCACCGCCATGACCAGCATCTGGATCAGCTCGTCCGAACCATTGCCCAGCACCAGGCCCATGTCCGCCGGGATGTCCATCGCCGCGCGCAGGCGCACGCTCAACTGGCTGGCGGCGGGGTCCGGGTAGCGGTTGACATCCACATGGGCGAGCTCCGCCAGCCAGGACTGGCGCAATGCTTCCGGCCAAGTATAAGGATTTTCCATGGCATCCAGCTTGATGTAGCCGGCCGCAGCCGGCACATGATAGGCCGACATCGCGCGGATCTCGGGGCGGATCAGACGTTCAACGGCCGCGGGCACCGACTCGTTCATGGCTTCAGCCCTTGATGCGGTACTCGGCGGAACGGGCGTGCGCCGTCAGGCTCTCGCCGCGCGCCAGCACCGAGGCGACCTTACCCAGCTCCGAGGCGCCATCGGCCGAGCACATGATGAGACTCGAGCGCTTCTGGAAGTCATACACGCCAAGCGGCGAGCTGAAGCGCGCGGTGCGCGAGGTCGGCAGCACATGGTTGGGGCCGGCGCAGTAATCGCCCACCGCCTCGGCGGTGTACCGCCCCATGAAAATGGCGCCGGCATGCTGGATCTCGTCCACCAGGCTCACGGGATCTTCGACCGACAGCTCCAGGTGCTCCGGGGCGATGAAGTTGCTCACCTCGGCCGCCTGCTTGAGATCGCGCACCTGGATCAGCGCGCCGCGCGCACGCAACGAGGTCTCGATGATCTGGCGGCGCTCCATCGTGGGCAGCAGCCGGTCGATGCTCGCCTGCACCCGGTCGAGAAAGGCGCCATCCGGGCTGATCAGGATCGATTGGGCATCCTCATCGTGCTCGGCCTGCGAGAACAGGTCCATCGCGATCCAATCCGGATCGGTCTTGCCGTCGCAGACCACCAGGATCTCGGACGGGCCGGCGATCATGTCGATGCCGACGGTACCAAACACCATGCCCTTGGCCGTGGCCACGTAGATGTTGCCCGGCCCGACGATCTTGTCGCCCTTGGGCACGCTCTGCGGGCCGTAGGCGAGCGCCGCCACCGCCTGCGCCCCGCCGATGGCGAACACGCGGTCGACCTGGGAGATCGCCGCGGCGGCGAGCACCAGGTCATTGACCACACCATCGGGCGTGGGCACCACCATGATCAGCTCGGCCACGCCGGCGACCTTGGCGGGGATCGCGTTCATCAGCACCGAGGACGGATAGGCCGCCTTGCCGCCCGGCACGTACAGGCCGACGCGATCCAGCGGGGTGATCTTCTGGCCCAGCAGCGTGCCGTCGGCCTCGCGGTACGACCAGGAGTCCTGCTTCTGTTTTTCGTGATACTGCCGCACCCGCGCGGCGGAATGCTCCAGCGCCGCGCGCTGCTCGGCCGGGATCTTGCCCAAGGCCTGTTGCAAACGTCCGCGCGGGATCTCCAGCTCGGCCATGCCCTGGACCGACATGCGGTCGAAGCGGTTGGTGTATTCCACCACGGCCGCATCGCCCCGATCCCGCACCGCGCGCAGGATCTCCTTCACCGCCGTGGTGACCTTGTCGTCCGACACCGATTCCCAGGCGAGCAGGGCCTCGAGCCTCGGCCAGAAATCCACGTCGTCCGCGTTCAATCGTTTGATCTGCAACATGCTCCGCTCTCGAAGGATTATGACTTTGCCTGCCGGGCGACCGCCTCGGCGATCTGATCGATCAGCTGCTTGATGCGCCGGTGCTTCATCTTCATCGCGGCCTTGTTCACCACCAGGCGCGAACTGATATCGGCGATGTGCTCCAGCGGCGCCAGGCCGTTGGC
>CAZKZP010000011.1:33183-41520 GCA_964557295.1 uncultured Chromatiales bacterium | reverse complement strand
GCGCAGCGTGCTGCCGGTGTCGACCACATCGACGATGCGATCGGCCATGCCGACCAGCGGCGCGAGCTCCATGGAGCCATAGAGCTTGATCACCTCGACCTGGCGGCCCTGCTGGGCGTAATAGCGCCGCGTGGCATTGACGAACTTGGTCGCCACGCGCAACCGCCGCGCCGGCTCGGGCACGCCGACCGGCCCGGCCACCATCAGCTTGCAGCGCGCGATCTTCAGATCCAGTGGCTCATACAACCCTTCGCCGCCGTGCTCCATCAGCACGTCCTTGCCGGCCACGCCGAGATCGGCCCCGCCGTATTGCACATAGGTCGGCACATCGGTGGCGCGCACGATGATCAGGCGCACATCGGGCTGATTGGTGTCGATGATCAGCTTGCGGCTGGTCTCCGGATCCTCGGCCGGGATGATCCCCGCATACGCGAGCAGCGGCAGGGTTTCCTTGAAGATGCGCCCCTTGGAAAGGGCGATGGTCAACTGTTCACTCATCGTGTATTTCCCGGATCACGCCGCCACGCGCCGGATGCGCGCGCCGATCTGTCGCAGCTTCTCCTCGATGCGCTCATAGCCGCGATCGATGTGGTAGATGCGCTGCACGTGGGTATCGCCCTCGGCGGCGAGCCCCGCCAGCACCAGGCTGGCCGAGGCGCGCAGATCCGTGGCCATCACCGGCGCGCCGGTCAGGCGCGGGATGCCGCGGATAATAGCGGTATTGCCTTCGAGCCGGATGTTGGCGCCCATGCGCATCATCTCGTGCACATGCATGAAGCGGTTCTCGAACACGGTCTCGGTGATCGTCGCCGTGCCGTCGGCCACCGCGTTCAGTGCGGTGAACTGCGCCTGCATGTCGGTGGGGAAGGCGGGATAGGGCGCGGTGTGGATGTCCACGGAAAGCGGGCGGCGCCCTTGCATGTCGAGCTCGATCCAGTCCTCGCCCGAGGTGATTACCGCGCCGGTCTCGCGCAGCTTGAGCAGCACGGCGTCGAGGATGTACGGATTGGTGTCCTTGACCTTGACCCGGCCGCCGGAGATCGCCGCGGCCACCAGATAGGTGCCGGTCTCGATGCGATCCGGCAGCACCGTGAAATGCGTGCCGTGCAGGCGCTCTACGCCCTCGATGACGATCTTGTCGGTGCCCGCGCCCTGGATCTTCGCGCCCATCTGGATCAGGCAGTTGGCCAGATCCACCACCTCGGGCTCTCGCGCGGCGTTTTCCAGAATGGTGGTGCCCTCGGCGAGCGCGGCGGCCATCATCAGATTTTCCGTGCCGGTCACCGTCACGATATCCATGACGAAGGTGGCGCCCTTGAGACGCTTGGCCTCGGCCTTGATATAACCGTTTTCCACCGAGATCTGCGCGCCCATGGCGCGCAATCCCTGGATGTGGATGTTCACCGGGCGCGAGCCGATGGCGCAACCGCCCGGCAGCGACACCTCGGCCTTGCCGTAGCGCGCCAGCAGGGGGCCGAGCACCAGGATCGAGGCGCGCATGGTGCGCACCAATTCATAGGGAGCGACGCAGGACTTGATGCTGCGCGGGTCCACCTGGACATTGAGCTTTTCATCCACCACCAGATCCACCCCCATGCGCCCGAGCAGCTCCATGGTGGTGGTGACATCCTGCAGATGCGGGATGTTGCCGATGGTCACCGGCTCGTCGGCCAGCAAGGTGGCGGCCAGGATCGGCAGTGCTGAGTTTTTCGCCCCGGAGATGCGCACCTCGCCATCGATCGGCACGCCACCGGTAATAATCAATTTATCCATTGAGTTAGACCATCGTGAATTTGGTAGGACACCGCCCGGCGCGGATCACTGCACCTGCAATCGTTTCGCGGACTGCCATTCCGCCGGCGTGTACGCCTTGATGCTGACGGCATGCAGCGCGCCGCTTTTGATAAACTCGTTGAGCGGCGCGTAAATCATCTTCTGTTTTTGCACCGGTGATTTGCCGGCAAAAAGATCGCTCACCACCCTGACTTCGAAATGGTAGCCGTCTCCCGTGACATCGACGTCACCGCCGGGAATCGCCTCGGCGACCAGTCGCTTGATTTCTTCACACTGCATGATTGGCATCTTTCCGGGTGATTGGCCCCACAGGATACCGTTTTGCCGCGCCTTAGACCAGTCTGGAAGGGATCACTGGGCGGAGTTCTCCAGCGGCAGTCGCGCGGCGAGATCACTGACCTCGACGATGGCCCACATCTGACTGGGGATATGCCGGAACCTCAGCGTGACACCCTGGCCGCGAGCGAGCCGCAGCCACTCGACCAGCAAGGCGACCCCGGCGCTGTCGGCACGCTCAACGGCGCTCAGATCGATCACCACGGATGCGGCACCATTGAATATCGCCGCCGACTGCGCTAGCAGGCCCGCGACGGTATCGAAGCCCATCGAACCGCTGACACCGTACTCCCCCGGCGCGAGCGCACTCAAGCGGGCGCTGTTAACCGGAGACTTGGGCATTACGATCGGCCAGGGATTTTATCAGCGCATCCAGACCGCTCTTGCGGATTTCGTTGGCAAACGAAGTGCGATAATTGGCCACCAAACTGATCCCGTCGATATTCACATCGTAGACCTTCCAAGCGCCATTCTTGAGATACATGCTGTAATCGATCGGGATCGGAAAACCGCTTTGCTGCGGAATCTCGGTTTTCACCGTGACATCCGTAGCGCCGGTCTCCGTACGCAGCGGCAGATAACGCACATCCTGATCGACGTTGTCGATCAATGCCTTGGAATAGGTGCGCACCAGCAGGGTGCGAAACTGGCTGATGAACTCCTTCTGCTGCTGGGGCGTAGCGCCGCGCCAGTGCTTGCCCAGCACCCATTGCGACATGCGTTCGAAATCGAAATGCGGCAGCACGATCTCGTCGACCAGCGTATAGAGCCGCTGGTTGTCTTTATTGATCAACTCCCGTTCCGCGCGCAGTTTCGTCATGATCTTCTGCGCGGTCTCCTTCACCAGCGCATCCGGCGCGACGACATCGGCGGCGTAGGCGGCGCACGCCAGCCACCAGCACAGCATTCCCGGCAACAGAACCCGTAACATCTTCCTCATCATTCCCCCGTGACCACGGACAATTTCCTGACCTGCATATTATATTCGAAGACGGCCTGAAGATATTCGGAATAGGCAAGCACGTAGGCCTGCAACGCCGTCAAGATCCGCTCGGCATCCTCGAGGCCGGCCTCGAAGTCGACATAGCTGGCGATCATCCAGCGGCGCGCCGAACGGCTGCTCGCCTCGAGCGACTGCACCATCGCATGATACGACTGCACCTGGTGATAACTCTCCGCCACTTCGAACGGAATGCCGGCGCGGGCCATGGCGGCCAGCTGCACCGTGGCATCGAGCTCCGCCTGCGCCTTGGCCACGCGCGCCGACTTGACCCCGCGCGAATAATCCCACTTCAAGCCAATCACCGGCGTGGCCCCTTCATGATTGAACGGATCGTAGATGTGCGGATTGTCCAGTTCATCCCGCGCCGGCGTGTAGGCGACCGAACCGACGATCCCGGCGTAGACATTCGGCCGCGCATCCGCTTGGCTCGCGCCCACCAAGGCCTGGCGCGCCTTCAAACCCGCCGCGACCTGCGCCATCTCCGGGCGCTGCTTGAGCGCCTGCTCCTGGAGCGCAGACAGTTGCGCGGCCGGCAACGTCACCGGCGCGATGCCGCTATCGACCAGCTCGAGCGGCACATCGGCCGGCCAATCGGTCAACAGACGCAGCCCTTCGTGCGCGATCTTCTCCAGCCCCTCGGCCTTGGCGGCATAACCGACCACCAGCCCGCGCGCGGCCTCCAGCGCGAACAGATCGGATTGTTTAACATCATTCTTGCCGCCGTCCTCGAGCCAGCTGCGCACCAGCTCGGTGGCCGCATCGACCCGTCCGAGCGCATCGGCCATCAGCTTGCGGGTATCGCGCGCGGCCAGATAGCCGTAATAGGCCTTGGTGACATCGAGCGTGGTCTTCCCGCGCTGCAAGGCCACATCACCCTGTTTCACGGTGATGTTGTTGCTGGCCGCCGCGCTGTAGTTTTCGATCTTGCCGAAGGTGTACAACGGCTTGATCAGGCTGAACTGCAGACTGCTCCAGAGGGTGACCGGAAAGATCTCGTAGTTGTCGCCGCGCGGCTTGCAACTGCTCGCCGGCGGATCGCAGGTCTCATTGCCGTCTTGGTAGAAACCGCCGTCGGTGCGCGGGGCCAGCGCCAGAAAGGTGTTGGCGCTCACGATCAAATCGTCGCTGCCCTGCGCCTCCTGGAGCAGGGCGCGGGCCGCCTCGACCAGATACTCGCGCTCCTTGACGCGCGGATCGGCGTGCAAGGCGCGCTCGATGGCCTGCTCCAGCGACAAGGCCTCAGCAGTGGCCGCCTCGGACAAGCCCAGCGCCACACACCCCAGCAATATCAAAACCGCGAACCGTTTCACTCTGCCGCCTTATTGAACAAGAATTGACCGATCACCTGCTCCATGATCACGGCATCCTGCACGATCGTGATCCGCCCCCCATCCGTCAGCACCTTGTCGCTGCCGCCGGGCTCCAGGCTGACATACTGCTCGCCGAGCAGCCCCGAGGTGAAGATGCTGGCGGAGGTGTCGTCCGGGAATTTGCCGTACTTCTTCTCGATGTTCAAGGTCACCACGGCGTGGAACGAGGTCATGTCGTAATCGATGGCCTCCACGCGCCCGACCCGCACCCCGGCCACCGAGACCGGCGCGCGCACCTTCAAGCCGCCGACGTTCTCGAACGTCGCCGTGACCCGGTAGCCCTCGTCCACCGCGAACTTGTTCAGATTGCTCACCTTCATCGACAGAAAAAACAGCGCGGCGATCCCCGCCACCATGAAGATCCCCACCCAGATCTCAACCACTCTCGCTTGCATCGTTTATTCGTCTCCAAACATAAGTGCCGTCAGTATGAAGTCCAGCCCCAACACCGCCAGCGCGGAATGCACCACGGTGCGCGTGGTCGCCCGGCTGACACCCTCCGAAGTGGGCACCGCGTCGTAACCCTCGTACACCGCGATCCAGGTCACCACCACGCCGAAGACCAGGCTTTTGATCACGCCGTTGAGGATGTCCTCGGTCAAATCTACCCGCGTCTGCATCTGCGACCAGAAGGCGCCATCATCCACGCCGAGCAGGCCGACGCCGACGAAAAATCCCCCGAGCACGCCCACGGCGCTGAAGATCGCCGCCAGCACCGGCATCGAGACCACCCCGGCCCAGAAGCGCGGCGCGATGATGCGCCGGATCGGATCGACCGCCATCATCTCCATGCCGGAGAGCTGCTCGGTCGCCTTCATCAAGCCGATCTCGGCGGTCAGGGCCGAGCCGGCGCGGCCGGCAAACAGCAAGGCGGTGACCACCGGCCCCAGCTCGCGCACCAGCGACAAGGCCACCATCACGCCCAGCGATTCCTCGGCGCCGAAATCCACCAGGGTATTGTAGCCCTGCAGGCCCAGCACCATGCCGACAAACAGCCCCGAGACCACGATGATCAGCAGGGAGAGCACCCCGACCGCGTAGATCTGCTGCAATAACAGGCGCGGACGCGCCAGCACGCTCAAGGTGCCGAGCAGGGTGCTCCCCAGAAAGAGATGGCCGCGGCCGACGCGTTCGAGCATGGCGATACCCGCCCGGCCCAGCTGCTGCACCCGATCAAGCATGCGCGCCTCCGGCCAGCAGATCGTCCAGATATTCCGGCGCCGGATAATGGAACGGCACCGGGCCGTCGGGCAAGCCGTGCATGAACTGTGTCACCCATTCCGAGCGCGTCTGCCCGAGCTGTTCAGGCGTGCCATGCTCGACCACCTTGCCCTCGGAGATGACGTAAATATAGTCCGCGATGCTGGCCGTCTCCTGCACATCGTGCGAGACGATGATGCTGGTCAGGCCCAGCGCGTCGTTCAGGGTATGGATCAGCGAGACCAGCACCCCCATCGAGATCGGATCCTGGCCGGTGAAGGGCTCGTCGTACATGATCATCATCGGATCAAGCGCGATGGCGCGGGCCAGCGCCACCCGACGCGCCATACCGCCGGAGAGTTCGCTCGGCATCAGATCGCGCGCCCCGCGCAGGCCGACCGATTCCAGCTTCATCAACACCAGATGGCGGATCATGCTCTCGGGCAGCCGGGTATGTTCCCGCAGCGGAAAGGCCACGTTCTCGAAGACATTCATATCGGTGAGCAGCGCCCCGCTCTGGAACAACATCCCCATGCGCTTGCGCAACTGGTAGAGCGCCGTGCGCGACAGCGCGTGCACCTGCTGCCCGTCGACCGTGATGGAACCGCGCTGCGGCCGCAGTTGCCCGCCGATCAGGCGCAGCAGCGTGGTCTTGCCGGTGCCGCTCGGGCCCATGATCGCCGTGATCTTGCCGCGCTCGATGTCCATGTCGACCCCGTCGAAAATGACCCGCGCCCCGCGCCGGAACGACAGGTCGCGGATCTGGATCAGAGGCGTGTTTTTGTTATCGCTGCCCATGAATGAAAATGCTGCTTTCCATTGATTCGTTCGGGGAAAGGTTACACTATTAGCCGATGATTCGAAACACTGGCGGCGAGAACCACCCCATGGCGCAAATCCTGAAATTCAAACGCCCCAAACCGGGCGAAAAACACGGCAAGAAGATCCTCTGCCAGAACGGGCTGCACAAATGGGAGATCGCGCAAGAGAAGCAATTCGACGTAAAGCAAGGACGCCTGGTGACCCTGTACCGCTGCAAGCACTGCGGGGCCACCAAGACCACCGCGAAATAACCACAAGCCATTCACCGGCTAACGCAGGCACCCGCCCGGACAGTCATCGCGCACCACCACCCGCTCGGCGCCATACAGCCGCGTCAGCCGGTCGACCACTTCCTGGTAGCACACCACGTCGCGCTGCCGGAAGCGGCGCTCCGTCCAATTGCTCAGGGTCACCCGCAGCTCTTTCGCATCCGGGCGCCCCGCGATGCGCAACTCGAGGCTGCGGTCCTCATTCATGAGCCGGTAGTCCTGGGCGCCGCGGCGGGCGACCACGCCCTGCTTGGCGTTACGCGCGGAGAAGCACCCATCGCGGTGTTCGACGAAGGCAGTCACCACCCGCTGCTGCTCCGCGCCCAGCTCCTCGACCGGCACGTACAACACCGTCATCTCCGTCTCCGCCGGGCGCACCGGGGTGCAGGCGCTCACGGCGATCACCAGCAGCATCGCGAGCACGGCACGCGGATCTGGCCACATCCTCTTTACCTCCATCACGCTCGGCCCCCTCAAGGAATCGACACCCTGGTAATAATAGCGTGTAAAATGCAGCTTCGACATCAACCAGCCAGCCGAGAATGCGCGCACCATGAATCCTTCGGACGACCACGATGAATCCGGCTTCGAACTGCCGGAGGAAAAAAGCAAATCGCAACTCAAGCGCGAGATGGAAGACTTGCAATCACTCGGGCAAAGACTGCTGGCGTATCCGCCCAAGAAGCTCGAAACCATCGCCATGCCCGAGGATCTGCTCGCCGCGCTGCTCGAGGCCCAGCGCATCAAGTCACACATCGCGCAGCGCCGCCAGCTGCAATACATCGGCAAGCTGATGCGCAAGACCGATCCCGCGCCGATCGAGGAATTCCTCGCCCGGCAGGAGAACAAACATCAGCAGCAGGTCGCCCAGCAACACCGCGCCGAACGCTGGCGCGAGCGGCTGCTGCGCGAAGGGGATCAGGCCTTGGAGGCGCTGCTGCGCGAGGCCCCGACGGCGGATCTGCAACAGCTGCGGCAGTTGCTGCGCAACGCCAAGCACGAACAAGAGACCGACAAGCCACCGAAAGCATCCCGCGCCTTGTATCAGATGCTCAAGACACTGCTGAGGTAAAAGTAGGTTGGGCTGACGCAGGAAGCCCAACATGCGTATGTGACAGGATCAAGTCGGGCTTCCTGAGTCATCCCGACCTACGAGCTGCGAACAGCGCGCGCTCAACGCTTGACGATTCCGAAGCGTCGATGCGAGAGGCAGGGGAAGTTGCGGCGCACGCCGCGCATGTAGGCGGTGTCGATATCGGCGTAGACCACGCCCGAGCCGCGGTAGAGCCGGTCGAGCACATTGCCCCAGGGGTCGACTATCATGCTGTCGCCATGGGTCTCGCGGCCGCCGATGTGATAGCCGCCCTGCGCCGAGGCGATGACGTAAGACAAGTTCTCGATGGCCCGCGCCCGCACCAGCACCTCCCAGTGCGCCTTGCCGGTGATGGCGGTGAACGCCGAGGGAATGGCGAGGAAGGAGCAGCCGGCTTCCGCCAGCGCGCGGTAGAGCGCGGGGAAGCGCAGGTCGTAGCAGACCGTGAGC
>CAZKZP010000011.1:21026-33173 GCA_964557295.1 uncultured Chromatiales bacterium | reverse complement strand
CACCCTGGTCGACCATGGCGCGGAACATCTCGGGAAACCGCAGATCGTAACAGACCGCCAGTCCAAGCTTGCCGAAGGGGGTATCGAGCACAACGATCTGATCGCCGTGTTCGATGGTCTGCGATTCGTTGTAGTTCTCGCCGGATTCCTGGATACGCACGTCGAACAGATGGATCTTGTCGTAGCGCGCCACGCGCTTGCCCTTGTTGTCGAACACCAGGCAGGCGGCGCGCACTTGATCCGGCGCATGCGCGGCCAGCGGCACGGTGCCGGCCACGAGCCAGATGCCGTGTTTGGCCGACTGATCGGCCAGAAAATCCTGAATGGGACCCTTGCCGTCCTGCTCCTTGACCTTGAGCTTGTCATATTCGTTGATGCCCATGATGGCGAAGTTCTCCGGCAATACCACCAGCTTCGCGCCATTTTTCGCAGCGTGCGAAATCAGCCGGCCGGCTTCCGTCAGGTTCGCCCCCACGTTCGTCCCCGAGGCCATTTGGATGGCGGCGACTCTCGTCATTCAGATTCCTCCAACACATTCATTCAGATTATCCGGACATCAAAAAGGCGCGCAGTATATCGCAAGTCCCGAGTTTATTCAGCTTATCATGGCGTTAGATCGTCATGCAGCTGGTTTTATTTTGCTTGCCCGGTTGCCTCCTGCTGCACGACGTCGGGATCATCCCACGAGCCGGTAATGGTGTATTTGAACTGCACGATTTTTTCGAATTCCTTCTTGAACACGCGCTGGGCGAACAGGATCATCGCCCCGATCTGCGGGCTGAGGGTCAGCGCGCCGAGGATCGGCAGATTCTGCGTGACATAGGGCGTGACCACGGCGCGCTGATCGTATAAATGATTCTTGAGATCGACCGTGCCGGCCAGGTCGATGCGCGCCACGGGGGTCTGCATCACGAAGTCGTCCGTCGTGGCGATGCCGTTGACGATCCGGTACTTGCCGTCGATCTCGTCGAAGGTGAATCCCTTGGAGAACATGTCGCTGAAGTCGAGGGTCAGCCGGCGCGGCAAGGCGTGCAGGCTCAACAGGCCAAAGATGCGGCCCGCCGCCCCCGGTTCGATATCCAGCAGGCGGCCCTTCTGCAATGTGAGGTCGACTTCGCCGTTGAGTTTGGCGAGGCTGAAGGCCATCGGGTTTCCATCCCAGCCGGCGCGGATGTTCAAGCGTCCCTTGCCCTTTTCCACGGTGTCGGCGAAGCCGAAGGCGCTCAAGGTGTTGCCGACATCTTGGGTATCCACTGCAATCGTCAGGTCGCTGCGCTCGGTGTTGTTGAGGACCTGCCAAGCCCCCTGCACTGAAATGCGGGTATCGGTGGGCATCAATTCCATGTGATCCACATGATAGACCTGACCGGCCTTGCGGGTGTTGAGTGCCAGTCGCCCCAGGGCGAGGTCGCCATATTCAAACCGCTCGCAGCTGATCTTCAGCGCCGGGGTTTTGCCCATGTCCAGGGTGCGGTCCGTGCCGGGGCCGGTACTGGAAGCGGCGCCGGTGCGCAGCTTGCCCAGCCGCCAATGCGCGAGCTCCATCATCACCGGCTCGCGCGCGGTGTCCATGGGGACATGCAGCTTGCCGGTCATCTCCCGGCTCTCGACCGAGGCCACCCATTGCTCGGCCAGCCGCGTGGCCTGCACGTGCAAATCGGTGAACTGCTGGCCGAGGACTTCCAGCTCGCCCACCTTCAGATCGATCGTGCTCAGCAGGCCGGGGACGGCCGCGGCGCCGGCCGCGGGCGCTGCGGCGTGTTGATCCAGCAGCTCCTTCCATTTCGTGACCGACAGTGCGGGCAGTGTGCCGGTGAGGCTGATACCTGGGGCGGCGGTCAACCTGGGGGTGCCGCCGCCAAACGCAATGGCCCCGCGCATCCGGCCCTCGGGCTCCAGCGCGAGCCGCGCGCTGAGCGCCTCGCCGTAATCGATCTGCAACCGGGGGGCTCCCCCGTGGGGAAACTCGCTGACCACGACGAGCTTGCGCGTCTCCTCCGAGCTCTTGCCCAGCGGCGCATCGAGGTCGACGCCCAAGCCCTCCAGCGAGCTCTCGACGCTCAAGGTCACCGGCTCCGCCGGCGCGGCATGGATCGGTATGTACAGCTGGGTATGCCAGGGGGTGATGCCGCTCAGATGCTGCTTGGCCAGGGGATGCTGGAAATACTCCGACAGCGCCGCCCCGTCGACCTGCCCCCAGGCGTCGAGCACCGTGGCCTGCCGCTCCGCCTGATCCACGCGGGTGACCTGGGCGAACACGGGGTGGCCATAGAGCATGGCGGTGATGTCGTTGGATCTCACCATGCCGCCTTCGATGATCAGTTCGCCGCTGACATCCTCGATCGGCAGATTCACCGGCTTGATGCGCACCTGGTTGTCGAGAAACTTGAGAGTAGCGTTGACCTCGGTCTCGGCGGCGGCGGCAAGCGGTATGCCGAGCGCGAGCTGCAGCTGGCTCGCGCCCGCGTATTCGAACAGATCGAGATAGTCGAACGACGCGCTCAGCGGACTCTCGCGCAGATAGCGGACCTTGTCTGCCGTCGGCCCTTGCACCGAGCCGTCCACGGTCAACAGCGCGGGGACCGCGCGCATGTCTTCGATGGCCACGCGCGTGCGGGCCACCCGGGAATCATAGATGCTCCCGCGCGTGGCTTCGATCTCCATGCTCGTGCCGGCGAAGCGCACGTTGGCCGTGATGTCCTCGATGCGCGGCCAGCCGGTCTGCGGCACGATGACGGCATCGTCGACGTCGAACGAGACCTCGAAACGCCCTTCACCGTGCGCGAATGGAAAATCACTGGGGCGGCCGAAATACACCATCGCGCCCTGATCGACCCTGCCCGCGGCAATCCCCTGATCGAGCCAGGAGACGACATGCTCACCCATCACGCCCACGGGCAGATAACGCGACACCTGTCGGCCGTCGCCTTGTTTGAAGCGCACACCGATATCCAGCCACGGCGAACCCTGCGGCGGGAAGATCAGCGACATCCGGCTGAGGGTCTGGATATCGCGATTGGCCAGTTCGATCCTCTCGGCAGTGACATGCAGCCCATCCGCATGCCTCTGCCAGTCTACGCGGCCGTTGAAACGATCGAGCATCAGCGGTTCGCGAAACAACTTGGGCCAATACAGTTCCGCCTGCTGCGTGCGGATCTCGGCGTAACCGCCCTGGGCATCGAGCGCCAGCACACCGGTGAGATTCTTGAATCCCGGTATATTCCGCCACGGCGCGATCCCCAGGCCGTTGACCTCGGCGTAGCCACCGATCCCGGCCTGGTCGTCGATGATCATATCCAGCGTGGCGATTTCCCCGTGCGGCGCGAGCTCCATCAACCGTTGCCGCTCCGGTTCCGGCAAGAGATGGCTGAAGAGCAGCAACTCGGCCGCCTCGTCGATGAGCAGATGTTCGCCTCGCAGGGCGATTACGCGATGGCCGCTCTCATCCCTGAAATAACGGACCCCGCCACGGGTCGTCGGCCAGTTCCGGCCGCCGCGTTGCAGATTCATATCATGGAAGTCCAGCTGCCAGCCCTGCGCGAGCGCGCGCCAGTCCAGCCAGGACTGAAGGCGGTCGATGGCCAGCGCGGGCTCGTGCGCGCGGTTGAGCTGCACCCCCGTCAGATCGACGCGGCCGCGCAACCGCGCCGGACGCGATTTCTCCCAATCACTCCAGAGCTCGATATCCAGCACACCCGCGCCGATGCCGGCGCCTTGATACTGGCGCCCGGCGAGCAGATACGGCATGGACAGGGCCTTGCCCGCGAGATACAACCGCCCCCGCCATTCTCTGCCGGCCAGGGGATCGCCCTCGATTTCGGCGCGCACGCGCAAGGACTTGCCGATGCGCTCCGGCAACTCGATGTCGCCGGCGAGATGATGGGTCGCACCGTCATTCAGCAGATCGAATTCGACATTGTTGAAGCGGTAGGTCTCGCGGGTGGGCTCGTCGATCCAGTGCAGCTGGCGCACCGCGATCTTCAGCCGGCCCTGGCGCAACAGCCAGCGCGTGAAGTCCTCGTTGCCGCCGGCCTCGTCGGCGGCCGCCGCGCGCGGCTGGAGTTCCGGCAGCCGGAAGCGGCCCTTGAGATCGCGCTGCACCGCGACATCGTCGAGCACCACGATCAACTGCGAGAAATCGAGCCGCCAATGCACCAGCAGTTCAAACATGTCGATCCGGATGACCACCTGATCGAGCGCCTGGAGCGGGCTGAGGTCCTGCGCCTGCAAGAGGGCGACATCCCGCAGCACCATCTCCGGGGAGAAATAACGCCAGCGCGCCTCCAGCTTGCCGATACGCAACGGTTGGCCCAGCACCTCGCTCGCCCAGGTCTCGAGCTCGACGCGGTAATCCTCGGCCATGGGGAAGAGCAGCTGGGCGGCGGTCAAAAACAGGGCGAGACCCACCGCGACCACCGCGGCGGTCCACCACAAGAGCCGGTTCAGTCTGCGCCTGAGCACCCTACCTCCGCCGCTGTCTAGCGCAACCGCTTACAGCGGCACGACATCGAATTGCTCCTGGGTATACAGCGATTCGACCTGGAACTTCACCGGCTTGCCGATGAACTCCTGCAGCTCGGCCACGCTGCTCGACTCATCCTCCAGCATCCGGTCGACGACCTCGCTCGAGGCCAGCACCAGGAACTGCTGCGCCTCGTACTGGCGCGCCTCGCGGATCAGCTCGCGGAAGATTTCATAACAGACCGTCTCCGGCGTCTTGAGTGACCCGCGGCCCTGGCACACTTGGCAGGGCTCGCACAGGATGTGCTCCAGGCTCTCGCGGGTGCGCTTGCGCGTCATCTCCACCAGGCCGAGGCTGGAGACATCGCAGATGTGGGTGCGCGCATGATCCTTGGCCAGGGCGCGCTCCAGGGCCTGCAACACCTGGCGCCGGTGCTCGGGGTCTTCCATGTCGATGAAATCCAGGATGATGATCCCGCCGAGATTGCGCAGGCGCAGCTGGCGCGCGATGGCCTGCGCCGCCTCCAGGTTGGTCTTGAAGATGGTCTCCTCCAGCGTGCGGTGCCCGACGAAGGCGCCGGTGTTCACATCGATCGTCGTCATCGACTCGGTCTGGTCGATCACCAGGTAGCCGCCGGACTTGAGCTGCACCTTCTTCTCCAGCGCCTTCTGGACCTCGTCCTCCACGCCGTAGAGATCGAAGATCGGCCGCTCGCCGGGATAGTGCTCGATCTTCGCCGCCACCGCCGGGATGAACTTCTCGGCGAACTTGGCCGCCTTGCGAAAACCCTCGCGCGAGTCGATCCGCACCTTCTCCACACCCGGCCCGACCAGATCGCGCATGGCACGCATTGCCAGGCTCAGATCCTCGTGCACGATGCTCGGGGCGCGCTCGGTGGCGATGCGCTCCTGGATCGACTGCCACAGGCGTTCGAGATAACGCACGTCCTCCTCGATCGCCTGCTGGCCGACCCCTTCGGTGACGGTGCGGACGATGTAGCCGTCCTCCGGCTCCTCGCCCACCACGGCGCGCACCAGCCCGCGCAGACGCTCGCGCTCGGCCTCGTCGGTGATCTTCTGCGAAACGCCGACGTGCTTGATCCCCGGCATCAAGACCAGAAAACGCGCGGCGAGCGACATCTGCGTGGTCAGGCGCGCGCCCTTGGTGCCGAGCGGGTCCTTGATCACCTGCACCACCACCTCCTGGCCTTCGTGCAGCAGGCGCGTGATACCTTCCTTGATCTGGCCCTTCAGCTCGTGCCCGGACTCGACGATGTCCGATTCATGCAAAAACGCCGCGCGCTCCAGGCCGATCTCGACGAACGCCGCCTGCATGCCGGGCAGCACGCGCACCACCTTGCCCTTGTAGATGTTGCCGACCAGGCCGCGCTTGCTGGCGCGCTCGATGTAGATCTCCTGCAGCACGCCGTTTTCCAGCACCGCCACCCGCGTCTCGCGCGGGGTGACGTTGATCAAAAGCTCTTCCGACATATGGCGACCTTCATTCGATTATTCTTGTTCCAGCACCCGGCTCCCGCAGGCGTTCAACATCTCGACGACATCGAACAGGGACAGTCCCATCACCCCGGAATAACTGCCCTCCAGCCGTTCGATGAACGCCGCCGCCTGGCCCTGGATGGCGTAACCGCCGGCCTTGTCCCGTGGCTCGCCGCTCGCCCAGTAGGCGGCACGTTCGCGCTCGGTCGTGGGTCGAAAATGCACATGGCTGACACTCAGCCGCGTCTGCTCGTCCTCGCCCACCAACGCCATGCCGGTGAGCACCAGATGGGTTCGTCCCGACAGCCGCGCGAGCATGTTCAAGCCATCCTCACGATCGCGCGGCTTGCCGAAGATCTCATGCTCCAGCACCACCGCCGTATCGGCCGCCAGCACCGGGTAACGCGCGGCCGCGCCCAGACGCGCGCTCACCGCGCGCGCCTTCTCCAGCGCCAGCCGGATCACGTATTCCTCAGGCGCCTCGCCCGGCCGCAACTCCTCCGGCACATCCGGCACCACCACCTCATAAGCGATGCCGATCTGTTCCAGCAATTCACGCCGCCGCGGGGATTGCGAGGCGAGGTAGATCTTCGTTTCACTCTTCATTAGTAACACCACATGTGGGCCGGCATAAACGACCGTGTTGCCGGCAAGGCAGATCCATCTGCCGGGAACGGCTACGCCTTATCCCGGCCTACCTACACAGTCTTCACCGATGATACGGATGATTCTGCAGGATACTCCAGGCGCGGTACAGTTGTTCCGCCACGACGATGCGCACCAGGGGGTGCGGGAAGGTGAGACTGGAGAGAGACCAGCGTTCGGTCGCGCGCTCCAGGCACGGGGAGGCGAGACCGTCCGGGCCACCGACCAGCAGGGCGATGTCGCGCCCGTCGTGGCGCCATTCATCGAGCCGCTGCGCCAGCTGCGCGGTGGTCCAGGCACCACCCTGCACCTCCAGGGCGATCACCCGCGCGCCCTTCGGGATGGCCGCGAGCATGCGCTCGCCCTCTTCCTTGATCAGCCGGTTGAGATCCGCGCCCTTGCCGCGCTTGCCGGCGGGGATCTCGACCAGCCTCAGGCGGCACTCCGGCGGCAGGCGCTTGGCGAACTCCTCGTACCCCTGGGTCACCCAGTCGGGCATGCGCGTGCCGACGGCAAGGAGATGGATCTGCATCTGGCCTAGGGTTTGGTGCTGTGTTCGCGGCGCAGCTCGGGTGTGAGCGCCCAGAGTTTTTCCAGGTTGTAGAAATCACGGGTCTGGGGCTGCATCACATGCACCACCACATCGCCCAGGTCGACCAGCACCCACTCGGAACTCTGTTCGCCTTCCACGCCCACCGGCCGCACCCCGGCGGCCTTGGACTTCTCGACGACGTTGTCGGCCAGCGACTTCACCTGGCGGCTGGAGGTGCCCGAGGCCACGATCATGTAATCGGCCACGCTGGTCTTCTCGCGCACATCCAGCACCTTGATGTCGGAACCCTTCATGTCTTCCAGGGCGTCGATGACCAGCTTCTTCAATGCTTCACTATCCATCTATCTCACTTACCTCAGGTTGCCGACGGCGGTCACCGCGCCGTCTCGTTTCGATACAGGTTCTGCTTTTGGATGATCGCCAACACCGCATCCGGCAGCAGGTAACGCGGACTCTTGTCCGCGGCCACCAGTGTACGGATCTGGGTGGAGGAGATCTCCAACCGGCTGGCCTGCAACAGCAGGATGCCGCCGGCGGGCCTTGCCAGCAGCTCGGCGGCATCCGCCACCTCGCGCTGCGCCAGCAGCTCGGCGATCGGCGGCGGCGCCTCCGCGCCCTGCCAGCCGGGGCGCTGCACCACCACCAGATTCAGCAGCGCGGGGAGCCGCTCCCACTGATGCCAGGTGTGCAGCGCGAGAAAGGCGTCCATGCCGATGACCAGGCACACCGGGAGGCCATCGAGCTCCTTGCGCAGGCTCTGCGCCGTGTCCACCATGTACGAGGGGCCGTCGCGCCAGACCTCGCGCTCATCGATGTTCAGTGTCGGCTCGTCGGCGATCGCGGCCCGCAGCATCGCCACGCGCTGTTGCGCGCTGGCGCGCGGCGGCGCGCGATGCGGCGGCTGGCCGCAGGGCAGCAGCCGCACCTCGGCCAGATCCAGGGCCTGCTGCACATCGAGGGCCAGGCGCAGGTGGCCGTGATGCACGGGATCGAACATCCCGCCGAAGATCCCGATGCCGCGCGCCTGGCTCATGGCGGTTAGGTCCTGATCTGCCCGTCGCCGAGCACGATGTACTTCTGCGAGGTCAGCCCTTCCAGGCCGACCGGGCCGCGGGCGTGGAACTTGTCGGTGGAGATGCCGATCTCGGCGCCGAGACCGTATTCGAAGCCGTCGGCGAACCGGGTCGAGGCGTTGACCATCACCGAACTCGAATCGACCTCGCGCAGGAAGCGCCGCGCCAGGGTGTAGTTTTCGGTCACGATGGCCTCGGTGTGCCCCGAGCTGTGGGTGTTGATGTGCTCGATCGCCTCGTCGATGTCCTTGACCACCTTGATCGCCAGCACCGCCGCCAGATATTCGGTGTCCCAATCCGCCGCGGTCGCCGCATGGATGCCGGGCAGGATGCGGCGGGTGGTGGCGCAGCCGCGCAGCTCCACGCCCTTCTCCTGATACATGCGCCCGAGCTCCGGCAGCACGCGCTCGGCCAGCGCCTCGGCCACCAGCAGCGTCTCCATCGCGTTGCACACGCCGTAACGATGCGTCTTGGCGTTGAAGGCGATGCTCAAGGCCTTGTCGACATCGGCCTCGCCGTCGAGGTAGACGTGGCAATTACCGTCGAGGTGCTTGATCACCGGCACGCGCGCGCCCTGGCTGATGCGCTCGATCAGCCCCTTGCCGCCGCGCGGGATGATCACATCCACGTACTTGGGCATCGCGATCAGCTCGCCGACCGCCGCGCGGTCGGTGGTCTCCAGCACCTGCACCGCCGTCTCCGGCAGGCCCGCGCGCGCCAGGCCCGCGCGGATACACGCGGCGATCGCCTGATTGGAGTGGATCGCCTCGGAGCCGCCGCGCAGGATCGCGGCGTTGCCGGACTTCAGGCACAAGGCTGCCGCATCCGCGGTCACGTTCGGGCGTGATTCATAGATGATGCCGACCACGCCGAGCGGCACGCGCATCTTGCCGACCTGGATGCCGGAGGGGCGGTATTTGAGATCGGAGATCTCGCCGATCGGGTCGGGCAGCGCAGCGACCTGGCGCAGGCCCTCGGCCATCGCCGCGACGCGGGCGGCGTTCAACTCCAGTCGGTCGAGCAGCGCCGCATCCAGGCCATTGTCGCGCCCGGCGGCCATGTCCTTGGCGTTGGCCGCGATCAGCGCCGCGCTGCGCTGTTCGATGAGCTCGGCCATCGCCAGCAGCGCCAGGTTCTTGGCCGCGGTCTCGGCGCGGCTCAACGCGCGCGAGGCCGCCCGCGCCTGCTGGCCGATCGTGGTCATGTATTGTTTGATGTCCATCGTTTCGCCCCTGAAAAGTAATAAGGAACTATTAACCAGGCGATCAATTACATCTGATGTAGGAGCCATCTTTAGATGGCGATCATCGCAGCGGTAGCTGATCGCAAGCTAAAGCTTGCTCCTACAGCAGGCCCGTAGCCTGGGTTGAACGCAGTGAAACCCGGGGTTCGCGCCAAGCGCGCAACCCAGACACATTTTATCCCGCCAGCGGCCGCAGCAACCGCACACCCGCCATCAATTCGGCCAATTGCAGCAACTCATCCCAGGCATTGCCGGCCGCCTGCCCCTTGATCATCTGGTCGATCAGGGCCGCGCGCCGGTGCAGCATCATCCAGCGGGCATACCCGTGCCGCGCCAAGGCCTGGCGCACCAGCGGCTTGCGTTTGTCCCACACCCGGGCCGCGGCCATGGCCGTCTCCACCGTGGCGCCGGTGTGCACCGCATGGGCCATGCCGACCAGGGCGCGGATCTCGCGCGACAAGGCCCACAGCACCAGGATCGGGTCCTCGCCCTCCCCGCGCAAGCCGTCGAGGATGCGCGCCACGCGCGCGGCCTCGCCCTGCAAGGCGGCATCCACCAGTCCGAAGACATCGTAGCGGGCGCTGTCGGAGACCGCCGCCAGCAGCTGATCGGCCTCGATGCGGCCCGCGCCGTGGAGCAGGCGCAGCTTCTCGATCTCCTGCGCGGCGGCGAGCAGATTGCCCTCCACCCGCGCCGCGAGCATGGTGACCACCTCCGGGCCGGGCTGCAAGCCGGCCCGCTTCATGCGTTGTTCGATCCATCCCGGCAGCTGCGCGATCTCCACCGGCCAGACCTGCACCACCACCCCGGCCTGGTCCAGCGCCGCGTACCACTTGCTGCGCGTAGCCTCGCTTTCGAGCTTGGGCATGGTGATCAGCAGGAGATCATCCGGCGCGGGACGCGCGCAATAATCGGTGAGTGCCTTGGCGCCGTCCACGCCGGGCTTGGCGCTGGCAAAGCGCAGCTCAAGTATCCGGCGCTCGGCGAACAGGGAGAGCGTGCTCGCCTGGGTGGAGAGCTCCGACCAGTCGAAGCCGCGCTCCACGTGCATGACCTCGCGACCGCTGAACCCCTGGGCGCGGGCGGCGGCGCGGATGGCATCGCAACACTCGGCCAGTTGCAGCGGTTCGTCCCCGCTGATCAGATACACCGGCGCCAGCCCCTTGTTGAGCTGGGCAGCCAGTTGATTGGCATAGACCTTCACCGCGGCGCCCCACCCTGGCGCGCAATCGCCAGGGCGGTGAGCTGCTCGAGCAGCTCGCCGACCACCTGGCGGCGCATCGCCTGATACATCTGCTCCTCCTGGATCTCATGCCCCAGGGCGTCGGCGGGGGCGAAGGCATAGCTGCGGTTGGCGCTGAAGCGCTGTAGCGGCAGCACGATATTGCCCGCGCGGTCGCGCGCCTGGCAGCGCACCTCGTAATTGAGCGCGTATTCGCTGATCTTGCCCACGGCATCGATGGCCAGCGAGGTCCGCGTGGACTTCTCGTTCATCAGCTCGATCACCACATCGGCCAGAGTCTCTTCTACGAGTGTAACACCTTTTTCCGCCAGCACTTGGTGCAGCACCGGCGCGAGTTCGCGCGCGTGATCCTCGGTGATGTGCGCCGTCTTCCACTCCGCCGGCCACGGCAGGGCGCTGCGCAGGTGAAAGCCGCAGGCGCTGAGTGCCGCCAGCAGCGCCAGCAGCACCAATGCGCGCATGCCGAGCCTAGCCAACAACGATGTTCACCAGCTTGCCGGGCACCACGACCACCTTCTTGATCGCCTTGCCTTCGATGAAGCGCAGCACATGCTCATCCGCCTGGGCCGCCGCCTCGATCTGCTCGCGGGTCGCCTGGGCGGCCACCTCGATCTTGCCGCGCAGCTTGCCGTTGACCTGCACCACGATCTCCAAGGTGTCGGTGACCAACGCCGCCGTATCGGCCTGCGGCCAGGGGGCGTCGAGGATCGCATCGCGGTTGCCCAGCCCCTGCCACAAGGCATGGGTGATGTGCGGGACGATGGGCGCGAGCAGGCGCAGCAGCGCGCTCATCGCCTCGGCGAACACCGCGCGCGCGCCGGGGCTCTCCAGCGGCAGCGCGGTCAGCACGTTGACCATCTTCATCGCCGAGGCGACCACGGTGTTGAACTGGTATTTGGCCACGTCGCGGTTGGCCTGCATCAGGCACTGGTGCAGCTCCGAGCGCTGTTTGCGCTCCTCGGAACTGAGCGCGCTCCACTCCGGCCGGGTTTCGCCGCGCATCCACGCGCGCAGGATCTCGGCATTGCCCGCCTCTGCAGCGAGATTCCACACCCGGCGCAAAAAGCGATGCGCCCCCTCCACCCCGGCGTCCAGCCACTCCAGCGACTGCTCGGGCGGGGCGGCGAACATGGTGAACAGGCGCACGGTGTCGGCGCCGTATTTCTCGATCAGCTCCTGCGGGTCGACGGTGTTGCCCTTGGACTTGGACATCTTGCTGCCGTCCTTCAGCACCATGCCCTGGGTGAGCAGATTGGCGAAGGGTTCATCACCGCTGACCAAGCCCACATCGCGCATCAACTTGTGATAGAAGCGCGCATACAGCAGGTGCAGGATGGCGTGCTCGATGCCGCCGATGTATTGATCGACCGGCAGCCAGTAGTTGGCGCGCTCATCCAGCATCGCGGCGGCGTTGTCCTTGCAGGTGTAGCGC
>CAZKZP010000011.1:0-21016 GCA_964557295.1 uncultured Chromatiales bacterium | reverse complement strand
TAATACCAGGACGATTCCATGAAGGTGTCGAAGGTGTCGGTCTCGCGCTCGGCCGCGCCGCCGCACTTCGGGCACGTAGTCTTGCGCCAGGCGGGGTCGGCCTTGATCGGCGACTGGATGCCGTCGAACTTTACGTCCTCGGGCAACACCACCGGCAGTTGGCTCTCCGCCACCGGCACCGCGCCGCAGCTCGGGCAGTTGATCATCGGGATCGGCGCGCCCCAGTAGCGCTGGCGCGAGACGCCCCAGTCGCGCAGGCGGTAGTTCACGCGCACCTCGCCCTTGCCCGCTTTGTTCAGGTGTGTGGCGATGCGTTCGCAGGCCTGCGCCGAGGTCAAGCCGGTGAAGGGGCCGGAGTCGACCAGCACGCCCTTGTCGGTGAAGGCCGCGGCCTCGAGGTCGACCTCGCTGGCATCGTTCGGCGCGATGACCTGCTGGATCGGCAGGCCGTATTTCTTGGCGAATTCCCAGTCGCGCTGGTCGTGCGCGGGCACGCTCATCACCGCGCCCTCGCCGTAGCCCATCAGCACAAAGTTGGCGACCCACACCGGCAGCGGTTCGCCGGTGATCGGATGGATGACCTGGATGCCGGTGTCCACGCCGCGCTTTTCCATCGTCTCCAGCGCCGCCTCGGCGGTGCCGGTCTTCTTGCACTCCTCGATGAAGGCGGCGAGCTCCGGATGATCGGTCGCGGCCTCGATGGCCAGCGGATGTTCCGCCGCCACGGCGACATAGGTCACGCCCATCAGCGTGTCGGGCCGGGTGGTGAACACCTTCAGCGGCGCACTGTGGCCGGCCACGCCGAAGTGGATCTCCACGCCCTCGGAGCGCCCGATCCAGTTGCGCTGCATGGTGCGCACCTGCTCCGGCCAGCCTTCGAGCCGGTCCAGATCATCGAGCAGCTCGTCGGCGTAGGCGGTGATCTTCATGAACCACTGCGGGATCTCCTTGCGTTCGACCACGGTGTCGCAGCGCCAGCAGCAGCCATCGATCACCTGCTCGTTGGCCAGCACGGTCATGTCGTTCGGGCACCAGTTCACCGGCGCGGTCTTCTTGTAGACCAGGCCCTTCTCGAACAACTGGATGAACAGCCATTGCTCCCAGCGGTAATACTCGGGGCGGCAGGTGGCGATCTCGCGGCTCCAGTCGTAACCGAAGCCCAGCCGCTTCAACTGGCCGCGCATGTAAGCGATGTTCTCGTAGGTCCAC
Source organism: uncultured Chromatiales bacterium (assembly GCA_964557295.1). Lineage (GTDB taxonomy): Bacteria > Pseudomonadota > Gammaproteobacteria > RBG-16-57-12 > RBG-16-57-12 > JBFMHP01. Next base: position 19,807 of record CAZKZP010000011.1, on the reverse strand, counting down.
TTGGCCGGCGGCACGTTGTGCTTGATGGCGGCGTTCTCGGCCGGCAGCCCGAAGGCGTCCCACCCCATCGGTTGCAACACGTTCTTGCCCAGCATGCGCTGATAGCGCGCGATCACATCGCCGATGGTGTAATTGCGCACATGGCCCATGTGCAGGCGGCCGCTCGGATAGGGGAACATCGCGAGGCAGTAATACTTTTCCTTGCCCGGCACCTCCCGGACCTCGAACACCTTGCCCTCGTCCCAGGCCTGCTGCGCCTGCGACTCCACCCGTTGCGGATCGTACTGATCGAAACTCGCCATATTCCTCTGCGCCATCAATGCATTGACCGAAAGGGGGGGATTTTACCGCAGCAGACCGAGCCCTCACAACGTAATCTGGAAATTACTGGCCGCGCCTCGCGCCGCGGTTCTATACTCAAATCAAGAGTTCACTGCGAGGACATCGTCATGAGTGAAAATCACGAAAAGCGGGTCAAGGCCTATGAACGGATGCTGGAGCGCGCCAAGTCCGTCGCCCCACTCACCGAGGGCGAGAGGCGCCCCTATCTGCTGCGCGCGATCGACTATGCGCGGGAAAAGGCCGTGGAACTCGGCGAGCTCACGCGCGAGGAGGCCGAGGACATCGCCAATTACCTGCGGCGCGACGTCCACGACGCGGCCAGCTATCTCGGGGAGCACGGCAATGAACTGAGGGACTGGCTGCAACTGGATCTGGTGCTGATCGAAGACCGGCTGCTCGATCTGTTCAGCCAGGTGGTCGACAAGACCCGCCTCGAACTCGACCTGCTGGCGCTCGATGCCGCGGCGGCGGATTGGAAGACCGGCGAGGTCACCGGGATCGGCACACTGGAATGTGTCGAGTGCGGCGAATTGCTGCACTTCCACAAGACCGGACACATCCCGCCCTGCCCGCGCTGCAACGCCACCACCTTCCGACGCATCATCGATTGAGCCGCGCGCGCATGCCGTGGCTCGCCTTCCTGGTGATAGCTCTCTCGCTGCCGGCATCCGTCAGCCTGGCCGGCGATCTGGACGCCGCCCGCGCCGCCTTGGATCGACGGGATTACGCTGGCGCCGTGCCACTGCTCGCGCCACTCGCCGAGTCCGGCGATGCCGAGGCCCAGTTCAGGCTGGGCACCCTGTATCAAACAGGCCGGGGGATCGAACAAGACACCCGCCGCGCGGCGGATTATTTCGCCGCCGCCGCGCAGCAAGGGCACGCCGAGGCGCAAGTGCAATACGGTATCCTGCTCCTCGAAGGCGGGGAAATCGAAATCAACCCGCGCAAGGCGGCCTTGTGGCTGAGCATGGCGGCGAATCAGAACCAGGCGCAGGCGCAATATCTCCTCGGCCTGATGCACTTCAAGGGGATCGGCGTGCACAAGGATGAAGTCGCCGGGACGCTCTGGCTGGAAAAGGCCGCCGGACAAGGTTGGCGCGAGGCGCAGCGGTCCTTGGCCCAGATCTTCAGCCGTGGCATCAACGGCATGCCGCCGGACAAGGAACGCGCCCGTTTCTGGCTCGAGCGCTCCCTGGGCAAGATATACTATCGCAACGCGGCGGATGGCCGCCTAGCCGCCCGCTGAATGAGGCTTTACTACCGATCGTCTTAGTAACCCTATTTATTTCTTGACATGCCATAGGGATGACAGTAGGGTTCTCAGGCTCCATTCGGTTTTCTGGGGGGAACATCGAAGGGGGCTTCTTGGGGAGTAAGGGGGGCGAAACGCCTCCCTTGCTTTCTTGCTTCCGGATTCAGTGAACAAATTCCTATCCTTGGCAACGCCGCATACTTTATCCTCCCCAGGCTTAATGGTCTCTTAACCAGATCGCGCACCCTGCCCACTCGGTTTACGCCCAAGACATGACCTCAACCCCCACATCCAAAACACGCCTCATGCTAGTCACCCTAGGCATTCTCGCGCTATTGGCGGGGGTGACGTATTGGCTGATCCGCCATGCGATGCAATCCGTCGTGGAGCATCAAGCGCAGGTGGTCGCGGAGATCATCGCCAAGCAGGCCGCCTCGATGCGCTCGGTCTATGCCCGGGAGGTGGTCAACAAACTGGCCAAGGAAGGCAAGGGCAGCCACCCGCAATACCAGAATCTCCCCGGCTTCGTGCCGGTGCCGGCGCAGTTTCTCAAATTCACGGGGCTGGCCAGCAGCCGCGACACCGCCGACCTGTTCGAATACCGCCCGGTGAGCAAATGGAATATCGATCCGAGCCAGGGGATCGATACCGACTTTCTGCGCTGGGCCTGGCCCCAGCTCGAACGCCAGGACCAGGCCAGCCCGGCCCAGCCCATTGATTGGCAGCCGGTCTGGCGCATCGAGAAAAACCCCGAAGGCAAACGGGCGCTGCGCTACCTCTGGGCCGATCCGGCCTCCGACCAATCCTGCGTCGACTGCCACAATGCCTACGAGCAACGGCCGGATACCGCCGCCCTGCGCCAAGAGGGCGGCATCCCGCCCGGCAAGCAATGGCAGTTGCATCAGCTGATGGGCGCCCTGGACATCACCATCCCGCTGGACCAGGTCGAGGTCCTGGCCACCGAGCAGATGAACCAGGCGCTGAGCTGGATCGCCGGCATCCTGTTGCTCAGCGCCCTGCTCATCGGCCTGCTGCTGATGCGCGCCTCGCGTCACAAGCGGCGCCTGGAGCAGCTCTCCTGGGATGCCACCCATGATCCATTGACCGGTTTCTATAACCGGCGCGGACTCGATCTGCAACTGGAGCGCTTCTGGTATGACGCGACGAAGAACGAGAAACACCATGCGGTGTGCCTGATCGACCTCGACGGGTTCAAGGCCATCAACGACACCTTCGGGCACGATGCAGGCGATGCGCTGCTCAAACATCTGGGCCGGCTCCTGCCCGAGCAGCTGCGCGAAAGTGACGTGATCGCGCGCCTCGGCGGCGATGAGTTTGCCGTGATCATGGAAGGATGCCCCGTGGGCCAGGCGGCCGGTATCGCCGAGATCCTCCGCAACACCATCGAGCAGTCGTCGATCCAATGGAAGGGGCAGGCGCTGCGGATCACCGCCAGCCTCGGCTTGGCGGTGATGGACCAGACGGCCGGCTCGGTGGCCGAGGTCATGAGCGCGGCCGACGCCGCCTGTTATCGCGCCAAGAACGGCGGTAAAAACCAGGTCGCGGCCGGTCCCGCCTGATCAGTGCCCCGGAAAAACACGCCCCTCTCAGCGGCGTCGCGCAGACACGGCGGCCACGCCCCCGCCCAGGATCAACAACAAGATGAAAAGACCATTGCCGTAGCGCACATAGGGCGTTGCGCCGGTGCGCGGCTGCACGGCGGCGGTGATCACCGCGACCTGGTCCTGCGGGCTGGTGGTGACCAGGCGGCCGCGGTCATCGATGATCGCCGAGATGCCGGTATTGGTGGCGCGCAGCACCCAGCGCCCCGTTTCCAGTGCGCGCATCTGCGCCATTTGCAGATGTTGGTGCGGGGCGAGCGAGCGGCCGAACCAGGCGTCGTTGCTCAGATTCACCAGCAGGTTCGCCTCCGGCAGCGCATCGATGATCTCCTCGGGAAAGGCGATCTCGAAACAGATCGAGGCGCCCAGCTCGATGCCGGCCGCATGCAGCGTGCCCTGCCCCGAGGGCCCGGCGCTGAAGCCGGTCATCGGCACATCGAAGAACCCGAACAGCCAGCCGAAGCTTTCGGCAAACGGCACGTACTCCCCGAAGGCGACCAGATGGCGCTTGAAATAGAGCGAGGGCCGTTCATTCAGCGCCAGCACGGCGTTGTAATAGCGGCTGCTCTCGGACATCCAGATCGGAATGCCGGTGATGATATCCGTCCGTTGCGCGCGCGCCTCCTGCACGAATTCCTCCCACACCGGCTCCCCCTCCAGCTGTTGCAGGAACAGCGGCATCGCCGTCTCCGGCCAGACCACCAAGTCGTTGCCCCAGAGTTCGCGCGTCTTGCGGGTGTAGAGCTCCACCGTGGGATAGAGCTCGGAGGGCAGCCACTTGCGGATCTGGTCAACATTGCCCTGCACCAGGCTGACCTTGAGCGGGGCCTGGGTAGGCATCGTCCAGTCGATCTTCTGCAGGGCCGCGCCGCCGCCCATGAAGGCTGCGACCAGTCCGAGCGGCAGCCAGGCCCGGCGCGGCGCGCGCCAGGCGGCCCACAACAAGGCGGCGAGCAGCACCAGCAACAGGCCCAGCCCGTAGACGCCGAGCAGCGGGGCGTAGCCGGAGAGCGGCGTTTCCAGCTGGCTATAGCCGATGTTGAGCCAGGGGAAGCCGGTGAGAAACCAGCCGCGCAGCCATTCTGCGGCGCCCCAGAGCACACTGATCACGATGACGAGCAATGGTATGGAAGAACGGTGCTGCGCGTAGCGATACAGGCCGTAGCCGAACAACGCGGGAAACAGGGCGAGGTACATCGCCAGCAGCAAGGCGAGCGCGCCGCTGGAAAACATGTCCATGTCGCCGAAGCGGTACATGCTGACGAACACCCACGAACAGCCCACGCCGAACATCCCCAGGCCGAAGAGATAGCCGCGCAGCGCCGCCTGCCGCGGCGTGGCCGCGCGCAGCACCAGCTCAAACCAGAGCGCCAACACCGGGAACACGAGATAGGAAAACCCCACCGGGGCAAAGGCCAGCGGAATCAGGGCGCCGGCGAGCAGCACCAAACCGTCGCCGAGCCGCCCGCCCGCGCGGGGCTCAGCGGTCGGCGCGGGAGGCATCATTCGCCGGCGGTTCCTGGCCTTGGGAGGATTCTTGCGCGGGCACGTCGAGGAGCGTCATCCGCAGCAGATGGATGCGCCGGTTGTCGGCGCGCACGACCGTGAAGCGGCAACGGTCGAGGGCGATGGTCTCGCCGCGCTTGGGCATGTGACCGAATTGGCTGAGCACCAGCCCGCCGACGGTGTCGAAATCCTCGTCGTCGAAATGGGTGCCGAAGGTCTCATTGAAATCATTGATCGGGGTCAGCGCCTTGATGGCGTAGCTGCCGTCGTTGGTGCGGATGATGTCGAGCCCCTCGTCGTAGTCGTGCTCGTCCTCGATCTCGCCGACGATCTGTTCGAGCACGTCTTCGATCGTCACCAGGCCGGAGACGCCGCCGTATTCATCCACCACCACCGCCATGTGATTGCGGCTGGCGCGGAACTCCTTGAGCAACACGTTGAGCCGCTTGCTCTCGGGGATGAAGACCACGGGGCGCAGGATCTCGCGGATGTCGAACAGCTCGCTCGGCTTGGCGAAATACGACAGCAGATCCTTGGCCAGCAGGATGCCGACCACCTCGTCCTTGTCCTCGCCGATGACCGGGAAGCGGGAATGCGCCGACTCCACCAGCACCGGCAGATAGTCCTCGGGGCGCGCATCGCGCTCGACCACCACCATTTGATTGCGCGGCACCATGATGTCGCGTACCTGCATCTCGGCGACCTGCAACACGCCCTCGATCATGGCCAAGGCTTCGATGTCCAGCAGGTCGCGCTGTTGCGCATCGCGCAGAATCTGGATCAGCTCTTCGCGGTCGCGGGGGTCGCGCAGGAAGGCATCGCTGATGCGCTCGAGCCAGGAGCGTTGATGCTCGTCGTCGCCATCGGCGCTGAAATGTGTATCACTCATGGGGTGCCTTGTTCAACATACGGGTTGTCGTAGCCTAAGTGCTTCAATAGCGCGATTTCAAGCGCCTCCATGGCCTCGGCCTCCGCGGCATCGATATGGTCATGGCCGAGCAGGTGCAAGGTGCCGTGGATCACCATGTGCGCCCAGTGCGCCTCCAATGGTTTGCCCTGTTCCGCCGCCTCGCGCGCGACCACCGCCGCGCAGATCACCACGTCGCCGAGCAGCGGCAGCGCCACGCCGGGCGGGCACTCGAACGGGAACGACAGCACGTTGGTCGGCCCGGTCTTGCGGCGATAGGTCGTATTGAGATCGGCGCTCTCTTGCTCTTCGACGATGCGCACCGTCAGCTCCGCCTCGGCGCGCTGATCGCCCAGCGCGGCGCGCACCCAGGTGTTTAACTGCTGTTCCGTCGGCAGGCCCGACAGATACGGGCTGTCATCGGCCAGCGCCAATTGGAGATCGAGGTCGAGTTGCATGACGGGGTTGCTCAACGCTGAAACTGCTCGTAGGCCTCGACGATGCGTTGCACCAGCGGGTGGCGCACCACGTCCTTGGACTTGAAAAACGTGAAGCTGATCTCCTCGACATCCTTGAGCACCTCGGTGACGTGGCGCAGCCCCGACTCGACCTTCGGCGGCAGATCCACCTGGGTGACATCGCCGGTGATCACCGCCTTGGAGCCAAAGCCGATGCGCGTCAAGAACATCTTCATCTGCTCGACCGTGGTGTTCTGCGCCTCGTCCAAGATGATGAACGCTTCGTTCAAGGTGCGCCCGCGCATGTAGGCGAGCGGCGCAACCTCGATCACGTTGCGCTCGACCAGCTTGGCGACGGTCTCGAAACCGAGCATCTCATACAGGGCGTCGTAGAGCGGGCGCAGATAGGGATCGATCTTCTGCTCCAGGTCGCCGGGCAGAAAGCCCAGGCGCTCGCCCGCCTCCACCGCCGGGCGCGTGAGCAGGATGCGGCGCACCTCCTCGCGCTCCAGCGCCTGGACCGCGCAGGCGACGGCGAGATAGGTCTTGCCGGTGCCGGCCGGTCCGATGCCGAAGCTGATGTCGTGCTTGAGGATGGCCTCGAGGTAGCGGCGCTGATTGAGGCCGCGGCCTTTGACCTGCTTGTGCTTGGCCTTGATCAGCGGATCGCCGGAGACATCCTCCGCCGGGATGCGCTCGGCGTCCGCACGGGTATCGCGCAGCAACAGGTGCACGCGCGCGGGCGTCAGTTCCTCGCTCGCGGTTTCGGTATACAGCCGCCCGAGCAGCGCGGCGGCGGCCTGGACCGAGTCGTCCGCGCCGATCACGCGAAAGCTGTTGCCGTGGCTGTTGATCTCCACCCCCATGCGGCTTTCGATCAGGCGCAGGTGCTCGTTGAATTGTCCGCACAGGCGGGCGAGGCGTTTGTTGTCGGCGGGAATTAATTGAATATCAGTGAAATTGCTCAAGTAAAACTCTCTTAGGCAGTGGCGACTGCGGGCAACGCTGAGTCGAGCAGCGCGCCGCGCAGCGAATTGGGCAGCGCCTCGGTGATGCGCACGTCGACGAACTCGCCGATCAGACTGGCCGGGGCGGCCAGATTGACCACGCGGTTGTTTTCGGTGCGCCCACAGAGCTCCCCGGCATCCTTGCGCGACGGGCCTTCGATCAGGATGCGCTGCACCGTGCCGACCATCGCGACGCTGATGGCCGCGGCCTGCTGATTAATGCGGTGTTGCAGCAGGGCCAGGCGCTGTTTCTTCACCTCCAGCGGCACGTCGTCGGGCATGCTCGCGGCCGGTGTGCCGGGGCGCGGGCTGTAGATGAAGCTATAGGAGTGGTCGAAGCCGACCTCCTCAATCAGCTTCAGCGTGGCGTTGAAATCGGCCTCGGTCTCGCCGGGGAAGCCGACGATGAAGTCCGAGGAGATCAAGAGGTCCGGGCGCGCGGCGCGCAGCTTGCGGATGATGGCCTTGTATTCGAGCGCCAGGTGATTGCGCTTCATCAGGGCCAGGATGCGATCGGAGCCGCTTTGCACCGGCAGGTGCAGGAAGCTCACCAGTTCCGGCACCTCGCGGTAGGCCTGGATCAGGCTGTCGTTCATCTCCAGCGGGTGCGAGGTGGTGTAGCGGATGCGCCCGATGCCCTCGATCGCCGCAATGTAGCGGATCAACAGCCCCAGATCGGCGATGTCGCCGTCGTGCATCAGCCCACGGTAGGCATTGACGTTCTGCCCGAGCAGGGTGACCTCGCGCACGCCCTGCGCGGCCAGCTGCGCCACCTCGGCGATGACATCGTCGAACGGCCGGCTCACCTCCTCGCCGCGGGTGTAGGGCACCACGCAGAAGGTGCAGTATTTGGAGCACCCCTCCATGATCGAGACATAGGCGGTCGGGCCTTCGGCGCGCGGCTCGGGCAGGCGGTCGAACTTCTCGATCTCGGGGAAGGAGATGTCGATCACCTTGGTCTGCTTGTTGTCCACGGCATTGAGCAGTTCGGGCAGGCGGTGCAGGGTCTGCGGGCCGAAGATCAGGTCGACATACGGGGCGCGGGCGCGGATCGCCTCGCCTTCCTGGCTGGCCACGCAGCCGCCGACCCCGATCACGGTGCCGGGCTTGGCGTCCTTGAATTCGCGCCACATGCCCAACAGGGAGAAGACCTTCTCCTGCGCCTTCTCGCGCACCGAGCAGGTGTTGAGCAGCAGCACGTCCGCCTCTTCCGGCGTCGCGGCCTTGGTGATACCGTGCGACTTTTCCAAGACACTGTAGATCTTGTCGGAGTCGTATTCGTTCATCTGGCAACCGAAGGTCTTGATGTATAACGTGCGGGCCATTGCGCCAACTACCTATGTCACGTGGGAAAAAGAGTCGGGTATTGTACAAAAAAACGGCATTGTTTTCCATTTCACGCTCAAAACATATAATCCAGCGCATGAAAAACCGAAAATCTTCCAATAGCTTACGCATCATCGGCGGGGAATGGCGCGGACGCCGCCTCGCCTTTCCCGACCTCGACGGTCTGCGCCCGACCCCCGACCGCGTGCGCGAGACCCTGTTCAACTGGCTGCAGCCGGTGATCCCCGGGGCCCGCTGCCTGGATGCCTTCGCCGGCAGCGGGGCGCTAGGCCTGGAGGCCCTCTCGCGCGGGGCGGCGCAGGTCACCCTGCTCGACAGCGCCCCGAAGGTGATCGCCCAGCTGCGGGAGAATCTCGCCCTGCTCAAGTGCGCACACGCCGAACTGCACTGCGCCAGCGCCCTGAACTACCTCGACCGGCCGGCGCATCAGACCTATCACATCGTGTTCCTCGACCCACCGTACCGTAAAGGCCTCCTCGCCCCGGCCTGCCAGCTCCTGGAAGACCACGGCTGGCTGACCGAGGGGGCCTTGATCTATCTCGAAGCGGAACCGGAATTGTCGCCCCTGCCCGTTCCGGCGAACTGGGAGATCGTTCGCAATAAACAGGCCGGTCAAGTAAGCTACTACCTTGCCCAGCGACATCCCCCGAGCCACAGGAGCGCCCCATGACGATCGCGGTCTACCCCGGTACCTTCGACCCCATCACCAACGGCCATCAGGACCTGGTGGAGCGCGCCGCCCGTCTGTTCGACCAGGTCATCGTGGCCATCGCCCACAACCCGAAAAAGGCCCCGGCCTTTTCCCTGGACGAACGCGCCGCGATGGCCCAGGAGGTCCTGCGCCACATCCCCAATATCGAGATCTGCCCGTTCGACATCCTGTTGGTGCAATTCGCCAAGCAGCGCCGGGCCTCGGTGTTGTTGCGCGGGCTGCGCGCGGTCTCGGACTTCGACTACGAATTCCAGCTCGCCGGCATGAACCGCAAGCTCGCCCCCGAGATCGAAACCGTCTTCCTCACCCCCTCGGAGCAATACAGCTACATCTCCTCGAGCCTGGTGCGGGAAGTCGCCGCCCTGGGCGGGGATGTGGGCAATTTCGTCCACCCCCTCGTGAAAGCTGCACTTCTCGAACGAATGCGCTAAAATCTTTCCCCGATTATTTGTTGTCGAAGTACGGTAGGACGAACACCATGGCCTTATTAATCACCGATGAATGCATCAATTGCGATGTCTGCGAACCCGAATGCCCCAACGGCGCCATCTCCCAAGGGGAAGAGATCTACGAGATCGATCCCAACAAATGCACCGAATGCGTCGGCCATTACGACACCCCGCAGTGCGTGGATGTCTGCCCGGTGGATTGCATCCCCAAGGACCCCAAACACGTGGAAACCAAGGAAGAGCTGATGATCAAATACAAGAAGCTCACCGGACAGGGCTAATTATCCGCAGCACAGCGCGCACGAAGAGACCCCGGATGGGGTCTTTTTGTTTTATGCTGGACGAAAACACAAGGAGAGCTTCATGCCTGCGAGATGTCTTTACCTGCTCCTGATCTTCGCCCTCCTGCTGAGCGCCGGCTGCGCCGCCACGCCGTCCTCCCATACCGCCATACCACCCGCCGCGGCGGTGGCGAGCGCTCATCCGCTGGCGACCGCTGCGGGGATCGAGATCCTCGCAGCGGGGGGCAATGCCTTCGATGCGGCGGTGGCGGTGAGCGCGGCGCTGGCGGTGGTGGAGCCTACCGGCTCGGGGCTGGGCGGCGGCGGGTTCTGGCTGCTGCATCGCGCGGCGGACGGCCGTCAGGTGATGCTCGACGGCCGCGAGATGGCGCCGGCGGCGGCGCACCGCGACATGTATCTGGATGCGGCGGGCAAGGTCATCCCCAATGCCTCGATCGACGGCCCGCGCGCGGCCGGCATCCCCGGCGCCCCGGCGGCGCTGGACCATCTGGCGCGACATTACGGCCGGCTACCGCTCTCGGCCTCGCTCGCCCCGGCGATCCATCTGGCCGAACAGGGCTTCGCCGTGGATGAACCCTATCGCCGCATGGCCGGATTCCGCCTCGCGGCCTTGCAGACCTCGCCGGCCGCCGCGGCGATCTTTCTTGAGAACAATCAAGTGCCCGCGCCGGGATTCGTGATCCGCCAGCCCGACCTGGCCAAGACCTTACGGACCATCGCCGCGCAAGGCGGCGCCGCCGGTTTTTACCAAGGCGAGATTGCCCAACGATTGGTCGCGGGCAGCCGCGCCGCCGGCGGGATCTGGACCGAGCAGGATCTGCGGGATTACCGCATCATCGAGCGGGCGCCGATCATCGGGCACTATCGCGACCTGCGCATCGTCTCGGCCGCCCCGCCCTCCTCCGGCGGCATCGCCCTGGTGACCATGCTCAACATCCTCGCCGGCTATCCGCTGGAGCAGTTGGGCGAGTCCCGGCGCGTCCATCTCATCGTCGAGGCGATGCGCCGCGCCTATCGCGACCGCGCGGAGTATCTCGGCGATCCCGACTTCGTGGACCCCGCGGTCGCGCAACTCACCTCGCCGCTCTACGCCGCCGGGCTGCGCGCCGGCATCCATCCGGACCGGGCCACCCCGAGCGCCAATCTGCCCGGCCAAGTCGCGGAGGTCGGCGGCAATCACACCACCCACTTCTCCATCCTCGACCAGGCCGGCAACCGCGTCGCCGCGACCCTGAGCATCAACTATCCCTTCGGCTCGGGTTTCGTGCCGCCCGGCACCGGCGTGCTGCTCAACGACGAGATGGACGATTTCTCGACCAAGCCGGGCGTGCCGAATGCCTACGGCCTGGTCGGCGCCGAGGCCAACGCCATCGCCCCCGGTAAGCGCCCACTATCGAGCATGACGCCGACCTTCCTGGAAAGCGACCGCGGCATCGCCCTGCTCGGCACCCCCGGTGGCAGCCGCATCATCACCATGGTGCTGCTGGCCACGCTGGACCATGCCGCTGGCGGCGCACCGGACCATTGGGTGGCCCGGCCGCGCTTCCACCATCAATACCTGCCGGATGTGATCCAGTACGAGCCGGAGGCGCTCACCCCCGCGCTGATCGAAGCATTGGCCGCCAAGGGCCATCCACTCAAGGCGCTGGATGATACCTATGGCAATATGCAGGCGATCCTCTGGGACACACAGCGGGGAGTGGTGCGGGCAGCCAGTGATCCGCGCGGCATCGGACGGTCAGAGGTCAAGGTCATCCCGCCGCGTTGAAATTCAATCCGTGATGGTGCCGATTGGCGGCTCAGTCCTCATCCGCATCCGGCGGAGAATACCTGCCCTTCTGGTCGAACGGCTTGGCCGTCGGCGGCCCGATCTCGCGCTCGACGAACAGGTGCACCGCCAGCACCAGCCCCCACAGCGCGGCCAGGATCAAGTGATAGCTGCCGCGCGGCAGCGGCATCTGGAACACCAGCAGGATGCGGTTGAGGATCACATAAGCGACATAGCCCACGCCGGCGGCCTGATACAGCCACCAGCGCCGCGCCCCGAACACGAACCAGAATGATACAGCGAAGTACACCGCGCCCATCAGCAGATGCAGGTTATAGGCGAATTCGACCTCGCTGAACCAGGCCAGGAGTAACTCGATCACGATCAGCGCGATCAGCGTATATTTGTGATAACGAAAATGCACAGGGCACCTCGGGCGGCCGATTCCAACGGGCGAAAGGTCTGATGTTTAGGTTACAATACGTCCCACATTACGCAAGCGACAGAACAGAAGACCGCCGATGAGCACCCGCATCAAGTTGTTATATCTCATACTCGCGCTGTTACTCGTCTACACCCTCTGGCCGAGCAGCACCAGTAAAAACGGCGAACCGCAACGCGCCGCCTGGAACATCAAGGTCGACGAGAGCGGTCACCTGGAAGTGCTCGGCATCACGCTCGGCGTCACCTCCCTGCAACAGGCCGAGGACATCCTGCGCAGCCGCTCCCAACGGGCGATCTTTGCGCAGACCAAGGCCGCCACCCCGCAGCCGCCGGACATCGAGGCATTTTTCTCCAACATGCCCGACAACAGCAAATTGGTGCTCAGCCTGCGCGCCAGCCAAGAACAGCTGGAGACCATCGCCGCCAAGGCGCACGATCCGATCGCCTTTCCCTCCGGCAACGTCAAGATGGAGATCGCCGATCAACACATGCCGTTGGTCGACGCCATGGTGATCGACAGGCTGAGCTCCATCCCGCGCATCCGGATCAAGCCCGCCGACATCGAGGCGCAATTCGGCAAGCCGGTGAAACTGCACATGCAGGACGACGTGCTGCACTATCTCTTTCCGCAGCAGGGCCTGGACGTGATCCTGGATCAAAGCGGCGAGGCCATCCTGCAATTCGTCAATCCCGGCGATTTCCACCGCGTGCTGGAGAAACTGGGCTTGCGCCCGGAGGATCTCGCGCCACCGACACCCGCCGCCACGCCCACACCCAGCCCCGCGGCATGAGCGAGCTGCTGCTGACCAGCTTCACCATCGGCCTGCTCGGCAGCCTGCACTGCATCGGCATGTGCGGCGGACTGGTGAGCGCCGTCTGCATGGGCCGCCCCGCCCTGTGGTGGCCGGGACTGCTGAGTTACCAAGCCGGGCGGATCGGCGGTTATGTCATCCTCGGCCTAATCGGCGGCCTGCTCGGCGCCGGCCTGCAACACAGCGGCTGGCTGCCAAACGCGCAGCAGGCCCTCGCCCTGTTCGCGGCCGTCGTCATGATCCTGTTCGCGCTCCACCTCGGCGGCTGGATGCCCGATCCCGTCGCCCGGCTCACCGCCCTCTTCACGCGCGCGAGCGGCCTCTCCCGCTGGACCCGGCAGGCCGCCCAGCACGATGCACTCCAACCCTGGGCCATGCTGGGGCTGCTCAACGGTTTTCTGCCCTGCGGCCTGGTCTACGCCGCATTTGCCCTGAGCCTGAGCGTCGAATACATCGAAGACGCCGCCCTGGTCATGCTCGCCTTCGGCCTGGGCACCCTGCCGGCGATGACCGCCACGCCCGCCTTGATCCGCCGGCTCACGCCGCAACTGCGCGGCGCGCTGTTGAAAGGTGCGGCCGTGGTCCTGATCCTGCTGGCGCTGTTCACCGTCTTCCGCGGATCACTGCACGGCGCGCATCAACACGCCCTGCCGGCTGCCAGCGAATCCGCCGCACCGACACACCTCCACGCCCACTGAGCTGCGCTTTGGCCCCGGCCGTAGGTCATTGTATGATCGAGATCAAATGAATTGGGCGATCACATTCAAACACATGCCATTGTCGCGACGGGCGGGCGCACTGTTGCTGATCGCCATGCTCAGTCTGCCCGCGGCAGCCGCGGCGCAGAAAGAAGCACCGTTTGAAGAAACACCACTGGAAGAAACCCCGCCGGAAGAAACACTGCTGGACGAGTACCTGGATGACACCCACCGCATCATCACCAGCACCTTCCTGACCATCCCCAACGGCATCGACGGCTTCTTCGGCGCAACGCGCGTCGAAGAGGAATCCAACGCCAGCCTCATGCGTCTGAGCCTGGAGCCGAGGCTGGAAAAAGGCAACGAGTGGAGTTTCATCACCCGCGTGAGGATCAAGCTGGTGCTGCCGCACACGGAAAAACGCCTCCGGCTGGTCCTTGAAAGCTCGCCGGAGGAGGCCCTGCAGGAGCCCGCTGAAGGCCTCGCCGGGGAGTCCTCGCCGCTCGATGCGGTAAGAAGCGCGGAACAGACCGCGGCGATACAAGCGATCTTGCGCGAAACCCGCCGCTGGCACGTCAATCTCTCGAGCGGCATTAAACTGCACACCCCGATCGATCCCTTCGTGCGCCTGCGTGCCTGGGGCGCGCTCCCGCTTGAAAAATGGCAGATCCGCCTAACCCAGACCGTGTTCTGGTTCGACAGCATCGGACTCGGTGAAACCACCCGGCTCGATTTCGAACGCCCGCTCGATGTCGACACCTTGTTTCGCGCCTCCAGCCAAGCCACCTGGCACCGCGACGACGACACCTTCCATCTCGGCCAGGAACTCCATCTGTTCTACCGGCATTCCAGGGACCGTGCCATTGCCTACCGCCTCGCCGCGTTCGGCATCAGCGAACCCACCACGCACGCCACCGACTATTATTTCGACGTGCGCTACCGCGTCCGCACCTGGCGTGAGTGGTTGTTCTTCGAAATCGGTCCGCAGCTCCACTATCCCAAAGCCGACGACTTCGACCTCACTCCGTCGCTCAACTTCAAGCTGGAAGCGATCTTCGGCAAACACAGCACGCCGCTGGACATCCTCGGATAACCGCCGCTCACCCCACCTATTCCGGCACGAACTTCAGCGCCACACCGTTATTGCAATAGCGCTTGCCGGTCGGCGGCGGGCCGTCATTGAACACATGCCCCTGGTGACCGCCGCAGCGGGCGCAGTGATACTCGGTGCGCGGCAGGATCAGTTTGAAATCGCGCTTGGTTTCGACCGCCCCTTCGATGCTGGTGAAGAAGCTCGGCCAGCCGGTGCCGCTGTCGTATTTCATCTCGGCGGTGAACAGCGGCAGCTCGCAGCCGGCGCAGACAAAGGTGCCGGCGCGCTTCTCGTCGTTCAGTGGACTGCTGAAGGGCCGCTCGGTGCCCTCATCGCGCAGCACCCGGTATTGCTCGGGGGTGAGCAGCTCGCGCCACTGAGCGTCGGACTTGTGGATCTTCTCGATCTTGCCCATCGGATGCCTTGCTCCTGTTTCCGCCCTTGTCAAAGTATAGACAGCGGGAAGCAGCAGCGTCCCCGCCATCACCGTCAGGAAATTGCGTCTTTTCATCAGCCCGCCTCCGCAAACGCTTGTGTGTATTCGCCGGTATAGACCGCCATACGGCCGGAATGTTACACCCTTGGCAATGCCACGCGGATCACGTACATTCTGAACAATCTCCGCACTCCGACAGGATAGCATCCCATGAACCAATATCTCGTGCTCACCGCCCTGGGCGAGGACCGGCCCGGCATCGTCAACCAGCTCTCCAAGGCGATACTGGAACACGGCGGCAATATCAGCGAAAGCCGCATGTCGGTGCTGGGAGGTGAATTCGCCATCCTGCTGCTGGTCAGCGGCATGCAGGCGCAGATCGATGAGTTGCAACGGATATTGCCGCGCCTCGGCGAAACGCTGCGCCTGACCATCGTGACCAAGCAGACGCAGCGGCGCGCGAGCAAGGGCGCCGCGCTGCCCTATCAGGTGCAGGTCATCGCCATGGATCACCCCGGCATCGTGCACAAGGTCGCTGATTTCTTCTCCGCCCGCGCCATCAACATCGAGGAGCTCGACACCAATACCTACCCGGCCGCCCACACCGGCACGCCGATGTTCGCCCTGGAGATGACCATCAGCGTTCCGGCCGGGGAATCAGTCAACAAACTGCGTGAATCGTTCGTGGAATTTTGCGATCAACTCGGACTGGATGGTTCGCTGGAAGCCGCCGTCTGAGCAACCGGCGGCCGCTGGCACTCATCCAGCGCTGAGCACGCGCGGGATGTCGATGCCGTAGCCCTGCGCATAATCGACGCCGATCGCGCGCAGGATGCGCACGATCTTGTCATTCTCGACGAACTCGGCCACGGTCTGCACGCCCATGACACCGGCCACATGCGTAATCATCTCCACCATGGCGCGCGAGACCTCGTCGGTTTCGAGGTCGCGCACGAATTTGCCGTCGATCTTGATGTAATCCACCGGCAGGTTTTTCAGATATCCGAACGAGGACAGACCGGCGCCGAAGTCATCCAGCGCGAAGCGGCAGCCGAGCTGCTTGAGTTCGCGCATCATCTTGATCGCCAGATTGAGATTGGCGATCGCCGAGGTCTCGGTGATCTCGAAGGTGATGTCCTCGGGCCGCACCTGATGGCTTTTCAGCTCGTTCCGAATGAAGTCGTGCAGCCCTTGATCACTCATCGAGCTTCCGGCGAGATTGATCGACAGCCGCAGCGGTTTTCCGCAGCGCGCGCGCCAGTCGGCATAGAAACGGAATGACTCGCTGATCACCCAATGGTCGATGGCCGTCATCAGGTTGTAGCGCTCGGCGGACGGCAGAAAGGCGCCGGGCGGCACGATGGTCCCGTTTTCATCGCGCATGCGGATGAGCATTTCAAAATAATGCTCGGGGTCGGCGCCCTCATCGATCTTTTTGATCGCCTGCTTGTAGAGCACGAAGCGCTGCTCGGCCAGCGCGAGATTGATCTTCGCCACCCAATTCATCTCGTCCTGGCGACGCTTCATATCCTCGTCACTCGGACGATACACATGCACGCGGTTGCGTCCGCCGTCCTTGGCGGCATAGCAGGCCACGTCCGCGGCGCTCAGCACCGAGGCCAGATTCTCACTGAATTCATTGATGCACACCATGCCGATGCTGACGCCGATCTTGAAGGTCTTGCCTTCCCAATAGAAACTGAAATCCTTCACGACCTGCAGCAATTTGCTTGCGATCTTCTCGGCATTTTCGAGACTGCAATACGGCAGCAGCACACCGAACTCGTCACCACCGAGACGAGCCAGCATGTCGCTGGAGCGCAACACGCCGCGCAATTGCTGCGCGATCTGCACCAGCAACTCATCGCCGGCGGCGTGGCCGCACGTGTCATTGACCACCTTGAACTGATCGAGATCGAGATACATCAGCACGTGGCACTCTTTGTCCTGCGTGGCGGTCACCAGCGCCTCGCTCACCCGGTTCTTGAATTCCATGCGATTGACCAATCCGGTCAGCGCATCGTGGGTCGCCTGGTATTCCAGTTTGCGCGCCATGCGCCGCGCCTGCGTGACATCATGGAACACGACCACCACGCCGATGGTCTGCAATTCCTGATCGCGCAGCGGCGAGGCCACCAGCTCGATCGCGTAGTCCTCACCGCTGCGCGGCACCAGCAGGATGTCCTCCCGGATCACCATGGTTTCGTCATTCTTGAGGCATTGCAGCGCGATGTTACTCAGGGGCGTGCGGTTGGACTCGGTCACCAGCGCCATGATCTCGTGGATGGATTTGCCGAAGACCTCATCCAAGGTCCATCCGGTCATCTTCTCGGCGATGGGATTGAAGAATTCGATATTGCCGTATTTATCGGTCACCACCACGCCGTCGCTGATCGAGGAGAGCGTCACCTGGGCGCGCTCTTTTTCGCGGTACAGACTGATGGCGTTGCGGCTGACGAGCCAGAGCAGATACCCCACCAGCACCGCCAGGGCCACCAGCGTCACATACATCAGGCGCCGGAAATTCTCCGCATATTTCAGACTCGCGTCGTAGTGGCGCATATAGGCGCCCTGGAGGTTGTCGATCTGCTTCTCGGCCAGGATCTGCGCCTCTTGCATGAAACCCTGCCGGACCGCGAGACTTCCCGTGACGATGTGCCGGGAATGCTTGAGGAAATATTCCAGATCCTCACCCGACGTGCCCGCCTCCAATTCGGCGAGCAGGGGTTCGGCCTTGGCCGCCAAGCGCGCATCGCCGCTGATCGTCAGAAACAGGACCGTCTCGACCAGCGCGGAAAATGTCTTCTCCTTGCCGGGCGGCAAGCCGCTTGCCTTGACCGCCGCCACCAGCGCGGGCAGGTACTCGAGGGAGTTTTGCAGCAAGGCATGGCGCAGCTTGAAATCGTTGATCACCTTGAGCTTCTTCTCCACCACCTCGCGCAGCTCGTCATAATGCAAATCGACCTCGGCGCTCGCGCCATAGATGACGACCTCGCCGCTCTTGAGCTCCTCGATCGCCGCGAGCACGGCACGCTCCGACCACGCCAGGCTGTCGTAATTCTTCAGCACTCCGGAATACACCTTGTAGATATCCTCGTTGAGGATGGCGTTTTCCTGCTTGATCACCCGCAAGGCTTCCACCACCCGGCTGTGATGCGCCACATTCACGGACTGCTGCACCTTGGCATAAAAATAGGAAAACACGCCGAGGGCAATGACCATCAGCACCAAAGGAAGCAGAAACCGCTTGGCCGTGATGCTCATAGGGGTTTCCCGGCGTGGCTGCCCGTGAGGGTGTTGAGGAATTTGACGATGAGCGCGATATCGCGCGGCGGCATCTTCCGCCCCAGCATGTAGCGTGACATGATATCGACCGCATGCGTCAAGTCCTGCGCCGAGCCATCATGAAAATACGGCTCGGTCAACGCGACATTGCGCAGGCTGGGCACGCGGAAGACGTATTTGTCTTCCTCGCGTTTCGTCTTGTTGTACAGCCCCAGCGCGGTGGTGCCTTGATCGCCGTGATCGAGCATATAGTTGCCGAACACCCCGAAGGGAGCCACCATGTTGCCGCCGAGATTCATGCCGTTGTGACACGCGGCGCAACCATAATTCTTGAATAGGCGGTAGCCTTCGAGTTCCTGTTCGGTGAGCGCATCGGCCTGGCCGCGCAGATATTGATCGAAACGCGAATCGGGCGTGATCTGCGCCTTCATGTACTCGGCCAGCGCATCCTTCACCTGCTCGGGTTTGATGGTGGTTTTATAGATGCTGGAGAACTGCGCGCGGTATTCGGGGATGCGCCCGAGCTTGTCGACGATCTCCGGCAACGTGGTCGCCAGCCCCTGCTTGCTCTTGATGATGGACTCGGCCACATCACCCAGGTCCGAGCCCGTCCCGATCCAACCGAGTTTGGGCAACAGGCCGACATTGAAGATCGACGGGGTGTTGGTGCTGCGCAGCTCGCCGTTGATCGCCATCGACAAGGGATGGTTGTCGGTGCCGCCTTTGTCCGCCAGATGACACTCCACGCAGGCCATCTTCTCCTGCGCCGAGATGCGCTTGTCTTCGAACAGCCGCTTGCCCAGCGCGACCTTGGCCGCATCCAGCGGCAAGGTTTGCGGGATGGGACTGAACCGATCGGCATCCACCCTGACGCCGTCGCCGGGCGCGCTCGCCTCATTGGCGAGATGATCGGCCAGGGCGGCACAACTCAGCAGCGCCAGCACCGCACCGACCGCCCACACTGAACACGACTTGAACATTCGCGAGCACTCCAGGGTACGCCTCGCGCGCCCCACTGTATTAGTCACTCCTGATTGTTGCGGCAAAGAAGCGCGGGGCTTTAACTAAAAATCAAGGGCGGAATCGCAAAGAAACCTACCCTTGATCAGGGGATTGCGCGCGAGCGCGTCCGAACTGCGGCGGCAGGAGCGTGCCGGGGGGGGAAATCAACGAGGCGCGCCGCCAGCGCGGGCGCCTCGTCTGGCGATCAATGGAAATGACAGACGTAATCGACCAGCTCGGTCACCTCGATGTCGAAGCTGGAGTGGCCGGGCACCTGGAAGCGCTCGCCGCCCTGGTAATCCTTCCAGGCGGACTGGCCGGCCAGCTTCACGCGGCAGCGGCCCTGCAGCAGTTCCATGGTCTCG
>CAZKZP010000010.1:64611-79555 GCA_964557295.1 uncultured Chromatiales bacterium | reverse complement strand
GAAGGCCGCGCTGCAAGGCACGCAACACATCAAGGAGGAATTGGAGCGCGCGCGCCAGGAGATGGAGACCGCGCGCCGCGCCGGGGATCTGGGGCGGATGTCGGAGTTGCAATACGGGCGCATCCCCGAGCTGGAACGCCAGCTCGGCGCGGCCGCCCAGGCCGAGAAGCACGAGACCAAGCTGTTGCGCAATCGCGTGACCGAAGAGGAGATCGCCGAGGTCGTCTCGAAATGGACCGGTATTCCCGTTTCGAAGATGCTCGAAGGCGAGCGCGAGAAATTGCTCAGGATGGAAGAGGATCTCCACCGGCGTGTCATCGGCCAAGAGGAGGCGATCAAGGCCGTGGCCAACGCCATCCGGCGTTCGCGCGCGGGGCTCTCCGATCCTAACCGCCCCATCGGCTCATTCTTGTTCCTGGGACCCACTGGCGTGGGCAAGACCGAGTTGTGCAAGGCGCTGGCGGAATTCCTGTTCGATACCGACGAGGCCATGGTGCGCATCGATATGTCGGAGTTCATGGAGAAGCACTCGGTCGCCCGCTTGATCGGCGCCCCGCCGGGATATGTCGGCTACGAGGAGGGCGGGTATCTCACCGAACACGTGCGGCGTAAACCTTATTCAGTCCTGCTGCTCGATGAGGTCGAGAAGGCCCATCCCGACGTCTTCAACATCCTGCTGCAAGTGCTCGATGACGGCCGTCTGACCGATGGGCACGGGCGCACGGTGGATTTCCGCAACACCGTGATCGTGATGACCTCGAACCTGGGCAGTCAGGTGATCCAAGAGCTCGCCGGCGAAGAGCATTATGCCGAGATGAAGGCGCGGGTGATGGGCGTGGTCGGCCAATATTTCCGGCCGGAGTTCATCAATCGCGTCGACGAGACGGTCGTCTTCCATCCGCTGGGCCGGGCGCAGATCCAGTCGATCGCCAACATCCAGATCGGATATTTGCGCAAACGGCTGGCGGAGCGGGAGATGGCACTCGAATTATCGGCCGGCGCCCTCGAAAAACTCGCCGAGGCCGGCTTCGATCCCGTTTATGGCGCGCGGCCGCTGAAGCGCGCGATCCAGCACTATATCGAGAATCCGCTGGCCCTGGAGATCCTCCAGGGCCGCTTCGGTCCCGGCGACACCATCGAGGTTGGCGAGGAGAACGGTCAGCTGGTGTTCAATCCCGGAACGCGCCGCCACGTTGCGGCGTAACCGCCGTTCCAGCATCTCTCCTGCAAAGGCCCCGATCGGGGCCTTTTTTGCTCCCATACCCACCGTCCCAACGGCTTTGGGCCGTCATGTACGGTCGCGCGCGCCAGTCAAGACACCATGTATTAGATGTGCGGACAGCATGAGCCGGCGCGATTAAAGTTTTATTTACCGTAGTCGTTATCGAGATATGCGCCTATGCGCGAAACGGGCTGCCCGTTGCTCGCATGCCGCGGAAACTGCTGATTTAAAGAAAAAATGAACATGACGATGGATATCGGGAGCGTTCATCATCCATGTCAAGGGGATAATAATGCAGAGAATAACGAATAACGGGGATCAGAGAGCGGCGTGGTTATTGACGGCGGTATTGTGCCTGTTCGCTGCAATTCCATTTCCGGTTTCGGCGGAGGAGACACCCAAAGAATACGTCGGTGAAAAGCAATGCTTCGCCTGTCACAAGGATAGAAAGCGTTCCTATATGGAGAGCGCACACGGCAAGGCGTGGAGCAACAATCCGCAGGGTGACTTGCAGCAGATCGGGTGCGAGGCCTGCCATGGCAGCGGAACCGAACACGTCAAGATCGCCGGCGAACAGGGCGCGCGCACCACCTGGGGAATCGAGAATTTCCGCAAGCAGGACAACGCGAACAGCTCCGCTCCCTGCCTGCAATGCCATTCGGGCGGGGATCGCATGCACTGGTCCGGCAGTCAGCACGATATGGCGAAGCTGAATTGCGCTGATTGCCACACCATTCACACCAGCGGCCCCACCGTCACGGCGGAGGTATGCGGTGGTTGCCATGTCGAGCAGCGCGCCAAGATGCAGCGTTCCATGCACATGCCGCAGCGCGAGGGCAAGATGTCGTGCCTGAGCTGCCACAATCCTCATGGCGGCGTCGGCCCCAGCAATCTGAAGACCGCCACGGTCAACGAAACCTGTTACGACTGCCACACCGAAAAGCGCGGCCCGATGCTGTGGGAGCATGCGCCGGTGCGCGAGAATTGCGCCAACTGCCACGATCCGCACGGCTCGAATAACCCGGCATCGACCAAGCTGCGCCTGCCGTATCTGTGTCAACAATGCCATTCGTTCCAGCGCCACCCGAGTGATGTCTATGACCAGGGTGACATCAACCCGGCGACCGTCAATCGACGGGCGGTTGGCCGAGGATGCATCAACTGTCATTCGAATATCCATGGTTCGAATCATCCTTCAGGTCAGTTTATGTCGCGCTAGTTGCGCGGGCGAACGCGGAAATTTTGGGAGCTTATGATGAAAAACGCTAAGAGAACACTGATTAAGATCATCTCAGTCGTGCCGTTTGCGTTCCCGCTGCTGGTGCTGGCGGATGAAGTCAATCACGGTTATATGGAGCTCGGTGTCGGCTTGGTGAAGGAAGATGACCACGCCGCCAAGGCCGGGGAATACACCGGTCTCGACAGCGGCGGCTACTTGATCGGAAATTTTGCTGTCAGCAAGGAAGACGGCGCCAGTCACATTACCATCCGCGGCAGTGATCTGGGGTTGGACAGCCGTGGCTTGTCCATCGAAGCCGGCAGGTATAACGACTTCAAACTGTGGTGGAGCTATGATCAACTGCCGCATCTGATTTCCCACAATGCCGCCTCGCCTTACCTTGGTGTGGGCACGGCTACCTTGACCTTGCCGGTCAGCGTGGTTCCGACCGGAAACTCTATTCCGAGTCTCGGCAACTCCGTGCAGCCAGTCGAACTGAGAACGGACAGAACTGCCACCACGGCGGGCGCGACGATGATGCTCTCGAAGGCATGGGCCGCGCGGTTTCAGATCAGTCATGAAGAAAAACAGGGCGTGATGGAGCAAGGCGGGGCGGTGGGTTTCGGCGGGACGCCGGCCTCGGTAATCCTGCCCAAGCCGATCGATTTCACCACGGACAACATCACGGCCGGCTTGAGTTATCGTGCTGAACGCGCGCAGCTGGACGTGAAATATCTCATCTCCGATTTTGCGAACGTGAATAGATCTCTTACGTGGGACTCATTGTACGCGGGCGCGACTTGCACGGGCGGCTGCACCACGGCGGCGCTATCGCTGGAGCCGGACAACGAGTATCAGCGTCTGAGTGTTAACGGTGCGCTGAAGATCACCGACACGGTGCGCGCCTCGCTGGTGTATGAAAAAGGCCGCATGAGTCAGGACGAACTATTGATGGACTACCGCACCCCGGTCGGCAGCAACAACTATTCGCCGCCGCGCGATAGCGCCGAGGCGGAAATCGATACCCAGCACTTGCAGTTGCGCTTAAGCGCCAAACCTGCGCAACGTCTATCGCTCAGCGCTAAGTTCCGCAGTTACGAGCAGGACAACAATACGACGGTGGATGATTTCGCGCGTCTGCGGCACGATTCCGATATTACAAATCAAGTCGCACCCTCGGAGAACCACCCCTACAGCTACAAGAAAAAGAACTATCAAGTCGACGGCAGTTACTGCCTGGGCGGCGGCGCCACGCTGCGCCTCGGGGCCGAACGGGAAGAGATGCGACGGACCAAACGCGCCCGGGAGAACACCACCGACGATATCCTGAGCGCCAAGCTCAATGCGCGGGTCGGTTCCAGGGTCAGCGCCAGTCTCGGCTATGCGCGTGCCAAGCGTGATGGTGATGCGTATGACAGTCTCGCGTTCGTGGCGGGCTCGCACGGTCTGATGCGGCAGTTGGATTTATGGGACCGCACGCGCAAGGAGTGGAGTGCGGATGTGCATCTCGCCGTCACGGATGCGACCTCGGTCAGCCTGATCGGCCGCTATAAAGACGATGAATATGTGGATGGCGGTACCTTCGGCTTGAAGGGTTCCGCACAGAAGAGCATCACGCTGGACTTCAGTCACAGCCCGAAGGAAGGAATCACCGCCTACGGGTATGTTACCAAGGATAATCATGAGGCCGAGCAGAACGGACGTTACTTTACCGTAACTCCAACCACACTAACCCCTGATACCGGGGCTGCGGCCGACAACTGGACTGCCAGCCACGATGACAATGCCATCACGGTGGGTCTGGGCGGTCAGGTGAAACTCCTGGATGAGCGCCTGAAGGTCAAGCTCGATATCAGTCGCGTGGCGGGTACGTATGATATCGATTACATCCTGGCCCCCGCTACAAGATTGACCACCCCCATGAAGCAAGCGGAGACGAACCGCACCAGCATGGAGCTCTCCGGAGCGTATGACATGACCGAATCGCTCGTCCTAGGCCTGGGTTATAGGTACGAAAAATATGATGAGGTGGATTTTCTGAACGAGGGTTACACGGCGGCGGATGCCAGCACCGGCAGCGTATTGCTGCTGCGAGGTGAGGCGGAAGATTATACGCTCCACGCTCTGTATGCGGCTATCGGTTACAAGTGGTGAAATCGGAAGTGATTTTTACGCGATCGAACAGGCGGGAAATGGTCATGATAAAAAAAATTATTGTCTCTCTCATGTTGGGAATTGCAACGTCAGTGGTGGTTGCATCGCCGAGTTATGTGGGCACGAGCGGGTGCAGCAATTGCCACAAGGATGAGTTTTCCGATTGGCAGAAAAGTAAGCACGCCAGCGCCTTCGAATTGCTACAGCCGGGCAAGCGTGTAGGGGCCAAAAAGAAGGCCAATCTCGATCCGGACAAGGATTACACCACCGATGAAAAATGCCTTAAATGCCACACCACCGGTTACAAGAAGGAAGGTGGCTTCGTAAGCATTTCGGCGACGCCGGAAATGAAAGGTATCGGTTGCGAAATGTGCCATGGACCTGGGTCGGAATTCCGAAATATCCATAAAGAAAAACGCCTGGAATTCACGCGGGCTGAAGTGCAAGCGGCCGGGCAAATCTACGGGTCACTCGATCCCGGCGTCTGCAAGAAATGCCACGGTCATCCGGATACGCCGTTCAAGTCATCCGTGGATCCAAAATATACCGATGATGTGCAGGCCCTGCTGAAAAACAATGTGCGCGCCTTCCATACCTTCTATGAGCTGGATGGAAAGCACTGACGGTTGCGGCAGCTATGGAAATTTATCACTGGTGAGTGGTGAGTATGAGTTCGACCACATTCAACATCGGCAAGCTCAATAAAAAACTTCTGATCGCGATAGTGCTGGTCTGGACCCCAGTGCTGATTTTTGATCTGTGGTTTACCGCCAAAGAGTCGAAGCAGGTCACGTTGAATGAGATCGACCGCTGGACCTTTTTTGTGGGCGAATCCGTGCGTATCGGCCTCAATACCTTGATGCGCGAGGGCAAGATGCCGGCGCGTTTCGCCATGTTCGAGGATTTGAGTAAGGAGATTCCGGGGCTGGAGGAGGTGCGGGTCATTCGCTCACCGTTGGTGAATCAGTTGTTCATGGCCGAGCGTGAACGCACGGATATTCCGCGCGAGCTCGATGCCATCGGCCGGTTCAAGCAGGATATCGCGGATCTCGAAGAAGAGCTGGCCAACACCAAGGACAAGGATGAGCGCTCCGATTTGCAGGATGAAATCAACGATCTCAATCGGCTGATAAAGGATTCCGAAAGCAAGATCGCGACGCTGCGCACCATGGTCACCGACGAACGCGAAGTACCGCGCAACGAGTCTGAGCACAAGATTCTCGAAAACGGTGAGAAGGTGACGCTGATCGAAGGCGACCGCATGAAGGTGATCTCGCCCTTCAAGGTGCGCGCCGCGGGATGCAGCGAGGCCTCCGGGTGTCATCTCGGCGCCAAGGAGGGGGATGTGCTGGGTGCCATTCACATGGAGTTTTCCATCGCCAACGTCAATCAGGAGATCAAGCACAACATGATCCTGATGAGTCTGGCCAAGATGATCGTCAGTTTGGTGATTATCGTTTCGATTTTCTTGATCATCAATTACCTGGTCGTCAATCACATCCAGCGAATGCTCGCCGCGCTCAAGCGGATGTCGAACGGCGATCTCACCGTCACGCTGCAGACCAAGGGTGATGACGAGATCCAGGATCTTGCCCATGGATTCAACAATTTTTCATCGCGGTTCCGCGGGATCATGTCGCAAATGCAGACCAACGCGACGACGCTCGCCGTGGCCTCGGAGGAGATGTCGACCAGCTCGAATGAAATCAAGCATGGTGCGCTGGAACAGAGCGAGAAGATGAAGACTGTGGCCGCGGCGACGCTCGAGATGGCCGCGTCGAGCCGCGAAGTGGCGACAGTCACGGTGACGATGGCGGATGCCGCCAAGGATGTCAGCGTGGTGGCCAGGCAGGGCGGCGATGTCGCGAAAGCGGCGATCGATGGAATCCGGAGCATTTCCGATGTCAGCTCGCATTCGAGCACCGTGGTCAGCAATCTTATCGATAAGGCCAAGGGCATCGGTGAGGTGTTGTCGCTGATCGATTCCATCGCCAATCAAACCAATCTGCTGGCGCTGAACGCCTCGATCGAGGCGGCGCGCGCCGGTGAGCATGGCCGAGGGTTCTCGGTCGTGGCCGATGAGGTGCGCACGCTGGCGGGGCAAACCGCCTCAGCCACCAAGAGTGTGGCCGAAATCGTCAAGGGTGTTCAGGATGACGCGCGGATCGCGCTGAGCAGCCTTTCCAAGGAAAAGACCGTGGTGGCGCAAGGCGCGGAGCTAACCGAGAAATTGCGCACCGCCTTGGAGGAGATCATCACGCATGTCGGCAGATTCGATCAGCTGATTCAGCAAGTCTCATCCTCCGCGGAGCAGCAGTCCGTGACCTCGGATCACATCACGAGTGAAGTGAAGCATGTCGCCGGAATCACCGATCAGGCCTCGGACCGGGCGGCGCAGATCTCGGAGATCGCGCTGGAAGTCGCGCAGATGTCCGCCAAGCTCAATGACGAGGTCAACAAGTTCAAGATTTGATACGCGGGGGCGGCGCAGGCCCCTTGCAGCCCACACCCGGCGCGTCCATATTTATCCGTGTTGAGCATTTTTGCCGTCCAAGGCGCGCGGCCATGGCCGCGGCGATCCATCATCGGGAAAGGCGTGCGACATGAACGATAGTAAAACTCCTGACCACCTTGCCTTGCAGCGCTTGCGCGCCGCGATCGACCGGGACTACATGCCGGACGAAGACGCGCTGGCGCAAGCGCTGCTCACCGAAGCAGCGTTGCCGGAAGCCGCGACGCGGCAGATCCGCGCGCGCGCCGCCGCGTGGGTGGAGCGGTTGCGCGCACAAGGCGTTGCCTCGGGCAGCATCGAGTCCTTTCTGCAGGAATACAGTCTCACAACCGATGAAGGCGTGATCTTGATGTGTCTCGCCGAATCGTTGTTGCGCATCCCGGATGCGGCCACCTCTGATCGGCTGATCCAGGATTGCATCGCGCGCGGCGACTGGCAGCAGCATCAAGGGAAAAGCGATTCGCTGCTGGTCAATGCCGCGACCTGGGGCTTGATGCTCACGGGCAAGATGGTGCCGCTGTCCGAGCGGGTGTATGCGGACGCGCCCGGCGCGCTGCGCCGGCTGGTCGGGCGGCTCGGCGAGCCGGTGGTGCGGCGCGCCATGCAGCAGGCGGTGCGGATTCTGGGCCGGCAGTTTGTGATGGGGGAGACCATCGGCAAGGCGCTGCACCGCGCGGCGGTATCCGCTGATGCGCAGCGCTACTCTTTTGATATGTTGGGCGAGGCGGCGCTGACCGAAGCGGATGTCGAGCGGTATTTCGCCGCCTATCTCGATGCCATTGCGCGCATCTCCAAGGATGCCGATGACGCGCAACCGCTGTATGCCCGGCATGGCATCTCGGTCAAGCTCTCCGCGCTGCATCCGCGCTACGAATTTTCGCAGCGCGCCAGTGTGATGCATGAACTGTCCACGCGGGTGTTGATCCTGGCGCAGCACGCTAAGCTCGCCGGCATCACCATGACGCTCGACGCCGAGGAGTGCGAACGGCTTACCTTGTCGCTCGACGTGTTCCAGTCGGTCTACGAGGATGTCTCTCTGGGTGATTGGGCGGGACTGGGGCTGGCGGTGCAGGCCTATCAAACCCGCGCGCGGGCGGTAGTCGACTGGCTGATCGCGCTGGGCCGCCGGGGCGGACGGCGCATCCCGGTGCGGCTGGTCAAGGGCGCGTACTGGGACAGCGAGATCAAGCGCGCTCAACAAGGCGGCTATCCCGGCTATCCCGTTTACACGCGCAAGTGCGCCACGGATGTGTCGTATCTCGCATGCGCCCGGAAGATCCTGGCCGCTGCCGAGGTCATCTATCCCCAGTTCGCCACGAACAATGCGCAGACCATCGCGGCCTTGCTCACCTTGGCAAGCGGCGATCGCGATTTTGAATTTCAGCGTCTGCACGGCATGGGTGAGCCTCTGTATCACATCGTGCGCGAAACACATCCTGATCTGGTCTGCCGCGTGTACGCGCCGGTCGGCGGCTATGACACGCTGTTGCCGTACCTCGTGCGGCGACTGCTGGAAAACGGTGCGAACACCTCGTTCATCAATCGTGTCTGGGACGAGCAGCAAACGGTGGCGGCGATCATCGCCGATCCGGTGGCGCAGCTGGCGGCATTGCCGCAGAAGAGGAATTCGCGCATTCCATTGCCGGCGCGGCTATACGGTTCGGAGCGACTGAACTCCCTGGGCATCAATTTGAGCGATGAATACACGCGCCAGCGCCTGCTGTCGGAGATCGCCGCGGCGCGGGAGCCTTATCACGCCGCGCCGTGCGTGGCCGGTGCGAATCCCGTCGGACCGGCGCGCGACATCGCCGCGCCCTGGCGCACGCGCGAGGTGATCGGCAGTGTCATCGAGGCCGATGAACGCCTTGCCCGTCAAGCCGTGGACAACGGCGTGGCGGCATTCACGCGTTGGAGTCTCACCACGGCGGACATGCGCGCGGTGTTGCTGGAGCAGGCGGCGGCCGTGTTCGAAGCGCATCACGCCGAGTTGCTGGCACTGATCATGCGCGAGGCCGGAAAAACCCTGCCGGACGCCATCGCGGAACTGCGCGAGGCGGTCGACTTCTGCCGTTACTACGCCGCCCAGGCGCGCGCAACCTTCACCGCGCCGCTGACCCTGCCAGGGCCGACCGGCGAGAGCAATCAAATGCTTTGGCATGGGCGTGGCGTGTTTGTCTGCATCAGTCCCTGGAACTTCCCGCTGGCGATTTTCGTCGGCCAGATCGCTGCGGCGCTGGCGGCGGGCAATTGCGTGATCGCCAAGCCCTCGCACCAGACGCCGCTGATCGCCCACCGCGCGGTGGCATTGCTGCATCATGCGGGCATCCCCGCCGATGTGTTGCAATTCCTTCCCTGCGGCGGCAGTGTGCTGTCGCAGTATGTATTGCAGGATGAGCGCATCGCCGGCGTGGCCTTCACCGGCTCGACCCAAACGGCCTTGCATATCAATCGGCTGCTGGCCGCGCGCGCGGGCGCGATCGTGCCGCTGATCGCCGAGACCGGCGGACAGAACGCGATGATCGTCGACAGTTCCGCGCTGCCGGAGCAGGTGGTGCGCGATGCCTTGCGTTCGGCCTTCAACAGCGCGGGTCAGCGCTGTTCCGCGCTGCGGGTGCTGTATCTGCAACGCGAGGTGAGCGACAAGATCATCAGTATGCTGCAAGGCGCGATGGCGGAGTTGCAGGTCGGCGATCCGCGCGATCTGGCCACCGACGTGGGCCCGGTGATCGATGAGGATGCGGTGGACAAGCTCACGCTGCACATCGAGCGGTTTGTCGCGCATGGCAAGGTGCTGTATCAAACACCGCTGCCGGCGCCGACGCGCGCGGGCTATTTCATCGCCCCGACCTTGATCGAGCTCGATGCGCTCACCGAACTCCACCACGAGGTGTTCGGGCCGGTGTTGCACGTCATCCGTTATGATACCAATCAGCTCGATCGCGTGATCGCCGAGATCAACGGCACCGGTTACGGGCTCACCCTCGGCATCCACAGCCGCCTCGAGCAGCGCATCGACTATATCTGCGGTAAGGTGCGCGTGGGTAATATCTACATCAATCGCGACATGGTCGGCGCCGTGGTCGGGGTGCAGCCGTTCGGCGGCGAAGGCATGTCCGGCACGGGATTCAAGGCGGGCGGCCCGCATTATCTGTATCGTTTTGCATCCGAGCGCAGCATCAGCAACAATATCGCCGCCATTGGGGGCAATACCACCTTGCTATCGCTTGAGGATAAATGATGATACCGATCGGCAGTTTCGTCGTGGCGCGCCTGCCGCGCCTGCATTTTGGCCGCGGGTCGTTCACGCTGTTGCCGCAAATCGTGCACGGCTACGGCCAGCAGGTGCTGCTGGTGCTGGGGCGGGCGTCATTCGCGCAGTCTCCGCATGCGCAATGGTTGAAGGATGCCTTGAGCCAGCAGGGCATCGCCTACACGATCTTTCACGTGACCGATGAACCCTCGCCGCAGTTGGTGGATGATGCGGTGGCGCAGCTCAAGGCGCATGCTTTCGCAGTTGTGGTCGGCATCGGCGGCGGTAGCGTGCTCGATGCCGCCAAGGCCATCGCGGGACTGCTGCGGCCGGGGAATTCGGTGATGGATCACCTGGAGGGCGTCGGTCCGCAGCACCCCTATCGCGGACCGGCCGTGCCGTTGATCGCGGTGCCGACCACCGCGGGCACCGGCAGCGAGGTCACCAAGAACGCGGTGCTGAGCGTGCACGGCGCGGCGGGTTTCAAAAAATCGTTTCGTGATGACCAATTGATCGCCGAGTATGCCTTGATCGATCCGACCTTGCTGGCGAGCTGTCCGCCCGAGCTGATCGCCGCCAATGGCATGGATGCGCTCACGCAACTGCTTGAATCCTATGTCTCGCTGCGGGCCAATCCAATGATGGATGCCCTGGCGTGGAGCGGCCTGGAGGCCGCGCGTGATGGATTGTTGTCCTGGTATCAACAGGGTGCGCCGGCCGAGGCCGCGCAGGATCGCATGGCCTACGCGGCCTTGCTGTCTGGGATTACGCTGGCGCAGGTGGGCTTGGGTTCGGTGCACGGCTTGGCCTCACCCTTGGGGGCATTTTTCCCGATATCGCATGGCGTGGCGTGCGGTACGGTGCTGGCCAAGGCCACCGAGGTCAATATCCGCGCGTTGCAAGCGCGCGAGCCGACGCATCCTGCCTTGCAGAAATATGCGCGGGTGGCGAGTTTGCTCACGCGTAGCGCCTATGCCGATGAAGCGGACGCGCACGCAGCCTTGGTGGCGTACCTCGAAGAGCTGACCGTGCGCATGCGCATGCCGCGGCTTGCAGAATTCGGCGTTCGGGAAGGAGACATTGCGCGCATCGTGGCCAATTGCCGCGGCAGCAGCATGAAGACCAATCCGATCGTCTTGAATGACGATGAAGTGGCCGAGATCGTGCGGGCGCGGCTGTGACCGCGCGGATCGGTAGTCGCGTTGAAGGGTGATCAGCTTCCTAACACAGTGGGGTGTGCATGCGCGGAGTATTTCTGGATCTCGAAAGCCTGGATCGCGGTGATGTCGATCTGTCTGGGCTGAAATCCTTGCCGATCGACTGGCGGTTTCATGATTACACCTTGCCAGAGCAGACCGCGGCGCGGATTCGTGAGGCCGAGTTCGTCATTAGCAACAAGGTGGCCTTGGGCGAGGCGCATTTCTCGCAGGCGCGCGCACTCCAGTTGATCCTGGTGGCCGCCACCGGCACCAATAACGTCGAGCTGGCTGCGGCGGCCAAGCGCGGCATCACCGTCTGCAATGTGCGCGGGTACTCCACGCCCTCGGTGGTGCAGCACGTCTTCGCCCTGTTGTTGTCCTTGCTGCGAAGCCTGCCGGAGTATCAAGCGGCGGCGCGCGATGGCCGTTGGCAACGCAGCCGGCAGTTCTGCCTGCTGGACTTCCCGATCCAGGAGTTGAGCGGCAAGACGCTGGGCATCGTCGGCTTCGGCGAACTCGGGCAGGCGGTGGCCAAGGTGGCCGAAGTCTTCGGCATGCGCGTGCGGGTGGCGCAGCGTCCGGGCGGCGCGCCGCAGCCCGGCCGGATTCCCTTGGCGGAGTTGTTGCCGCAGGTGGATGTGTTGAGCCTGCATTGCCCGTTGACGCCCGAGACGCGCGGCCTGATCGGGGCGGCCGAGCTCGCCTTGCTCAAACCCGGAGCCTATCTGATCAATACCGCCCGGGGCGGCATCGTGGATGAGGACGCGCTGCTCGCGGCCTTGCGGAGTGGCCGCCTGGGCGGGGCCGGGGTCGATGTGTTGACGGTGGAGCCGCCGGCGGCCGGTACTCCGCTGTTGCAGTCTGACTTGCCCAATCTGATCGTCACTCCCCATGTGGCCTGGGCCAGCCGCGAATCTCGTCAGCGCCTGCTCGATGGACTGGTGGGGAATCTCCGGGCCTATCTGGCCGGAAATCCAATCAATTGCGTCGGTTAAGCAAGTTTTAGACGCGGCGAGATGCCTGATTAGGCTATCTGCCGCATTTGCAGTATAATCGCCCGGTATTTTTTCACAGGTATCTGTCGCAGCGCGACGATCCAGCGCCTTGGTGTCCATACGATATGACAAAAAAATCGAGTTTTACCCGCGAAGAGCTGTTGCAATGCGGGCGTGGTGAGTTGTTCGGTCCCGGCAATGCCCAGCTTCCCTTGCCGCCCATGTTGATGTTCGACCGCATCACGCACATCAGCGAGGTAGGTGGCGAGCATGGCAAGGGACAGATCATCGCTGAGTTGGATATCACGCCCGACCTGTGGTTCTTCGGCTGCCATTTCCAGGGGGATCCCGTCATGCCGGGCTGTCTGGGGCTGGACGCGATGTGGCAAATGGTGGGTTTCTATCTGGGCTGGCTGGGCGGTCCGGGCCGCGGCCGCGCCTTGGGGGCCGGCGAGGTGCGTTTTACCGGCCAGGTCACTCCCAATTGCAAGAAAATCACCTATTATATAAATATTAAGCGTACGATCATGCGCAAGCTCGTCATGGGTATCGCGGACGCGCGCATGGAAGTCGATGGGCGTGAAATCTACGCCGCCAATGATCTGCGCGTGGGTCTGTTCACCAAAACCGACGAATTCTAAGAGGAAAGATTTTGAGACGAGTCGTTATCACCGGCATGGGCATTGTTTCCAGCATCGGAAACAATAAGCAAGAAGTCACCGAGTCTCTGCGCCAGGGCCGTTCCGGAATTGTGTTTTGTCAGGAATACGCCGATCTCGGGTTCCGTTCCCATGTGCACGGGGCCTTGAACATCGATTGCGATGCGCTGATCGATCGCAAGCTGCGCCGCTTCATGGGCGATGGCGCCGCCTATAACTACATCGCCATGCGCGAGGCGGTGGAAGACGCCGCCCTGAGCGAAGAACAAGTCTCCAATCCCCGCGCCGGGTTGATCGTCGGCTCCGGCGGACCGTCGACCTCGAACCTGCTGCTGGCCACCGACACCCTGCGCGAGAAGGGCATCCGCCGCGTCGGCCCCTACATGGTGCCGCGCACCATGTCGAGCACCAATTCCGCCTGTCTCAGCACCGCCTTCAAGATCAAGGGCGTCAACTATTCCATCAGCTCGGCATGCGCCACCAGCGCGCATTGCATCGGCAACGGCTATGAGCTGATCCAGATGGGCAAGCAGGACATCGTCTTCGCCGGCGGCGGCGAGGAGTTGCACTGGACCATGACACTGCTGTTCGATGCCATGGGCGCGCTGTCATCCAAGTATAACGATGATCCGCAGCACGCCTCGCGCGCCTATGACGCCGACCGTGACGGCTTCGTCATCTCCGGCGGCGGCAGCGTGGTGGTCCTGGAAGAGCTGGAGCATGCCCTGGCGCGCGGCGCCAAGATCTATGCCGAAGTGGTGGGCTATGGCGCGACCTCCGACGGTTACGACATGGTCGCGCCCTCCGGCGAGGGCGCGCTGCGCTGCATGCAGCAGGCGCTGGCCACGGTGCAGGGCCCGGTCGATTACATCAATGCCCACGGCACCAGTACGCCGGTGGGCGACATCAAGGAACTCCAGGCCGTGAAGGCGGTATTCGGCGACCAGGCCCCGCCGATCAGCTCGACCAAATCGCTCACCGGCCATGCCTTGGGCGCGGCCGGTTCCAACGAGGCGATCTATTCGCTGCTGATGATGCAGGAAGGTTTCATCACGGCCTCGGCCAATATCCAGAACCTGGACCCCGAGGCCGAAGGCATGCCGATCGTGCGCGAGACCCGCGAGGATGTACAGCTCAATACCGTGATGAGCAACAGCTTCGGTTTCGGCGGCACCAATGCGACCCTAGTGATGCAGCGCTACAAGGGCTGACAGGATCTCTGATCCATTCCATGGCGGATCTACCCGCCGCCAGATTCTGTAGGAGCCATCTTCAGATGGCGATCAACGATTCATCGATCGCAAGCTAAAGCTTGTTCCTACTGAGAATCACGTAAGCCGCGCCCGAGCTATTCCGGTATCCCCTCAATCACTCCCCGTGCCCATCTCAGCACACGCCGCACGCGCGTGGTGAGGATGGGGTAGGCCTCATGAAAATCAAGCCAGCGATATTCCTCGTGTTCCGCCCGGCCTAATTGGGGATTGATCGGAAGCGAAATCTCATCCCGGTGGGTGAGGGCGACGTAATAGCGGGCGATCTTGCTGCCGCCGCGATAGGGATGGGTGTCGACGTGGTCGTAGCCCCACAGGAATTCGAGGTCGGTGATCGTGGTCTCTTCCTCGACCTCGCGGATGGCCGCCTGCAGCGGGTCCTCGCCTTCTTCGATGCCGCCTTTGGGAAAATCCCAGATATCGAACGAACGCAGCAACAGGAAACTCCAGCCGGTCTTGCCCC